>NZ_KE384301.1:0-267028 GCF_000425065.1 Actinomadura rifamycini DSM 43936
GAGGACGCCGTAGACGCGGCCGTCGGGTTCGAGGAGCAGGTATTCGGCGGCGGGGGCGCGGCGGAGGGCTTCGAGGAGGGCTTCGCCGCGGAGGTCGGCGGGGAGGGCGTCGTCGGGGTCGACGGCGCGGGAGAGGTCGGCGACGGTGATCCAGGGGCGGCGGTGTTCGGGGGTCTGGGTGACGGCTTTCTCGCTGACGAGGCCGCGGGGGGCGCCGTCGTGGTCGACGACGACGAGGGCGCCGGCGTGGTCGGCGTGGGCGCGGCGGACGGCTTCGGCGAGGGGTGTGTCGGGGGTGACGAGGGTGGCGCGGCGGGCGAGGCGGCGGGCGGACAGCAGGGGGATGCGGTCGCGGACGTGTTCGGCGCGGATGGCCTGGGTGGCGCCGACCCAGATGAAGGAGGCGACGAGGGCGGACCAGAGGAGGGCGAGCCAGCCGAAGCCGGTGCCGCCGCCGGTGGTCTGGTCGGAGGCGGGGTAGGCGGCGAGGTAGGCGCCGGCGAGGAGGGCGGCGACGGCGACGGCGCGGCCGACCCAGCCGGCGATGATGGCGCCGCTGCGGCTGTGGCCGGTGGCTTTCCAGACGGCGGCGCGGACGAGGCGGCCGCCGTCGAGGGGGAGGCCGGGGAGGAGGTTGAAGACGCCGACGAGGAGGTTGGCGAAGGTGAGGGCGTCGACGAGGAGGAGGGCGACGTCGGGGAGGGGGAGGAGGGCGTGGGCGAGGAGGCCGAGTCCGGCGAGGACGAGGTTGACGAGGGGGCCGGCGAAGGCGATGAGGAATTCGCGGCCGGGGGTGGGGGCTTCGCGTTCGATGGAGGTCTCGCCGCCGAGGATGTGGAGGGTGACGGAGCGGACGGGGAGGCCGAGGACGCGGGCGGTGACGGCGTGGCTGAGTTCGTGGACGAAGACGGAGCCGTAGAGGAGGACGGCGTAGGCGAACGCGACGGCGTAGCTGGCGGGGCGTTCGACGATGTCGTTGACTTGTCCTTCGAACATGACGGTGACGAGGACGGCGACCAGGAACCAGCTCGGCGAGACGAAGACGGGGACGCCGAAGGGGCGGCCGAAGTAGAGGCCGGGGCGGGGTGTGCGGCCGTCGTCGTGGCCGGTGGGCGGGGTCTTGCCCGGGTTCGGGGGCGCGCTGTGTGTCACGTCACCGATGCTACGGCCCTGTTGGGGGTGTCGCGCGTCCGGTGGGGGCGCGGGGTTGCGGTGTTTCGTCGGGGTGGTCGCCTACGCTGCTGTGCCATGACGACGACCGAGGCCGGTGGCCGGCGCGCGGGTGGGCCTGATGTTCCTTCTCCTTCTCCTGCGGGGGGCGGCGGGCCGGGGGGTGTGCCGGTGGTGGGGTCGTTGTCGCCGTCGCGGGCGGGCGATTTCATGACGTGTCCGCTGCTGTACCGGTTCCGGGTGATCGATCGGATTCCGGAGCGGCCGAGTGCGGCGGCGGTGCGGGGGACGCTGGTGCACGCGGTGCTGGAGCGGTTGTTCGATCTGCCGACGGGCGGGCGGACGCCGGAGGCGGCGCTGGCGATGCTGGGGCCGGAGTGGGAGCGGCTGCTGGAGGCGGAGCCGGAGCTGGCGGGGTTGTTCGGGGAGGGCGAGGCGGGGGACGCCGAGCGGGACGAGTGGCTGGCGCAGGCGCGGCGGATGGTGGAGCGGTATTTCACGTTGGAGGATCCGCGGCGGCTGGAGCCGGCGGAGCGCGAGCTGTTCGTGGAGACGGTGCTGGACTCGGGGTTGAAGCTGCGGGGGTACATCGACCGGGTGGACGTGGCGCCGACCGGTGATGTGCGGATCGTGGATTACAAGACGGGGACGGCGCCGCGTGCGGATTTCGAGGCGCGGGCGCTGTTCCAGATGAAGTTTTATGCGCTGGTGTTGTGGCGGCTGCGGGGGCGGGTGCCGCGGTTGCTGCAGTTGATGTATCTGGGGAACGGCGAGGTGCTGCGGTACGAGCCGGACGAGGCGGATCTGCGGGCGACGCAGCGGAAGGTGGAGGCGCTGTGGGAGGCGATCCGGCGGGCGATGGACACCGGGGAGTGGCGGTCGCGGCGGGGGCGGTTGTGCGACTGGTGCGACCATCGCGAGCGGTGCCCGGAGTTCGGGGGCACTCCCCCGCCGTTGCCGGTGGTGCCGGTGGGGCGTCCGTCGCCGGCCGATCTGGAGGGCGGGGCCGCGGCGGTGCCGGGCGGTGCGGCGGGTGAGCGGGACGATCTGTAACCCGTGCGGGTCGGTCGGGGCGGTGCGGTCTCCTTCTTGGGGATGACCGCAGATCCGCGTTCAGGAGGGGTCTCGACCTGGCGTGACGTCCTAGGGTGAGAATCGTGTCACCCCGCATCCGTGGTCTTCTCGCCTTCCGCGCCTGGTTGCAGGCGCGTCCGTCGGCCGCCGACGCGCTGCTGGCGGCTGGGTTGCTGCTGGTGGGGCTGCCGCAGTTGTACCTCTCCGATGTGGGGGCGGAGGGGTACGGGTCGGTGTTCACGCCGCCGGACGTGCTGTGCGGTGCGCTGGTGGCGGTGGTGGCGATGGCGCTGACGTGGCGGCGGCGGGCGCCGCTGCCGGTGCTGCTGTTCATCGTGGCGGGCGGGGCGGTGCTGGCGGCGCTGGGGTATCCGCCGTCGGTGCCGGATGTGGTGGCGTTCCTGGTGGCGGTGTACGGGGTGGCGGCGCATCGGGGGTTGGCGCAGAGCGCGCTCGGCGGGGTGCTGGCGGTCGTGTATTTCGTGGTGCTGCTGGTGGCGTTGCCGGTTCCGATGTCGCCGATGGTGTTCTTGACGGATTGCGCGCTGGTGATCGGTGTGTGGATGCTGGGGCGGAATCTGCGGTTGCGGCGGGCGTATTTCGCGGAGTTGGAGCATCGGGCGGCGCGGTTGGAGCGGGCGCGGGGGACGGACGCGCGGGCGGCGCGGATCGAGGAGCGTTCGCGGATCGCGCGGGAGCTGCACGATGTGGTGGCGCATCATGTGAGCGTGATGACGGTGCAGGCGGGGGCGGCGCGGCGGATCATCGATCGGGACGCCGACAGCGCGCGGGACGCGATGTCGACGATCGAGGAGGTGGGGCGGACGGCGCTGAGCGAGATGCGGCGGATCGTGGGGGTGCTGCGGACGGAGCGGGACATGGAGCGGGCGGGGGGCGAGTTGGCGCCGCAGCCGGGGCTGGGTGATCTGGGCGAGTTGCTGGACCATGTGCGGGAGACGGGGTTGTCGGTGCAGCTGTGGATCGAGGGTGAGGCGCGGACGCCGTCGCCGGGGGTGGACGTCGCGGCGTTCCGGTTGATCCAGGAGGCGTTGACGAACACGCTGAAGCACGCGGGGGCGCAGGCGCGGGCGTGGGTGCGGCTGTACTACACCGATGATCATTTGACGGTGGAGATCGAGGACGACGGGCCGGGGACGGCGACGATCATGGCGGGGGACGAGGCGCGTCCGGGGCACGGGCTGGTCGGGATGTACGAGCGGGTGGCGCTGTACGGTGGCGAGCTGCGGATTGGGCCGCGAGTGGGCGGCGGTTTCGGGGTGCGGGCCCGTTTCCCGCTGGAGGCGTAGGTTGTCGGGCATGAGCGGGGACGGGCATGAGCAGGCGTGAGGGGGCCGGCGGTGAGCGGGCCGGCGGCGGGCGGCGGTTCGGGAGTGGCCGGGCCGGGAGCGGACGGATCGGGGTCGGGCGGCGGATGCCGGTGGTGAACGGTGTGAGGCGAGGAGCCGGGACGATGGACGGGGCGGCGCGATGAGCGCGGTGCGGGTGCTGCTGGTGGACGACCAGCCGCTGCTGCGGACGGGTTTCCGGCTGATTCTGGAGGCCGAGCCGGACATCGCGGTGGTGGGCGAGGCCGGGGACGGCGCGGCGGCGGTGGAGCTGACGCGGTCGCTGCTGCCGGACGTGGTGCTGATGGACATCCGGATGCCGGGCGTGGACGGGATCGAGGCGACGCGGCGGATCATCCGGGACGGTGCGGCGTCGCACGATCCGCGGGTGCTGATCCTGACGACGTTCGATCTGGACGAGTACGTGATCGAGGCGGTCCGTGCGGGGGCGAGCGGGTTCCTGCTGAAGGATTCGCCGCCGGAGGACCTGGTGCAGGCGATCCGGATCGTGGCGGCGGGGGACGCGATCGTGGCGCCGAGCGTGACGCGGCGGCTGCTGGACAAGTTCGCGACGCGGCTTCCCGCGGCGCGGGACTCGGCGCCGCCGCCGGGGCTGGACACGCTGACCGAGCGGGAGCGGGAGGTGCTGGCGCACGTGGCGCGCGGGCAGTCGAACGCGGAGATCGCGGCGGAGCTGGTGGTCAGCGAGACGACGGTGAAGACGCATGTGGGGAACGTGCTGGCGAAGCTGGGGCTGCGCGACCGTGTGCAGGCGGTGGTGTACGCCTACGAGACGGGGATGAGCCGGCCCGGCCAGTCCTGAGTCTCCGCTTCCCTCCCCCGCCCTCTCCCCCGTGTCGAAGGGGGCGGGGCGGCCGGGGGAAGGCGGGCCTCAGGGGCGCCGCGGGCCCGTGGCCTGCGGTGACGGGGCGGGGGCCGGGGGTGTTCCCGGAGGGTTCCCCTGCCTTCGGGGCAGGGGTTTCCTACTCCGGGAGGACGAGTGGCCCGGAGCGCCGTCCTGCGTTGGGTGGACGGCCGATTCCCTTCCGTGGGGGCATCTTTCGCGCGTCCCGGACTCCTAGGGTTTTCGGTAGCGGACCGCCGGACGATCCGGCGGTTTCCGTGTTCACCGCTCATCTCACCCCTACAGGAGTTCTCGTGACGAACACCGCCCCATCGACCGCCGATGCGCGATCCGCGCCGGGGACCGGCCCCGGGACGGGCGATGTCGCCGCGCGGGCGGAGCAGATCTCGAAGGTGTACGGGCGCGGGGACGCCCGCGTCGTCGCGCTCGACGCGGTGTCGGTGGGGATCCCCCGCGGGCGCTTCACGGCGGTCATGGGGCCGTCCGGGTCGGGGAAGTCGACGCTGATGCACTGCATGGCGGGGCTGGACTCGGTCGACTCGGGTTCGGTCTTCGTCGGCGACACCGACCTGACCCGGCTGAAGGACAAGCAGCTGACCCGGCTGCGCCGCGACAAGATCGGGTTCGTGTTCCAGGCGTTCAACCTGGTGCCGACGCTGACGGCGCTGGAGAACATCACGCTGCCGATGGACATCGCGGGCCGCAGGCCCGACGCGGCGTGGCTGGACCGGGTGATCGACACGGTGGGGCTGCGGCCGCGGCTGAAGCACCGGCCGACGGAGCTGTCGGGCGGGCAGCAGCAGCGGGTGGCGTGCGCGCGGGCGCTGGCGTCCCGCCCGGAGATCATCTTCGCGGACGAGCCGACGGGGAACCTGGACTCGCGGTCGGGCGCGGAGGTGCTGGCGTTCCTGCGGGCGTCGGTGCGGGAGATGGGCCAGACGATCGTGATGGTGACGCACGACCCGTCGGCGGCGGCGTACTCCGACCAGGTGCTGTTCCTGTCCGACGGGCGGATCGTGGACACGATGGCGGAGCCGACCGCGGACCGGGTGCTGGAGCGGATGAAGGGCTTCGACGCGGCCCCCGCGGGCGGGGCCGGGGCGGCCCGTGCGGGTGAGGACGGGGCGGAGGGCGCGGCCCGATGATGGCGAGGGTCACGCTCCGCAACCTCGCGGCGCACAAGATCAGGCTGGTGCTGACGGCCGTCGCGGTGATCCTCGGCGTGGCGTTCGTGGCCGGCACGCTGATCTTCACCGACAGCATGAACCGCCAGTTCGACGACATGTTCAGCCGGATCGGGCAGAACGTGGCGGTGAGCGTCCGGGCGACCGACGAGGGCGGCGGCGGGCGTCCGCTGCCGGCGGCGGTCGTGGAGTCGGTGCGGCGGGTCGACGGCGCGGAGAACGTCATCGGCAACGTCACCGGGTTCGCGGGGGTGCTGGGCCGCGACGGGAAGCTCGCCGGGCCGCCCGCCGAGCAGGGGGTGCCGAAGATCGGCGTGAACTGGGCCGAGGACCCCGCGTTCACGATGTCGTCGGGACGCGCGCCGCGCGGGCCGGCGGAGGTGGCGCTGGACTCCGCCACGGCGGAGGACGCCGGGTTCGGGATCGGCGACACCGTCCAGGTCGTCACGTCCGGGCCGGTGCGGCCGATGACGGTCGTCGGGCTGATCGACACCGGCGACCTGATGGGCGCGTCGGTCACCGCGTTCGACACGGCGACGGCGCAGAAGCTGCTGCTGCGGCCCGGGTACTTCACCGACCTGCAGATGGAGTCTGCGGGGCCGTCGGAGAGCGAGCTGCGCGACCGGGTCGCCGCGGTGCTGCCGGACGGGTTCGAGGCGATCACCGGGGATCAGCTGCGCGAGGAGACCAAGTCCGACATCGCGGCGGCCATGGGGTTCTTCCGGACGTTCATGCTGGTGTTCGCGCTGATCTCGGTGTTCGTCGGGGCGTTCATCATCTTCAACACGTTCTCGATGCTGGTGGCGCAGCGGACGCGTGAGCTGGCGCTGCTGCGGGCGATCGGCGCGGCCCGCCCGCAGGTGACGCGGGCGGTGCTGGGCGAGGCCGTCGCGGTCGGCGTCGTGGGGTCCACGCTGGGCCTGGCGGCCGGGGCCGGGCTGGCGGTGGCGCTGCAGGGCGTCGCCGGGCTGGACGCGGCGCTGGTGTTCACGGCGTCGCCGGTGATCTGGTCGTACGCGGTCGGGATCGTCGTGACGGTCGTGTCGGCGTACTTCCCGGCGCGGCGCGCCGCGAAGATCCCGCCGGTGGCGGCGATGCGGGACGACGTCGCGCTGCCGCAGCGGTCGCTGCGGATCCGGGTGGCGCTCGGGTCGCTGCTGACGGCGGCGGGCGCGGCGCTGATCGCGGCGGGGCTCGCGGGGTCCGGCAACGGCGCGGTGGCGCTGGTCGGCGGCGGCGCGTTCGCGGTGTTCATCGGTGTCACGATGCTCGCGCCGGTGATCAGCGTGCCGGTCGTGACGGTGCTGGGCGCGCCGTTCGCGCGGCTGCTGGGGGCGCCGGGCCGGCTGGCGCGGCGCAACGCGCTGCGGAACCCGCGGCGGACGGCGGCGACGGCGGCGGCGCTGATGATCGGCCTGGCGCTGATCACGGTGGTGAACGTGCTGGGCGCCACGATGCGGACGTCGGTCGACCGGCAGATCGAGGAGCAGTTCGGCGCGGACTACATCGTGCAGGCGGCCGGCGGCGCCATGGCGGGCGCGTCCGTGGGCGACGGCGTCGCCGGGACGCTGGAGAAGGTGCCGGGCGTGGAGGACGCCGCGACGGTCTACGGGGGGCGCGCCGAGATCGGCGGCGAGGAGGTCCGGTACGTGGCGGGCGAAGCGGCCGCCGTGGAGCGGGCCGGGCGGCTGGAGACGGTCGCGGGGAAGGCCGAGTTCGGGTCGGACGGGTTCCTGGTCGGTGAGGACGACGCGAAGGAGCGCGGCTGGACGGTGGGGACGCCGGTGCCGGTCCGGTTCCCCGACGGGAAGGGCGCGACGCTGCGGGTCACCGGGATCTACGCGGAGAACGGCCTGGTCGGCGGGTACGTCCTCGACCCGCGCGTGTATCTGGCGCACACGGTGAAGCCGCAGATCGACCTGTTGCTGGTGAACGCCGCGGACACCGGGGCGTCCACCACGAAGGCGATCGAGGACGCGCTGGCCGCGTACCCGAACCTGGAGGTGTCGGACCAAGCGGCGCTGAAGGAGCAGGCGCGCGGGCAGGTCGACATGATGGTGACCGGGCTGACCACGCTGCTGATGATGTCGGTGATCATCGCGGCGGTGGGGGTGGTGAACACCCTGGCGCTGTCGGTGATCGAGCGGACGCGGGAGATCGGGCTGCTGCGGGCGATCGGGCTCGGCCGGCGGCAGCTGCGCCGGATGGTCCGGGTGGAGTCGATCGTGATCGCGGTGTTCGGTGCCGTGCTGGGCATCGGGATCGGGGTGGCGTTCGGTGCGGCGCTGCAGAACGCCCTGGCCGAGCAGGGGCTGACGGTGCTGTCGGTGCCGTTCGTGACGCTGGGCGTGTACGTGGTGGTCGCGGCGGTGATCGGGGTGCTGGCGGCGCTGTGGCCGGCGTGGCGGGCAGGGCGGATGGACGTCCTGGAGGCCATCTCCACCGAGTGACCGGTGCCCGGGGGGTCGGTCTCCGCCCCGGAGGCCGCCTCCTCGGGCCGTCCGTCCGGTTTCTCTTCTTCGGGTCGGCGGCTGCGGGGGCGACGCCCCTTGAGGGCCGCCGGGCCGGTCCCCCGGCAACGCGAAGACCCGGTCCCCTGCGGGGGCCGGGTCTTCGCGTTCGGTCGCGCCGTCCGCGCGGAAGGCGGGGCGCGGGGCTCGGGCGGCGGTCAGCCGTCCGACTTGCCGACGGCGCCGTCCGCGTCGGCGTCGTGGCCCGCCGCCACCGTGGCCTTGGCGACCGCGTCGGTCGCGCTGACCGTGGTGTTCTCCGGGAAGTGGCAGGCGGCCTGGTGGCCGGGGCTGAGCTGCACCAGCGGCGGCTCGACCTGCTTGCAGATGTCCTGCGCCTTCCAGCAGCGGGTGTGGAAGCGGCAGGCGGGCGGCGGGTCCAGCGGGCTGGGCACGTCGCCCTGCAGCCGGATCCGCTTGCGGTCCCCGCGCTTGGACGGGTCGGGCACCGGCACCGCCGACAGCAGCGCGTTGGTGTAGGGGTGCATCGGCCGCTCGTACAGGTCGTCGCGGTCCGCGATCTCGACGATCTTGCCGAGGTACATGACGGCGACCCGGTCGGAGATGTGCCGCACCACCGACAGGTCGTGGGCGATCACCACGTAGGTGAGGTCGAGCTCGTCCTGCAGGTCCTCGAGCAGGTTGACGACCTGGGCCTGCACCGACACGTCCAGCGCCGACACCGGCTCGTCCGCGATGATCATCTTGGGCTTGAGGGCGAGGGTGCGGGCGATCCCGATGCGCTGCCGCTGGCCGCCGGAGAACTCGTGCGGGTAGCGGTTGTAGTGCTCGGGGTTGAGGCCGACGAGTTCCAGGATCTCCTGGACGGCCTTCTTGACGCCCTGCTCGGTGCTGATGTTCTGCAGCCGGAACGGCGCCCCGACGATCGAGCCGACCGTCTTGCGCGGGTTCAGCGACGAGTACGGGTCCTGGAAGATCATCTGGAGGTCGCGGCGGAGCGGCCGCAGCCGCCCCTGGGACATCTTCGTGATGTCCTGCCCCTCGAAGGTGATCTTGCCGAAGCTGGGGTCCAGCAGCCGCATGATCATCCGGCCGGTGGTGGACTTGCCGCAGCCCGACTCCCCCACCAGCCCGAGCGTCTCGCCCTTGCGGACCGAGAACGACACGCCGTCGACGGCCTTGACCGCCGCGACCTGCCGGCGCAGCAGCCCCGCCGTGACGGGGAAGTGCTTGCCGAGCCCGTCGACGTCCAGCAGCACCTCGCCGTCGCGCCGCTTCGGCGCGTCCTCGCGGGGCTTCTCCGCGGGCGCCGGGACGCCCGCGTCGCCGGCCTCGGGACCCTTGCCCCCCGGAACCTCGTCGCCCGGGGCCTTGCTCTTGGAAGTGCTCACAGTCTCGTTCCCCGTGCTCGTCACAGCTTCGGCCGGATCTCGTCGGTCCAGAGCTCCCGCCGCCGGTCGGCGGGCAGGTGGCACGCCGCGCGGTGACCGGGCCGGACCTCCACCAGTTCGGGCCGGACGCCCGTGCTCTTGCCGTCGGTCTGGTCACTGTAGGGGCAGCGCGGGTTGAACGCGCACCCCTGCGGGACGTTGATCAGGCTGGGCGGCGAACCGGTGATCGGCATCAGCCGCTCCGAGCGCTCCCGGTCCAGCCGCGGCATGGAGCCGAGCAGCCCCCACGTGTAGGGGTGCATGGGGTTGTGGAACGCGTCGTCCACCGACGCGTACTCGACGCAGCGGCCGCCGTACATCACCAGGATGTCGTCCGACAGCTCGGCGACCACCCCCAGGTCGTGGGTGATCATGATGACGGCGGAGTTGAACTCCTGCTGCAGGTCCTGGATGAGGTCGAGGATCTGCGCCTGGACGGTCACGTCGAGCGCCGTCGTGGGCTCGTCGGCGATCAGCAGCTCCGGGTCGCACGACAGCGCCATCGCGATCATCGCGCGCTGCCGCATGCCGCCGGAGAACTGGTGCGGGTAGTCGTCGACCCGCTTGTCGGGCTTGGGGATCCCGACCCGGCCCAGCATGTCGATCGCGTGCTTGCGCGCGACCTGCTTGGACACGTCGTTGTGGACCCGGTACGCCTCGACGATCTGCTGCCCCACCGTGTAGAAGGGGTGCATCGACGACAGCGGGTCCTGGAAGATCATCGCCATCTTGCGGCCGCGGAGGCGGCGGACCTCGGTCTGCGAGGAGCCGACCAGCTCGGTGCCGTCCAGCCAGATCTCGCCGGACACGTCCGCGTTGCGGCGGTTGTGCAGCCCGAGGATGCCCAGGCTGGTGACGCTCTTGCCCGACCCGGACTCCCCCACGATGCCGAGGGTGCGGCCCTGCTCCAGCTTGAACGACAGGCCGTCCACGGACTTGACGACGCCGTCGTCCGTCGGGAAGTGGATCTTGAGGTCGCGGACCTCGAGGAACGCCTCGGGAGCACCGTCCGCGGCGGCGGCCGCCTCGCGGGCGGACTCGCGGGTCGCCTTGTCCGCGGCGGCGGGCGTCTTCTCGGTCATCAGCCCAGCCTCACTCTCGGGTCGACGATGGCGTAGAGGAGGTCGACGATCAGGTTGATCACGACGATGGAGGTGGCGGTCACCAGCGTGACCCCGAGGACCATCGGCAGGTCGCTGCTGTTGATCGAGCTGATGGCGAGCTGCCCCAGCCCGTGGATGCCGAAGGTGTTCTCGGTCAGCACCGCGCCGCCGAGCAGCAGCCCGAGGTCCAGCCCGAACACCGTCATGATCGGCGTGAGGGTGGCGCGGAGCGCGTGCCGGGTGACGACCGTCTTCTCCGGCAGGCCCTTGGCGCGGGCCGTGCGGATGTAGTCCTCGTTCATCGTCTCCAGCATGCCCGCCCTGGTGAGCCGCGCGTACATCGCGGCGTACAGGAACGCGAGCGTCACCCACGGCAGCACCAGCGACTGGAACCACGCCACCGGATCAGTGGTGAACGGCCGGTAACTGCCGCCGCCCGGGAAGATCTCCAAGGTGTAGGAGAACAGGGCCAGCGACACCAGTCCGGTGAAGTAGATGGGCAGCGACACGCCCGCGAGCGCGATCACCATCGCGGCGCGGTCCCATTTGCTGCCGCGCCGCAGCGCCGACACCACGCCGGTGGTGATGCCGACCGCCAGCCAGACCACGGCCGCGCCGAGCGCCAGCGACAGCGTCGCCGGGGCGCGGTCGAGCAGCGTCGGCAGCACCTGCTGGCTGGAGTTGAACGAGTACCCGAGGCAGGGCGCGGAGCAGTGCTCGGTGGTCGGACCGAGATCGAGCTCCTTGCCGGCGACGACCCCCTTGAGGAAGTCGGCGTACTGGACCACGATCGGCTCGTCCAGCTTCAGGCGCTCCTTGGTGTCCTGGATCGCCTGCGGGCTCGGGGCCTTGCCGACGTACGCGGCCGCGAGCTGGTCGGTGGTCTGACCCGCCAGCTTCGGCAGACCGAAGAAGATGCCGAAGGTCACCAGCGTGACCACCAGCAGCATGATGACGGCCCCGATGAGGCGCCGGATGATGTATGCGAACACTATGCGCGGCCCGGCCCGCCGGCCGGGCGGACCTGTGGGCCCGTTCCCGGCCGGCGGACGTCGCCTTCACCTGCCTTCGGATGAATCGGCGAGCGAGCGGTAGGTCACTCCACGCCCATGTTGAGGTAGTCGTACATGCCGCCGTAGCCGCCGGTGATGCCGACGTTCGTGACGTTCGCCGGGCGGTAGAGCAGCGCCTTCGCGTAGATCAGCGGGACGATGCTGGCGTTCTCCATCACCATCTTGTCGACCTCACCGTAGATCTTGGTGCGGGCGGCCTTGTCGGTGTTGGAGATGGCGTTGTCGAGCGCCTGGTTGATCTTCGGGTCGTCCAGCTCGGACAGGTTCGTGCCGCCGGACGGCTTGATCGCCGAGCCGTGCACGATCTGCTGCAGGAACCCGTAGCCGGTCGGCCAGTCCGGGGCCCACGCCATCAGCATCATGCCGACGCCGTGCTCGTGGACGTAGTCCGGGACGCCGACGTACTTGTTGAAGTAGTCACCGGCGGGGAACTGCACGATGCTGACGTTGATGCCGACCTTCTTCAGCGCCTGCTGGATGGCCTGCGCCATCGCGACTTCCTTGTCCCGGTCGGACCGCGCCGAGATCTTGGTGCTGAAGCCGTTCGGCTTGCCGCACTCCTTCAGCTCCTGCTTGGCCTTGGCGATGGTGGCCTCGTCGAGACCGCCGCCCTCGGCCTGCTGCTGCGGGTACAGGTCGAACTTCTGGTACGACTCGAGGTTCGTCGGCTGGACCGTGGTGGCGACGTCACCGCCGGCGAGCGGGCCGCCGTAGGCGGTCTGCGCGGCGACCTTGTCGGTCGCGTACTGCACGGCGCGGCGGCAGTGCACGTTGTCGAGCGGCTTGACCTCCTGGCTCAGGGCCATGTACCGCAGGTAGCCCTGGACCGGGTTGTCGACGTACGGCTTCTGGTCGGCCGCGAGCACCTTCGGCTGCGCGGCCGCCTGGACGCCGACGCCGGCGATGTCCATCTCCAGTTCGCCGCTGAGCAGGCGCTGGTCGATGTCGTCGCCGTTCTGCTTCAGCTCGACCGTGATCTTGTCCGGCAGCGCCTTGCGGATCGGGTCGGTGTTCTTGTCCCAGTGCGGGTTGCGGGACAGCGTCATCTGCTTGCCGCGCTGGTAGCTGTCGACCTTGTACGGGCCGGAGGAGACGATCGCGGTCTCGTACTTCAGACCGGTGTCCTTGGCCTTCGGCACCGGCATGGTCTGCGACATCGCGACCAGGTAGTCGAACTCCGAGAACGGCTCGTTCAGGTTGAAGACGATCGTCTGGTCGTCCGGGGTCTCAATGGACTTCAGACCCTGCTCGGAGTCGTCCTCGTAGGGGCCCTTGTACGGCTTCTCGTTGTCGACCAGGTACTGCTGGAAGTACTTCGGCCCGAGCTGCAGCTCCTTGGAGAAGTTGCTGCGCTCCACGGCGTACTTCACGTCCTTGGACGTCACCGTCGTCCCGTCGCTGTACTTCACGCCGGTGCGGATCTTGTACGTCCAGGTCTTGCTGTCGTTGCTGGGCGTGCCCAGGCCCGTGGCGAGGTCCGGGATGACCTCCAGGCTCTCCTTGCCCGCGGCCGGCTTGAACGTCGTCAGCGCGCGGCCGTACAGGCGGGCGAAGTTCTGCGAGAAGGCGTAGTAGGTGTTGCCCGGGTCCGGGGAGTCCCAGTCGTCGGAGCTCGCGAGGCGGAGCGTGCCGCCCTTCTTGTCCGAAACGTTGGCGACCTCGTTGACGGCGGCGTTGAAGCCGGGGGCGTCCCCCGAGCCGTCGGAGTCGCCGCCGCCGCAGGCCGCGAGGGCCCCGGCGGCGAGCACCCCGGCCGCGAGGGCCGAGATCGATCTCATCAGTTTCATGTGCAGGCGCACCCCTTCACTTAGACGGGTCGGATAAACCCGAGGTCACTTGGCCCGGGGGTCGAGAGCGTCCCGCAGCCCGTCACCGAACAGGTTGAAGGCGAGGACGGTGATGAAGATGGCCATGCCCGGGATGATCATGTACATCGGGGCGGTCGCGTAGAGCGGGACGGCCAGGGTGAGCATGCCGCCCCACGACGGGGTCGGCGGGATGACGCCCACGCCGAGGAACGACAGGGCGGCCTCGAAGAGGATGTTCGTCGGGATCAGCAGCGTGGAGTACACGAGGATCGGCGCGACGAGGTTCGGCAGCACTTCCTTGAACAGGATGTAGCCGTTGCGCGCGCCCATGCTGCGTGCGGCGTCGACGAACTCGCGCTCCCGCAGCGACAGCGTCTGCCCGCGGACGATCCGGCCGATGTAGGGCCAGTTGAAGAAGCCGATCACGAAGACGAGGACCGACACCCGCAGCCCGTTGCCGCTCAGCCCGAACGAGCCGTCGGTGACGACGCCGACCAGGGCGATCGCGAACAGCAGCAGCGGGAAGGCCAGGAAGGCGTCCATCGCGCGGCTGATGATGAAGTCGACCCAGCCGCCGAAGTAGCCGGCGGTGATGCCGAGGATGGTGCCGAGGAGCACCGACAGCAGCGTCGCCAGGAACGACACCAGCAGCGAGATCCGGGCGCCGTACACGATCCGGGCGAGCATGTCCCGGCCGGTGCCGGGCTCGACGCCCAGCAGGTGCTCGGCGCTGATGCCCGAGTGCCAGACGCCGTCCTTGGGACGGCTGTAGGTCGGGTCGATCAGGTTCTGGTTGTACGCGAGCGGGTCCTGCACGAAGAACGGCCCGAAGATCGCGATGAGGATCAGCAGGATGACCACGCCGCCGCCGGTGAGCGCGACCTTGTCCCGCTTGAGGCGCATCCACGCGATCTGGCCGAGGGACCGGCCCTGGATCTTCTTGCCCTGCATGCCCTCCAGGACCGATTCGGGCTGCGCCTCGCTGTCGGAACCGGTCACCTCGATGGGTGCGGCCACGCTCTACCTCCTACCGTCCGGCCACTGGGTTCAGGCCATGTCGCCGGCGTGCGACCGGCGATCGCGGAGATCATCCGCAGCCCCCGTGCCCGTTACGCCGCGTTTGCTGAAGGGAAACGTAGTCCTTCGGGCACGACTGTCCATCCGTGAAGCGGGCTGCGCCAGTACCCGTATCTGACTTGTGATCTCGTCGTCATCTCGGGCACACGTGTCATACGCAACTCGTCGGACAAATCGCCCGAATAGTACGGCCACCGTCAGAGTGAGTTGCAACTCAGCGGCCCGAAGGCCAGGAACCTTTACCGGACCGAGTCCGTTCTGAGACTCTTTCTCCGCAGGTCAGCACGCTAGTACACACGGGCCCCAAAGGGCACGGACGCGCGCCGCGAGACGCTCCGGGGCTCCGGCGGGAGCCCCGGAGCGCGCCGCCCCGCGGCGACCGGACGAAAACCGCGAAGCGGCCCTGACAGGTTCTGTCAGGGCCGCTTCGCGAGAACGCGGAACCGGGCGGTCCGCGCACCGGGCGGGGCCCCTGGCCGGAGGCCCCGGCCGGACGCGCGCGGTCCCGCCGGGCGCCGGGGGCGCCGCGGGGGGACCGGCCCGGTCAGGAGATGCCGCGGTTGCGGAGGATCTGCTCGATCTCCGCCATCTCGGGGTCGACGTTCTGCGCGCCGCCGACCTCGCCCTTGGGCGCCTTGCCGGCCGCGGCGCGCCGGCCGCCGGACTCGCCGCCCTTCCCGCCCGACTTCCCGCCGGACTTGCCGCCGCCGCCCGCGTCCGCGCCGCCCTTGCGGCCGCCCGACCTGCGGGCCAGCATCGCGCCGGACGTCAGGTACAGGACGACGGCGAGGCCGAGCACCACGACCCCCGCCCACTTCTCGGGGTCGAACACCAGGTCCGCGAGGAAGGCGGTCACCCCGGTCAGCGCGGCGCCGATCGGCACCAGCGACAGCGCCGCGCCGCGTACACCGGTCGCCGCGCCGCGGCGGCGCGCCACCCCCCAGCTGATCACCAACCCGACCAGGGTCACCCCGAGACTGATCGCGAAAATGGCTGCGTCGCTCATGCCGGCCCCTCATCCGTGTGGTGCTGCCGCTCCCATGGTCACACGTCCCGGCCCGGGCGCCGCTCCTCCCGGCGGACGGTTTGCGGGCCGCGCGACCTCCTCCTTCCGCGGGACCCTCCCCTGAGAAAGGTGCCCCTCCGGTATCAGGGGCCGCGCCCGCCGCGGGCCGCCCTGCACGGGACGCCGTCGCTTCCAGCGTAGGCGAGCGGAACGCATGTCAACGTCCGGCAACGGAATGATGACGGGACGGTGGAGCCGGACGGGCCCCTCCCCGCGGGAAACGCCCCGATCGAGCCGCCGCGGCCCGCCGCCCGCGGGGGCGGCGAGGGGAACGGGTCAGCCGACCAGGTCGCGCAGCCGCGCCAGGTCGATCTCCCGCAGCGACGCCACGACCGTCCGGCCGGGCGCGGGCGGGATCGGCAGGACGCCCGGGACGGCGACGACCGCGCAGCCCGCGGCCTCCCCCGCGGCGACCCCGTTCGGCGAGTCCTCCAGGACGACGCAGCGGGACGGGTCGGCGCCGAGCCGCGCGGCGGCGGTCAGGTAGGGCTCGGGGTCCGGCTTGGTGCGGGCGACCTCGTCGCCCGCGACGCTGAGCGCGAAATGCTCGCGGCCCACCGCGTCCAGGACCGGCTCGATCAGCCGGCGGTAGCTCGAGGACACCAGCGCCGTCGCGACCCCGGCGGTGCGCAGCTCGGTGAGCAGCTCCTTCGCGCCCGGCATCATCGGCGCGCAGGCGCTCAGCCGCTCGTGCATCCCGTCCAGCATCCGCCGCCCGACCTCCTCGGGCGAGGCGTCCGCGCCGCTCACCTCGAGCATGTACGCGACGCCGACGTCCAGGGACCCGCCGACCAGCTTCTCCTGGTGCTCGGCCGACCAGGTCGCGCCCAGCGACGCCATGACCTCCGACTCCACCTCCAGCCAGAGGCGCTCGGAGTCGATCAGCAGGCCGTCCATGTCGAACAGCACGGCGTCGGGGGTCTGGGGGGACACGCGTCTCCTCTCGGCGGGCACGGGACTCCACGGCACGCACGTCCCACCATAACCGCGCCGTCCCGGTTTCCTCTTCCGTGTCCACATGCTGGACCGCTAACGTGCCCATTCGAGAACTACCAACGAGTAAGGAGCGGTATGAGCGCGTACGGCATCATCCTCTGCGGCACCGACGGCTCGGACTCCTCGTTCCGCGCCGTGGACCGCGCGGCGCAGCTGGCCGCCGCCACCGGCGCGCGGCTCCTGCTCGCCTCCGCCTACAGCCCGATGCCCGAGCGGGAGCGGGCCCGCACGGCGGACCGGCTCGGCGACCTCGCCTACAAGGTGCAGGGGTCCACGCCCGCCGACGACGCGCTGCGCGCCGCGCGGGAGCGGGCCGTCGCCGCCGGCGCCACCGACATCGAGCAGGTCGCGGTCGAGGGCGACGCCGTCGACGTGATCTCCAAGCTCGCCAAGGACCGCGCCGCGGGCCTCGTCGTGATCGGCAACCGGGGCCTCAACAGCCTCGCGGGCCGCATCCTCGGCTCCGTCCCGGCGAACCTCTCGCACCGGTCGCCGTGCGACGTCCTGATCGTGCACACGACCGACGGGAAGTGATCCGTCGGAAGTGATCGGATCGTGACCCGCTTTCCGCCGCGGGCGTACACGGCGGGCGTCTGGCGGCGCACGGGCGGGGTACGTCACCGTCAGGACGTAGGCTGACGGCCACCGATCATCGCCGGGGGACCCCGACCCCCGGGAATGACGGCCCCCCGCGGTGACGCTGTACCTGGGCGTCGGAAGGAGCAGCGCGTGATCGAGCTCGAAAGCGTGCCGGAACTCGTGGAGCCGGTGCTCGTGGCCGCCTTCGAGGGATGGAACGACGCCGGGGAGGCCGCCAGCGGCGTGATCGGGCACCTGGAGAGCAGCTGGGACGCCGTCCCGATCGCCGAGCTCGACCCCGACGACTACTACGACTTCCAGGTCACGCGGCCGATCGTGGAGATGACCGACGGGGAGACCCGCGGCATCACCTGGCCGACGACGCGGGTCTCGTGGGCGCGGCTGCCGAACGGCCGCGACGTCGTCCTGGTGCACGGCATCGAGCCGAACATGCGGTGGCGGTCGTTCTGCCGGGAACTGGTCGGGCTGATGCTCGAGCTGGACGTCCGCAACGTGGTCCTGCTCGGCGCGCTGCTCGCCGACGCGCCCCACACCCGCCCCGTCCCGGTCACCGGCGCGGCGTCGCAGGCGTCGATCGTCAGCACCCTGAACCTGGAACCGGCCCGGTACGAGGGGCCGACCGGGATCCTCGGGGTGCTGCAGGACGCCTGCGCCCGCGCCGACCTCGACACCGTGTCGCTGTGGGCGGCGGTGCCGCACTACGTGGCGCAGCCGCCGTCCCCGAAGGCGACGCTGGCGCTGCTGCGCCGCGTCGAGGACCTCCTGGACGTCACCGTCCCCCTGGGCGAGCTGCCGGAGGAGGCGCGGGCCTGGGAGAACGGGGTGAACGAGCTCGCCGAGGAGGACTCCGAGGTCGCCGACTACGTCCGGACGCTGGAGGAGCAGAAGGACGCCACCGAGCTGCCGGAGGCCAGCGGCGACGCGATCGCCCGCGAGTTCGAGCGGTACCTGCGGCGCCGCGACCCCGGGTGACCGCGGCCCCCGCCGCGCCGATCGCCGCGGAGCGGCCGCCGCGCGGGGCGCGGGTTACACTGGGGCCGTCGGATCCCCCGTTCTCGGCGATGGCCCGCGCACGCCGCGAAGTGCGCCCCTCATGACCTCTCGTGTTCCGGAGGGCGGCAGCGCCCCGCACCGGTGACCCGCCGGGCCGCCCGGTCCCCGTCGGGGCCGGCGATCCGCGTCCGGCCCGCCCGCGAACTGCGGCGCCGGCGCCGGGCCCGCGCCCACTCCTGCTGGGACCATCTCATCGCCGCGCCGCTGTGGCCGCTGCACGGCGCGAACCTCGGCACCCTGCTGCGCACCTGCGACGCCGTGGGCGCCTGCCTGGCCGTGCCGCGCTTCCCCTGGGTGCCGGACGCCCTCGAGCGCGGCAACACGCTCCGCCGCCCGGCGTGCGTGCACTGGACGGGCGACCCGCTCGGGTGGCTCGCGCGGCAGCGGGAGGCGGGCGCCCGCGTCGTCGGCGTGGAGCTGGCCGACGAGGCCGTCCGGCTCGCCGACCTGCCCGCCGCGCGCGGCCGCACCGTCGCCGTCCTCGGCCACGAGCAGCACGGCATCCCCGGCGAGGCCCTCGGGCTGCTCGACGCCGCCGTGGAGATCCCCATGGTCGGCACCGGCAGCAGCCTGAACGTCGCGGTCGCCGGGTCGCTCGTCCTCTACAAGCTGGCGGGGCTGCTGTGACCCGGGCCGCGCGCCGCGCCGGGGCGCGGCGCGCGGGTCACCGCACGGTCAGAGGGCGACGCCGAGGAGCGCGTCGGCGACCGCCGCGACCTGCCGGGGCGCGGCCGGGTCGTCGCCGTCCGCCGCGGCCCAGGCGTCGATCGCCGCGAGCGCGCCGGGCGCGTCCAGGTCGTCGGCCAGGCGGGCGCGGACGGCCGCGGCGACGGGCCCGGCGGCGGGCCCGGACGGGCGGGCGGCGGCCGCGCGCCACCGGGCGAGGCGGTCCGCGGCGGCGCCGAGCTGCGCGCCCGTCCACTCCCAGTCGGACCGGTAGTGGTGGGCGAGCAGCGCCAGCCGGATCGCCATCGGGTCGGCGCCCGACTGCCGCAGCTTCGACACGAACACGAGGTTCCCGCGCGACTTCGACATCTTCTCGCCGTCCAGCCCGACCATCCCGGCGTGGACGTACGCGCGGGCGTGCGGCCGCTCCCCCGTCGCGACCTGCGCGTGCGAGGCGCTCATCTCGTGGTGCGGGAACGCCAGGTCGGAGCCGCCGCCCTCGACGTCGAAGCCCATGCCGAGGTACTCCACGGAGATCGCGGAGCACTCCACGTGCCAGCCGGGGCGGCCCTCTCCGAACGGCGAGTCCCAGCCGGGCTCGTCCGGGCGGCGCCGCAGCCACAGCAGCGCGTCCAGCGGGTCGCGCTTGCCGGCGCGGTCCGGGTCGCCGCCGCGCTCGGCGAACAGCGGCGCCATCTCCTCCCGGGCGAGCCGGCTGACCCGGCCGAACGCGGGGTCGGCGGCGACGGGGAAGTACACGTCGCCGTCCACGTCGTAGGCGGCGTCGCGGCCGCGCAGCTTCTCGATCATCTCGATGACCAGGGGGATCGCCTCGACCGCGCCGATGTAGCGGTCCGGCGGCAGGATCCGCAGCGCGGTCATGTCCTCGCGGAACAGCTCGATCTCCCGGTCGGCGAGCTCCCGCCAGTCCTCCCCGGTCTCGCGGGCACGTTCCAGGAGCGGGTCGTCGACGTCGGTCGCGTTCTGCACGTAGTGCACGTCGTGGCCGAGGTCGCGCCACACGCGGTTCACCAGGTCGAACGCCAGGTAGGTGTTGGCGTGCCCGAGGTGGGTCGCGTCGTAGGGGGTGATCCCGCAGACGTACATCCGGGCGGAGCCGCCGTCCCGCACGCCGCCGGGGAGCGTGGGGTGCGCCGCGCCCGTCCCCGTGTCGTACAGGCTGAGCGGCCGCTCCGCGGCGGGCAGTCCCGCGTCGGAGAGGCTGGGGACATCGGAGGCGTGCCACGATCGCATACGGAAAGCTTATCCGTGGGCGGGTCGCGCCTTTGATGCGCGTTGGTCGGAACTTCCCGTGAGATGCGGCGAACGCCGGACGGACGCGCCGGACGGGCGGCCGGCGGGCGCGCCGTGCGGACGTGCCGTGCGGGCGCGCCGGGTCAGGCGGGACGCACGCGCGGGTCGAGCACCGAGTACGCGAGGTCCACCAGCAGGTTCGCGACGATCACGACGAACGTCACGGTCAGCGTCACGCCGATGACGACCGGGGTGTCACCGGTGGCGATGGAGCGGGTCACGAGCTGCCCGACGCCCTGCAGCCCGAACACCTTCTCGGTGACGACCGTGGAGCCGATGAGCGCGCCGACGTCCACGCCGAACTGGGTGACGACGGGGGTCAGCGCGGACCGCAGCCCGTGCCGGACGACGACGCGGCGCTCGGTGAGGCCCTTCGCGCGGGCCGTCCGGACGTAGTCCTCCCCGAGCGCGTCCAGCAGGGCGCCGCGGGTCAGGCGGGTGTAGGCGGCCGCCATCAGCAGCGCCAGCGCCGCCCACGGCAGGATCATCCGCTGCAGGAAGTGCTCCTGCAGCGGCGGCCCCGCCTCGAAGAACCGCAGGCCGGCGTCGCCGAGCCGGGTCGAGAACACGTGCAGCAGGACGAGCGCCGCGACGAACGGCGGCGTGGACAGCCCCACCAGCGTGAACACCGCCGTCGCGCGGTCCCACGGGCCGCGGGGACGCGCGGCGCCCAGCGTCCCGGCGAGGACGCCCCCGGCGAACCACAGCACCGCCGCGCCGAACACCAGCAGCAGCGTCGTGGGGAGGCGGTCGGCGATGAGCGCGGCGACGGGGGCGCCGCTGACGTGGGAGTCGCCGAGGTCGCCGCGCAGCAGGCGGCCGAGGAACGCCGTGTACTGGACGGGGACGGGGCGGTCCAGGCCGAGGCTCTCCCGGACCCGTTCGAGGGCGTCGGGGGTGGCGCGGGGCCCGGCGACGACGCGTTCGACCGACACCGGCGACAGGTGCAGGAACGCGAACACCAGCGTGGACACCAGCCACATCACCAGCGCGGCGAACATCAGGCGGCGCAGCACGAAGCACGGCACGGGCGGTCACCCGTCCCCGGGGGCGGCGTCGGCGCGCGGGTCGAGCGCGTCCCTGACGCCCTCGCCGAGCAGGTTGAACGCGAGCGTGGTCAGCAGCAGCAGGGCGCCCGGGACGGCGAGGAGCCACCAGGCCGTCTGGAACACGTCGGAGCCCTCGCCGAGCATCGAGCCCCAGCTCGGCATCGGCGGCCGGACCCCGACGCCCAGGAACGACAGCGTCGCCTCCGCGACGATCGCGCCGGGGACCAGCAGCGACGTCAGCACGGTGAGCTGCGCGGTCAGGTTCGGCAGCACTTCCGACACCATGATCCGCGCGTTGGAGGCGCCGAGCGCGCGGGCCGCCTCGATGAACGCGCGCCGCCGCAGCGCCAGCACCTGCCCGCGCACGACGCGGCCGAACGAGGCCACCGAGAAGAACGCGACGACCAGGATCGTCATCGCCAGGCCGCCCGCGACCGACGGCACCGGGAACGTGGTGGCGAGGGTGATCGCGACGAGCAGGTACGGCAGCGCGAGCATGACGTCCATCAGCCGGGCGAGGACGGTGTCGACGACGCCGCCGCAGAACCCCGCGACGACCCCGATGAGCGTTCCGGCGGCCGCGGCGAGCGCCGCCGCGCCCAGCCCGACGACCAGCGAGATCCGCGCCCCGTAGGCGGTGCGGACCAGGACGTCGCGGCCGAGCTGGTCGGCGCCCAGCCAGAACTCGCGGCCGGGCCCGCGCGGCTGCCCCGCCGCGTCGAGGCCGGTGTCGGGGAACGCCGCGGCGTAGGGGTGCCCGGTCAGGTGCGCCCACAGCGGCGCCAGGGCGGCGAACAGGGCGATCACCAGCAGGACCGCGGCCGCGGCCAGGGCGGACCGGTCGCGGCGGAACCGGGCGACGGCGAGCCCGGCGGGGGTGCGTCCCGCGCCGGCGCCGGGCCGCTCCCCGAGGACGTCCGCGGCGTCGCCGTCCCCGACGGGACGGACCGAAAGCGGGAGCACCGGCGGGGGCGCCGCCCGCGCGGCGCGGCGGGCGCGCCGGCGGGCGCCGCGCCCGGAGCCCCGAGCGCGCGCCGCGACCTCCTGCTTGAACACGGGTCCCGCCCCCACAGCACCGCCGACAAAGATCGCAATAGGTAGTCAAACTAGCACCGGGCGTCACGGAGGGGCGGTCCGTTGCGGCAAAACGGTCTCCCGGCGCGCCGGGCGGCGCGCCGCGGGCGGTGAGCGGGAACCGGGGGCGGAAGCCGGGTCAGAGGACGCGCGTCCAGGCGGCGGGGTCGCCCGGGACGGCGGAGAAGTCGTAGCGGGCGGCGTCCTCGGCGAGCGCGACGAGGCTGACGGAGGTGGTGCCCCACACCCGCCCTTCGCCGAGGTCGAGCAGCGGCAGCAGGGCCCGGTGGTCGGCGCGGGCGAGGCCGTCGCCGTCGACGAGCGGCAGCCAGGCGCCCCACGCCTCGGCGGAGGGCTCGCCGCCGAAGCCGGGCTCCGGGCGCGGCGCGGTGAGCATCCGGGGCCGGAAGTGGGCGAGGCGGGCGGCCATGTAGGCGTCCTCCCGCACGTCGCCGTCGGTCCTGCCGGGGCCGCCTCCGCCCTCCAGGCCGCTGTTGACGATGAGGTGGACGCCGGGGCCGAGGTCGTGCGCGGCGAGGGCGCCGCCGTCCCAGCTCCACAGCCGCACTCGGCCGGGCTCGGCCGCGACCAGGTGGAACGGGTCGAAGACGTCCAGGGGCAGCGCGCCCGGGTCGCCGCCGGACGCCGCGAGCAGCGGCAGCTCGCCGCGGCTGGCGCGGCGGTCCTCGGGCGCGGGCCGTCCGCGGC
This sequence comes from Actinomadura rifamycini DSM 43936, assembly GCF_000425065.1. Lineage (GTDB taxonomy): Bacteria > Actinomycetota > Actinomycetes > Streptosporangiales > Streptosporangiaceae > Spirillospora > Spirillospora rifamycini. The sequence continues at coordinate 23,128 of NZ_KE384301.1, forward strand.
CGTTCAGCACCACCCCGGCGCGGGGCGCGGCGGGGTCGACCGCCAGCCAGGTGCCGCCGGCGCGCAGGTCACGGCCGCCGACCACGCCGGGGCGGTCCGGCCAGTGGGGGGCCGGGGGCTCCCACGCGCGGTTCACGAACTCGTCGCGGACGCCCGCGAGCAGGACCGGGACCGGGGACGACGGGTCGACGCTGATGATCGCCGTGCACATGCCCCAATTTGAGCATCTTGCCCGGAACGGGGCGACGGCGGGGGCGGATCAGAGCGGCGGCCAGGGGACGGCGGGCCAGTCCTCCGGGGGGTAGGGGTGGATGCGGTGCTTGAGCATCAGCTCCACGCGGCGGCGGGTCGCGTCGACCTCCTCGGCGGTGAGCAGCTCCGCCAGCCGCGCCGCCAGCGGGCCGCCGCGCAGGCCCGCGTCGACGCGGGCGAGCGCCTCGAGCGCCTCGGCGGTCAGCGGGTTGCCGCGCCACTGCCACAGCACGGTCCGCAGCTTGTACTCGACCGAGAAGGTGACGCCGTGGTCGCAGCCGTAGACGTGGCCGCCGCCGGGCGGCAGCAGGTGCCCGATCTTGCGGTCGGCGTTGTTGATGACGGCGTCGAACACCGCCATCCGGCGCACCGCCTCGTCGTCCGACCGCGACAGCGCGACGAGGTCGATGTCGGGGTCGGGCTCGACCCACAGCTGCACCATGCCCGGGCCGTAGGGTCCGTCGCGGTGCACCGTCGGGGGGACGGTGCTCCAGCCCATGACGCGGGACACCTCGTAGGCGGCGACCTCCCGCTCGGCGAGCGTGCCGTCGGGGAAGTCCCACAGCGGGCGCTCCCCCGCGACCGGCTTGTAGACGCAGGCGGCCGACCGGCCCTCGTGCTCGATCGAGCAGTACAGGGTGGCGTTGGACGCCTGGACGAGCCGGCCCTCGACCGTCAGCCGCCCGGCGAGCAGGAGCCCTTCGGCGGCGGCGACGTCGCCCGGCGGCACCGGGCGGCCGGGCGCGCCGTCGCCGGCAGGCGCCCGATCCCGGGAGGACTGGGTCATGCGCTCATTCTCCCGGCATCCGCCTTCATGATCCAGTACGCCGGTGTCCCCGCACGGCGCGTCGCGGGACGGCGCCCGGCGGCGGGGGTCGGGGGGCGGTGCGCCATGTCAGCCGAGGTATCCGTTCTGCCGGGGGCAGACGTGCCCCTCGGCGTCCAGCGGCAGCCCGCACAGCGGGCACGGGGGGCGGCCCGCCGCGACGACCTTCAGGGCCCGCTCGGTGAACGCGCGGGCCTGGGCGGGGCTGATCTGCACCCGCAGCACCGCGATCGCGGGGTCGTCCTCGCCGACCTCCGCGTCCTCGCCCTCGGTGACCTCCTGCGCCTCGATCACGACGCGCTGCCCGTCGGGGTCCCAGGCGAGCGCCATCGTGCCGACCCGGAACTCCTCCTCCACCGGCTGGTCGAGGGGGCCGTCGTCGCGCAGCTCCGCGGGGGCCGCCGCGGGCACGGGCGCGTCGCCGCCGCTGCGGCGCAGCACCTCGTCCAGCAGCTCCTCCAGCCGCTCGGCCAGCAGCGTCACCTGGAACTTCTCCAGGCCGACGCTGGTGACGCGGCGGCCGGAGCGCGCCTGCAGGTAGAACGCGCGGTCGCCGGGCCGCCCGACGGCGCCGGCCACGAACCGCTCCGGCAGATCGTAGGAGATGACGGGCATGACACCGACCCTACGCGCCGCCGCCGACGACCGCGTCACTCGACCCGAGTCCGGCTTTCCCGGAACCGTCGCCCGCGCGCTCCCGGTCGCCCTCCTTCGGCGGTTCGGGCACGAGGCCGGAGACGTCCCCGCCGGTGTCGTTGAGCCGGACGACGAACGGGCGCAGCTCGGTGTAGCGGACGACGGTGAGGGACGCGGGGTCGGCGTGGATCCGCTGGAACTGGTCGAGGTGCAGGCCGAGCGCGTCGGCGACGATCGCCTTGATGACGTCGCCGTGGCTGCACACCGCGTAGAGGGCGTCCGGGCCGTGCTCGGCGGCGATCCGCGCGTTCCAGTCGCGGACGGCGGCGACGGCGCGGTGCTGCGCGGCGGCGAGGGACTCGCCGTCCGCGCCGGGGAACACCGCGGCGCTCGGGTGGCTCTGCACGACCCGCCAGAGCGGCTCCTTCGCGAGCTCCTCGATGCGGCGGCCGGTCCAGTCGCCGTAGTGCACCTCGCCGAACCGGTCGTCGGTGCGGACGGCGCCGGCGGCGCCGGGGCGGCCGGCGGCGGCCCGGGGGCCGGGGGGGGGGGGGCAGTCGCCGTAGTGCACCTCGCCGAACCGGTCGTCGGTGCGGACGGCGCCGGCGGCGCCGGGGCGGCCGGCGGCGACGGCCTCGGCGGTCTGCACGCAGCGGTCGAGGGGGCTGGACACGATCGCGGCCAGGGGGAGCTCCGCGATGCGGTCGGCGAGGGCCGCCGCCTGCGCGCGGCCGCGCTCGTCCAGGCCGAGCCCGGGGGTCCACCCGGCGAGCACCGGCCCGGTCATCGCGGTCAGGCCATGCCGTACCAGGAGAAGGGTCGTCACAGTCGGCAACTCTACGCAATGCGGGGCGCCGCCATGATCGGGCGGGGGCGGTCGGGCGGGACGCCCCGCCGAGGGGAGGCGCGGCGCCGGCGGATGCGCGACAATGCGTCCCGTGATCGTCGACAAGGCCATTTACGCGGGCGGGACCCGGCACGAGATCGACGGCGACATCGGCGACGCGATCCGGACCGCGCGCCGGGACGGCGACTGCTTCGTCTGGATCGGGCTGTTCGAGCCCGGCGCGGCGGAGTTCGACCTGGTCAAGGACGAGCTGGAGCTGCATCCGCTGGCCGCCGAGGACGCCGTCGCGGCGCACCAGCGGCCCAAGATGGAGCGGTACGGCGACACGCTGTTCGTCGTGCTGAAGACGCTGACCTACATCGACGCGACGTCCGACATCGAGGTCGGCGAGATCATGGTGTTCCTCGGCGCCGACTTCGTCGTGACGGTGCGGCACGGCGCCGGGAACCCGCTCGGGCCGGTGCGGGACCGGCTGGAGCGCGACCCCGGGATGCTGCGGCACGGCGCGACGTCCGTGCTGTACGCGGTGTGCGACGAGGTCGTCGACCGGTACGGCGTCATCGCGCACGAGGTCGAGGTGGACATCATCGGCCTCGAGCGGTCGGTGTTCGACCCCGACGCGCCCGACGTCACCGCCGATATCTACTCGCTGAAGCGGGAGGTGCTGGAGTTCCGCGGCGCGGAGGACCCGCTCGTCCCGGTCCTGCAGGAGATCGTCAAGGGCCGCGTGCCGGAGTGCGCGGGGACGCGGGAGTACTTCCGGGACGTCCTGGACCACCTGCTGCGCGTGGACGCGCAGGTCGACGCGCACAACGAGCTGCTGAACAGCGTCCTGACCGCGCATCTGGCGCTGGTGGGCAGCAGGCAGAACGCCGACATGCGGAAGATCTCCGCGTGGGCGGCGATCATCGCGGTGCCGACGGCGATCGCCGGGATCTACGGCATGAACTTCGACCACATGCCCGAGCTGCACTGGACGTGGGGGTACCCGGCGGTCCTGGCGGTCATGGCGACGGTGTGCGCGGTCCTGTTCCGGCGGCTCCGCAAGAGCGGCTGGCTCTGATCACCGGTCGTCCGGGCCGGGCTCGGCGGCGAGCAGGACGGCCCACAGGTGCGACTCGGCGCCGTCCCGCTCCAGCCGCCGCCGGAGCCGCTCCACGCCGCCGCGGGTGGGCACCGCCAGCCCCAGCAGCAGCGGGTACCCGGCCGCGAACCCCGCGAGGAAGATCAGCTCGCCGTGGCCGACCATCGCCAGCGGCAGCCCCGCCAGGACGACGCCCAGCGCCAGCGCGAGGCGCAGCAGGACCGCCTGCCGGAACAGCAGCAGCGCCCGCCCCGCCGCGTCGCCGCGGGTCCCGCCGGGCGGCATCGGGCGCGGCGTGCGGGGCGCGGCGAGCGCCGCGGGCAGCGCGAGGGCCGCGAGCACCAGGTAGGGCCACGGCCCGCCGTCGCCGGCGAGGCCCGCGTCGCCCTGGACGATCAGCGGCATGATCGCGAGGATGAGGACGGGCGCGGCCAGCAGCACCAGCATCCCCGCGCGCAGCCGCCCCAGCACCGTGCCGCCGCGCAGCGACGCGACGTAGCCCGGGTCGTCGTCCGGGCCGGCCCCGTACACCGGCGCGAGGCCCGCCGCGACGTCGGCCGCGCCGTCGCCCCCGGGGTCCTTCGGCGAGTACATCGAGAACGGGGGTGGTGCCATGGCGCCGCACTCTAACCCGGCGATGTCCCGCGGCAATAGCCTCGGCGCCGGGTTCGCCGCCGGTTCGTGCGCGGGTGATCAAACGCGCCGCCGGAACGCTCACCCGGCGACGAAAAACGCCGCCCGGGACCGGCCGGGACGGCCCGCGGCGCGCGGGCCCGCCGGGGCGGCGCCGGGACCGGGCGCGGGAATGCGCGTCGGCGATGACCGATACATTGGCCGCCTATGAAGGAGCGTCACCTGGGGCGGAGCGGGCTGCTGGTGTCCCGGCTGGGCCTCGGCACCATGACCTGGGGCGAGGACACCGAACCCGACGAGGCCGCGGCGCAGCTCGTCGCGTTCGTCGAAGCCGGCGGCACCCTGGTCGACACCGCCGACGTCTACTGCGACGGCCGCAGCGAGCAGATCCTCGGGCACCTGATGCGGGAGCTGGTCGACCGCGACCGCCTCGTCGTCGCCACCAAGGCGGCGATCCGCCCGGACGGCCGCTACGACGGGTCGCGGCGGCACCTGCTGCGCGCCCTGGACGCCTCCCTGGACCGCATGGACCTCGAGCACGTCGACCTGTGGCAGCTCCACGTGTACGACCCGGCGACGCCGCTGGAGGAGACGCTGTCGGCGCTGGACGAGGCGGTCGTGTCGGGCCGCACCCGGTACGCGGGCGTGTCGAACTTCGCGGGCTGGCAGATCGCGAAGGCCGCCGCGTGGCAGAAGGCGTGGCCGGGCCGCGCCCCGATCGTGTCGGCGCAGCTGGAGTACTCGCTGCTGCGCCGCGACATCGAGCGGGAGGTCGTCCCGGCGGCGCTGGACGCGGGCGCGGGCCTGCTGCCGTGGTCGCCGCTCGGCCGCGGCGTCCTCACCGGCAAGTACCGCACCGGGATCCCCGCCGGGTCCCGCGCCGCGGGCGACCAGTACGGCGACTTCGTCCGCCCCTACCTCGACGAGGAATGCGGCCGGATCGTGGAGTCGGTGGTGACCGCCGCCGAGGGCCTCGGCGTCTCCCCGCTGAGCGTGGCGCTGGCGTGGGTCCGCGACCGGCCCGGGGTCGCCGCGCCGATCGTCGGCGCCCGGACGGCCGCGCAGCTGGCGGCCGCGCTGGAGAGCGAGGACCTGACGCTGCCGGGCGAGATCCGCGCCGCGCTGGACGACGTCTCCGACATGTCCCCTCCCCCTCCGTGACCGCACGGGCCGTCCGTGGCACCCTCAGGACGGTCCACCGCCCACCGTGAACAGCCGTGACGGGAAGCACGTGACCGACACCCCTGAACCCGCAGACCACCCCGCCGCCGACGACGGCTCCGGCGGCGGCTTCGGCGGCGGCGAGTCCGCCGCCGAGCGCGCGGCGCGCGCCGCCGCCGTCATGCGCGCCGCCGAGGAGAGCGCGCGGCGCAACCACCCGGCGCCCTCCGACGGGCCTGCCCGGCCCGCCGCGCCCGCCGGGGAGCCGCCCGCCGGGGCGCCCGCGGCGGCGGCCCCCGCGCCGCCGCCCGCCCCCGCCGCGGAGCCGTCCGGGCCGCTGCCCAGCGCGGAGGAGGGCCTGCGCGCCCTCACCGAGCTGTTCGCCGAGGCGGGCGCGCCCCCGGCGCTCACCGCCCGCACCGCCGCGCGGCTCGGCCCGGCCGCCGCCGCGCGGCTGCGCGCCGACCCGTGGCGGCTGCTGCGCGTCCCCGGCGTCCGCCCGGAGCAGGCCGACCACTTCGCCCGCGCCGTCCTCGGCCCGGACGCCCGCCCCGACGACCCGCGCCGCGGCGGGGCCCTCGTGCTGCACCTGCTCACCGGCGCCGCCCGCGACGGGCACACCGTCACGCCGCTCCCCGACGTGCTCGACGGGCTCGCGCGGCTCGGCGTCGCCGACCCGCCCCGCGCGGTCGAGGCCGCGCTGGACGAGGGCGAGGTCGTGCCGCTCACCGAGGAGCCCCGGTTCGACGAGGACTTCGGGGACGACGGCGAGGACGCCGCGCCGCCCGAGCCCGAGGAGTCCCTCGGCGCCGCCCGGTGGGCGCTGGCCGAGGAGGCCGCCGCCGAGGGCCTGCAGCGGCTCACCGTCACCGCCGGGCCGCTGCTGGACGACGCGTCCGTCAAGGACCTGCGCGCCCGCCTCGCCGAGGACCGCTCCCTCGCCCTCACCGCCGCGCTCGGCACCGGCGTGAGCGTCCTGCGGGGCACGCCCGGCGACCTCGCCCGCACCGCCGTCGGGATCGCGCGCGCCGCCGCGTCGCGGGGCGTGCGGGCCGCCGTCGCCGCGCCCACCGACCGCGCCGCCGCCGACCTGGCCGCCGCGCTGCCCGCGGAGCCCGGCGGCGCGGGCGGCGGACCGGTGATCGCGAGCCTGCACCGGCTGCTCGAACCGGTCGGCGACCCGTCCGCCGCGCCCGGCGCGGTCGTGTACGGGCGCGGCGAGCGGCACCCGTTCGACCTCGACCTGGTCATCGTCGCGGACGCCGCCGGGCTCGACGTCGAACTGTGCGCCGTGCTGGCCGAGGCGTGCCCCGACGGCACCCACCTGGTGCTGTGCGGGGAGCCCGGCGCGCTGCCGCCCGCCGGGCCGGGCCGCCCGCTGGACGACCTGGAGGCGTCGGAGACCGTCCCGGTCGTGGAACTGGACGCGACGCCGCCCGGCGACCCCGTCGCGGAGCTGACCGAGGCGGTCCGGGCCGGGGAACTGCCCGCCGTGGACGCCCCCGGGCGGGAGGTCGTGATCGTCCCGGCCGCCGATCCGGCCGAGGCGGTGCACCGCGCCGTCCAGCTGGTGACCGACTCGATCCCGCGCGCCCTGGAGATCCCCGTGGAGGACGTCCAGGTCGTCGCGGTCGCGGCGGGCGGCCCGGCGGGCACCGGCGCGCTGAACGCCGCGCTGAAGGAGCGGCTGAACCCCGGCCCGGGCGCGTTCGGCGGGTTCGACGCCGGCGACCGGGTGGTCGTGGCGGCGCCGCTGACGCACGCCGCGCTCGGTGAGACCGGCGTCGTGGCGGGCGGCGGGCCGCACGGCCTCGACGTCCAGTTCCCCGGCGGCGCGGCCGTCCTCTCCCCCGCCGACGCGGCGCGGCTGCGGCACGGCTGGGCCGTCACCGTCGCGCAGGCGCGCGGCGCGCGCCGGCCCGCCGTCGTGGCCGTCCTGCCGGACGCGGGCCTGTCGCGGCCGCTGGCCGTCACCGCGTTCGGCCGGGCCGTGCGGCACCTGTCGGTCGTGCAGGCCGCCGGGCCCGCGCTGGCACGCGCCGTCCGCGAGACGGAGTCCCCCGAGCGGCGCACCCGCCTCGCCCGCCTCGTCGCACAGTGACCGCGAGGACGCGACACGGGACGCGACACGGGACGCGGCGGCTCGGGACGCGGCGGCCGTCGAAGTAAGCGGTCACTGGCGCGGGAGGTTTACGGGAGGTGTCTCCCGGGGCAGGATCGGGCCGATGGCGCGGACCTGACCGTGACCGCCGTGTCCCGAGCCCGCCCCGGGCCCGCCGGGCACGGCGTCGACCCCCAGGCGGAGGAAGCGACATGCCCGAACGGCGATCCGGAGCCAGGCGGCTCGTGCGCGCGGGGACCGCGTCGGCGGCGGTCTCGGCCGGCGCCCTCGCCCTGCTGTTCACCGCCCCCGCCGCGCACGCGGCCGGGGAACCGGAGGTGTGCAAGGAGGGCACCGACCCGGCGAGCACGATCGAGAATTGGAAGTGCCGGCTCGGCAACATTCGCGAGTCGCTGAGCCCCGAGACCCCCTCCCCCGACCCGACGCCCCCTCCCTCGTCGCCTCCCTCGTCGTCGGCGCCGGCGCAGCCGTCCGAGCCCGCCGGCGAGCCGGAGGAGCCCGCGCCCGAACCCGAACCGGCGCGGCGAGGCGGCGGGAGCCGGGGGCGGCGGCGCGCCGCCGCCCGACCCGGAGATCCCGGCCGGGGAGGCGCCGCCCGCCGCGGCGGACGGCGAGGTCCCCGCGCCCGAACCGGCGGGCGGCGTCCTGCCCGCACCGGAGGTCGCGCCCGAGCCGGTCGCGGCGGCCCGGCCGCAGACCCGCCTCGTCGCGCCCGTGGCCGCGACGGGCGAACAGACCGACCGGGCCGTGTGGGTCGCCGCCGCGGCCGCCTCCGCGGGCGCCGTCGCCGCCCTCCACCTCAGCGTCACCGGGCGCGTCCTGCGCGCCCGCCACGCCACCGCGCCGGTCCCCGCCCGGAACCGGACCCGGAGCCGCGCACGCCGCTGAGGTCCGGCGCTCCCGGGAACGGCACGGGCCCGGCCCCCGCGCGGGAGCCGGGCCCGGAAGACGCCCCGGAGGCCGCCGGGTCAGTCGGAGACGCCGCCGATGGCGTGCAGGCCGCCGTCCACGTGGACGATCTCGCCGGTGGTCGCCGGGAACCAGTCCGACAGCAGCATCGCGCAGGCGCGGGCCGTCGGCTCGGAGTCCTTGATGTCCCAGCCGAGCGGCGCCGCCTTCGGCCACAGCTCCGTCATGCCCTCGAACCCGGGGATGCTCTTGGCGGCCATCGTGGCGAGCGGGCCCGCCGCGACCAGGTTGACGCGGACGCCCTGCGGGCCGAGGTACTTGGCCAGGTAGCGGGCGCACGACTCCAGGCCCGCCTTCGCGACGCCCATCCAGTCGTAGACCGGCCACGCCTTGGTCGCGTCGAAGTCGAGGCCGACGACCGAGCCGCCGTCCTTCATCAGCGGCAGGCACGCCATCGTCAGCGACTTCAGCGAGTACGTCGACGCGTGCACGGCGGTCGCGACGTCCTCCCACGGGGTGTCGAGGAAGTTGCCGCCGAGCGCCGTCTGCGGCGCGAACCCGATCGCGTGGACGACGCCGTCGAGCCGGTCGAACCCGACGCCGCGCAGGTTGTCGGCGAGGCCCTCGAGCTGCGCGCTGTCGGTGACGTCCAGCTCCAGCACCGGCGGGACGTCGTCGGGACCGGACGGGAGCCGCTTCGCGGTGCGCTGGGTGAGGGTCGGGCGCGGGTACGCCGTCAGCACGACCTCGGCGCCCTGCTCCTGCGCGATCCGGGCGATGTGGAAGCCGATCGAGGCGTCGGTGAGGACACCGGTGACCAGGATGCGCTTGCCTTCGAGGATTCCCATGACCTCAGTGCCCCATTCCCAGGCCGCCGTCCACCGGGATCACGGCCCCGGTGATGTAGGCGGCGTCCTCGCCCGCCACGAACCGGACGGCCTTGGCGACCTCCTCCGGCTGCGCCATCCGCCCCAGCGGGATCGCCGACAGGATGCCCTTCTGCTGGTCCTCGGTCAGCACCTGCGTCATGTCGGTGTCGACGAACCCGGGCGAGACCACGTTCACCGTGATGCCGCGCGACCCCAGCTCGCGGGCCAGCGACCGCGCGAACCCGACCATGCCGGCCTTGGACGCCGCGTAGTTCGCCTGCCCCGGGGAGCCCATCAGGCCCACGACCGACGACACCAGCACGATGCGCCCGGACCGCTTGCGCATCATGCCCTTCACGCCGCGCTTGGCGACCCGGAACGCGCCGGTGAGGTTGGTGTCCAGGACCGAGGTGAACGACTCCTCGCTCATGATCGCCAGCAGCGTGTCCTTGGTGATCCCGGCGTTGGCCACGAGCACCTCGACGGGCCCCTGCTCGGCCTCGACCTTGCCGAAGGCCGCGTCCACGTCCTCGGCGCTGGTGACGTCGCACTTGACGCCGAACAGGCCCTCCGGCGGCTCGCCGGACCGGTACGTCACGGCGACCGCGTCTCCGGCGGCGGCGAGCTCGCGGGCGATCGCCAGGCCGATGCCCCGGTTACCCCCGGTCACGAGGACAGAGCGACTCATCACGACCCTCTCGTCGACTTGTTGCGGTGCGCGGGCCGTCGCGACCCGTCGTCCGGTGATGACAGCGCACCAACCTAGCGGCCGGCGCGGGGCGGCGAAGATGTGCCGAACCGACAAGATCCGCCGGGCCGCTTTGTTCGGCCGCGCTTGCGGGCCGGGGCGGCGGCCCGGGCGGTAGGTTGCGAAGAGTGCATGACATCGATCCCGCCTTCACCGCGCTGCCGCTGCGCGCGCTGGCCGACGCGGCCCTCACCCGGGCCCGCGAACTGGGCGCCGAGCACGCCGACTTCCGCCTCGAGCGCATCCGCAGCCAGACCCTCCGCCTGCACGACGCCGCCCTGGAGACCGCGCTGGACGCCGACGACGTGGGCCTGTCGGTCCGCGTCGTCAAGGACGGCACCTGGGGGTTCGCCGCCGGCATCGACCTGACGCCGGACGGCGCGGCCCGCGTCGCCGAGCAGGCCGTCGAGGTCGCCGCCGTCGCCCGTCCCGTCAACCGGGAGCCGATCGAGCTGGCGCCCGAACCCGTCCACGGGGAGCGGACGTGGGTGTCGGCGTACGAGACCGACCCGTTCGCCGTCCCCACCGGCGACAAGGTCGCGCTGCTGACCGACTGGTCGCGGCGGCTGCTGGCCGACGACCGCGTCGACCACGTGGACGCCACGCTGCTGCAGGTCAAGGAGAACAAGTTCTTCGCCGACCTCGCCGGGACCGTCACCACCCAGCAGCGGGTGCGGCTCCACCCGGTCGTCAACGCCGTCGGGATCGCCGATGGCGCGTTCGACACGATGCGGACGATCGCGCCGCCCGCCGGATACGGGTGGGAGTGGCTGACCGGGGCGCACTGGGACTGGGACGGGGAGCTGGCGCGCATCCCCGAGCTGCTCGCCGAGAAGCTGGCCGCGCCGTCGGTCGAGCCGGGCCGCTACGACGTCGTCGTCGACCCGTCCAACCTGTGGCTGACGATCCACGAGTCCATCGGGCACGCCACCGAGCTCGACCGGGCCCTCGGCTACGAGGCGGCCTACGCGGGCACCTCGTTCGCCACCCCCGACCTGCTCGGGACGCTGAAGTACGGGTCGGACGCCATGAACGTGACGGGCGACCGCACCGCCGAGCACGGCCTCGCCACCATCGGCTACGACGACGAGGGCGTGGCGACGCGGTCGTTCGACATCATCTCCGGCGGCGTCCTCACCGGCTACCAGACCGACCGGCGCATCGCCCGCCTCACCGGCGCGGACCGCTCCAACGGGTGCGCGTTCGCCGACGCCGCGTCCAGCATGCCGATCCAGCGGATGGCGAACGTGTCGCTGGCGCCCGCGCCGGACGGGCCGTCCACCGACGAGCTGATCGGCGGCGTGGAGAACGGCGTCTACATCGTCGGCGACAAGAGCTGGTCGATCGACATGCAGCGGTACAACTTCCAGTTCACCGGGCAGCGCTTCTACCGGATCGAGAACGGCCGCCTCGCCGGGCAGCTCCGCGACGTCGCCTACCAGGCCACCACCACCGAGTTCTGGAACTCGATGGAGGCCGTCGGCGGCCCGCAGACGTACGTGCTGGGCGGCGCGTTCAACTGCGGCAAGGGCCAGCCCGGGCAGGTCGCGCCGGTCAGCCACGGCTGCCCGTCCGCGCTGTTCCGCGGCGTCAACATCCTCAACACGGTGAAGGAGGGCGGGCAGTGAGCACGATCAGGCCGCAGGACGCCGTCGAGAAGGCGCTCGAGCTGTCGCGCGCCGACGACTGCATCGTCATCGCCGACGAGACCGGCACCGCGAACCTGCGGTGGGCCGGCAACACCCTCACCACCAACGGCGTCACCCGCTCCAGCCGCCTCACCGTCATCGCGCTGCGCGAGACCGGCGGCGGCGTCGCCGCGGGCGTGGTGTCCCGGGCGGCCGTCGACGCCGGCGGCATCGAGGACCTGGTGCGCGCCGCCGAGGCCGACGCCGCCGGGAACGCGCCCGCCGAGGACGCCGCCCCGCTCGTCGCCGCGGCGCCCGCCGGGGCCGGCGACTGGGACGCCGGGCCGGCCGAGACCGGCATCGGCGTGTTCGAGCGGGTCGCGCCCGCGCTCGGCGAGGCGTTCGCCGCCGCGCAGGCCGCCGACCGGCGCCTGTACGGGTTCGCGAACCACGTGCTGACGTCCACGTTCGTGGGGAGCTCGGCCGGGCTGCGCGCCCGCCACGACCAGCCGACGGGGCTGCTGGAGCTCAACGCCAAGGGCGAGGGCGGCTCGGCGTGGGCGGGCGTCGGCACCCGCGACTTCACCGACGTGGACGTCGACGGGCTCGCCGCCGGGCTCGCGCGGCGCCTCGACTGGGGCAAGCGGCGCCTCGACCTGCCCGCCGGGCGCTACGAGACGATCCTGCCGCCGAGCGCCGTGTCCGACCTCATGGTGTACCTGTACTGGTCGGCGGGCGCGCAGGACGCCGCGGACGGGCGGACGGTGTTCAGCGCGCCGGACGGCGGCACCCGCGTCGGGGAGCGGCTGGCGAACCTGCCGATCACGCTGTCGAGCGACCCGGCCGCGCCGGGCATGGAATGCGCCCCGTTCGTCGTGGCGCACGCGTCGGGCCGGGAGTCGTCGGTGTTCGACAACGGTGTCGCGCTCGGCGCCACCGACTGGATCCGCGACGGCGAGCTGGCCGCGCTGACCCAGACGCGGCGGTCCGCGGACCGCACCGGCCTGCCCGTCACACCGCCGATCGACAACCTGGCGATGACGGCGCCGGGCGGCGGCGCGTCCCTGGAGGAGATGGTGGCCCGCACCGAGCGGGGGCTGCTGCTGACCTGCCTGTGGTACATCCGGGAGGTCGACCCGCAGAGCCTGCTGCTGACCGGACTCACCCGCGACGGGGTGTACCTCGTCGAGGACGGCGAGGTCGTCGGGGCCGTCAACAACTTCCGGTTCAACGAGAGCCCGGTGGACCTGCTGGGCCGGATCGCCGAGGCCGGCCGGACCGAGCCGACGCTGCCGCGCGAGTGGTCGGACTACTTCACCCGCGCCGCCATGCCGGCGCTGCGGGTTCCCGACTTCAACATGTCGACGGTGTCGCAGGCGTCCTGAGGGCGCGCCGCACGGCGCGGCCGGGCCCCGGTGGCACCGGGGGTCCGGCCGCGCCGTGCCGGCACGGTGCGGGGCCGTGGGGCGCCGCGTGACGCCGTGCGGCGCCGTGCGGTGCCGGGCCGCGCGCCTCAGGCGTCCTCGAGGCGGAAGCCGATCTTCATCGTGACCTGGTAGTGGGCGACGTCGCCGTCCTCGATCTGCCCGCGAACCTCCTTCACCTCGAACCAGTCCAGGTGGCGCAGGGTCTCGTTCGCGCGTTTGATGCCGTTGCGGATGGCGGTTTCCACCGACTCCGGCGAGGTGCCCACGATCTCGGTCACCCGGTAGGTGCGATCGGTCATCTCGATCCTCCCGATGTCTTGACCGTCCTGCTGTCGTATGTCGGACGTCATGGGCTTACCTTGGAAACGTGAAGCTCAATCACCGCCGGGAGGCCGAGCAGGTCTACACGGTCACCAACGCGCCCCGGCCGATGTCGGAGGACATCGGGTACCGGCAGCGCCGCTACCTGGTGTCCATGGCCGTCCGGACCGGCTGCTTCGCCGGCGCGGTGCTCAGCGCGATCGCCGGCGCCCCGTTCTGGCTCGTGGCGCTCATGGTGGTCGGCGCGCTGTTCCTGCCCTACGTCAGCGTGATCTTCGCGAACGGCGGGCGGGAGCCGACGCCGGCGGCCCGCTTCGACGACGCCGAGGGAGCGGAACAGAAGCCGATTTCCGGTCGGCGACCGGAAATCGGGTCGTGACATTCTCTTGACTAACCGCGGGGGGTTTCGGTGTACGATTTGTACCGGCGCTCTGGTCCCCCGTCGGAGCGCCCGTGCCGGTGTTCCGGGCCCCCGTCGGAACACCGATGACGCGGCGCCGGGTGGATTGCCCCCGTATCCACCCGGCGCCGCTTTTTATCTCCCGGCACCTCCCCGTGACCCGCGCTCGCCGCGGGCTTGACGCGCGGCGCGGCGCCCTGCGCGCCGCCGCACACAGCGCCCGCCCGCGCAACCGCCGGCCGTGTCCGGCTCCGGCCAGGGACCGGAACCGCCGCCGTCCGAACCTTTCCTGAGGGCCGTCCGCACGACGGCGGAGTGGAATTCACAAGCGCTCGTTCGGAAGGGCAGTGATCCATTCCCGGACGATCCGCGCACCGGTGCAGCCCGCGCACACGGGAACCGGCGGCGGGCCGGCGCCCGGCCGTCGGCCCTCCGCACTCCGGAGCGGCCCCGCCCACCCCTCCGGCACCCCGGGACGGGTCGAGCGCCGCGCGTGCGACCACCCGGTCATCCGAGGCGCTCCTCCGCGCGCCCGTCCCGGGGCGCCGCCGCCGCGGCCTCGGCGGGGGCGGCCGCAGCGGCCGCGAACGCTACAATGCCGTTCTAGAACGAAGTTCGAAAACTGCCGGCGTTCCGCCGGTGACGCGATCCGCAGTTACCGCGAAAGGGGCACAGCGTGCGCCGCACCCTGTTCAACGAGGACCACGAAGCCTTCCGGGACACGATCCGGGACTTCATCGAGGCCGAGGTCGCGCCGTACTACGAGGAGTGGGAGGCCGCCGGGCACCCGCCCCGCGGCTTCTACAACAAGCTCGGCGAGCTGGGCGTCTTCGGCATCCAGGTGCCCGAGGAGTACGGCGGCGCCGGGGAGACCAGCTTCAAGTACCAGGCGGTCGTCTCCGAGGAGTGCGCCCGCGCCGGGGTGAGCTTCGGCGGCTACGGCGTCCACGTCAACCTCGTCCTGCCCTACCTGCTCAAGTACGCGAGCGAGGAGCAGAAGAAGCGGTGGCTGCCGCCGTTCATCTCCGGCGAGATGATGACCGCCATCGCGATGACCGAGCCCGGCACCGGCTCCGACCTCGCCGGCATCCAGACCACCGCGAAGCGCGACGGCGACCACTACATCCTGAACGGCGCCAAGACGTTCATCACCGGCGGCGTCCTCGCCGACCGGATGCTGGTCGTCGCCCGCACCTCCCCCGCCACCCCCGAGAACCGCCGCGCCGGCCTGTCGATCCTGGTCGTCGACACCAAGAGCGAGGGCTACGCGGTCGGCCGCAAGCTGGAGAAGATCGGGCTGCGCAGCTCCGACACCGCCGAGCTGTCCTTCAGCGACGTGCGCGTCCCCGTCGAGGACCTGCTCGGCGAGGAGGGCCGCGGGTTCGAGTACCTCACCCACAACCTCGCCGAGGAGCGCCTCGGGATCGCCACCAGCTCCTACGCGTCGGCCGCCGCCGCCGTCGAGTTCGCCCGCAAGTACGTGCAGGAGCGCACCGTCTTCGGCAAGACCGTGTCCTCGTTCCAGAACACCAAGTTCGTCCTGGCCGAGTGCGCCACCGAGGTGGAGGCGGCCCGCTCCCTGATCGACCGCGCGATCGAGGCGCTGGACGCCGGGGAGCTCACCCCCGCCGACGCCGCCGTCGCCAAGCTGTTCTGCACCGAGGTGCAGCAGCGCGTCGTCGACAAGTGCCTGCAGCTGCACGGCGGCTACGGCTACATCCTGGAGTACCCGATCGCGCGCCTGTACACCGACGCCCGGGTCACGCGGATCTACGGCGGCACCAGCGAGGTGCTGAAGACCATCATCGCCAAGGACATCCAGGTCTGACGGGAGGCCCACCATGACCGACACCCCCACCGGCGGCCCGCGGGTCGCCGTCGTCACCGGCGCCGCGCGCGGCATCGGCGCCGCCGTCGCCGTCCGGCTGGCCCGCGAGGGCTTCGCCGTCGCGGTCTGCGACCTCGACGAGGCCGCCTGCGCGGGCACCGTCGAGACGATCGCGAAGGACGGCGGGACGGCGCTCGCCGTGGGCGTCGACGTCGCCGACTCGGCCGCCGTCACCGCCGCCGTGGCGCGGATCGCGGCCGAGCTGGGCCCGCCCGTCGTGCTGGTGAACAACGCCGGCATCACCCGCGACAACCTGCTGTTCAAGATGACCGACGACGACTGGGACTCGGTCGTCTCGGTGCACCTGCGGGGCTCCTTCCTGATGAGCCGCGCCGCGCAGGAGCACATGACGAAGGCGGGCTGGGGCCGCGTCGTGAACCTGTCGTCGGTGTCGGCGCTCGGCAACCGCGGGCAGGCGAACTACTCGGCGGCCAAGGCGGGCCTCCAGGGCTTCACCAAGACCCTCGCGATCGAGCTCGGCAAGTTCGGGGTCACCGCGAACGCGATCGCGCCCGGCTTCATCGAGACCGAGATGACCGCCGCGACCGCCGCCCGCGTCGGCGTCGACTTCGAGGACTTCAAGGCCGCCGCGGCCAAGGAGATCCCGGTGCGCCGCGTCGGCCGCCCGGAGGACATCGCCGGGACGGTCGCGTTCCTGGTGAGCGACGACGCCTCGTTCGTCTCGGGGCAGGTCATCTACGTGGCGGGCGGTCCCCGCGCCTGACGGGACCGTTCCCGCGGGCGCCGCGCCACCGGCCGCCCCCGCGCCCCGGCCGTCCGCGCGGACGGCCGGGGCGCGCCGGGTCTCACCGGGGCAGTCCGAGGACCCGCTCGGCGATGATGTCGCGCTGGATCTGGTTGGTGCCGCGGGCGATCCGGCGGCCGCGGCTGCCCAGCATCACCTGCTGGAACTCGTCGACCGGGTAGCCGTCGCCGGGCGGCCGCAGCAGCCCCGCCGGGCCCTGCGCGTCCAGCGCCAGGGAGCCGAAGTCGCAGTGGTACTCCGACCAGTTGATCTTGTCGACGGCCAAGGGCGCGGACACGTCCCCGCCCGCCGCCATCTCGTCGGCGACCCGCCGGCCGGTGAACCGCATCAGCTCCACGCGGACGTACGCCTCGGCCAGCGCCCGCCGGACGTGCGGGTCGCGCAGGCGCCCCCGCCCCCGCAGCCGCGCGACGAGGGCCTCGAACTCGCGGCGGTAGCCGAAGTACTGCCCGGTGATCTCCCCCGCGCGCTCCGCGCCGAGGGTCGTCATCGCGACGCGCCAGCCGCCGCCGACCCCGCCGATCACGTTGAACAGCGGGGCGGCCGCGCCGTCGAGGAACTCCTCGCAGAAGCCCGCGCCGCCGGTGAGCTGCCGGATCGGGCGCATGTCCACGCCGCCGCCGTCCAGCGGCAGCAGGACGTACGACAGGCCCCGGTGGCGCGGCGCGTCCGGATCGGTGCGGCACAGCAGGAACATCATGTTCGCCTGGAGCCCGTGCGACGTCCAGATCTTGTGGCCGGTGACGCGGACGGTGCCGCCCTCGACGGTCCCCCGCGTGCGCAGGCCCGCCAGGTCGGAGCCCGTCTCGGGCTCGGAGAAGCCCTGGCAGTACACGTCCGCGCCGGACCGGATGCGCGGCAGGAAGTGGTCCTTCTGCCCGGGCGTGCCGTGCGCGAGGAGCGCCGGGGCGACGAGCGCCTCGCCCATCCCGAGGTCGGGCCGCCGCACCCCGGCGCGGGCGAACTCCTCGTTCACCGCGATGATCTCGAGCTCGGACAGGGCGCGGCCGCCGTACCGGGCGGGCCACGACAGGCACACCCAGCCGCCGTCGCGGGCCGCGTCCAGCCAGCGGCGGTCGCGCTCGTCCGGCACGTGGTCGTGCGGCGGGTGCGCGCCGGCCGCCGGGACGGCGGCGTCGCGGTGCGCGGCGATCCACGCGCGCGCCTCGGCGCGCAGGTCCTCGGCGGTCATCGGCCGTCCTCCCCGAATCCGGCGCGGGCCGCCACCACGTCCAGGTGGTGGCCGGTCTCGCCGAACAGCAGCTGCCCGGACTTGGCCCGCTTGTAGTGCAGATGCAGTTCGTGCTCCCACGAGAAGCCGAGCGCCCCGTGGATCTGGATCGCCTCGCACGCCGCCGCGAAGTGCACGCCGGGGCAGTGCGCCTTGACGAGCGCGGCCTGCTCGGGCAGGTCGGCGGGGTCGCAGGCGGCGGCGTGGCGGACGGCCGAGCACGCGGGCTCGATGGCGCGGAGCATGTCGGCGCACAGGTGCTTGACCCCCTGGAACGCTCCGATCGGGCGGCCGAACTGCTCCCGCGTCCCGGCGTGCCGCACGCCGAGGTCCAGGCAGCGCCGGGCGCCGCCGACGTGCTCGGCGGCCAGCGCGACGAGGGCGAGGTCGAGCGCCCGCGCGAGCCCGTCCCCGGCGCCGCGGGCGAGGAGGCGTCCGGGGGCGTCCCGCAGCACGATCCGCGCCATCGGGCGGGTCAGGTCCAGCGCGGGCAGCACGGACCGGACGGCTTCGCGCGCGTCGACCTCGTACAGCGCGGTCGCGCCGCCGGGGTCGCGGGCGGTGACCAGCAGGACGTCGGCGATGTGGCCGTCCGGTACGTACGACGCCCACCCGGTGAGGGCGCCCGCGGGCGCGGCGGTCACGTCGCCGTACCCGCCGCCCCAGCGGGACGGGTCGTCGCCGAGGGCCACGGCGACCGTCGTCCCGCCCGCCGCGATCCGGGCGAGGCGGTCGCGCGCGGCGCCGCTCGCCGGGGCGGCGTGCAGCAGGACGAGCGGCGCGAGCACGGCGGTCGAGAACGCGGGGACGCACGGGAGCACCCGTCCCAGCTCCTCCTGCACGACGACGAGCTCGGGGAGGCCGAGTCCGGCGCCGCCCAGGTCCTCGGGGACGAGCAGGCCGGGCAGCCCCAGCTCCCGGGACAGGACGTCCCACAGGGCGCGGTCGGTGCCGTCCGGCGTCTCCATGGCCGCGAGGACCGCCGCGGGCGGGCAGGCGCGGGCGAGCAGGTCGCGCAGCGCCTCGCGCAGCGCCCGCCGCTCCGGGGTGATCGCGAGCGTCACCGGTCGCTCCCCTCGTCCGCGGCGAACCTCGCGAACCCGCGCGCGTCGCGCTCGGGGTCGACGAACGGCAGCGCCGCCAGCACGCCGGCCAGCATGGCCACGCCGGTGACGAGGAACCCGGTGCCGTACCCGTCGGCCTCGGTCGCGGCGGAGCCCACGAACCCGCCGAGCATCATCGGGGCGAGCACCCCGCCCATGCTGTAGACGGCGATGAACGCGCCGAGCACCGTTCCCCGCTGGGCGCGCGGGACGACGTCCGACAGGGCCGCGACGACGATGCCCCACGCCGAGGTGTTGAGGGAGAACGCCAACGTCAGGAACGCCATCTGGAGCCAGCCCCGGTCGAGCTGGGTGAACAGCACCATCGACGCCCCGGACGCGGCGATGAGCGCCCCGGACAGCGCGCCGCGCGCGAGGCGGCTCGGCACGCCGCGCCGCACCAGCCGTCCCGAGTACCAGCCGACGGCGAGCGTCAGCACCACGGCCGCCGCGTACGGGAAGGCGACCAGGAGGCCCGCGGTGCGGGAGTCGTACGCCAGGCCCTCCTCGAGGTAGACCGGCAGCCAGCTCACCTTCAGCGTCGTGCTCATGTAGGAGAAGAACGCGAGGGCGGTCAGGCCGAGCACGGTCCCGGACGTGAGGAGCGTCCGGTACGGGACCCGTGCGGGCAGGCGGTCCGCCTCCGCGCCGGACGGCTCCTCGGCCGCCGTGCCCTCGGGGCCCTCGCCGCCGAGCAGGAGCCACAGCACCAGCCACAGCGCCCCGGCCGCCGCCAGGACGAGGAACGCGGCATGCCACGAGTAGGCGTCGATGACCCAGCTCAGGGTCGGGGCGGCCAGCAGCGGGCCGAGCGCGGCGCCGGTGATGACGACCGAGCTGGGCAGGCCGCGCTCGCGGGCGGGGAACCAGGTGTGCACGACGCGGTTGGCGAGCGCGGCGGCCGGGCCCTCGGCGAAGCCGAGCAGGATGCGGCAGGCCATCAGCATGCCGAGGCCGATCGGCGCGGCGAGCGGCAGCAGGCTCAGGCACCACACCGCCATCAGGCCCGCGACGAGCCAGCGGGCCCGGATCCGGTCGCTGAGCCCGCCGACGACGACGGCGCCGACCGCGAACAGCCAGAAGAAGCTGCTCTGCACGAGCCCGAACTGCTCGGCGCTCAGCCCGAGGTCGCGCTTGATCTCGACGCCGGCGAGGCCGGTGACGGCCTTGTCGGCGAAGTTGATGAGCATGAACAGCAGGAACAGGACGGTGATCGTCCAGCCGCGCCGGCGCGTCGCGCGGGCACCGTCGTCGCGGGCCGCGCGGGCCCGGTCTTTCACAGCCATGAGGTCTCCGAGGGGTGGGAGGGTACGGGACGGCCGTCAGCCGCGCCCGTCCGGTCCGGCGGCGTCCGGTCCGGCGTCCGGTCCGGCGGCGGGGCCGGTCCCGTCCAGTTCGGCGAGGACGGCGTCGTGGTGCTCGCCGAGGGCCGGCACGCGGCCGGGCGCCGCGTGGCGCCCGTACCGGACGGACCGGTAGGGCAGGCCGGGCACCTCGTACGGGGTGCCGTCGGCGGCGGTCGCGGGCACGAAGACGCCGGACGCCGCGACGTCCGGGGCGGTGCGGACCGCGCGGTAGCCGCGGACGGCGCCCGCGACGATCCCGGCGGCGGCCAGCGTCCCGACGGCCTCCTCGGAGGTCATCGCGCCGAACGCCGCGCTCAGCGCGGCCAGCAGCAGGGGGCGGTGCGCGACGCGCGCGGCGTTGTCGGCGAACCGCGGGTCGGCGGCCATGTCCGGGCGGCCGATCAGCTCGCACAGCCGGGCGAACCGCTCCCGGGTGTAGGCGGAGACGACGACGGCGCCGTCGGCGGTGCCGACCACGTCGGCGGCGGGCGCCGCGCTCGGCTGCCCGTTGCCCGTGCGGACGGGCTCGGCGCCGGTCACGCCGTACTCGCCCCAGTTGACCGTCTGCAGGTGGACGGCGACCTCCAGCAGGGACACCTCGATCTCGTCGCCCTCGCCGGTCCGCTCGCGGCGCAGCAGCGCGGCCAGGACCGCCTGCGCGACCACCAGCGCCGCCGCGTGGTCAACGACGGGGAACCCGACGCGCTGCGGCTCGCCGTCCGCGGCGCCGGTGACGGCCATGATGCCGCTCTCGGCCTGCGCGGCGATGTCCAGGCCGGGACGGGCGCGCGACGGGCCGCCGGTGCCGAAGCCGGTGACGGTGAGGTACACGGCGCGGGGGTTGACGGCGCGGACGTCGGCGGGTCCGAGCCCGAAGCGGGCGAGCACGCCGGGCCGCAGGTTCTGCGCGACCACGTCGGCGGACGCGGCGAGCCGCAGCGCCGCGGCCCGGTCGGCGGGGTCGCGCAGGTCGAGCACGACGGCGCGCTTCCCCCGGTTGTAGCCGCGCATGATCGCCTCGCCGTAGGCGCCGATGCCGCGGGCCTGGTCGCCGCCCGGCGGCTCCACCTTGATCACGTCCGCGCCGAGGTCGGCGAGCGTCTGGGTGCCGCCGGGGACCGCGATGTACTGGCCGAAGTCGACGACCCTGGTCCCGGCGAGCGGCGCGCCCGCGCCCGTCCCGCCCGTCCCGGCCGTTTCCTCCGTTCCGCTCGTTCCGCTCGTTCCGGCCATGCCGCTCACCGGCCCTCGAAGCGCGGGGCGCGCTTGTCCAGGAACGCGGCGGCGGCCTCGCGGGCGTCGGCGCTGTGGGCGCAGCGGACCATCCGGTCGGCCTCCGCGCGCAGGTAGTCGCCCAGCGGGAGGGTCTGCGCGTCGAGCAGGCCGCGCTTGGCGTCGGCGACGGCCAGCGGCGCCTTCGCGGCGAGCCGCGCGGCGATCCCGGCGGCGTGCGCGGCGAGGGCGTCCGGCGGGACGACGCCGTGCAGCAGCCCCGCGTCCGCCGCGGCCCGCGCGTCGAGCCGGCCGGGCAGCAGGAGCAGCTCGCGGGCGCGGGCGGGACCGGCCGCGCGGGTCAGGAACCAGGCCGTGCCGAGGTCGCCGGGCAGGCCGGCGTCCACGAACGCGGTGTTGAACACGGCGGTGCCGGCGGCGTACCGCAGGTCGCAGGCCAGCGCGAGCGCCAGCCCGGCGCCCGCGCAGGCGCCCGGGACCGCGGCGACGACGGGCTTGGGCATCTCGTGCAGCAGCACGGCGTTGCGGGTGCCCGCGAGCAGCCGGGTGCGGTCGCCGTCCGGCGACGTGCCGGTCAGGGCGCGGGTCCCGGGGGCGCCCGCGAGGTCGGCGCCGACGCAGAACGCCCCGCCGGCGCCGGTGAGCACCACGGCGCGGACGGCGTCGTCGCCCGCGGCCTCCTCCAGGGCGGCGGTCAGGGCGGCCGACAGTTCGCGGGACAGCGCGTTGCGGCGCCCGGGGCGGTTGAGAGTGATCGTCGCGACGCCGTGCGCCGCTTCGTACAGGACGGTCGGGGACGAGCCGGTGTCGGGCAAGGCGGTGGCCTCCTTCCACGTGCACACCAGGCTCGCGACGCGGACCGGCCCCCACCATCCGGATCCGGCACAGCGCACGGCTCAATATGCTGTGACGATTCACAGAAACGGAGGTGCGCGTGACCGAGGGCTACGCCGGGGTCGTGCGGCGGCTGGAACCCCGCGTGCCGACGCTGGCGCGCGCGGTGGTCGCGGACTACGCCGCGCGCTCGCCGCTGTACGGGGACCGGATCCCCCTCCAGCTCCAGACGGTCATGGCGAGCACGTGCCGGCTGACGCTGCGGCTCATGCTCGGCTCGCTGCTGGACCGCGACGTCCGGGAGGAGGACCTGCGGCTCGTGCGGGAACGCGCCCGCGAGCGGGCGGCGGAGGGGGTGCCGTTCCAGGAGTACATCCGGGCGCTGCACGGCTGCCTGAACGCGCTGTGGGACGAGCTGGGCGCGGCCCTCGCGGACGCGCCGGCGGCGCTCGCCCCCGCGATGCGGCGCGCCCACGACGTGAACGACGCCCTCCAGGAGGCGGGCGCCGCGGGGTACGACGAGCACGCCCGCACCGCGGCCGCCGAGTACGCCCGCGACGGCGCCCGGGTCGTGTCCGCGCTGCTCGCCGGGGACCCGTCCCCGCTGGTCGCCCACTTCCAGGGCGAGGTGCCCGCCGTGCTCACCCTCGTGGTCGTGGAGCTGCCGCCGGAGCCGCCGCCCGCCGCGGCGGACGAGGTCGACCCGGCGGCGCGGCGCGTCACGGCGCACCGCCGGGCCCGGCGGATCCTGGACGCCCTGGAGCGGCTCTACGGTGCCGAGCCGCCCGCCGACCTGCGCGCGTCCGGCGGCGTCCTGCTGCTCACCGGGGCGCTGGACGCCGAGGTGGACGCCGGGGTGCTCGCCGAGCGGGTCGGGCGGGCCGCGGGCGGGCCGGTCACGCTGGCCGCCGAGCCGGTCCGGGCGCCCGGGGAGGCGCCGGCGGCGGCCGCCGCGGCGCGCCGGATCCTGCGGATCGTGCGCGGCACCGGCCGCCCGCCCGGCGCGTACCGGCTGGCGGACGTGGCGCTGGAGTACCACCTCGGCGCCGACTCGCGGGCCGCGCCCGTCCTGCTCGCGGCGATGGCGCCGCTGGCGGGCCGCGCCGAGCTGTGGGAGACGCTGCTGGCCTACTTCGCGCGGGACCTCGACCGGCGCGGCGCCGCCCGCGCGCTGGGCGTGCACCCCAACACCGTCGACAACCGGCTGGCCCGCGTGCACGCGCTGACCGGCGTGGACGTCACGACGGCGGACGGGCTGCTGACCGCGGCCGTCGCGGTCGCGCACCACCGGCGCGCGGCGGCGCCCTGACCGCCGCGGCCCGGGTCAGCGGGCCAGCCGCTCCGCCAGCACGCGCGGCGCGTCGACCAGCGACGGCCCGTACCAGGTGAGGTGCCGGCCGTCGACGAGGACGCAGTCGAGGCCGGGGAACGCCTCGGGGCCGTCGTCGGCGGTGAACCGGTACGGCTCGTTCGGCAGGACGACGAGGTCGGCCCCCGACGCGTTCAGCTCGCCGATCGGGATCTTCGGGTACCGCTCCGGGTGGTCGGCGTAGACGTTCGCGACGCCGAGGCGGGCGAGGACGTCGCCGGTGAAGGTGTCGCGCCCGACGACCATCCACGGGCGCCGCCAGATCGGGACGACCGCGGCGCGCGGCGGGCCGGGCGCGGTGGCGGCCCACGCCCGGTCGGCGTCGTCCAGCCAGGACGGGACGGGGACGCGGCAGCCCTCGGCGAGCATGCGGCGCAGCGAGCCGAGGGCCTCCTCGACCGTCCGGATCCGCGTCATCCACACGGGGATACCGGCGGCGCGCAGGGCGTCGACGTCGGCGGGCCGGTTCTCCTCGGTGTTGCCGACGACGACGTCCGGGCGCAGGGCGGCGATGCGGTCCACGTCGGGGTTCTTGGTGCCGCGGACGCGCGGGACGTCCAGGTCCGCGGGGTGCGTGCACCAGTCGGTGGCGCCGGCGAGCAGGCCGGGCGCGGCGGCCGCGACGGTCTCGGTGAGGGACGGGACGATCGACACGACGCGGCGCACCCGGTCCGGGACGGGGACCGGGTGGCCGGTGTCGTCGCGCGGAACGCCCGCCGGTCCCCGCGGAGCCGTCATACGTTGCGGCGGTACTGGCCGCCGACCTCGAAGAACGCGTCGGTGATCTGCTGGAGGGTGCAGACCCGCGCGGCGTCCATCAGGACGGCGAACACGTTGCCGCCGGAGCGGGCCGCGTCCTGCAGGGCGGCGAGGGCCGCGCCGGACTCGTCGCGGTGCGCCGCCCGGTGGGCGCGGACCCGCTCGAGCTGCGAGCGCTTCTCCTCCTCGGTGGCGCGGGCGAGCTCGATCGTGTCGGGCGTCCCGTCGCCGCCGTCCGGGGCGCGGAACGTGTTCACGCCGATGATCGGCAGGGACCCGTCGTGCTTGCGGTGCTCGTACAGGATCGACTCGTCCTGGATGCGGCCGCGCTGGTAGCCGGTCTCCATCGCGCCGAGCACGCCGCCGCGCTCGCTGATCCGGTCGAACTCCGTCAGCACCGCCTCCTCGACGAGGTCGGTCAGCTCGTCGATGATGAACGAGCCCTGCAGCGGGTTCTCGTTCATCGCCAGGCCCCACTCCCGGTTGATGATCATCTGGATGGCGAGGGCGCGGCGGACGGACTCGGCGGTGGGCGTCGTGACGGCCTCGTCGTAGGCGTTGGTGTGCAGGCTGTTGCAGTTGTCGTAGACGGCGATGAGGGCCTGCAGCGTGGTGCGGATGTCGTTGAAGTGCATCTCCTGCGCGTGCAGGGAGCGCCCGGACGTCTGCACGTGGTACTTGAGCTTCTGGCTGCGCTCGTTGGCTCCGTACCGGTCGCGCATGGCCACGGCCCAGATGCGGCGGGCGACGCGGCCGAGGACGCTGTACTCGGGGTCCATGCCGTTGGAGAAGAAGAACGACAGGTTGGGCGCGAAGTCGTCGACGTCCATGCCGCGCGCCAGGTAGGACTCGACGTAGGTGAACCCGTTGGCGAGCGTGAACGCGAGCTGGCTGATGGGGTTCGCGCCGGCCTCGGCGATGTGGTAGCCGGAGATCGACACCGAGTAGAAGTTGCGGACGCGGTTGGCGATGAACCACTCCTGGATGTCGCCCATCATCCGCAGGGAGAACTCGGTGGAGAAGATGCAGGTGTTCTGCCCCTGGTCCTCCTTGAGGATGTCGGCCTGCACCGTGCCGCGGACGGTCGACAGGACCCGCGCGCGGATCTCCGCGGCCTCGGCGCCGGACGGCTCGCGGCCCTCCTCCTCGCGGAACCGGTCGAGGCCCTGGTCGATGGCGGCGTTGAGGAAGAACGCCAGGATCGTCGGCGCCGGGCCGTTGATCGTCATCGACACCGAGGTGGTGGGCGAGGACAGGTCGAAGCCGTCATAGAGGGCCTTCATGTCGTCCAGCGTCGCGATGGACACGCCGGACGTGCCGACCTTGCCGTAGACGTCGGGACGCTCGTCGGGGTCGCGGCCGTAGAGGGTGACGGAGTCGAACGCGGTGGACAGCCGGGTCGCGGGCTGCCCCTCCGACAGGAGCTTGAAGCGGCGGTTGGTGCGGAACGGGTCGCCCTCCCCGGCGAACATCCGCGCCGGGTCCTCGTTGTCGCGCTTGAACGGGAAGACCCCGGCGGTGAACGGGAACTTCCCGGGGAGGTTCTCGTTGCGCAGGAACCGCAGCAGCTCGCCGTGGTCGGTGAAGCGGGGCAGGGCGACGCGGGGGATGCGGCTGCCCGACAGGGACTCGCGGGTCAGCGGCGTGCGCAGCTCCCGGTCGCGGATCCGCACGACCTGCTCGTCCCCGGAGTAGGACTCCACGACCGACGGCCACTCCTCGAGCAGCGCGGCGTCGCGGGGGTCGACGTCCCGGCGGGCCCGCTCGAGCAGCTCCTCGACCTCGGCGGCGTCGGTGAGCTCGGCGCGGACCTCGGCGAGCCGCTGCACCCGCCGGACGGCCGCCATCTGCCGCTCGGTCTCGGCGTGGTAGCCGCGGACGGTGTCGGCGATCTCCGACAGGTACCGGACGCGGTTCGGCGGGATGACGGTGGCGGCGCCGGTCGAGACCTTGGTGTCGACCTCCGGCAGCACGCCGTCCGCGGCCGGCAGCCCGTGCTCGGCGAGGAGCCCGCCGAGGTGCCGGTAGAGGGCGGTGACGCCGTCGTCGTCGAACGTCGCGGCACTGGTCCCGAACACCGGCATGTCCTCGGGGCGGCTGCCGAACGCCTCCCGGTTGCGGACGAGCTGGCGCGAGACGTCGCGCAGCGCGTCGCGCGCCCCGCGCCGCTCGAACTTGTTGATCGCGACGACGTCGGCGAAGTCGAGCATGTCGATCTTCTCGAGCTGGGACGCGGCGCCGAACTCGGGCGTCATCACGTACAGCGACGTGTCGACGAGCGGGACGATCGCGGCGTCGCCCTGCCCGATGCCGGGCGTCTCCAGGATCACCAGGTCGTATCCGGCGGCCTTGCAGGCGGCGATGATGTCGGCGGTGCCGTCGGGCAGTTCGCGGGCGCCGCGGGTGGCCAGCGAGCGGAAGAACACGCGGTCGCCGTCCAGGGCGTTCATCCGGATGCGGTCGCCGAGCAGGGCGCCGCCGCCGCGCCGCCGGGTCGGGTCCACCGCCAGGACGGCGACGCGGAGCCCGTCGCGCCGGTCGACGCGGAACCGCCGCACCAGCTCGTCGGTGAGGGAGGACTTGCCGGACCCGCCGGTGCCGGTGATGCCGAGGACCGGGACGGTGCGGGCCGCCGCGGCGTCGGCGAGCGCGGCGCGGTCGGCGTCCGGGAGCCGCCCGGCCTGCAGGCAGGTGATCGTCCGGGCGAGGGCGCGCCGGTCCCCCGCGATGACGGCGTCGGCGGTCGCGGGCTCGGCGGCGAGGTCGACGTCGCAGTCCCGGACCAGCTCGTTGATCATGCCGGGGAGGCCGAGGCGCTGCCCGTCCTCCGGGGAGAAGATCCGCACGTCCGAGGCCGCCAGCCGGGCGATCTCCTCGTGCACGATGACGCCCCCGCCGCCGCCGAACACCCGCACCTGCTCGGCGCCGGCCTCCTTGAGGCTGCGCGAGAGGAACTCGAAGTACTCGACGTGCCCGCCCTGGTAGGAGCTGATCGCGACGCCCTGGGCGTCCTCCTCCAGCACGGCGTCGACGACCTCGCGCACCGACCTGTCGTGCCCCAGGTGCACCACCTCGGCGCCCTGCGCCTGCAGGATGCGCCGCATGATGTTGATGGCCGCGTCGTGCCCGTCGAACAGCGCCGCCGCCGTCACGAACCGCACCGGATGCACCGGAACGTGCAGTTCCCCGGAGGAACCCGTCACCGTCTCCACCCCCGCCCCTCGGGCCGACCGTGGACCCTTGGACATCCAATATTTGGAAGCTAAAATAGTTTCCGTGCGCGAATCGGTCAAGACGACATACGGTGGTGCGATGCCCGCCCCCGACCCCATCGCCGAGGCCCACCGCCAGTGGAGCGCCCGCTGGCCCGAGCACGCCGACCACATGGCGGCCGTCACCTCGGTGATGCGCGCCCAGCAGCTCCTGCTGAGCCGCATCGAGGCCGTCCTCAAGCCGTACGGTCTCACGTTCGCCGCCTACGAGGCGCTGCGCCTGCTGGCGTTCGCCCGCTCCGGCACCCTCCCGATGGGCAAGATGGGCACCCGGCTCATGGTCCACCCCGCCTCGGTCACCAACGTGATCGGACGGCTCGAGGGCCGCGGCCTCGTCGGCCGCGCCCCCTCCCCCGACGACCGCCGCGTCGTCCTCGCGACCATCACCCCCGCGGGCCGCGACCTCGCCGAGGACGCGACGGCCGCGCTGAACGCGTCCGGCTTCGGGATCGCCGGCCTGCCCGCCGAGGGGGCCGCCGCCATCCGCGCCGCCCTCCACCCCGTCCGCCGCGTCACCGGCGACGTCGAGGACTGACCGCCGCCCCCGCCGCCCGGGGCCGACCGGCGCGGACGGCGGGGGGACCGCAGGTCAGGCGCCGACGTAGGCCGCGAGGTGCTCGCCGGTGAGCGTGGAGCGGGCGGCCACCAGGTCGGCCGGGGTCCCCTCGAAGACGATCCGGCCGCCGTCGTGGCCGGCGCCGGGCCCGAGATCGATGATCCAGTCGGCGTGCGCCATCACGGCCTGGTGGTGCTCGACGACGATGACCGACTTGCCGGACTCGACCAGCCGGTCGAGCAGGCCGAGCAGCTGCTCGACGTCGGCGAGGTGCAGGCCCGACGTCGGCTCGTCCAGGACGTAGATCCCGCCCTTATCGCCCATGTGCACGGCGAGCTTGAGCCGCTGCCGCTCGCCGCCGGACAGCGTGGTGAGCGGCTGGCCGAGGGTGAGGTAGCCGAGCCCGACGTCGGCGAGCCGCCGCACGATCTTGTGCGCCGCCGGGATCCGGCCCTCCCCCGCGCCGAAGAACTCCTCGGCGTCGGTCACCGACATCGCGAGGACCTCGGAGATGTCGCGGCCGCCGAACCGGTACTCCAGGACGGCCGCCGCGAACCGCCGCCCCTCGCACACGTCGCAGACCGAGGCGACCCCGGCCATCATCCCGAGGTCGGTGTAGACGACGCCCGCGCCCTTGCACTCGGGGCACGCGCCCTCGGAGTTCGCGCTGAACAGCGCGGGCTTCACGCCGTTGGCCTTCGCGAACGCCTTGCGGATCGGGTCGAGCAGCCCGGTGTAGGTCGCCGGGTTGCTCCGCCGCGACCCCTTGATGGCGCCCTGGTCGACCGCCACCACGCCCTCGCCGGCCGGGATCGACCCGTGCACCAGCGAGCTCTTGCCCGACCCCGCGACGCCGGTCACGACGGTGAGCACGCCCAGCGGGATGTCGACGTCGACGTCCTGGAGGTTGTGGGCGTCCGCCCCGCGGATCTCCAGCTTGCCGGTCGGCTCGCGCACCGCCTCCTTCAGCCGCGCCCGGTCGTCGTAGTGGCGCCCGGTGACGGTGTCCCCCGCCCGCAGCCCCTCGACGGTGCCCTCGTAGCAGACGGTGCCGCCCGCCGTACCCGCGCCGGGACCGAGGTCGACGACGTGGTCGGCGATGGCGATCGTCTCCGGCTTGTGCTCCACGACGAGCACGGTGTTGCCCTTGTCCCGCAGCCGCAGCAGCAGGTCGTTCATCCGCTGGATGTCGTGCGGGTGCAGGCCGATGGTCGGCTCGTCGAAGACGTAGGTGACGTCGGTGAGGGAGGACCCGAGGTGGCGGATCATCTTGGTGCGCTGCGCCTCGCCGCCCGACAGCGTGCCCGCCGGGCGCTCCAGCGAGAGGTAGCCGAGCCCGATCTGGACGAACGAGTCGAGCGTCCCCTGCAGCGCCGCGAGCAGCGGCGCCACCGACGGCTCGTCCAGGCCGCGGACCCACTCGGCGAGGTCGCGGATCTCCATCGCGCACGCCTCCGCGATGCTGATCCCCTTGACCTTCGACGACCGGGCCGCCTCGGTGAGCCGGGTGCCGCCGCACTCGGGGCAGACGGTGAACGTGACCGCCCGGTCCACGAACGCGCGGATGTGCGGCTGCATCGCCTCCCGGTCCTTGGACAGGAACGACTTCTGGATCCGGGGGATCAGCCCCTCGTAGGTGAGGTTCGCCCCCTCCACCTTCACCTTGATCGGCTCGTGGTAGAGGAAGTCCCGCATCTCCTTCTTCGTGAAGTCCCGGATCGGCTTGTCCGGGTCGAGCAGCCCCGACTCGGCGTACGTCCGCACCGTCCACCAGCTGTCCGACTTCCAGCCGGGGATGGTGAACGCCCCCTCGGAGATCGACTTCGAGTCGTCGTAGAGCTGGGAGAGGTCGATGTCGTTGACGCTGCCCCGCCCCTCGCAGCGGGTGCACATGCCGCCGGTGCGGGAGAAGGTGGCCTTCACGGCCTTGCTGCCGTCGCCGCGCTCCACCGTGATCGCGCCGCTCGCCCGGACCGACGGCACGTTGAACGCGAACGCGGCGGGCGGCCCGACGTGCGGCTCGCCCAGCCGGCTGAACAGGATGCGCAGCATCGCGTTGGTGTCGGTGGCGGTGCCGACCGTGGACCGGGGGTCGGCGCCCATCCGCTCCTGGTCGACGATGATCGCGGTCGTCAGCCCGTCCAGCACGTCGACCTCGGGCCGCGCCGGCGTCGGCATGAACCCCTGCACGAACGCGCTGTAGGTCTCGTTGATCAGCCGCTGCGACTCCGCGGCGATGGTGCCGAACACGAGCGAGCTCTTGCCCGAGCCGGAGACCCCGGTGAACACCGTCAGCCGGCGCTTCGGGATCTCGACGGTGACGTCCTTGAGGTTGTTCACGCGGGCGCCGTGCACGCGGATCATGTCGTGGCTGTCGGCGGCGTGCGACGCGGCCGACGGCGCCTCCGGGGCGTCCGGGGCGTCCGTCCTCGGGGCCTTGGTCATCGTGTCTCCATCATGTCGGGCGGGGCCGCCGTCGCGGCCCCGTCTGCGTCGCCTCGGCGGGCGCCGGCCTCATCGGCGCGGTCGCGGCGACGGTCATTGTGCACCTGATCGCCGGATCCCGCCTCCGGCCCCGTCCGGGGCGCTCAGTCCGCCTCCTGGATGCGGACCATGTTGCCCGCGGGGTCGCGGAAGGCGCAGTCCCGGACGCCGTAGGGCTGGTCGGTCGGCTCCTGGACGACCTCGGCGTCGACGGCCCGCAGCCGCGCGAAGACGCCGTCGACGTCGGGCGCCGCCAGCAGGATGCTCGCGAACGTGCCCTTGGCCATCATCTCGGCGATCATGCGGCGCTCGTCGTCGGTGACGCCGGGGTCGGCCGACGGCGGGTACAGCACGATCGACGTGCCGGGCTGCCCGGGCGGGCCGACCGTGATCCACCGCATGCCCTCGTAGCCGATGTCCTTGCGGACCTCGAACCCGAGGGCGTCGCGGTAGAACGCCAGCGCCGCGTCGGCGTCGTCGTGCGGAAGGAAGCTCGAGGAAATGGTGACGTCCATGCCGTCACGCTAGGCGGACCGGGCGACGGAAGCTTCTCGATTCCTGACCGGTCTCGTCACCTGCTTGGCCACGCACGGCGGCATCCCCGCCGTGGCCTCCGCCGCGCGGGCCCGGTAGACGCTCGGCGGGATCCCGACCAGTTCGGTGAAGCGGGTGCTGAAGGTGCCCAGCGACGAGCACCCCACCGCGAAGCAGACGTCGGTGACGCTGAGGTCGCCGCGCCGCAGCAGCGCCATCGCGCGCTCGATGCGCCGCGTCATCAGGTAGCTGTACGGCGATTCGCCGTAGGCGCTCCGGAACCGGCGGCTGAGGTGCCCCGCGGACATGTTCGCGCCGCGCGCGAGGGCCTCGACGTCCAGCGGCTGCGCGTACTCGCGGTCGATGCGGTCGCGGACCCTGCGCAGCAGCGCGAGGTCGCGCAGGTGCTGGTCGGTGGAGGACTTGCCGGTCACAGCACGATCCTGCCACAGGGCGGCGACATCAAACCCGGGCGCGGACCCGCGTCCGGGCGGTATGCCGGGTATGTGGGGCTTACCGGGGTGCCGGGCCCCGATGGGCGTTCCCTTATGCTGCGGGTCACATCCGTGCGATCGCAAGGAGGCGGTGATGGCGGATTCGCCGACGATGACGTACGGCGGGTACCTGCGACTGGATCGGCTGCTGTCGTGCCAGGAGCCGAAGACCGACGCGCACGACGAGCTGCTGTTCGTGATCATCCACCAGGTGTACGAGCTGTGGTTCAAGCAGATCCTGCACGAGGCCGCGCTGCTCCAGCGCCGCCTCGAGGAGGGCAACAGCGGGGGCTCCCTGCACACCGCGCGCCGGATCGCCAAGATCCTCAAGACGGTGGTCGGGCAGCTGGACGTGCTGGAGACGATGACGCCCCGGCAGTTCGCCGCGTTCCGCGACGAGCTCGGCAGCTCCAGCGGCTTCCAGAGCGACCAGTTCCGCGAGCTGGAGGCGGTGCTCGGGCGGCGCGCCTTCCCCGCGTCGGACCTGCGCGGCGACGAGCGGCTGCGCGCGGCGGCGTCCCGCCCGTCCCTGCTGGACTCCCTGCTGCGCTACCTCGCCGGGCGCGGGTACGCGATCCCGGAGTCCGCGCTCGAGCGGGACTTCGCCGAGCCCTGGGAGCCCGACCCGCGGGTGCAGCGCGCGCTCCTGGAGGTGTACGCGGACGAGAGCGGCCCGGCCGCCGAGGTCTGCGAGGCGCTCGTCGACGTGGACGAGGGCGTCCAGGAGTGGCGGTACCGGCATTTGAAGATGGTGGAGCGGACGATCGGCGCGAAGGTCGGCACGGGGGGTTCGGCGGGCGCCGACTACCTGCGCTCGACGCTGTTCGCGCCCGCGTTCCCGGACCTGTGGGAGGTCCGGTCGCAGACGGAGCCCGCCGGGGACGCGGCGCCGGCGGGGGAAGCGTCCCATGGCGGCTGACGGGGAGCGGGTCGCGATCGTCGGCGCCGGGCTGGCCGGGTGCCTGCTGGCGGTGCTGCTCGGACGGCGCGGGATCGCGGTGACGGTGTACGAGCGGCGGCCCGACCCGCGCGTCGCGGGCGCCGAGCGGGGCCGGTCGATCAACCTGGCGATCTCGGCGCGCGGCCTCGCGGCGCTGGAGCAGGTGGGGCTGCGCGAGCGGGCGCTCGAGCACGCGCTGCCCATGCACGGGCGCATGGTGCACCCGAAGGGCGGCGAGCCGAACTTCCAGCCGTACAGCGCGGACCGCGCGCGGGCCATCAACTCCATCGGCCGGGCGGAGCTGAACCGGTTCCTGCTCGACACCGCGGAGGAGATCCCCGGGGTCGCGCTGCGGTTCGGCGAGCGGGTCACCGGCGTGGACGCCGAGTCGGGCGCGGTGCTGCTCGAGGGCGCCGGACCGGAGCCGGCGGGCGTCGTGCTGGCCGGGGACGGCGCGTTCAGCGCGGTGCGGCGGTCGCTGCGGCTCGCGCACGACGACGCGGACTTCCTCGAGCACGCCTACAAGGAGCTGACCGTCCCGCCGCGGAACGGGGACTTCGCGCTCGATCCGGACGCGCTGCACATCTGGCCGCGCGGGACGTCCATGATGATCGCGCTGCCGAACCTCGACCGGTCGTTCACCTGCACGCTGTTCTGGCCGCGGGGCGACTTCGCCGCGCTGCGGACCCCCGGCGAGATCACCGCGTACTTCGCCGAGCACTATCCGGACGTCGCGGGCCTGATGCCCGGCCTGGTGGAGGACTACGAGCGGAACCCGGTCGGGTCGCTGGTGACCGTCCGGTGCGAGCCGTGGGTGCGGCGGGGCGCCGGCGCGTCCGTCGCGCTGCTCGGCGACGCCGCGCACGCGATCGTCCCGTTCTTCGGGCAGGGCGCCAACTGCGCGTTCGAGGACTGCATCGAGATCGACCGGTGCCTGGACGAGACCGGCGGCGACTGGGCGCGCGCGCTGGCCCGCTACCAGGAGCGGCGGAAGTCCAACACGGACGCCATCGCCGAGATGGCGCTCGACAACTTCGTCGAGATGCGGGACCGGGTGTCGTCGCCGGTGTACCGGGCGAAGCAGGCGGCGCAGCACGCGCTGGAGCGGCGGCTGGCGGGGCGCTACGTGTCCCGCTACGAGCTGGTGTCGTTCTCGACGATGCCGTACGCGCGGATCCCCGCCCGGATCAGGCGGCAGAACCTGGCCCTCGGCGGCGCCGTGCTCGGTGCGGGCGCCGTGCTCGGGCTGGCCCTGCGCGCGGCGGTGCGGGCGGGGCCGCGGGCGCGGCGCTAGCCGGGGCGCGGGCGGCGCCCGCGGCGGCGGCCGCCGGGCACGTTGGCGGCCGCCGCCGCCAGCGCCGCGACGACGAACGCGAGGACGACGAGGAGCCCGTGGCGGAACGCCGCGGCCCAGTCGCCCGACCCCGCGACGGTCTCGAAGAACACCGTCCCGACCCAGGCGACGCCGGCGGCGGTGCCGACGCGCTGCCCGGTCTGCAGGACGCCCGCGGCGCTGCCGCCCTCGGCGTGGTGCACCTCCGACAGCGTGATCGCCTGGTTCGGCGAGATGACCAGGCCGCTGCCGAACCCGGCGACGAGCAGCGGCAGCGCGGTCGCCCACCCCGCGCCCGTCCCGGGCACCAGCTCCACCGCGAGCCACGCGGCCGCGAGCCCGGCCGTGACCACGCCGAGCCCTGCGGCGACCAGCGGGCGGCCGAACCTGGAGACGATCCGCCCGCCGATGATGGCCGCCACCCCCGACCCCACCGAGAACGGGGCGATGGCCAGGCCGGCGCCGAGCGCGCTGTAGCCGAGTCCGTTCTGCAGGTACAGCGTGAAGATGAAGAAGATCGCGGTGAATCCGGCGAAGTACAGCAGCGCGATCGCCGTGCCGAGCGCGTACGAGCGGAGCCGGAACAGCGCCAGGTCGACCATCGGGGAGCGGGCGCGGCGCTCCCAGAGCACGAACAGCGCGATCAGCGCCGCCGCCGCGGGGAGCAGCAGCCACTTGGCCGGGCTGCGCCACTGCTGGTGCTGGACGAACGGCAGCAGCACGCACAGGACGCCCGCGCCCAGCAGCAGCACGCCGGGCGGGTCCAGCCCCTGCCGGGCGCCGTAGACCGGGGCGGGCAGCAGCATCCGCGCGAGGAACAGGGCGGCCACGCCCACCGGCACGTTGACGTAGAACACCCACCGCCAGCCGTCGTCGGGCCCGGCCAGCGCGATGAGGGCGCCGCCCAGCAGCGGCCCGGTCGCCGTCGCGAGCCCGATGACGGCGCCGAGCGCGCCGAACGCGCGCCCCCGTTCGGCGCCCCGGAACAGCTGCTGGATGAGGCCCGCCACCTGCGGGTTGAGGATGCCGCCCGCGACGCCCTGCACGAGCCGCGCGACGATCAGCCACAGGTCGTCCCGCGCCGCCCCGGCGAGCGCGCTCGCCACGGTGAACAGCGCCAGCCCGGACATGAACACGGCGCGGCGGCTGCGGGCGTCGCCGAGCCGTCCCGCGGGGACGAGCACCAGCCCGAACGTCAGCGCGTACCCGGACACGATCCACTGCAGCCCCGCCTCGCTGGCGTGCAGCCCGTCCCGGATGGTGGGCAGCGCCACGTTCACGATGCTGACGTCGAGCAGCGTCATGAAGGCCGCGACGAGGCAGACGGCGAGCGCCTGCCAGCGCCGGTCCGCCCCGACCGGCGGGTCGGAGTGCACGGGCCGGTCCTTTCCGGAGATCACCGGGGCAAACGCGCCGCCGCCGGCTGTGCCACGCTGGTCCGGTGACCGAATCGACTCCCGAGACGCACCCCGACGACCTGCGGTGCTCCGCCAAGGGCTGCCGCGCGGACGCGGTGTGGGCGCTGCGCTGGAACAACCCGAAGATCCACACGCCGGACCGGCGGAAGATCTGGCTCGCCTGCGACGAGCACCGCGCGAGCCTGTCGGCGTTCCTGGACCGCCGCGACTTCCTCAAGGACGTGGTGCCGGTGGCCGACCGCGACGCGCCCGGCGCCTGACCGGCGTCAGATCTCGTCGAGGACGGGCTCCGCCGCCGGCCGCGGGACGTCGTCCGGCGCGGGCCCCGGCTCCGCGGCGGCGCCCCAGCCCTCCGCGAGCTCGGTGAGCCGGGCCGCGGCGTCCCGGGCGGGCGCGCCGCGGCCGACCGCCAGCCCCAGCAGGTAGGCGGTGAGCGGCGCGCCGGGACGCGCGACGCCGTGCGCGACGTCGCGGGCGAGATCGAGCACCAGGTCGCGGTCGATGTCGCCCCGGTCCAGGCCCAGTTCGCGGCACGCCGCGTCCATCCAGTCCTCGAGCACGGACATGGGTTCCCCCTTCGCGGACATCATGCGATTCCGACTGGATGCCCACTCTCGCACGATCGACGCGGACGCCCCGGACCGGGTCCGCCGGCACCGCGGACCGGGCACCGCGAACCGCCGCGGGGACCGGCCGGGAGGGCCGTCAGCGCGGGTCGGGGTCGGTGAGGGCGCGGGCGCGGGCCAGGTCGTCGGGGGTGTCGCAGTCGTACCAGGGCGGGCGGTCCCCGGCGGGAAGCGCGACGCGGACCGGTTCGAGGGGGGCGAGCAGGCCGCGCAGGGACGCCCCGGCGTAGCGGTCGAGGGCGGTGCGGAGCGGGGCGGTGCGCCAGCATCCGGCGAGCCACTGGTCGCGGCCGCCGGCGTCGACCAGCACCGCGCCCCGGGCCGGGCCCGCCACGGCGTCGAGGAGGCGGGCGAGGTGGGCGGGGCGCAGGAACGGCAGGTCGGCGGCCAGGAGCGCCACGCGGAGGGCGCTGACCTCGGGGAGCCCGGCGCGCAGTGCGGGGACCGGGCCGCCGCCCGGCGGGTCCTCCCGGACGCGGACGGCGGCCGCGGCGAGGTCGCGGGGCGGGCCGACCACGACGACGCGGGCCGCGCCGGACGCGGCCGCGGCGACGTGCTCGAGCAGGGCGCGGCCCCCGACGCGGGCGGCGGGCTTGTCCGCGCCGCCGAACCGGCGGGCGCGTCCGCCGGCGAGGATCACCGCGTCCCACGCCCCGGAGCCCGGCACGTCAGCCGCCGATCGCCGACATGGGGCGGGCCGGCTGCAGGAAGGACGGGTCGTCGATGCCGTGCCCGGCGCGCTTGGCGCGGACGGCGGCGCGCCACCGCTCGGCCAGGTCGTCGTCGGACGCCCCGGCGCGCAGCGCGTCCCGCAGGTTGGACTCGTCGGTGGCGAACAGGCAGTTGCGGACCTGCCCGTCGGCGGTGAGCCGCACCCGGTCGCAGGCGCCGCAGAACGGGCGGGTCACCGAGCCGATCACGCCGACGGCCGCCGGTCCGCCGTCGACGAGGAAGCTCTCGGCCGGGGCGCTGCCGCGGTCGCCGGGGTCCTCGGGGGCGAGGGCGAACGCGGCGCCGAGCCGGTCGAGGATCTCGTCCGCGGTGACCATGCCGTCGCGGGTCCAGCCGTGCTGGGCGTCCAGCGGCATCTGCTCGATGAACCGCAGCCGGTAGCCGTGCTCGAGGCAGTAGCGCAGCAGCGGGACGGCCTCGTGGTCGTTGACGCCGCGCATCAGCACCGCGTTGACCTTCACGGGGGCGAGCCCGGCGGCGCCGGCGGCGGCGAGGCCGCGCAGGACGTCGTCGAGCCGGTCGCGGTGCGCCAGCCGCTCGAACGTCGCCCGGTCGAGGGTGTCGAGGGACACGTTGACGCGGTCCAGCCCGGCGTCGGCCAGCGGCGCGGCGAGCCGGTCCAGCCCGATCCCGTTGGTGGTGAGCGAGATCTGCGGGCGGGGGCGCAGCGCGGCCGTCCGGCGGACGATCTCGGGCAGGCCCCGGCGCAGCAGCGGCTCGCCGCCGGTGTAGCGCACCTCGCGGACGCCGAGCCGCTCGACGCCGAGCGCGACGAGCCGCGCCACCTCGTCGTCGGTGAGCAGCTCCGGCCGGGGCAGCCAGTCGAGGCCCTCGGGCGGCATGCAGTACGAGCAGCGCAGGTTGCAGCGGTCGGTGAGGGAGACCCGCAGGTCCGTCGCGGTGCGACCGAAGGCGTCGACGAGCACGGGCGCCCCTTTCCACGTCCGATAGATCACCCCAGACTATTGCGGACGTTGACGATTCGTTCCATCGCGGGAGACGGTATCCGCCTGATCATGGCAGGGTGCCCCCGGAGGACCCTCCGGGGAGACGGACGAGGAGGTACCGGTGGCGCAGGCACGGGAGTGGGAGTTCGCCGGAGTGCGGGGCGCGGTCACCGCGCGGATCTGGGCGGCGGACGGCCCGCGCTACGTCGCGGTCCTCGCGCACGGCTACGGCGAGCACCTCGGCCGCTACGAGCACGTCGCGGACGCGCTGGTGCGGCACGGCGCGACCGTGTGCGGCCCCGACCACATGGGCCACGGGCGGTCGGCGGGCGAGCGGGTGCTGGTCGAGGACTACGAGGAGGTCGTCGCCGACCTGCACACGGTCGTGGAGTCCGCCCGCGGCGACCACCCGGGCCTCCCGGTGGTGCTGATCGGGCATTCGATGGGCGGGCTGATCGCCGCCCGGTACGCGCAGCTGCACGGCGGCGGCCTCGCCGCGCTGGTGCTGTCGGGCCCGGTGCTGGGCCGCTGGGGGACCGTCGACGACCTGCTGCCGCTGGACGAGATGCCGGACGAGCCGATCGACACCGCGACCCTCTCGCGGGACCCGTCCGTCGGCGCCGCCTACACCGCCGACCCGCTGGTGTGGCACGGCCCGTTCAAGAAGACGACCGTCCGGGCGCTGGACGCGTGCCTGCGGCGCGTCAACGGGCACGGTTCGCTCGGGGCGCTGCCGACGCTGTGGGTGCACGGCGACGACGACCGGCTCGTCCCGCTGGACGACACCCGCACCGGCATCGAGAAGGTGCGGGGCGCGGACCTGACCGAGCGGATCTATCCGGGCGCGCGCCACGAGGTGTTCAACGAGACGAACCGCGACGAGGTCCTCGGGGACGTCACCGCGTTCATCGACCGGGTGCTCGAGGGGGCCGCTTCGTCCGCGTAGCGAGCTCGCTCAGCAGTTCGGCGCGGCGGGCGGGCGCGACGTCGCGGGGCGCGGCGCCGGTGACGGCGGCCTCCAGCGTCCACAGCAGGTCCTCGTCGACGCGGCGCGCGGCGCGGCCCCGCAGCAGGAGGTACGCCTCGACGGGGCCGTGCGCCGCGAGGGAGTCGAGGGTCGGGACGCCCGCCGCCTCGAGCGCTTCGGCGTCGCGGCGGCCGAGCGGGCGGCAGTTGCGGACGAGGCGGGACCGGCCGCGCCCGATCGCGCCGTGCCGCCGCCAGATCAGCGGCCGCAGGTCGGCGGCGTCGGACGGGGCGTCCGGTCGGGCGAGGATCTCGGCGCGCGCCCACCGCGCCCTGCCGACGTCGCGGTGGAAGTCGCGGAACACCTGGATCTCGCCCGGGACGCTGTGGTCCCACTCCCCCAGGAACGTGTAGTCCATGCCGAAGCGGCCGGACGGGTCGAGGCGGGCGGCGCCGAGCCCCCAGAGCCGCGCCTCGCGCGGGGTCGCGGGGGCGAGCACGATCAGCCCGTGCGTCCGCTCGACGCGGCCCGACTCCGCCCACCGCCAGGAGTCGCGCTCCCAGTCCGGTTCTTCGCGCAGCGCGGCGTCGAGGCCGTGCGTCCGCCACCGGACCGTCCCGTCCGGTGCGGCGCGCAGCGGGAGCCGCCGCGCGAGGTCGCGGGCGGCCCGCCGCGCGAACGGGGTGCACCAGCCGGGCACGAGCACGACCGGGTCGGGCGGGTCGGCGTCGAACGGCGTCGGGACGAGGAACGGCCGGTCGACGACCAGGACCGTGCCGGGCCGCGCCTGGTACGACAGCCCCCACAGCATCCGGCCGAGGACGCGCGCGCCGTGCCGGTCCGACAGCACGTGCCAGGTCCCG
Source organism: Actinomadura rifamycini DSM 43936 (assembly GCF_000425065.1). Lineage (GTDB taxonomy): Bacteria > Actinomycetota > Actinomycetes > Streptosporangiales > Streptosporangiaceae > Spirillospora > Spirillospora rifamycini. The sequence goes on from NZ_KE384301.1 coordinate 62,686, forward strand.
TGGAACCGGTTCGTGCCGAACCGCACGGCCGTCCCCGGCCGGAGCCCGATGACGGTGCGGGTCCGCCCGTCGAGCCGAACGGCGCGGCGGTGCAGCTTCATGCCGTCGTCCGCGCGCCGCGCGTTGCCCGGCCGCTGCGCCGCCCCCGTCCGTCCCGCCATCGTCAGCCCTTCACGCAGACGAGCTGCCGCAGGTGCGCGACGACCTCCACCAGGTCGGACTGCGCCTCGATGACCTCCTCGATGTCCTTGTAGGCCCCGGGGATCTCGTCGACGACGCCGCCGTCCTTGCGGCACTCGACGCCCTTGGTCTGCTCGACGAGGTCCTCGACGGTGAAGTTCTTGCGGGCCTTGTTCCGGCTCATCCGGCGGCCCGCGCCGTGCGACGCCGAGTTGTACGCCGTCTCGTTGCCGAGGCCGCGCACGATGTACGTCCCGGTGGCCATGGAGCCCGGGATGATGCCGAGGTCGCCGGCGCCCGCGCGGATCGCGCCCTTGCGGGTCACGAGCAGCTCGACGCCGCCGTACTCCTCCTCCGCCACGTAGTTGTGGTGGCAGGAGACGGCCTGCTCCCAGCGGCAGCGCTTCGCGCCGAACCGCTGCGTGACGACGTTCTGCGCGAGGGCCATCATGACCGCCCGGTTGCGGCGCGCGTACTCCTGCGCCCAGAACAGGTCGTGCCGGTAGGCGTCCATCTTCACGGTGCCCGCGAGGAACACCGCGAGGTCGGGGTCGGGCAGGTCCTGGTTGTGCGGCAGCTTCTGCGCCGCCTCGATGTGCCGCGCCGCGAGCTCGTTGCCGATGTTGCGCGACCCCGAGTGCAGGACGAGCCAGATCGCGCCGTCGTCGTCCGCGCACAGCTCGAGGAAGTGGTTGCCGCCGCCGAGCGTCCCCATCTGCTGGCGGGCGCGGCCGAACTTCGCGTGCGCCGCCGGGTGCAGCTCGTCGAACTCCTTCCAGAACTCGTACCAGCCGCGCATCTTCAGGCCGGGCAGCGCCGACGGGTCGACGGCCTCCTTGTGCGCGCCGCGCCCGACCGGGATCGCCCGCTCGAGCCGCGAGCGGACGCCCGACAGGTCGTCCGGCATGTCCTCCACGGTCAGCGTCGACTTCGCGGCGGTCATCCCGCAGCCGATGTCGACGCCGACGGCCGCCGGGGACACGGCGTCCTTCATCGCGATCACCGAGCCGACCGTCGCGCCCTTGCCGTAGTGGACGTCCGGCATCACCGCGAGCCCCTCGACCCACGGCAGCGCGGACACGTTGCGGAGCTGGTCGAGCGCCTGGTCCTCGACCGTGGCGGGGTCGGTCCACATCCGGATGGGAACGCGGCCGCCCTTCAGAGTCTGGTACGGCATTCCTTCTCCTTCTGCGGGGGATCCGAACCGTGATCTATGACGCCAGACCCACCGGGCCGGTTTCAACGGGTTTTCCCGCCCCCGGCCTCAGGAGCGGCGGCGCTCGGTCAGCCCCAGCCCGTCCAGGTGCCGCAGCAGCGCGACGGCGACCCGGCGCGGCGCGGCCAGCGCCTCCCCGGCCTGATCGGGGGTGAAGGGCTGCGGCAGCGCCGACAGGATGCGCAGCGCCTCCCGGTCGGCGCCGGGCAGCAGGACCACCCCGTCGGCGAGGCGCAGCACGGCCCCCGCGCGGGCCGCGTCGGCGAGCGCGTCGCCGGTCAGCCCGAGCTCGGCGAGCCGCTCGGCGCCGGGCGCGCCGAACGGGTCCCCCGCGAGTTCCGCCCGCAGCCGCGCCACGCCGTCCGCCCACACCGGCGCCTCCGCCGCCGCAGGGCGGGCCTCCCCCGCGCCGCGTCCGTCCGCCCCGCCGCCGACCTCGCCGGCAGCTCTGGTCTCGGCGGGCGGGTCCGCTACGGGACGCGCGGCGGCCGCGGCTCCCGCGCCCGACTCGGCCGCCGCGTCCGGGCCGGCACCCGCCGACGCCTCGGGTGGCGAGCCCGGCCCGGGGGGCGCGGCCGGTTCGGGGTCCGGCGGGGCGGCGGGGGCGTGGATGCGGCCGCCCTCGATGCGCAGCGGCGGGCGGGCGAGGGCGGCGACCAGCTCGCGGGCGGGCAGCCCGAGCCGGAGGCGGACGGTCTCCAGCGGGAGCCCCGGGGCGCCGGGGCGCTCGGCGGCGTGCCGGGCGGTCTCGGCGGCGAGGCGGTCGCGGAGCGTCTCCCAGTGGGCGGGGTCGGCGACCCAGTCGCCGTTCAGCGGCACCGCGTCCGGCGGGACCGCGCAGCCCATCCCGGTGAGCTCGGCGCGGCGCAGGACGCCGTGGCGGCGCAGCACGAGTGCGCCGTCGGGGCGGTCGGGCCAGGACGCCAGCTCGCGGGCGCGGGCGGCGCCGGCGCCGCGCCGCACCAGGGTCGGCGGGCGCACGTCGAGCACGCTGACGCCCGCGATGGCGCGGCGGTCGGGGTCGCGCAGGACGCCGGTGTCGCCGACGTGCAGCGCGAGCCGCGCGTTGAGGGTGAGCCGCGCGGTGTCGGGGCCGAGGGGGCGCAGCCCGACGCGGACGGCCGCGGCGCCGATGTGCAGGGTCATCCGGCGGGCGAGCCGGCCGGACGCCTCGCCGAAGCGGGTGCGCACGTCCACGGAGGTGGTCGGCGACCAGCGGCCGGGCGCGACGAGGGCCATGCCGGGCGCGACGGGGCCCGCGTCGCGGAGGGTGAGGACCACGCGGGACACGCCGCCGACCTCGTCGCGGGGCTCCCCCGCGCAGCCGATCGTCCGGACGCGGACGCGCGTGCCCGCGGGCATGAGGACCAGTTCGTCGTCGACGCGGACGGTCCCGGCGCCGAGGGTGCCGCTGACGACGCTCTGCCGTCCGGCGGTGAACGCGTGGTCGACCCACAGCCGGACGGGCGCGTCCGGGTCGGGGACGGGGAGGCGGCCCGTGAGCCGGTCGAGGGCCGCGGCCAGCTCGGCGGTCCCGGTGCCGGTGACGGTGCTGACCGCGACGGCCTCGGCGGCGGCGAGGGGCGTGCCCGCGAGGCGTTCGCGGGCCTGCCGCAGCGCGATGCCGGGGTCGGCGACGTCCGCCCGGGTGATCGCCAGGACCCCGCTGCGGACGCCGAGGGCGACCGCGGCCTCCAGGTGCTCCCGGGACTGCGGCATCCAGCCCTCGTCGGCGGCGACGGCCAGCAGGACCGCCGGGGCGGGCGCCAGGCCCGCCAGGACGGCCGGGACCGAGCGCGGGTCCCCGGGGACGTCGACGAACGCGACGCGGCGGCCGGACGGCAGCCGCGTCCAGGCGGTGCCGGTCAGCGCCGGGCCGGGCTCCTTCGGCTCCATGCCGGTCAGGGCGCGCACGAGCGAGGACTTGCCGTGCGCGGCGTGGCCGGCGGTGGCGAGGACCTGCATCACTCGGTCCGGCCGGGCGGGAGGGGGTCGTGCAGACGAAGATCCACGGAAGCGGGGTCCACGGAACGCCACCCTAAGGACGTTCGCGCCCGTCGCGAAACCGGAACGCGCGGGCCCGCGGCGTCACGAACATCACCGTCCTGATTTTCCGGATGTGGAAGTCGAAACCGGACGCCGCGCGATCGTCCCGTTCAGGACAGTGCTAATACTTAGTTTGAATAATTACAGTGCCGGGTGCCCGCATCTGCCCGGAGCGTCTGGAGGTCCCCCTCGATGACCGGCGCGCCCACCGACGTCCCCAGCAGAGCCGCCGCGGCGGCACGACGGCGGCCCGCCGCCCCCGCGCACACCACGCTGACGCTGGTCGCGCTCGCCGGGGCCGGGATGGTCGTGTCGGTGCAGCAGACCCTGGTGATCCCGCTGCTGCCGCAGCTCATGGGCACCTTCGACGCGTCGGTCACGGCGGTGACGTGGGTGTTCACGGCGTCGCTGCTGGCGGGCGCGGTCGCGACGCCGCTGCTGACGCGGTTCGGCGACATGTACGGCAAGAAGCGGATGATCCTGCTGGCGCTCGTGCTGCTGATCGCCGGATCGGTGCTGTGCGCGGCGTCCGGCTCGCTCGGGACGCTCATCGCGGGACGGTCGCTGCAGGGCGTGTCGTCGGTGATGGTGCCGCTCGCCATCGGGATGATCCGCGACACGTTCCCGCGCGACCGGATCACCACGGCGATCGGGGTCGTCAGCGCGACGATGGGCGTCGGCGGCAGCATCGGCATGATCGTGACCGGGCTGATCGCCGACCGCACCGCCAGCCACCGGCCGGTGTTCTGGATCGCCGCCGCGCTCGGCGCCGTCGCGCTCGTCCTGGTCGCCGCGACCGCCCGGGACGTCGGCGTCCGCGCGGGCGGCCGTCCGGACGTGCCGGGCGCGGTGCTGCTCGCGGGGTGGCTGACGTGCCTGCTGCTCGGCATCAGCCAGGGCAACGCGTGGGGCTGGGCGTCCGGGGGCGTGCTCGGCCTGTTCGGCGCGGCGGCCGTGCTGTGCGCGGCGTGGACGGTCCTGGAGATGCGGGTCCGCGAGCCGCTGGTGCGGCTGTCGCTGCTGGTCGGGGCGCGGTCGCTGTCGGCGAACGTCGCGTCCGCGCTGCTCGGGTTCTCGATGTTCGCCGCGTTCACGCTGATCGCGTCGTTCGTCCAGGCGGACCCGGCGGCGGTCGGGTACGGGCTGGACGGCACGGTGCTGCACGTCGGCCTGTACATGCTGCCGAGCACGGCGACGATGCTGCTGTCGTCCACGCAGTCGGGGCGGATCACGGCGCGGATCGGCCCCGCGTACACGCTCGCGGCGGGCTCGGGGATCGCCGGGCTGAGCTACTTCTGGCTCGCGTTCTCCAACGAGCGCGGCCTCGACATGCTGGTCTTCAGCGCCGTGCAGGGCCTCGGGTTCGGGGTGGCGTACGCGGCGCTGGGGACGCTCGCGGTGCAGCACGTCCCGATGGACCAGAGCGGCATCGCCAGCGGCATCAACTCGCTGGTCCGGGTGGGCGGCGGGAGCATCGCGGGCGCGGTGACCGCCGCGATCCTGGCCGGGATGGTGATCGACGGCACGGACGTCCCGGCGCTGGACGCCTACGAGCTGTCGTTCTGGATCGTCGGGGCGGGCGCGATGCTGGCCGCGGCCGTCGCCCTCGGCAACGCGCTCCGGTATCCGCGGGACGACGCCGGGCTCTGACGGGTCGGCGCGGGGCCTTGACGAACGGCGCCCGATCCATGCCCTATAGGGATGCGGCCCTACCGACGTGCGCCCCGATACGCGGATCGGGGCCGGGGACCCGCACGGGAGGACCACATGGGCGCCTACGCCGCCGCGTACGAACGCAGCATCGCCGATCCGACCCGCTTCTGGGGGCTGGCGGCGCGGGACGTGCGGTGGCTCGTCCCGCCGGACCGGGTGCTGGACGACGGCGCGCCGCCGTTCTACCGGTGGTTCACCGGCGGCGAGCTGAACACGTGCGACAACGCGCTCGACCGGCACGTCGAGGAGGGCCGCGGCGACCAGGCCGCGCTGATCTACGACAGCCCGGTCACCGGGACGGAGCGGACCTACACCTACCGGGAGCTGACCGAGCTGACGGCGCGGTTCGCGGGGGCGCTGCGCGCCCAGGGCGTCGACCGCGGCGACCGGGTGGTCGTGTACATGCCGATGGTGCCCGAGGCCGTGGTCGCGATGCTGGCGTGCGCCCGGCTGGGCGCGGTGCACTCGGTGGTGTTCGGCGGGTTCGCGGCGCGGGAGCTGGCGGTCCGGATCGACGACGCCCGCCCGAAGGCGGTGGTGTCGGCGTCCTGCGGCATCGAGGGCGCCCGGGTCGTGCCGTACAAGCCGCTGCTCGACGAGGCCCTCGACCTCGCCCGCCACAAGGTGGAGCGGTGCGTGATCCTGCAGCGCGAGCAGCTCCACGCCGACCTGCAGCGCCCGCGGGACGTCGCGTGGGACGAGGCGCTCGCGGGCGCGGCGCCCGCCGAGTGCGTCCCCGTCGCCGCCACCGACCCCCTCTACATCCTGTACACGTCGGGCACGACCGGGCGGCCGAAGGGCGTGGTGCGCGACAACGGCGGGCACGCGGTCGCGCTGCGCTGGTCGATGGAGAACGTGTTCGGCGTCGGTCCCGGCGACGTGTTCTGGGCGGCGTCCGACGTCGGCTGGGTCGTCGGCCACTCCTACATCGTGTACGCGCCGCTGCTGACGGGCTGCACGACCGTCCTGTACGAGGGCAAGCCGGTGGGGACGCCGGACGCGGGCGCCTTCTGGCGCGTCGTCGAGCGGCACCGGGTGAAGGTGCTGTTCACCGCGCCCACCGCGATGCGGGCGATCAAGAAGGAGGACCCGGACGGCGCGCTGCTCGCCGGGCGCGACCTGGCGGCGTTCGACGCCCTGTTCCTCGCCGGGGAGCGGCTCGACCCCGACACCTACCACTGGGCGGAGCGGATCCTCGACCGTCCCGTCGTGGACCACTGGTGGCAGACCGAGACCGGGTGGCCGATCGTGGCGAACCTGCGCGGGCTGGAGCCGATGCCGGTGAAGCCGGGGTCGCCGTCGGTGCCGGTGCCCGGCTACGACGTGCGGATCCTCGGGCCGGACGGCGCGCCGCTGCCGCCGGGCGAGGACGGCGACATCGCGCTCCGGCTGCCGCTGCCGCCGGGGACGCTGCCGACGCTGTGGCAGGACGACGAGCGGTTCGTCGAGGCGTACCTGGACAAGCGTCCCGGCTACTACCTGACCGGCGACGGCGGCCGGATCGACGAGGACGGCTACGTATGGGTGATGGGCCGCACCGACGACGTGATCAACGTCGCGGGGCACCGGCTGTCCACCGGGACGATGGAGGAGGCCATCGCGGCGCACCCGGCGGTCGCGGAGTGCGCGGTCATCGGCGTGCGGGACGACCTCAAGGGGCAGGTCCCGCGGGCGCTGGTGGTGCTGAAGAGCGGCGTCCTGGCCGAGGAGTCGGAGCTGGCGGCCGAGCTGGTGCGGCTGGTGCGCGACCGGGTCGGGCCGGTCGCGGCGCTCAAGGAGGTCACGGTCGTCCCGGCGCTGCCGAAGACCCGCTCGGGGAAGATCCTGCGGGCGGCGATGCGCGGGATCGCCGACGGCCGCGAGGTGGCCGTGCCGTCCACGATCGAGGACCCGGACGTGCTGGACGGCCTGCGCCCCGTGCTGCGCCCGGCGCGCGGCTGACCCGACGCGGCTGACCCGGCGCCCGTCCGACCCGGCGCCGTCCGTCAGCGCCCGTGGCCGGCGGGCCAGCAGGCGGCGACCAGGAGCACGGCGGTGACCGCCGTGCCGACCTGCGCCGCCGCCTGCCGGACGCCCCAGGCCGCGTTCTCGGGGCCGAACAGGCCGAACAGTCCGGTGCCGGCGAAGGCGGCGACGACGCCGACCCCGATCGTCGCCCAGGCCGGCATGGTCGGCCGGCCGGGCGTGACGAGGCGGCCGAGGGCGCCGACGGCGGCGCCCAGCACGATGGCGGCGATGCTCCCGGCGAGGGTCATGCGGCCCCCGTCGTCGGCGGGGCGTGCTCCTCGCCCATCAGGCGGCGCAGGGACCGGACGAACGCGAACATCGCCGCCCCCGCGACGATCGTGAACGCGCCGAGCGTGAGGAAGTACCGCACGTCCCCCCAGGCGTCCTCCAGGCGGGCGACCTGCCCGCCGACCGCGTCGCCCGCGGCGGTGGCCAGGAACCACACGCCCATCATCTGGCCGGCGAAGGCGTGCGGCGCCAGCCGGGTGGTGACCGACAGGCCGACCGGCGACAGCGACAGCTCCCCGAACACCTGGAGCAGGTAGACGGCGACGAGCCACGCGATGCTGACCCGCCCGCCGTCGGCGGCGGCCGCCGCCATCGACATCACGACGAACGACAGCCCCACCATGACCAGCGCGAACGCGAACTTCTGCGGGGTGCTGACGCGGCGCCCGAACCGCGTCGTCCACAGCCACGCGAACACGGCGGCGAAGCAGATGATGAGGATGGGGTTGATGTTCTGCGTCCAGCTCGTCGGCATCCGCCAGCCGAAGAAGTTCAGGTCGACGTGCTCGTCGGCGAAGACGTTGAGCGGGCCGGGCGCCTGGTCGTAGATCATCCAGAAGACGGCGGCGCCGAGGAACAGCCAGACGTAGGCGCGCAGCCGCACCCGCTCGTCCTCGGTGACCTCGTGGCTGCGCAGCAGGTAGCCGAGGTAGACGGCGGGGACGACGAGCGCCAGCACGGTCAGCGCGACGGTGACGGCGTCGACGGTGAGCTCGCCGATCCCCGCGAGGACCGCCGCGACGACGGCCGTGAGGGCGAGGCCGCCGGCGACGTACCGGACGAGCGTGCGGCGCTCGTCCGGGGTGAGCCGGTGGCCCGGGACGTCCCCGACCCCGCGCAGGTGCCGCGAGCCGAGCACGTACTGCAGGAGCCCGATCGCCATGCCGACGGCCGCGGCGCCGAACCCGGCGTGCCAGTTCACCTTCTCGCCGAGCCAGCCGACGAGGAACGGGGCGAGCGAGCCGATGTTGATGCCCATGTAGAAGATGGAGAACCCGGCGTCGCGGCGCGCGTCCGTCTGCCCCTCGTAGAGCTTGCCGACCATGCTGGAGATGTTGGGCTTGAGCAGCCCGGTGCCCAGGATGATCAGCAGGAGGCCGAGGTAGACGAACCCGGCGCCCCCCGGGACCGCCATCGAGACGTGCCCGAGCATGATGACGACGCAGCCCCACAGGACGGCGCGGCGGGCGCCCAGGATGCGGTCGGCGATCCAGCCGCCCGGCAGGGCGACGAAGTACACCATCGACATGTAGACGCCGAGGAGCGCCTTCGCCGTGCCCTCCTCCATGTCGAGTCCGGACTCGGCGGGCGGCGCGATGAGGAACAGGACGAGGATCCCCCGGAGCCCGTAGAAGCTGAACCGTTCCCACATCTCGGTGAAGAACAGTGTGGCCAGTCCCCACGGATGGCCGAAGAACGTGCGTTCTCCCCGAACCGGCGCATCCGCCATGCGACCTCCCCCCGATCATCGCGACGGGGGTCCTACCCAAAGATCGGCTAGCGCACCACGAGCGCCCGGCGGCCGCGCGGCACCAGTTCGCCGATCACCGGCGCGCCGGGGACCTCGCCCGCCACCAGCAGGCCGCCGGACGTCTGCGCGTCGGCCAGCAGCAGCCGCTCCTCCTCGCCGATCCGGCGGAAGTCGGTGTGCGGCGACACCCACGACAGGTTCCGGCGGGTGCCGCCGGGGACGAACCCGTCGCGGACGGCGGCGCGGGCGCCGTCCAGGTACGGGACGGCGGCGGCGTCGACGACGGCGGTGACGCCGCTCGCCCGCGCCAGCTTGAACAGGTGGCCGAGCAGCCCGAACCCGGTGACGTCGGTGGCGCAGCGGGCGCCGCCGTCCAGGGCGGCCCGCGCGGCGTCGTCGTTGAGCGCGGTCATCGTCTCGACGGCCTGCGGGAACGCCTCGCCGGTCGCCTTGTGCCGGGCGTTGAGGACGCCGAGGCCGAGCGGCTTCGTCAGCGTCAGCGGGACCCCGGCGCGGCCGCCGTCCAGGCGCAGCAGCCGGTCCGGGTCGGCGAGGCCGGTGACGGCGAGGCCGTACTTGGGTTCGGGGTCGTCCATGCTGTGGCCGCCGGCGATGGCGCAGCCCGCGACGGCGGCGGCGTCCCGGCCGCCGCGCAGGACCTCGCGGGCGAGGTCGCGGGGCAGCAGGTCGCCCGGCCAGGCCAGCAGGTTCAGCGCCATCAGCGGCTCGCCGCCCATCGCGTAGACGTCGGACAGCGCGTTGGCGGCGGCGATCCGGCCCCAGTCGTAGGGGTCGTCGACGACCGGGGGCAGGAAGTCGGCGGTGGACAGCACGGCGCGCCCGTCCCCGATCCGCGCCGCCGCGGCGTCGTCGCCGTCCTCGCCGCCGGCCAGCAGCGGGGCGCCCCCGCCGGTGAGCCCGGCCACGACGCGTTCCAGCTCGCCCGGGGGGATCTTGCAGGTACAGCCGGCGCCGTGGGCGTACTGGGTGAGGCGTGCGGTGCGGGCCAGGGGGGTCACCGGGAAATTTAATGCACAACTACCGCAAATGATCAACAACCGGACGGTACGGGATCGATCACCCAGCGACCACGTACGGCCGCCACCTGCGAAAGGACTCCCGAACCCCTTGCCCGAACAGTGTTCGGCATGGTGCGATTCGAGTCTGCAAGTCATCACTTACTTCGGCATCGACACCGACACGAGGGGCGACATGGGCATCCAGGAGCAGCGCGCGGAACTCGACCGCGCCCTCAAGGGCCGGACCGTCTGCGGCGAACTCGCCGAGACCGCGGACCGGCACGGCGACCGGCCCGCCTACTCCGACCCGGACGGGGCGGGCTGGCGCACTCTCACCTGGGCGGACACCCGCGCCCGGGCGCTGGAGACGGCGGCCGGGTTCGCCGCGCTCGGGCTCCGGCCGGGCGAGGTCGTCGCGCTGATGATGCCGAACCGGTCCGAGCACGTGCTCGCCGACCTCGGCGCCGTCCACGCCGGCGGCGTCCCCACCACGGTGTACGCGACGCTCGCCCCCGAGCAGATCGCGTTCGTGGCCGGGGACTGCGCCGCGAAGTACGCCGTCCTGGACGGCCGCGACCAGCTCGACCGCTGGCTGCCCGCGCTCGACCGGCTGCCCGACCTCCGCAAGATCATCGTGGTGGACGCCGGCGCCTGCCCGGACGGCGACGACCGCTTCCTGACCTGGGACGCCTTCACCGAGCTCGGGCGCTCGTCGCTCGCCGCCGACCCGGCGGAGACCGACCGGCGCTGGCGGGCGGTCAAGCCCGAGGACACCGTCACCCTGCTCTACACCTCGGGCACCACCGGCAACCCCAAGGGGGTGCTGATCACCCACTCGATGGTGCTGCACGAGGCCGCGATGGTCCGGGGAAGCTCGGTGCTGCCCGAGCACCCCGCGGGCGTGTCCTACCTGCCGTTCGCGCACATCGCCGACCGGGTGCTCAGCTACTACCTGCCGATCCGGCTGGGCTCGCACGTCCACTTCTGCCCGGACCCGATGAAGCTCACGTCCGTCCTCCCGCAGGTCCGGCCGCACTCGTTCTTCGGCGTCCCGCGGATCTGGGAGAAGATCATGGCGGGGATCCAGGCGGTGCTGGCCGCCGAGCAGGATGAGGCCAAGAAGGCCGCCGTCGCCGCCGCCCTCGACGCCGGGCGCGCCTACGTCACCGCCCAGGAGTTCGGCAACACCCTGACCCCGGAGATCACCGCCGCCTACGAGCAGGCCGACAAGGCCGTCCTCACCCCGATGAAGGCGATGCTCGGCCTCGACCGGGTCGGCCAGGCGTCCAGCGCCGCCGCGCCCCTGCCGGAGGAGGTCGCCCGCTTCTTCGCCGGCCTCGGCCTGAAGATCTTCGACGCGTACGGGATGACCGAGACGACCGGCGCGATCACCGCCAACCTCGCCGACTCCTTCAAGCTCGGCACGGTCGGCCGCGCGTTCGGCGGCGTCGAACTGAAGCTCGCCGACGACGGCGAGATCCTCGTGCGCGGCGCGACCTGCACCCCCGGCTACCTCAACCGGCCGGAGGCCACCGCCGACCTCATCGACGGGGACGGCTGGGTGCACACCGGCGACATCGGGCGCCTCGACGAGGACGGCTTCCTCCGCGTCGTCGACCGGAAGAAGGAACTGATCATCACCGCGGGCGGCGAGAACATCGCCCCCTCGATGATCGAGAACCTGCTCAAGGAGCACCCGCTCGTCGGGCAGGCCCTCGCCTACGGCGACCGCCGCCCCTACGTCGTCGCCCTCGTCACCCTGGACGGCGAGGTCGCCCCCGTCTGGGCCGCCGCGCACGGCATCGAGCGGACCGACCTCGCCTCGCTCGCCGAGCACCCGGTCGTGCTGGAGGAGATCGGCCGCGCCGTCGCCGACGCCAACGAGCGGCTCGCCCGCGTGCAGCAGGTGAAGAAGTGGCGGCTGCTGCCCGCCGAGTGGACCGCCGAGAGCGAGGAGCTCACCCCGACCCTGAAGCTGAAGCGCCGCGTCGTCCACGGCAAGTACGGGTCGGCCATCGACGAGCTGTACGCGTCCTGACCGGCGCCCGCCGCGGCGGGCCCCTATGATCGGTGGCGGAGGCGTGTGAGCGCCTGGTGGCCTCCCCGACCTTCAAAGTCGACGGTCCCGAGGATCTCGGGACGGCGGGTTCGATTCCCGTACGCCTCCGCTTCCGCACCCCGCGCCGCGCCCCGCCGCGGCCCCGCACCGCGCGCCGGCGCACGCCCCGCGCGGGACCGGCGCCCGCCCCGGCCGTACCGTGAAGGCATGAGAGGGCGCCGGATCGCGTACGCGGCCATGATGGGGACGTGCCTCACGCTGTTCGTCCTGGCGTGGGCCGTCGTCCGGCACTTCTCCGTCCCCGCCGCGATCGGGATGGCGGTCACCGCGATGATCATTCCGCCGTTCGCCGCGGTCGTCGCGAACTGGAACGTCGACCGCGAGGACGACGTCCACGGCCGGCCCGACCGGCGCGACGACGCACACGGCGACGCACACGGCGATCCGCGCGACGGCGGGCACGGCGACCGGCGCGGCGGGGCGGCGTGACCGAGCGGCTCACCGACGTCGCCTGGCTGCTGGACCTGGCCGGCGTGTTCGTCTTCGCGGTGTCGGGCGCCCTCACGGCCGTCCGGCAGAAGCTCGACGTCGTCGGCCTGGTGGTGCTCGCCGAGATCACCGGGCTCGGCGGCGGGATCGTCCGCGACCTGATGATCGGCGCGGTGCCGCCCGCCGCGTTCACCAGCCTCGGCTACGTGCTGGTGCCGCTGGCCGCGGCCGCGCTGGTGTTCTTCTGGCATCCGCAGGTGCGGCGGCTCATGCCCGGCATCATGCTGTTCGACGCCGCCGGCCTCGGGCTGTTCTGCACCACCGGCACCGTCAAGGCCCTCGCCTTCGGGCTCTCGCCGCTGCACGCCGTGCTGCTCGGGACGATCACGGCCGTCGGCGGCGGCGCCCTGCGCGACCTGCTGAGCGGGCAGATCCCCGCCGTGCTGTACGACCGGCAGCTGTACGCGCTGCCCGCCATGCTCGGCGCGGCGGCGGTGGCCGCGACGGACGCGGCGGGCCTGCACGGCGACGGCGTCACCGCGGGCGCCGCCGTCCTCGCGTTCGGGCTGCGGGTGCTGGCGATGCGCCACGGCTGGCGGGCGCCGCGGCCCCGCGGCGTCTCCGACTCCGACTCCGACTCCGACTGACCGTCGCCGAGCCGCTCCCCCGCCACGGAACCGCCGATCCGGGGTACCGTCGGGTCATGGGGCGGATCACCGTGCGCAGGCCGGTACTGAGGCTGAGCACCGGCGGGGCGCGCGGCCGCAGGCCCGACACGCTCGCCGTGGAGGAGCCGCTGGAGATCCGCGTCGCGGGCCGGCCGCTCACCGTCACCATGCGCACCCCCGGGCACGACTTCGACCTGGTCGCCGGGTTCCTCGCGGCCGAGGGGATCATCTCCGGCGCGGCCGACCTGGCGACCATGCGGTACTGCGCCGACACCGAGGAGCAGAACGTCCTGGACGTGGCGCTGGCGCCGGGCGTCCCCGAGCCGGACGCGTCGATGACGCGGGCGTTCACCACCACCAGCGCGTGCGGGGTCTGCGGGAAGGCGAGCATCGAGGCGCTGCGCGCCGACCGGCCGCACGACGTCGCCGCGGACCCGGTGCGGCTCACCGCCGCGACGCTCGCCGCCCTGCCGGAACGGCTGCGCGCGGCGCAGCGGGTGTTCGACCGGACGGGCGGGCTGCACGCCGCCGGGCTGTTCGACGCCGAGGGCGGGCTGCTGGCCGTCCGGGAGGACGTCGGGCGGCACAACGCCGTCGACAAGGTGATCGGCTGGGCGCTGCGGCGCAAGGAGCTGCCGCTCGCCGGGCGGGTGCTGATGGTCAGCGGGCGCGCGTCGTTCGAGCTGACGCAGAAGGCGATGACCGCCGGGATCCCGGTGCTGGCCGCGGTGTCGGCGCCGTCCTCGCTCGCGGCCGACCTCGCCGAGGACGCCGGGATGACGCTCGTCGGGTTCCTGCGGGGCGAGACGATGAACGTCTACACCGGCGCCGAACGCGTCACCGTCTGACCACGCGCCGGAACGGTCGTCCGTAACGGGCCCCGGCCACCTGGCCGGTTGTCACCCGCCGCGCAAAACCCAGGGGTAACTTGTTGGCCCGCTCCCAAGAAAGCTCGCGCGGATCCGAGTTGACTCGACGTCTCGCGCCGCGACGCGCGCGCCCCGCGACGAAGAGGAGAGGGAATGACGAGGCCCCTGACGGACGGAGCGGCGTCCGGGATCGACGAGCGCCATCCTCCGATCAAGCCTCGGCGCGTCACGTTCGACTGGTCGGAGACCCCGCTGCACTGGGTGCCGGACGATCCCGTCGCCACCCACATCATCAACTCCTTCCACATCGTCCTGCCGGAAGGCGAGAAGTGGTTCATCCAGTGCGTCAAGGACGCGCGGCCGTACATCAAGGATGAGCGGCTGCTCGAGGAGATCAAGGGGTTCATCGGGCAGGAGATGGTGCACGCCCGCTCCCACCAGGGCGTCCTCGACCAGATCCTGGAGCGGAACGGCATCGACGTCTCCAAGATCACCGACGCGGCGGCGAAGGGGAACGCCGAGCGGCCGGCGCAGATGGCCGCGCTGAAGGAGAAGAACCCGCGGGCGTGGCGCCGGCGGCTGCGGTTCGAGCTCGCCGCGGTCGCGGCGATCGAGCACTACACCGCCGTGCTCGGCCAGTGGATCATGGACAACGAGCGGTTCGAGAAGTCCGGCGTCGATCCGACGATGCTGGACCTGCTGCGCTGGCACGGCGCCGAGGAGGTCGAGCACCGGTCGGTGGTGTTCGACGTCTACCGGGCCGTGGGCGGCCGCTACCCGATGCGGGTCGCGGCCTGGGTGGTGTCGCTCTTCTTCCTGTACTGGGCGCTGATCGGCGGCTCCCTGTACCTGCTCAAGCAGGACCCGACGATCACGCGGAGGACCACGCCGCTGCGCGTGTACCGGGCCTACCGGCGCTCGGTGCGGCGCGGGCACGTACCGGGGATCTTCCGGCTGCTGCTCGGCGAGGCCCCCGTCTACCTGCGGCCGGGCCACCACCCGTCCAAGGTCTGCTCCACGCCGCAGGCGCTGGAGTACCTGATGCACTCCCCCGCCGCCCGGGCCGCCGGCTACGACCCCTACTGACGGTCCCCTCCCGGCGAACCCCTCCCGGCGAACCCCTCCCGGCGAACCCCTCCCGGCGAACCCCTGCCGGGGAACCCCTGCCGGTGAACCCCTGCCGGTGAACCCCTGCTAGCGAACGCGTACCGGCGGGCGCGCGTGGCGAGCGTCACGCGCGCCCCTCTTGACCGGGGGTCCGCCGCGGGCGCTTAATTAACATCGTGTCCAATAATGTGGCGCTCGCCCGCGTCGACGACCCCGCGGAACTCGAGCGGTTCCGTGCCGTCCAGCGGCTCTCCTACGCCTGCGCCGAGGCGGTGGCCGGCACCCTCGAACCCGGGACGACCGAGCGCGAGGCGTGCCGCCGCATGCGCCGGTGGCTCCGCGAGCGCGGCGTGGACGACTGGCTGCACACGCCGTTCGCCTGGTTCGGCGACCGGTCCGCCTTCACCGGGTTCCGCGTCCCCACGCAGTTCCTGCCGAGCGGCGCCCGGCTCGAGGAGGGCATGCCGTACGTTCTCGACATGGCCCCGGTCAAGGACGGCTACTGCGCCGACATCGGGTACGGCGGGGTCCTCGGGGAGAACCGCGTCTGGGAGCGGGTCGACGCCGACCTCGCCGAGTACCGGACGCTGATCCTGCGGCTCGTCCGCGAGCGGCGGACGTTCGCCGACGTCTACGCCGAGGTCGACGCGCTCATCGAGCGGCAGGGCCACCGCAACCGGCACCGCGCGTATCCCGGCCGGGTCATCGGCCACCAGGTCGGCATGATCGGCGGCTTTCTGCCCAAGCGCGTCGGGTTCCCGTTCGGCGTCCGCTTCCTGCAGACGATGGGCCGCGAGCTTGTCACCGAGCGGGTCCGCGGCCGGTCGCCGCTCTGGAACGGGGGCGCGGCGTCCCGGCACGCCCCGACGCCGGGCCTGTGGGCCGTCGAACCGCACATCGCGTTCCGCGGCGTCGGCGTGAAGTTCGAGGAGATCCTCGTCGTCACCGGGGACGACGCCTACTGGCTCGACGACGATCTCCCCCATGTGCGCCGGTGGGCGCGACGAGAGGCGGCATAGATGGAGGCTGTGAAGCGGCGGCGGGTGCGCGGGGACGGGGTCGACCTCGCCGTCCACGAGCAGGGCGACCGGGCGAACCCGACGGTGCTGCTCGTGCACGGCTACCCCGACACGCACGCCGTGTGGGACGAGGTGGCCGAGCGGCTCGCCGCGCGGTTCCACGTCGTCCGGTACGACGTGCGCGGCGCGGGCGCGTCGTCCCGGCCGTTCGGCGCGAAGCACTACGCCTTCGAGCACCTGATGGCCGACATGCGGGCGGTGCTGGACGCCGCCGCGCCCGGCCGGGCCGTCCACCTCGTCGGGCACGACTGGGGGTCGATCCAGGGCTGGGAGGCGGTCTGCACGATGCCGGACCGCTTCGCGTCCTTCACCTCGATCTCCGGGCCCTGCCTGGACCACGTCGCCCACTGGACGCGCCGGTCGCTCGGCCGCCCGACGCCGCGCGGGCTGCGGCGCGCGGCGGCGCAGGGCGTGCGGTCCTGGTACATCTACTTCTTCCAGACCCCGCTGCTTCCCGAGGCGCTGTGGCGGGCCGGATTCTCCCGGGCGTTCACCCGCGCCCTGGAGGCCGGCGAGGGGGTTCCCGCCCGCGCCGGGCACCCGGCCCGGACGCTGCCGCGCGACGGCGCCGCCGGGGTCGGGCTGTACCGGGCGAACATGGCGGCGCGGCTGCGCCGGCCGCTGGACCGCCGCACCGGCGTGCCGACCCAGGTGATCGTCCCGACCCGCGACCTGTTCGTGTCGCCGCACCTGGTGGGCGGGCTGGCCGAGCGGGTCCCGAACCTGTCGCTGCGGACCGTCCGGGCCGGGCACTGGGTACCGCGCAGCCACCCGGACGCGGTCGCCCGCTGGATCGCCGAGCACGCCGCGGGCACGACGGGCGGGCCGCTGACCGCCGCCGGGTCGCGGTCGCTGCGGCGGGCCCGGGTCGCCCGAGACCGCCGCCCCTTCGAGGGCTCGCTGGTCGTCGTGACGGGGGCGGGCGGCGGGATCGGGCGCGCCACCGCGCTGGCGTTCGCCGGGCGCGGCGCCGAGATCGTCGCCGCCGACCTGGACCTCGCGGCGGCGCGGCGCACCGCCGAGCTGGCCGGACGGGCCGGTCCGGCGGGGCACGCGGTGCGGGTGGACGTGGGCGACGCGCAGGCGATGGAGGACTTCGCGAAGGCCGTCCTGCACGACCACGGCGTCCCCGACGTCGTGGTCAACAACGCCGGGATCGGGATGGCCGGGGCGTTCCTCGACCACACCGCCGACGACTGGCGGCGGATCCTGGACGTGAACCTGTGGGGCGTCCTCCACGGGTCCCGGCTGTTCGCCGCGCAGATGATCGAGCGGGGGCAGGGCGGCCACCTGGTCAACGTCGCGTCGGCCGCCGCGTTCGCCCCGTCCCGCACCCTGCCCGCGTACGCGACGAGCAAGGCGGCGGTGCTGATGCTGTCGGAGTGCCTGCGCGCGGAGCTGAAGGGCGCGGGCATCGGGGTCAGCGCGATCTGCCCCGGCATCGTCGACTCCGGGATCACCGGGCGGGCCCGGTTCGTCGGCCGCGACGAGGCCGGCGAGGCGGACGGGCGCGACCGGGCGACGCGCGCCTACGCGCTGCGCGGCTTCGCGCCCGAGGGCGTCGCGGAGCGGATCGTCGCCGCCGTCCGGGAGGACCGCGCCGTCGTCCCCGTCACGGCCGAGGCGCACGCCGCCCGGCTGCTGGCACGCGTGTCGCCCGGCGCGCTGCGCCTCCTCGCCCGCCTCGACCTGAGGTGACGCGCGGTCCCGCGGGAGCCCGCCCCTAGGGTGGGTGGCGGGAGGCGATGAAGATGCCGGACGCGGTCGTCGTCGGGGCGGGGCAGAACGGACTCGTCGCGGCGAACGTGCTGGCCGACGCGGGCTGGGACGTGCTGGTGCTCGAGGCGCAGCCCGAGCCCGGCGGGGCGGTGCGCAGCGACCGGGGCGTCCATCCCGGCTACGTCAGCGACCTGTGCAGCGCGTTCTACCCGCTCGGCGTCGCGTCCCCGGCGATGCGCGCGCTCGGGCTGGAGCGGCACGGGCTGCGCTGGCGGCACGCCCCCGCGGTGCTGGCCCACCCCCTGCCGGACGGCCGCTGCGCCGTCCTCGAACGGGATCCGGACGCCACCGCCGCCGGGCTGGACGCGCTCGGCGCCGGCGACGGGGAGGCGTGGCTGCGGCTGTACGGGCTGTGGGAGCGGATGGGCGAGGAGCTGCTGCACGCCCTGTTCACCCCCTTCCCGCCGGTCCGCCCGCTTCCGGCGCTGGCCGCGGCCGCCCGCCGCGCGGGCGCCGGGGACGGGGGCGTCCTCGGCGTCCTGCGGACGCTGCTGTCGCCCGTGCGGACGCTCGGCGAGCGGGAGTTCGCGGGGCCGGGCGGGCCGCTGCTGCTGGCCGGGTCGACGCTGCACACCGACCTGTCGCCCGAGTCGACGGGCGGGACGGCGTTCGGCTGGCTGCTGGCGATGGCGGGGCAGCGGTACGGCTGGCCGGTCCCGGAGGGCGGGGCCGGGCGGCTGACGGCCGCGCTGGTGCGGCGGCTGGAGGCGGCGGGCGGGCGGGTGCGCTGCGGCGCGCCGGTGCGCTCGGTGATCGTCCGGGACGGGCGGGCGCTCGGCGTCCGCACCGCCGACGGGGAGCCGGTCCGGGCGGCGAAGGCGGTGCTGGCGGACGTCTCGGCGCCCGCGCTGTACGGCGGCCTCGTCGGCTGGGAGCACCTCCCGGCGCGGCTGCGCGAACAGATGCGGCGCTTCGACTGGGATCCCGCGACGTTCAAGGTCGACTGGGCGCTGACGGCGCCGATCCCGTGGACGTCGCCGGGCGCGGCGCGCGCGGGGACCGTCCACCTGGCGTCCGGCATGGACGCGCTGACCCGCTACGGCGCCGACCTCGCCACCGGGCGGGTGCCCGCCGAGCCGTTCGCGCTGCTCGGCCAGATGACGACCGCCGACCCCGGCCGCTCCCCCGCCGGGACGGAGTCGGTGTGGGCGTACACGCACGTGCCGCACCGGGTGCGGGGCGACGCGGGCCCCGACGGCATCACCGGCGCCTGGGACGCGCGGGAGCGCGCCGCGTTCGCCGACCGGCTGGAGGGGATCGTCGAGCGGCTCGCGCCCGGCTTCCGGGACCGGATCGCCGCCCGCCGGATCGTCGCCCCGCCGGACTTCGCCGACCGCAACGCCAGCCTGCCGGGCGGGGCGCTGAACGGCGGGACGTCGCTGCCGCACCAGCAGCTCGTGTTCCGTCCCGTGCCGGGCCTCGGCCGCGCGGAGACGCCGGTCGCGGGCCTGTTCCTGGCGTCGGCGTCGGCGCACCCGGGCGGCGGCGTGCACGGCGGGTGCGGGACGAACGCGGCCCGCGCGGCGCTCGCGCACGCGTCCCCCGCCGGACGGCTCGTCCTGACGCCCGCGCTGGAGGCGCTGCGCCGCGCCCTCACCGGCTGACGCGGGCCGCCGCCCCGCGCGTCAGGTCGCGGTCTCCTCGGCGGACAGCGGTTTCGCGATGTCCTCCAGCGACCGCCGCGCCGCCTCCACGCCGATGAACGCCTCCACCAGCCCCGCCGCGATCATCAGCGCGGCGCCCAGGAAGTACCCGTTGGCGACCGCGCTCAGCCTCTCCGTCTCCACCAGCCGGCCGAACAGGGCGGGGCCGATCACGCCGCCGAGCCCGGTGCCGACCGCGTAGAACGCGGCGATGGCCATCGCGCGGGTCTCCATCGGGAAGATCTCGCTGACCGTCAGGTACGCCGACGACGCGCCCGCCGAGGCGAAGAAGAACACGACGCACCAGCACGCCGTCAGCGTCCACCCGTTCAGCACGTCCGCGCGGAACAGGAACCCCGTGCCGATCAGCAGGACGCCCGACACGATGTACGACAGGGACACCATCGTGCGGCGGCCGACCGTGTCGAACAGCCGCCCGAGCAGGAACGCGCCCAGGAAGTTCCCGAGGCCGATCGGGATCAGGTAATAGCCGATGTCGACGTCCGGGACGTCGAAGAACGTGGACAGCACCAGCGCGTAGGTGAAGTACACGGCGTTGTAGAGGAACGCCTGCCCGATGAACAGCGCCAGGCCGAGGACCGTCCGGCGCGGGTACCGGCGGACGGCCGTCTCGGCGATCTCCCGGAAGCTCACCACGCGGCGCTGCCGGACGCGGATGCTGGTCTCCGGACGCGCCAGCTCCGTGCCGGTCTCGTCGACGATGCGCCGCTCGATCCCGCCGACGACGTCCTCGGCCCGGTCCTCGCGGCCGTGGATGAACAGCCAGCGCGGGCTCTCCGGGACGTTGCGCCGGACGAACAGGACGCCGAGGCCGAGCACCGCGCCGAGCGCGAACAGCGCCCGCCAGCCGAGCTCCTCGGAGAACAGCGAGCCGTTCAGGATGGGGATGGACAGGGCCGCGGCGAACGCCGTGCCGATCCAGAACGACCCGTTGATGAGGATGTCCACGCGGCCCCGGACGCGCGCCGGGATCAGCTCGTCGATGGCGGAGTTGATCGCCGCGTACTCGCCGCCGATGCCCGCCCCCGTGAAGAACCGGCAGAGGTAGAACCACCACGGGCTGAACGAGAACGCGGTCGCGACCGTCGCCACCAGGTAGACGACCAGCGTCAGGATGAACAGCTTCTTGCGCCCGAACCGGTCGGTGAGGTGCCCGAAGAACAGCGCGCCCGTGCACGCCCCGATCACGTAGATCGAGGCGGCCAGCCCGACCTGCCCCTCGGTGAGGCCGAGGCCCCCGGACTCGCTGGTCAGCAGCGCCCCGACGACGCCGACCACCGTGACCTCCAGCCCGTCCAGGATCCAGACGGCACCGAGCCCGATCAGGACGGTCCAGTGCCACCGGGACCACGGGAGCCGGTCGAGCCTTGCCGGTATCTCGGTCTCGATGACCCTGCCGTCCGTCGTCATGGTCTTCTTGCTTCCCGGACGGCGGTTTTTATGCGGAGGCGCCCTCGGGCCCGGTCCCGCCCCCGCGCCGCGGGGTTCCCTTGCGCGCCGGTTCATGCGACCTTGGCGAGACCGGAACCCCCTTGTCACCGGAGCGTGAGGCAATGCGGATTCGCGACATCCTGCGGAGGAAGGGCGACGCGGTGGTCACCGTGCCGCCCGGGAGCACCGTCCGGGAACTGCTGGCCGTCCTGGCCGAACACAACGTCGGGGCGGTGGTCGTGTCCGCCGACGGCGCGACCATCGCCGGCATCGCGTCCGAACGGGACGTCGTCCGGCGGATGCACGAGCACGGCGCGGCCCTGCTGGACCGCCCCGTGTCCGAGATCATGACCGCCGAGGTCCGCAGCTGCGCCCCCGGCGACCTGGTGCAGGACCTGCGGTTGACCATGACCGAGCACCGGTTCCGGCACATGCCCGTGGTGGAGGACGGGCGGCTCGCCGGGATCGTCAGCATCGGCGACGTCGTCAAGAGCGCCATCGACGCGCTGGAGAGCGAACGCGAGCACCTCGTCGACTACATCCACAACGTCCAGTGACCCGCTACACGTAGGCGGGCAGCAGCCGGGCGGCGGGCGCGCCCTCCGCCCGCCGGTACGCGGCGGCGAGCCGGTCGACGGCGGTGCGCAGCACGTCGGGCGGCAGCACGTAGGGCAGGCGGACGTAGTCCTCCAGGACGCCGTCGGCCGCGAACACCGGCCCCGGCACGACCCGGACGCCGAACCGGCCCGCCGTCTCGGCGAGCTGCGTCGCCACCGGCGCGCCCAGCCGCGCCCACAGCGACATGCCGCCCTCCGGCAGCCGGAACTCCCAGTCGGGCAGCCGCTCCCGCAGCGCCGCGGCGAGCGCGTCCCGGCTCTCCCGCAGGTGCGCGGCCCGCTCCGCCCGGACGTCCTCGACCCGCTCCAGCAGCTCCCGGACGATCAGCTGGTCCAGCACCGGGCTGGCCATGTCGAGCGGCTCGCGCGCCACGACCATGCGGCGCACGAGCGGCGCGGTCGCCCGGATCCAGCCGATCCGCAGCCCGCCCCACATCAGTTTGGACGCCGACCCGATCGTGATCACCCGGCCGCCGGAGTCGTACATCGCCAGCGGCGGCAGCCGCGGCGCGTCCGGGTCGTGCGCGAGGTCGGCGAAGATCTCGTCGGCGACGACGTACGCGTCGGCGGCCCGCGCGCCGGCCGTGAACGCGGCGCGGTCGGCGTCCGGCATCAGCAGGCCGGTCGGGTTGTGGAAGTCCGGGATCGTGTGCACCAGCCGGACGGCCGCCTGCCGCATCGTGGCCGCGGCCAGCTCGGCGTCCCAGCCCCCGTTCATCCCGACCGGGACCAGCCGCGCGCCGGCGGCCCGCAGCGCCGTCAGCGCGTGCGGGTAGGTGGGCCGCTCGACCATCACCGGGTCCCCGGCGTTCACCAGCATCCGGACGAGGAGCGTGAACGCCTGCTGCGCGCCGCTCGTGACGACGATCTCGTCCGGGCGGGTGGGGACGCCGCGGGCGGTGTAGCGGTCGGCGATCGCCCCGCGCAGGCAGGCGAGCCCGGCCGGCTCGTACCCGGGGCCGCGGCTGTACCGGGGCAGCTCGGCGACGGCCGCCGCCACGGCCTCGTCCAGGACGGCGGGGGCGGCGGGCGCCGCGCAGCCCAGGTCGATGAAGCCCTCGCCGTCCGGTCCCCCGTCGGCGAACGCGATGTCGAAGCCGGCGGTGCCGAACCCGCCGGGCGCCGCCCCGGCGACGCCGGGGGCCGGTGCGGCGGGCGCCGGGCGGCCCCGGCCCGCGCCGGGCCCGCCCTCGCCCGCCATCCGCACCGGCGGCAGCGCCGTCCAGCTCCCCGCGCCCTGCCGGCTCTCGATGTAGCCCTCCTCGCGGAGCCGGTCGTAGGCGGCCGTCACGGTGGTGCGGCTGACGCCCAGGGCGCCGGCCAGGTCGCGTTCCGCGGGCAGCCGCGTCCGCAGCGCCAGCCGCCCGTCCAGCACGAGACCGCGCACGCCGCGCGCCACCGCCGCGTAGACCGGGCGCTCGCGCGGCACGTCGCCCAGCAGCCGGGCCAGCTGGTGCCCGCTCACATATCTGGTGCTCATACAGACCACTTTCGCACATTGGCTCTGTAGCCTCCAGGCCAATCGGGACAAGAGTGGCCTTGTCACACCGGAGCGAAGGAGCGGGAACGACCAATGGCCTTGATGGCACGCCGATTGGTGCAACTCTACGTCGGCCTGGCCCTGTACGGCCTCGGATTGGCCTTGCAGCTGTCCTCGAACCTGGGGAACGACCCGTGGGACGTGCTCCACGAGGGCCTGGCCCTGCGGTTCGGCCTGACGATCGGCACCTGGATCCTGATCGCGGGCGCGCTGGTGATGCTGGCGTGGATCCCGCTGCGGCAGCGCCCCGGCATCGGCACGATCAGCAACGTGCTCCTCGTCGGCGCCTTCACGGACGCGTTCCTGTGGCTGCTGCCCGCCCCGGACTCGCTCGGGGCCCGCGCGGCGTACCTGGTGACGGCCGTGCTGGTCGGCGGCTTCGCCACCGGCTGCTACATCGGCGCCGGGCTCGGGCCCGGCCCCCGCGACGGCCTGATGACGGGGATCGCCGCGCGCGGGCGCTCGCTGCGCGCCGTCCGGACCGGGATCGAGCTGACCGTCCTCGCGGTCGGCTGGCTGCTGGGCGGGACGGTCGGCGTCGGCACCGTCCTGTACGCGCTCGCCATCGGCCCGCTCACGCACGTGTTCCTGCCCATGCTCACGATCAAGGACCCGGCCCGCGACCCCGCCCCGGACGTCCCCGTCGACGTCCCGGCGCCGGTCGGGGCCCACGGGCCCGCCGCACCCCCCGAACCCGTCGGCGCCCCCGAACCGACCTGACGAGAACCCCGCGGTCCGCAGACCGTTCGTGGCGGGGCGTCCGCCCCGGGCGCGGTCAGTGCTCGGCGGCGAGCGTCGCCAGGACGGCCGCGAACTCCTCCGGCAGGACGAGCACGCCGTTCTCGTAACGCGTGTGCAGGTACGTCAGCTCGCCCGCGCGCCACCAGTAGAGCTGCGGGCTGAGCGACCCCGGGCCCTCGTGGTAGGCGCGGTACGCCTGCGCCCGCAGCTCCTCGGCGGCGGCCACGGCGGCGCGGTAGCGGGCGCGCGGGGAGCCCTCGGTCATGCGCAGCGGGTGCGCGACGATCAGGCTGCGGTTCGGGGCGATGACGAGCGCGCCGTAGGGCCCGATCGGCAGGTACTCCTCCAGCCACGCCAGGTGCGTGACGGCGTAGAACGTCCAGCCGCGCAGCACCGACACCCGGACGCCGCGCAGGTCCTGCTCGACGACCTGCAGCGGCCCGTCCGCCCGCACGTTGGCTCGTCCGATCATGAACAGCGCGTCCCCGGAGACGGGCCAGCCCCGCATCTCCGTGGTGGTGACCGTCCGCATCGTGGTCGGGGTGTCGACGACGACGGCCTCGATCAGGCCGGGCGCGAAGGGGCGGGCGGCGAGGGTGCCGTTGTCGTTTTCGGCCGGGTAGATGCGGGTCCGCAGCAGGTGCTGGGCGAGGTCGAAGTCGCTGAGGTCGAGCGGCTCCTCGGTCGCGGTGACGACGGTGGTGACGTGGTCGGAGACCAGCGCGGGCCAGTCGTCGCGCGGCACCCGCCGGGCGACCTGCCGGACGTCCCGCATGTTGACGTGCAGGCGCTGCGGGCCCTCCAGCAGCATGATGTCGCCGGGCGCGGGGCGGCACGCGTAGCCGAGGCTCTCGGCCACCAGGACCAGCAGCGATTCGAGGGTGCCGTCGTCCCACGCGTCTCCGCCCGCGTGCCGCCCGCTCATCGGGCGCCCCCCGCCGCCAGCGTGCGCCGGTCGGCGTCGAGGACGGCCGGGGCGCCGAGCTCGAGCGTGCCCTGGCGCGCTCCATGTCCGGCGGGGACGCCCGCCAGGACGGGCACGCCGAGCCCGCCGAGCCGGGCGGCGAACACGGCGTCGAGCTCGTCCGGGTCGCCGCAGCGGTCCCAGGAGCCGAGGGCGATCCCGGCGGCGCCGTCGAACCATCCCGCCTGCAGCAGTTGCACGAGCATCCTGTCGATCCGGTAGGGGGCCTCGGTGACGTCCTCGAGGAACGCGATGCGGCCCGCGGCGGGCGGCGGCGCGTACGGGGTGCCCAGCAGGGCCGTCAGGAGGGAGAGGGTGCCGCCGGTGAGGGGGCCTTCCGCGCGTCCGGGGCGCAGCGCGCGGGCACCGGGCAGTGCGGTTCCGCCGCCGAACAGCGCGCCGCGGAGCGCGTCGATCGACCAGGCGCGGTCGCCGTCCGTCCCGGACGCCGCCGTGTCGGGGCCCGCGAGGAGCCCGGCGGCCATCGGGCCGAAGGACGTGGTGATGCCGAGGCGGGCGCCGAACGCCGCGTGCAGGGCGGTGACGTCGCTCGATCCGTGCAGGATCTTCGGTGCGCCCGCGGCGGCGACGTCGGCCTCGGTGGCGGCGGCGAGGGCGGTCCAGTCGAGCAGGTCGAGGACGCGGGTGGCGCCGTAGCCGCCGCGCGCGCAGATCACCGCGCGCACGTCCGGGTCGCACCAGGCGTCCGCCAGGTCGGCGGCCCGTTCGGCGTCGCCGCCGGCGAGCCCGCGCCGGGCGTCGCGGGCGGGCGCGGAGCCGTCGAGGTTGACTCGGTCGAGGGCGTGCTTCCCGACCGCCACGTCAAGACCGAGATCGCGCAGCGCCGCTTCGCCGGCCGCGAGGCGGGCCGGCTCGACGGGACCGCTCGGAGCGACCACGACAACCCGGTCACCGGGGAGCAAACGCCTGTAAGTACGGACATTCCGCGTGTCCGCGCGCCGTGCGGACGGTTCCCCGGAGGGCGCGTCGGACGGCTCCTGTGCCGCCTCCGCGCGGGCGCCCCCGCTCATCAACCCGATCCCTCCTCAGCACCCGACCGTTAGAGCTTGTCAGGATCCGGACGTCGACGGAAGAGGCCGCCGGTCACGACCCGCCAACGGATGCGCCGCCGGATCCCGCCGGGACGTCGCGGCCGCCGCCCGGCGCGCGCCCGGCCACGGCGACCGCCCGGTCACTGTAGCGGTCGTCCGAGGGCCTCCGGGCGGACGCCCCCGGGCCTCCGGGGCGGCGCACGGCGGTCAGCGGACGGTGCCGAGCACCAGCCCCGCCAGTTTCGGCAGGGCCTCCCCGACCGGCAGCCGCAGGACCGCGTCGGCCAGACCATCGTACGGCGTTTCCGACGCGTTAATGATCACCAGCCGGGCGCCGTGCTCCACCGCCTCCAGGCAGAGGCCCGCCGCGGGCTGCACCGTCAGCGACGTCCCGACGGCCAGGAACAGGTCGCACTCGCGCGCGGCGGTGATCGCCGCGTCCAGGACGTCCTGCTCGAGCGCCTGCCCGAAGGAGATCGTCGCCGACTTCTGGACGCCGCCGCATTCGGCGCACGGCGGGTCCTCCTCGCCGGCGTCGACCCGCGCGAGGATCTCGGGCATCGGGGTGCGCAGCCCGCAGGACAGGCAGACCGCGTCGCGCATCGTCCCGTGGATCTCGATGACCGTGCCGGGCCCCGATCCGGCCCGCTGGTGCAGCCCGTCGATGTTCTGCGTGACGAGGGCCCGCAGCCGTCCGGCCCGTTCCAGCTCGACCAGCGCCGCGTGGGCGGCGTTCGGTTCGGCGTCCCAGGCGGGGTGGTCGCGGCGGGACCGCCACGCGCGGCGCCGCACGTCCGGGTCGGCGAGGTAGGAGCCGATCGTGGACATCGCCTCGGCCGTCGGGTCCTTGGTCCAGACGCCCTGCGGCCCGCGGAAGTCGGGGATCCCGCTGTCGGTCGAGATGCCCGCGCCGGTCAGGACCGTGATGGCGCCGACCGTCGGCAGGAGGTCGGCGAGCGTCTGCCTTTCGTCCATTCCTCCAGGCTAGAACGCGATCCTGCTAAATCGCTGTTTAACGGATGTGTATCGGACGCGCCCTACGGAGGGTCACGGACCGTCCACCCCGCAAAAGGTGACAAACTTGGCTCCGTATGAGGTCGACGCCGCACATCTTGGTGATCAACGGCACCAAGGTCCGCCGCCCCGTGTTCGTCCTGGGCGCTCCGCACTCGGGCACGGACCTGCTGGCGCGTGCGATCAAGAGGTCACCGGAGTTCCACCTGACGACCGGCCGTCCCGAGGTGCTGCGCGTCACCTACGCGTTCGCGCGGCGGCCCGCGATCGCCGGCGAGCGCGAGCGCGGCGCCGCCCGGGTGCTGCGCGACGCCTACGCGCAGGCGTGGCAGGTGTCGGCGCGGGCGTGCGGCGAGTGCCCGGCCGACTGCCGCGACCTCGGCGGGCTGCCGCCCGCCGGCGACGGCCCCGGGGACGCGACGTGCGTCGACGCGCGCGGCATCGCCCGGTTCGCCGACGCCTCCCCCGACCTGATCTACAGCGCCGACGTGCTGCTCGACGCGTTCCCCGACGCGCAGCTCGTCCAGGTGATCCGGGACGGCCGGGACGCCGTCGCCGACATGCTCGAGGACGAGCGCTGCCTCGCCTGGTTCCAGCCGGGCCTCGCCAACCTCGACACCGTCTTCCCGAACGCGTTCTTCGGCGTCGAGGACCACACCGAGCGCAGCCGCTGGCCGCGCGCGGCGACCGCCGTCAAGTGCGCGCTGCGCTGGCGCGGCGCGGTGCGGCTGAGCGCGAAGCTGCGCCGGCAGGTCCCCGAGGAGCAGCTGTTCACCGTCCGGTACGAGGACCTGGCCGCCCGGCCGCGCAAGCTCGCCGCCGACCTGTCCCGCTACCTCGACGCCGAGATCTCCCGCACGGCGCTGGGCGGGCTCGTCCGCGCCGCGGCGGGCGGCCGGACCGGCGACGCGCACGGGGTCGGGTCGTGGCGCGAGCGGCTGACGTCCCGGCAGGCCGCCCAGGTCGAGAAGATCGCGGGCATCGAGCTGGGCCGGCTCGGCTACCGGCTCGCCTCCGGCGCCTGATCCTCCGCGGCGCCGGGCCGCCACTCGGCGGCCGCCGGCGGCCCGTCGAGCGCGTCCCGCCCGATCACGCCGTCCGCCTCGCTCCCGCCGCTCCCGCCGTCGCTCTGGCGGGCGAACTGGGTGCGGTACAGCTCGGCGTACAGGCCGCCCCGCAGCAGGAGCTCCTCGTGCCGCCCGCGCTCGGCGACGCGGCCGCCGTCGATGACCAGGATCTGGTCGGCCTCCCGGACGGTCGACAGCCGGTGCGCGATCACCAGCGAGGTGCGCCCCGCGAGGGCGGACGCCAGGGCCCGCTGCACCGCCGCCTCCGACTCGGAGTCCAGGTGCGCGGTCGCCTCGTCCAGCACGACCACCGACGGCGCCTTGAGCAGCAGCCGCGCCAGCGCCAGCCGCTGCTTCTCCCCGCCCGACAGCCGGTAGCCGCGGTCGCCGACGACGGTGTCCAGCCCCTCGGGCATCTGGTCGACCAGGCCGCCGATGTGCGCCGCCTCGAGCGCCTCCCGGATCTCCTCGTCGGCGGCGTCCGGACGGGCGTAGCGCATGTTCTCGCGGATCGAGTCGTGGAACAGGTGGGCGTCCTGGCTGACCACGCCGATCTCCGCGCGCAGCGACTCCAGCGTCACGTCGCGGACGTCCGCCCCGCCGATCCGCACGGCGCCGTCCGACACGTCGTAGAGGCGGGACACCAGGTGCGTGATCGTCGACTTGCCCGCGCCGGACGGGCCGACGAGCGCCACGAGCTGGCCGGGGCGCACGGTGAAGTGGACGTCGTGCAGCACCTCGCGGCCGGGGGCGGAGTCGGCGCGGGCGATCGACTCCAGCGACGCCAGGGACACCTCGTCCGCCGAGGGGTACGCGAACCGCACGTGGTCGAACTCGATCGCGGGCGCGGCGGGCGCCGCGGTCGCGGCCCGCGGGGCGTCCGCGCCGTCCGGGCCGTGCGCGCCGGCCGCCGCCCGCCGGGCCTCGGCGAGCCCCCGCGCGTCCTTCCGGTCGCGGATGAGCGGTTCGAGGTCCAGCACCTCGAAGACCCGGTCGAAGCTCACCAGCGCGGTCATGACGTCCACGTGGACGTTCGACAGCGCGGTCAGCGGCCCGTACATCCGGGTCAGCAGGGTGGCGAGCGCGACGAGCGTGCCGAGCTCCAGCGCGTCGCCCACGACCAGCGACCCGCCGACGCCGTAGACCATGGCGGTGGCGAGCGCGGCGACGAGCGTCAGCGCGGTGAAGAACACCCGGCCGTACATGGCGGCGACCACGCCGATGTCGCGGACCCGCGCGGCCCGGCCGGAGAAGTTCTCCTCCTCCTCGGACGGGCGCCCGTACAGCTTCGCCAGCATCGCGCCCGCGACGTTGAACCGCTCGGTCATGAGCGAGCTCATCTCCGCGTCCAGCTTCATCTGCTCGCGGCTGACCCGCTGCAGCCGCTTGCCGACCCACTTGGCCGGCAGGACGAACACCGGGAGCAGCAGCAGCGCGATCAGCGTGACCTGCCACGACAGGATGAGCATCGTGACGAGCACCAGCACCAGGCTGATCACGTTCGACACGACCGACGACAGCGTGGTGGTCAGCGCCCGCTGCGCGCCGATGACGTCGTTGTTCAGCCGGCTGACCAGCGAGCCGGTCTGCGCCCGCATGAAGAACGCGACGGGCTGGCGCTGGACGTGCGCGAACACCTGCGAGCGCAGGTCGTAGATGAGTCCCTCGCCGACCCGCGCCGAGTACCAGCGCTGCGCCAGCCCGAGGACCGCCTCCACCAGCGCGAGCGCGGCGACGCCGACGGCCAGCCACACCACCACGGACTGCCGGCCGGGCACGATGCCCCGGTCGATGATCGCCTTCAGCAGCAGCGGGTTGGCGACCACGATGAGCGAGGCGAACGTGTTGAGGGCGAGGAACAGCGACAGCTCGCGGACGTACGGGCGCGCGTAGCCGACGATCCGCTTCACGGTGCCGGGCTTGAGCTTCTGCTGGGTGACCGAGCTGTCCCGGCGGAACGAGGCCATCACCTGCCAGCCGTTGCCCGGCGTTCCCGGCATGCCCACACGCGCCTCCGAGGGTCGCGGCGCGCCCGCGGAACGCGGGCGCGCACTCGTCATCGGGTCATCAAGTAAGCATCACAACGCGACGACCCCCGCGGCCCTTCCGGTTTGAGCTGTGGGCGAAAACGCGCGTCCCCGCCGCGTCTCTGCCGCGTCTGTGGCGGTCTCCGCCGCGTTCGAGGCGGCGTCCCCGCCGTCCTAGCCCTGCGCGCCGAACATCTCCCGGAGCCGGCCGATCTGCTCGCGCCGCTCGGCGGCGCACTGCTCCTCGAGCGTGTTCTCGGCCGCCTCCCACAGCAGCCGCTTCGTCGCGACCGCCGCGCCCGGGTTCACCGCGAGCAGGGACGCGACGAGGTCGGCGACCGCCGCGTCCAGGCCGTCCGCCGGGACGACGATCTCGGCGAGGCCCAGCCGGGCGGCCTCGTCCGCGCCGACGGTGCGGGCGGTCAGGCACAGCTCCAGCGCGCGGCCGATCCCGACGATCTCCACGAGCGGCTTGGTGCCGGTCAGGTCGGGGACGAGCCCGAGCGCGGGCTCCTTCATGCAGAACCGGGCGTCGTCGGCGACGACCCGCATGTCGCAGGCCAGGGCGAGCTGGAAGCCGCCGCCGATCGCGTGCCCGTGGACGGCGGCGACGGTGACGATGTCGGGGCGCCGCAGCCAGGTGTAGCCCTCCTGCAGCTCCGCGATGAACCGGTCGGTCGCCGCGGCGTCGGAGCCGTCGGTGAAGCCCTCGCCGCCGCCGGAGAACATCGACAGGTCGATGCCGGCGGAGAAGCACGGGCCCGCGCCGCGCAGGACGACGACGCGCACGTCCGCGGGGAGCGAGCGGCCGATCGCGGCGAGCCCGCGCCAGGTCGCGAAGGTCATCGCGTTGCGCCGCTCGGGGCGGTCGAGCGTGACGGTGGCGACGGCCCCGTCGATCTCCAGCGCCAGCCCGGCCTCGGCCAGCTCGGCCGCGCCCGGGGCGGCGGGCGCCGCGCTCTCCTCGGCGCGCGCGTGCACGTCGGTCATGTGTCCCCCTCCTGGTGGGCGGCCTCCCGAGGGCGCGCCCGAACGGCTCGGCTGCGGCGGTGCACCGCGCACCGGGCCCGCCTCGCCGTCCACGAGGCGGGGCCCATGCCGATCCCGCCGCGACCGAACCCTACTCGGTCGGTCGCGGCGCCTGGTCGGGCGTCCCGTCCAGGGGGGACGATCCCCGCCGCGGCCGGGCCTGACCCGTTGCCTCCGCTCGGCGCCGGTCGCGCCGAAGGCGGCCGCAACGGGTCAGGTGGGGCGCTGCTCCGGGGGTCGGCGTCCGGTCAGGACTTCTTGCCCCGGGTCGCGCCGCCGCGACCGCGAAGGTTGACGCCGGACTCGGTCAGAATCCGGTGGATGAAGCCGTACGAGCGGCCGGTGGCGGCTGCCAGGGCGCGGATGCTCTCGCCGGATTCGTACCTCTTCTTCAGGTCCGTCGCCAGCTTGTCGCGCTCGGCACCGGTCACGCGGGTGCCCTTCTTCAGGGTCTCGGCCACGAGTACCTCCCGTAGTGATGTGGTGACCGCTGCGTTATCCCCCGCCATGATCAGTCATTCCCGGCCGTTCGGCTACCCACTCGGCGAGAAAAGATCTGCGGAAGATGCCGCGCAGGTCACGCGAGCGTCACCAGATCGGCAAACTCGTCACTCCAGATATCCTCCACACCATCCGGAAGCAAGATCACTCTTTCCGGAGCGAGCGCTTCGACGGCGCCCTCGTCGTGGGTGACCAGGACGATGGCTCCGGCGAACGTCCGCAGCGCCGCGAGGATCTCCTCCCGGCTGGCCGGGTCGAGGTTGTTGGTGGGCTCGTCCAGGAGCAGGACGTTCGCGCTGGAGACCACGAGCATCGCCAGTGCCAGCCGGGTCTTCTCGCCGCCGGACAGGACGCCCGCGGGCTTGTCGACGTCGTCGCCGGAGAACAGGAACGAGCCCAGGATCTTGCGGACCTCGACGGGCGCCATGCCGGGCGCGGCGGACTGCATGTTCTCCAGCACCGACCGTTCGACGTCCAGCGTCTCGTGCTCCTGGGCGTAGTAGCCGAGCCGCAGCCCGTGGCCGGCCTCGACGGTGCCGGTGTCGGCCTCGTCCACCCCCGCCAGCAGGCGCAGGAGCGTCGTCTTGCCCGCGCCGTTCAGGCCGAGGACGACGACGCGGCTGCCCTTGTCGATCGCCAGGTCGACGTCGGTGAAAATCTCCAAAGATCCGTACGATTTCGACAAACCCGTCGCGGTGAGGGGGGTCTTGCCGCACGGCGCCGGGTCCGGGAAGCGAATTTTGGCCACCTTGTCGGCCTGCCGCTCGCCCTCGACGCCCGCCAGCAGCTGCCGGGCGCGGCGGTCCATCTGCTGGGCCGCCTTCGCCTTGGTGGCCTTGGCGCGCATCTTGTCTGCCTGGGACAGCAGCGCGGACGCCTGCCGATGCGCGTTGGCGCTCTCGCGCTTGCGGCGCCGCTCGTCGGTCTCCCGCTGGTCGAGGTACTTCTTCCAGCCGACGTTGTAGATGTCGATGACGCTGCGGTTGGCGTCCAGGTGGAAGACCCGGTTCACGACGGCGTCCAGCAGCTCGACGTCGTGGCTGATGACCACGAGGCCGCCCTGGTGCGACTTCAGGAAGTCGCGCAGCCAGACGATGGAGTCGGCGTCCAGGTGGTTGGTCGGCTCGTCCAGCAGCAGGGTGTCGGCGTCGGAGAACAGGATCCGGGCCAGCTCCACCCGCCGCCGCTGCCCGCCCGACAGCGTCCCGAGGGGCTGCCCGAGCACCCGGTCCGGCAGGCCGAGGCTGGACGCGATCGAGGCGGCCTCGGACTCGGCGGAGTAGCCGCCGAGCACGTGCAGCCGCTCCTCCAGCCGCCCGTAGCGGCGGACCGCCTTGTCCCGCGCCTGGCCGGTGGCGGTGGCCATGGCCTCCTCGGCGGCCCGCAGGTCGCGGACGATCTCGTCCAGGCCGCGCGCCGACAGGATGCGGTCGCGGGCCAGCTCGTCGAGGTCGACGCCGCGCGGATCCTGGGGGAGGTAGCCGATGGTGCCCGAGGAGGTGACGGCGCCCTGCGCGGGGAGCGCCTCCCCCGCCAGCACCTTGGTGAGGGTCGTCTTCCCCGCGCCGTTGCGGCCCACGAACCCGACCCGGTCGCCGGGATTGACCCGGAACGAGGCGGATTCGATCAGCAGCCGGGGCCCGGCGCGCAGCTCGATGTCTTTCGCGATGATCACAGTGACAGGGCTCCCCTGGACGGGACGGTTCGACGGGCAGGCGCACGAAACGGCGCGCCGCACGGTCCGGTGACCGGGGCGCGCCAGAACGGCCTGTCAGTTCGGGAGCGAAACCATCGGTCCAGTGTACGTGACCGCGTCCCGCCCCGTTCCATACTTTTTCGCCGCCCCGTCGAACACGAGTGCGAACGCGACCGGGGTATGGGGAGGACGCACGGGTCAGAGCGTGCGACGGGGACGCCGGGCCGGAGACGGCCCACGACCAAGGAGCGAGTCGGAATGACGCACGTCACGAGCAACGCGCCCGAAGGGACGCCGAACTGGATCGACCTGGGGGTCCCGGACGTCGAGCGGGCCAAGGCGTTCTACGGTCCGATCTTCGGCTGGGAGTTCCGCGACACCGGCGCGGAGACCGGGCACTACAACCTGTGCCTGCTGCGCGGCGAGTCCGTCGCGGCGGTCATGAAGAACCCGGACGAGGACGCCGACGACTTCTGGTGGGACGTCTACTTCGCCACCGACGACTGCGACGCGACGGTCGCGCGGGTCACCGACGCGGGCGGCGAGGTGGTGGAGCCCGCGATGGACGTGATGGACCTCGGCCGGATGGCCATCGTCCGCGACCCGCAGGGCGCCCAGTTCGGCCTGTGGCAGGGCCGCGCGCACATCGGCTCCGCCTACGTGAACGAGCCGGGCTCGCTCGTCTGGAACGAGGTCGTCACCCCGGACCCCGAGGCCGCGCTCGGCTTCTACGCCGCCGTGTTCGGGCACCGGGGCGAGGCGATGCCCGACGAGGAGGCGGGCGGCATGGACTACACCGTCCTCAAGCGCCCGGACGGCCGCTACATCGGCGGCGTGATGGGCGAGCCGGGCGCGGGCGGCGCGTCGTGGCAGTCGTGCTTCGCCGTCGCGGACGCCGACGAGGCCGTCCGGCTGGTGCGCGAGGGCGGCGGCGCCGTCGACCGGGAACCCGTCGACTCGCCGTACGGGCGGTTCGCGTCCGTCCGCGACCCGTTCGGCGCCCGGTTCCAGCTGATGAAGCCGGCGCCCGAACCGGCGGGGTGACCCCGCCGCCGGTGCCGGGCGGGCGCGCGCCCGCCCGGCACCGGCCGGCCGGTCAGTCCTGGCGTTCGGCGGCGAGGCGCTGGTTGATCGTGTGCTGGAGCCGCTGCAGCCCGGACGTGCCGACCGTGCCGATCTGGCCCTCGAGGTCGCGCAGCAGGACGTCCTCGTTCATCACGACCTCGGACGACTGCATCAGCACGGTGCCCTGGCCGGTGAAGTCGAACTGGTGCTCCTCGCCGGACGCGCCCCCGATGCCGAACGCGGCGCGCGCGGCGCCGAGCGCCCCCCGCATGTACGCGTGGTCGTAGTGGTGGCAGGGGGACGGGCAGTCGGCCCAGCCGAGCAGCGCCTGCGGGTCGACCCGGACGGGCGGTTCGACGAAGTGCACGGGCCCGTTCGAGGCGGCCACGAACCGGCCGGTGCCGATCAGCGTGAGGAAGCCCGGGATGATCGACTGCTTCAGTTCCAGGCCGGGCTCGAACGCCAGCAGGTTGCCGGCGCGGACCGTGAGGTTGCCGTCGTCGAGGTCGAAGGAGTTGACGTCGAAGCCCCGGTCGGCGAGCAGCAGCTTGCCCTGCCCCTGCGCGACGATCCAGTCCTGCGCGTAGAGCGGGGAGTTGAACGTGTGCGCGACGAGGGCGTCGAGGGGCCCGGCCGACAGCGCCTCGAACCTGATCTGCCCGTAGTAGGCGATCATCTTGCCCTTCTGCGCGAACCACTGCCCGTTGAGGTCCACGCTGAAGGCGTAGGGGTTGACGTTGTCGTTGGCCGGGAGCGTGCCGGCGTTCCAGGTCTGCGTGCCGTAGCTGGTCACGGTCAGATCTTCCTCTCGCTGGCCTGGACGTAGACGACGCCGGAGCCGCTCAGCTCGAGCTGGAACGCCTCGCCGGAGCCGCGGCCCACCAGGTCGCGGAGTCCGACGGCGGTGCTCAGCTTGTTCTGCACCTGGCCGCGGTGGGCGACGTACGCCTGCGGGTCGACGTGGACGGGGCGCTGCGGGGTGATCGGCATCTCCATCACGCCGCCGTGCGACAGCAGCGCGCAGGAGCCGCGGCCGGTGAGCGTGGTGGTGAACAGGCCCTGGCCGGTCACCGCGCCGCGGATGACGCCGCGGACGCCGCCCTGCTCGCCCATGAACATCGTCCCGACCTGGAGGGTCGCGTCGTGCACGAGGAGCCGGTCGGCCTCGACGAACAGCGTGTCGGAGCCGTCGAGCTCGACCGTGGTGACCTCCAGGCCCGCGTACCCGAACATCACCCGGCCCTGCCCGGTGACGTGCATCATCGAGGTGCGCTCGCCCGCGACGGCGCGTCCGAGCGTCTGGCCGAGGCCCTGCCCGGCGGTCGCGGACGGCGCGAACGACACCGGGCCGGTGTAGCCGAGCATCGCGCCGCGCCTGCTGTAGACCTCCCGCCCCGGCCCGACCTGCACCTGGAGCATCTTGGAGTTGATCGACTGGTATCCCGGCATCAGATCTCCAGAATGCCGCCGCGCTCGGCGGGCTGCACGTAGACCAGGCCGTGCCCCTGGTACCGGAACTGGACGCTCTCCCCGGACCCCTGGCCGAGGACGGTGCGGAAGTTGACGTCGGTGACGACGTCCTGCTCGAGCCGGCCGATGTGCCCCACGTAGGCGTGCGGGTCGACGCTCAGCGGCGCCTGCGGCGTCACCTCGAGGGCGATCGCGGGCCCGTCCGACAGGATCGCCGCGGTGCCGTGCCCGTCGACCTTGGTGGTCGCGAGGCCCTGCCCGCTCCCCATCCCGCGCAGCCCGACGAAGTGCACGCCGGTCTGCAGGCCGCCGTCCAGGGCGAGGAGGCTCTCGGACTCCACGTAGAGGGTGTCGCCGGCGAGCTGGACCAGGGTGACCTCGGTCGCCTCGCTCGCCAGGTACACCGTGCCCTGGCCGCTGATCTCCATGAGGGTCATGCTCTCGCCCGCGATCTTCCGCTTCAGCGCGCCGCGCAGGCCCTCGCCCCCGCTCATGCCCTGCCGCTTGAAGGCCATCTGTCCCTCGTAGGCGACCATGGAGCCGTTGAGCGCCCTGATCGACTCGCCCGCGAGATCGACGGCCAGCATCTTGGAGCCGTTCAATCGAAATTGCGCCACGGGCCGATAACATACCGGCCTGCCCCCGCCCAACCACAGGCATCGACCGTGAGCGGACCGGCGCGTTGCGGACGGGACCGCCCGGTGATCGGGAAGGATGGCGCCCATGTGGATCGCTCCCGAACGCCGCAGCATCAGCCGGTGGGCCGTCCCCGGCCTCGTCGTGGCCGCCGCGGTGGTGGTCGGCGCCGTGCTCGCCGCCGACGGCCGCACCGGCACCGGCGCGGTCGCGCTCTGCGCGCTCGCCGGGTACGCGGGGCTGCTGGCGCACCGCAGGCACGACGCCGGCCCGGCCCTCGGCGAGGGGTTCGGCACCGGGCACCGGACGCGCGCGCACCGGCGCGGCGCCGCCGTCACCGGGGACGTGCTGACGGTCGCGGTCGTCGCGGCGCTGACCGTGCAGGCGCTGCGCGGCGCCGAGATCGCCCCGTACGCCTGGCTCGCCGCCCTCGCGGGCGTCACCTACCTGCTGGCGACGCTGTTCGCCGGACGCGACCTGTGACCATTGTTTATGATCATGCGGGGCACGTCTGACCTGGCGAATTGTGCGTGAACAACTCCTGACAACTGGGGTTTCGGGCGTATAGAGGCGGCATCATGCGGATGTGTCAGCCCTTGATGTCCTTCTCCCCGCCCGCGCGGTGTTCCACCCGGTCGTCGACCTGGGCAGCGGCGCCGTCGTGGCCGTGGAGGCGCACGCGGGCCCGACCGCGGACCCGTCCGCCGGGCCCCTCCCGGACCCGGCCGCAGACCTCCGCCCCGACCCGTACACCGCACCGCCCGCCCCCGCCGGACGGCCCGATCCCGCCGCCGACGACGTGCGCCGCGCGGTCGACGCGGCGGGCGCGGCGGCGGAACTCGGCACGCGGCTCCCGCTGCTGGTCGGCCTGCGCGCCGAGACCCTCGCCGCGGGCGAGCACGTCCTGTCCGCCCTGCACCGGGGCCTGGGCTCGGCGGGACGCCGCCCCAACGAGATCATCCTGTGCGCGACCGGCGGGTTCCCGCCCGGGATCCGGCCCGCGGTGGCGGCCGCGCTCGGCGGGCTGCGCCGGGCCGGCTACCTCGTCGGGCTCGCCGGGCTCGGCGCCGCGCACGCGCCGCTGGACCTGCTCGCCGACGTCGCCCCCTACCTGCTCAAGCTCGACGCCGACCTGGCCCGGCGGACGCCGGGCGAACCGCGCCGCTCCGCGCTGGCCGGGAGCCTGATGGACCTGGCGCACCGGCTGGAGACGCACGTCCTCGCGCCGGGGCTGGAGACCCAGGACCAGGTGCTGCACCTGCGCGGGCTCGGCGCCCGGCTCGCCCAGGGACCGGTGCTGGCCGGGCCGGAGTGGCGGCCGGGCATGCCGGTCAGCGTCCCCGTCGCGGCGCGCGAGGAGCCGGCGGCGCGGCTCCCGTACGCCTCGCTCGGGCCGCGCGTGTCGGAGTTCACCCTGCCGGCGATCACGCTGCCGCACACGGCCACCGCCGACGAGGTGCTGGAGGCGCTGAACGCCGAGAGCGGCGTCACCAGCATCGTCCTGGTGGACGAGCGGCAGCGCCCGTACGCCACGGTGGACCGGACGCGGTTCCTGCTGCGGCTGTCGGGGCCCTACGGGCACGCGCTGCACGCCGCCCGGCCCGCCGCGCGGCTCGCCGACCGGCCCCGGCCGGTGCCGCGCACCGTCCCGGCGGTGGCGGCGCTGCGCGCGGCGGGCCGGGAGGACGAGCGGGTCTACGACGACCTGGTCGTGGTGGACGAGGTGGGCCGCTGCCTCGGCATCGTCCGGGTCGCCGACCTCATCCGCGGCCTGTCCCCCTGACCGCGTGCCCCGGACGCCCCCGGACTTCCGGCCACCGCGTGCGGCGCCCGTCCCGCCGGACGAGGGGGGCGGCGCGCTGAGCGGCCGTGTGGCGGGCCGGAGGCGTCAGCGGGGATGCGGGTGACGGCCGGGGTCCACCGGGCCGACGGCGGCCGTCTCCTGGGCGAGGATGGCCGCCTGGACGCGGCTGCGCAGCCCGAGTTTCGCCAGAATGCGGCTGACGTGCGTCTTGGTGGTGGTCTCGGCCATGTCGAGGCGCTCCGCGATCTGGCCGTTCGACATGCCCTCGCCCAGGCACCGGAAGACGTCCCGCTCGCGGGGCGTCAGGTCCGCCAGCCCGGGGACGGGCTCCGGTGCCGCCGGGCGCGCGGCGAACGCGCCGATCAGCCGCCGGGTCACCTTCGGGGCGATGATGCCCTCCCCCGCCGCCACCGTGCGCACCGCGTCGACGAGCCGGTCGGCGTCGACGTCCTTGAGCAGGAACCCGGCCGCGCCCGCCCGCAGCGCGCCGAACACGTACTCGTCCACGTCGAACGTGGTCAGCACGAGCACGTCGGTGAAACCGGAGATCTCCCGGGTGGCGCGGATGCCGTCCAGCCGCGGCATGCGCACGTCCATCAGCACCACGTCCGGGCGCAGCTCGCGCGCCAGCTCGACCGCCCGTTCCCCGTCGGCGGCCTCGCCGACGACCCGGACGCCCGGCGCGGCGCCCAGGATGAGGACCAGCCCGGCGCGCACCGCCGCCTGGTCGTCGGCCACCAGCACGTCGATCATCTAGGTCGTCTCCTTCTCGGCGGGCGGGTCCACCGGCAGCCGGGCGCGCACCCGCCAGCGGGAGCCGTCCGGCTCCGGCCAGGGGCCCGCGTCGAACCGGCCGCCCAGCAGCGTCGCCCGCTCCCGCATCCCGATCAGTCCGCTGCCGGTGCCCGGCAGCCGCGCGTCGCCGGCCCCGAGCGGGCTCAGCACGTCGATCGTCAGGCCGTCGCGCCCGTACTCGACCACCACGTCGGCGCGGCCGGGACCGGCGTGCTTGAGCGCGTTCGTCAGCGACTCCTGCACGATCCGGTACGCGGCCAGTTCCACCGCCGCGGGCAGCTCGGGCGGCTCCCCGGCGATCTGCAGCCGGGCGGACAGGTCGTTGCGCGACGTTCGCGCCACCAGCCGTTCCAGCTCCGACAGCCGCGGCTGCGCGGGCGGATCGGTGTCGGCGCCGTCGCCGTCGCGCAGCAGCCCGATCATGCGGCGCATCTCGGCCAGCCCCTGCACGCTGTTCTCGCGGATCACCTCGAGCGACCGGTCCAGCGTCTCCCGGTCCAGGTCGCGGACCTTCAGGACGGCCGACGAGTGCAGCGCGACGGCGCTCAGGTGGTTCGCGACGACGTCGTGCAGCTCCCGCGCCATCCGGGCCCGCTCGGCGCCCACGGCGGCGCGCCGGTCGAGCTCGGCGAGCCGCGCGACCTGCTCGGCGCGCTGCCGCTCGGCCTCCGCCCGGAAGCGGTGCTCGCGGACCACCATCGCGGTCAGCACCGGCGCGACCCAGGTCATCCCGGCGACCGCGCCCAGCAGCACCGCGACGGAGATCCCGCCCAGCAGGGCGCCCGCCGCCACCGTGGTGGCCAGCGTCGCCGCGATCGTCACGCCGAGGAGCCGTTCGGCCGTCCGCCGCGGCCCGTACAGGCTCGCCGCGTACAGCGCGTCCCCGTAGATCATCAGCGTGGCGAGGCTCGGTCCCAGCGCCACGTCGAGGAAGTTGAAGGGCGTCGCCACCGCCAGCCCGGTGCGGGGCGCCGTCCGCCGCAGCAGCATCGCCGCGCACAGGCCGGCCAGCGGGACGCACCGCAGCGCGAGGTTCGGCAGCCAGGCGTCCACCCACTTGATGTAGCCGTCCGCGAGGATCATCAGGACGCCGCCGATCAGCGCCGCGGCGGCGATGAGGGCGTCCTGCGGGGTGGTGAGGCGGCGGGCGGTCGACAGCACGCCCCCTATCTCAGCACCTCCGGGAGTGTGGCGCGTCCACCGCTGTGAGGGCGGCGCGTACATCCTTCGGACGACCCGCGAAACCTCATCCCAGACGACGTGTCCCCTCCCCCGCGTGTCCGACGATCGAGGGGTACGCCATCGGAGGGAACGCACAGTGCGCACCATCGGAACCATCGTCGCGGTCGCGGGTCTGCTCTCGCTCGTCAACCACGCCTTCGGCAGCGATCAGATGGACGTTCTGGAGTGGACGGACACCCGTCAGCCGCTCGCCGGAATCGGCCTCGGCCTGCTCGGGCTGGCGCTCTACGGCGCCGGCGCGGCCCTCGCCCGGCGCCGGTGACGCCGTGCTCATCGCGGTCATCGCCGCGTGCGAGATCGGGTTCTGGGTCGTCCTCGGCGCCGGCCTGCTCGCCCGCTACCCGCTGCGGATGCGGCGCCTCGGGGCCCTGCTCCTGCTCTGCGTGCCGCTGATCGACGCCGTGCTGCTCGCCGCGACCGTCCTCGACCTGCGCCGGGGCGCCGAGGCGGGCTTCGCGCACGGGCTGTCGGCCGCCTACCTCGGCTACTCGATCGCGTTCGGGCACAGCATGGTCCGCTGGGCCGACGAGCGCTTCGCGCACCGGTTCGCGGGCGGCCCGCCGCCCCGCGGGAAGCCGCGGGGCGGCCGGGCGCGCACCCGGTACGAGTGGCGCGAGTTCGGCAAGGCCGCCGCCGCCACCGCGATCGCCTGCGGGCTGCTCGTCGGCATGATCGCCATGGTCGGCGACGCCGAGCGCACGGCGGCCCTGTGGGCGTGGGCGGCGCGCCTCGGCCTCGTCCTGGCGATCTGGGCGATCTGGCCCGTCAGCCACACGCTGTGGCCGGCCAAGGAGCAGGAGCCGGAGGGGCGGAGCGCTAGCCCCGCAGAGTCCGGACGGCCGCGGTGACGATCGGCAGGTCGAACTCGCCCGCGGCCGTCTCGGGCCTGCCGCGCAGGTAGTCGCGCACCCGCCCGAGCAGCTCGTCGCGTTCGGCGGCGTCCAGCACGAGCACGTGGCTGTGCGTGCCGACGGTCGCCGCCATGGAGTCGACCGTGCGCCGCTGGGCGTGCGGGAACTCCGCCCGCTCGATCTCCGGGAACCACCGCGTCGGAGGGACCGACTTCGGCCGCCATCGCCGCAGCGACACGGTGCTGCGCGCGGCCTCCTTCAGCCCCGCGACCCACGGCACGCGGTCGTCGTCCAGGTTCCACAGCCCCGCGAGGACCCCGCCCGGCGCGAGCACCCGGTGGATCTCGGGGAGCGCCCGGTCGAGGTCGAACCAGTGCATCGCCTGCCCGACCAGGACCGCGTCCACGCTCGCGTCGCCGAGCGGGATGTCCTCCGCGCCCCCTCGCAGGACGCGCACGTCGGGGAGCCCGCGGCGGAGTTCGCCGAGCATCGCCGGATCGGGTTCGACGGCCACGACGTCCTCGGGGCGCAGGCCGTCCCGCAGGAGGACCTCGGTGAGCTTGCCGGTGCCCGCGCCGAGGTCGAGCACCCGCGGCGGCCGTCCGCCCAGGGGCTCCAGCGCCCACCGCACCGCGGCGACCGGATAGTCGGGCCGCTCCGCCGCGTACGCCGCGGCGCCGCCGCCGAACGAGGCCGCACGCCGGGCCACGAGCCCCGGATCGCTGTCCGGAAAAGCATCCTTCACGTCGGACGACCCTACGCGGACGCCTCGGCGCCGGTGGCACCGCGCCCGGCGGACGCGCGGAGGCCGCGCCCCGGGTCGGGGCGCGGCCTCCGCGGGTGGCGCGTCAGACGTTGAAGCCGAGGGCGCGGAGCTGGTCCCGGCCCTCCTCGGTGATCTTGTCGGGGCCCCACGGCGGGAGCCACACCCAGTTGATCTTGACGTCCTGCACCAGGCCGTCCAGGGCGCTGTGCGCCTGGTCCTCGATCACGTCGGTGAGCGGGCAGGCGGCGCTGGTGAGCGTCATGTCCAGGGTGGCGACGCCCCCGTCGAGGTTCACCCCGTACACCAGGCCCAGGTCGACGACGTTGATGCCGAGCTCGGGGTCGACGACGTCCTTCAGCGCCTCGAGGACCTCCTCCTCGGCGGCGGTGTCGGCGCCGGTGCCGCCCGCGGCGGCCTCGGCCGTCTCGGGCGCGCCGGTCGTCTCGGCGGTGCCGGTCGTCTCGGCGGTGTCGGTCGTCTCGCTCATGATGCCTCTCCCAGTGCGCGGGCGGTCGCGTCCTTCCACGCCATCCAGGCGAGGAGGGCGCACTTGATCCGGGCCGGGTACTTCGACACCCCGGCGAAGGCGACGGCGTCCTCCAGGACGTCCTCGTCCGGTTCGACGTCCTGGCCGCGCGACTGCATCAGCGCCAGGAACTCGTCGCCGACCTCCATGGCCTGCTTGACCGACTTGCCGATCAGCAGGTCGGCCATCACCGACGCGCTGGCCTGGCTGATCGAGCAGCCCATGGAGTCGTAGGAGACGTCCGCCACCGTGGCGTCCCGGCCGTCGCCGTCCAGGTGGACGCGCAGCGTCACCTCGTCGCCGCACGTCGGGTTGACGTGGTGCGCCTCACCCTCGTACGGCTCCCGCAAGCCCTTGTGGAGGGGATTGCGGTAGTGGTCCAGGATGACCTCCTGGTACATCGCCTCCAGCTGCATGTCGTCCTTTCCAAGCCTTTCTGGCTACAACCGGGGCGGCCCTCAGGCTGTTCCGAAGAACTTCTGCGCCTGCCGTACCCCGTCGGCGAGCGCGTCCACGTCGGCGAGGGTGTTGTACAGGTAGAACGTCGCCCGGGTGGTGGCGGGGATGCCGAACCGGCGGCAGATCGGCCACGCGCAGTGGTGCCCGACGCGGACCTCGACGCCGAGGTCGTCCAGCACCTGGCCGACGTCGTGCGGGTGGATGTCCGCGACGGTGAACGACACGGCCCCGCCGCGCGCCTCGGTGGTGCCCGGGCCGATGATCCGGA
Source organism: Actinomadura rifamycini DSM 43936 (assembly GCF_000425065.1). Lineage (GTDB taxonomy): Bacteria > Actinomycetota > Actinomycetes > Streptosporangiales > Streptosporangiaceae > Spirillospora > Spirillospora rifamycini. The sequence continues at coordinate 105,901 of NZ_KE384301.1, forward strand.
CGCCGGGGATCTCCGACAGCCGCTCGAGGGAGTAGCCGACGAGGGCCTCCTCGTGCGCGTGGACCCGGTCCATGCCGAGGTCGGCAAGGTAGTCGCAGGCCGCGCCGAGCCCGACGGCCTGCGCGGTCATCGGGACGCCCGCCTCGAACCGCTGCGGCGGCGGCATGAACGTGCTCGACTCCATCCGCACGAGCTCGATCATGGAGCCGCCGGTGATGAACGGCGGCATGGCCTCGAGGAGCTCGCGGCGGCCCCACAGCACGCCGATGCCGGTCGGGCCGAGCATCTTGTGCCCGGAGAAGGCGAGGAAGTCGGCGCCGAGGGCGCGGACGTCCACCGGCTGGTGCGGAACGGACTGCGCGGCGTCCAGCAGGACGAGCGCGCCGACCGCGTGGGCACGCTCCACGATGCGGTCGACCGGCGTGACGGTGCCGAGGACGTTCGACTGGTGCGTCAGCGCGACGATCTTCGTGCGCTCGTTGACCAGGCCGTCCAGGCCGTCCAGGTCGAGGCGGCCCTCGTCGGTGATCCCGAACCAGCGGAGCGTCGCGCCGGTGCGGCGGCACAGCTCCTGCCACGGGACGAGGTTCGCGTGGTGCTCCATCTCGGACACCACGACCTCGTCGCCGGGGCCCACCCGGAAGCGCTCGGCCTCGGGCCCGGCGGTGGCGGCGTTGCTCATCGCGTACGCCACGAGGTTGATGCCCTCGGTGGCGTTCTTGGTGAACACGATCTCGCCGGGCGTCGCGCCGACGAACCGGGCGATGGACGCGCGCGCCTTCTCGTACGCCTCGGTGGCCTCCTCGGCGAGGAGGTGGGCGCCGCGGTGCGGCGCCGCGTTGTACCGCTCGTAGAACTCCCGCTCGGCGTTCAGCACCGCGACGGGCTTCTGCGAGGTGGCCCCCGAGTCCAGGTAGACCAGGGGCCGCCCGCCCCGGACGGTGCGCTGCAGGAGCGGGAAGTCCTTCTTCAGCTCCTCGGGCAGCAGTGTCATGCCGACGCGCCCGCCTTCACGTACTTCTCGTAGCCCTCGTTCTCCAGCTGGTCGGCCAGCTCGGGGCCGCCCTCGGCGACGATGCGGCCGCCCGCGAAGACGTGCACGAAGTCCGGCTGCACGTACCGCAGGATGCGCGTGTAGTGCGTGATCAGCAGGACGCCGGTGCCGGGCGCGGCCGAGAACCGGTTCACGCCCTCGGACACGACCTTGAGGGCATCGACGTCGAGGCCGGAGTCGGTCTCGTCGAGCACGGCGATCTTCGGCTTGAGCATCTCCAGCTGGAGGATCTCGTGCCGCTTCTTCTCGCCGCCGGAGAAGCCCTCGTTGAGGGAGCGCTGCGCGAACGCGGGGTCGATGGACAGCCCGTCCATCGCCGCCTTCATCTCCTTGGAGAACTCGCGCAGCTTCGGGGCCTCGCCGCGGACGGCGGTGACGGCCGAGCGCAGGAAGTTCGAGACGGACACGCCCGGCACCTCGACCGGGTACTGCATCGCCAGGAACAGCCCGGCGCGGGCGCGCTCGTCGACGCTCATGGACAGGACGTCCTCGCCGTCGAGCGTCACGGTGCCGCCGGTCACCTCGTACTTGGGGTGCCCGGCGATCGCGTAGGCGAGGGTGGACTTGCCGGAGCCGTTCGGCCCCATCAGCGCGTGGGTCTCGCCGGCCTGCACGGTGAGGTCGACCCCGCGCAGGATCTCCTTGGTCCCGTCGGTGCCTTCGCCGACGGAGACGTGGAGGTCGCGGATCTCAAGCGTGGCCATGGTGTTGTCGTTCCTTAGTCGTCGGAGCCGAGCGAGACGTAGACGTCGCCGTCCTCGACCTTGACCTTGTAGGTGGCGACCGGCTGCGTCGCCGGCGGGTTGGTGGGCTTGCCCGTGCGCAGGTCGAAGCAGGACCCGTGCAGCCAGCACTCGATGGTGCCGTTGTAGATCTCGCCCTCGGAGAGGGAGACCTCGGCGTGCGAGCAGATGTCGTTGACGGCGAACACCTCGTCGCCGCTGCGCGCGATCGCGACGGGCGTGTCGTCGACCTCCACGCCGAGCGCCCCGTCCGCCGGGACGTCGGCGAGCGCGCACACCTTCACGTACGTCACCGGTCACCGCCCCGCACGTCGAGCTCCGCCTCGATGGCCTGCCGGACCTTGTCGCGCACCTCGTCGACCTCGATGCGGTCGACGAGCTGGCCGAGGAAGCCCCGGACGACCATGCGCCGCGCCTCGTCGAAGGTGATGCCGCGCGCCTGCAGGTAGAACAGGTGCTCGTCGTCGAGGCGTCCGGACGCGGAGGCGTGCCCCGCGCCGGCGACCTCGCCGGTGAGGATCTCCAGGTTCGGCACCGAGTCGACGCGCGTCCCGTCGGTGAGGACGAGGTTGCGGTTCAGCTCGTAGGTGTCGGTGCCCTCGGCCTCGGCGCGGATGATGACGTCGCCGATCCAGACGGCGTGCGCGTCGGCGTCCTGCAGGGCGCCGCGGTAGTCGACGCGGCTGCGGCAGTGCGGCACGGTGTGGTCGACCAGGAGCCGGTGCTCGAGGTGCTGGCCGCCGTCGACGAAGTACACACCGTACAGCTCGGCGTCGCCGCCGGGCGCCTCGTACGCGACCGACGGGGAGATCCGCACCAGGTCGCCGCCCAGCGAGATGTTGTGGGAGACGAACCGGGCGTCGCGGCCGAGCCGGGCGTGCTGGTGCGACACGTGCACGCTGCCGTCGTTCCAGTCCTGCAGGCTGATCACCGAGAGGCGGGCGCCGTCGCCGACGACGAACTCGACGTTGTCGGCGTAGGTGGCCGAGCCGCGGTGCGCGAGCACCACGGTGGCCTCCGCGAACGGCTCCAGGATCACGGTGGTGTGCCCGTAGGCGGCGGCCGAGGCGTCCTCGCCGCGCACCCGCAGGACGGTCGGCGCGGACGCCACCGCCTCCTTCGGCACGGTGACGACCGTGGCGTGCGCGAACGCGTTCCACGCCTGGGCGGAGACCCGGTCGGCCGGGACGTACGCCTTGCCGAGGCGGGCGTCGTCGCGGCCGACGGTCTCGACCGTCACCTCCGGCGCGGCCTCGACGTCGACGATGACCTTGCCGCCGTCCTGCGCGGTCCCGTTGTGCAGGCCGTGGAGGCGGCGCAGCGGGGTGAACCGCCACTCCTCCTCGCGGCCGGTGGGGACCTCGAAGTCGCCCAGGTCGTACGACGCCTTCTCGTGCAGCGTCGAGAGAGGCTTCACGTCCAGCCCCATCAGCCGACGGCTCCTTCCATCTGCAGCTCGATGAGCCGGTTCAGCTCGAGGGCGTACTCCATCGGCAGCTCGCGCGCGATGGGCTCGACGAACCCGCGCACGATCATCGCCATGGCCTCGTCCTCGGTGAGACCGCGGCTCATCAGGTAGAACAACTGGTCCTCCGACACCTTGGAGACGGTGGCCTCGTGGCCCATCTCCACGTCGTCCTCGCGGACGTCCACGTAGGGGTAGGTGTCGGAGCGGCTGATCTGGTCGACCAGCAGCGCGTCGCACTTGACGGTGGACTTGCTGTGCTCGGCGCCCTCCTGGATCTGCACCAGGCCCCGGTAGGAGGTGCGGCCGCCGCCGCGCGCCACCGACTTGGACACGATGCTGCTGGAGGTGTTGGGCGCGGCGTGCACCATCTTGGCGCCGGCGTCCTGGTGCTGGTCCTCGCCCGCGAACGCGATCGACAGGGTCTCGCCCTTGGCGTGCTCGCCGAGCAGGTAGACCGCCGGGTACTTCATGGTGACCTTGGAGCCGATGTTGCCGTCGACCCACTCCATGGTGGCGCCCTCGTAGGCGACGGCGCGCTTGGTCACCAGGTTGTAGACGTTGTTCGACCAGTTCTGGATGGTCGTGTAGCGGACGCGGGCGTCCTTCTTCACGACGATCTCGACGACGGCCGAGTGCAGGGAGTCCGACTTGTAGATCGGGGCGGTGCAGCCCTCGACGTAGTGGACGTAGGAGCCCTCGTCGGCGATGATCAGCGTCCGCTCGAACTGGCCCATGTTCTCGGTGTTGATCCGGAAGTACGCCTGGAGCGGGATCTCGACGTGGACGCCCGGCGGCACGTAGATGAACGAGCCGCCCGACCACACGGCGGTGTTGAGCGCGGCGAACTTGTTGTCGCCGACCGGGATCACGGAGCCGAAGTACTCCTGGAAGATCTCCGGGTGCTCGCGCAGGCCGGTGTCGGTGTCGACGAAGATGACGCCCTTCTCCTCAAGGTCCTCGCGGATCTTGTGGTAGACGACCTCCGACTCGTACTGGGCGGCGACGCCGGCGATGAGGCGCTGCTTCTCCGCCTCCGGGATGCCGAGCTTGTCGTAGGTGTTCTTGATGTCCTCCGGGAGCTCCTCCCAGGAGGCGGCCTGCTGCTCGGTCGACCGGACGAAGTACTTGATGTTGTCGAAGTCGATGTCCGACAGGTCCGAGCCCCAGGTCGGCATGGGCTTCTTGTCGAACAGCCGCAGCCCCTTGAGGCGCAGGTCGAGCATCCAGTCCGGCTCGTCCTTCTTGCCAGAGATGTCGCGGACGACGTCCTCGTTCAGGCCGCGGCGGGCCGAGGCTCCGGCCTCGTCGGAGTCGGCCCAGCCGAACTTGTACCTGTCGAGCCCTTCCAGTTCAGGGTGGGCTGCCGTAGTCATAGGGGCGTCCTCCCGGACTCCTCGTCACTGGTCAGTGTGCTTGCGGGGGGATCCCCCGCGTCCCCCGGCCCGTCCGCCGGTTCCCCGGCGGCGTCCGTCCCGTCCCCGCACAGGGAGCGGGAGCTGACGTGGGTGGTGCAGATGCCGTCGCCGTGGGCGATCGTGGCGAGCCGCTGGACGGGGGTGCCCAGCAGCCGGCTGAACGCCTCCGTCTCGGCCTCGCACAGCTGCGGGAACTCCGCCGCCACGTGCGAGACCGGGCAGTGGTGCTGGCACAGCTGCTCGCCGCCGCCCGGCTGCGGGGCCTTCGCGGCGGCCGCCGCGTAGCCGTCCCCGGACAGCGCCTCGGCGAGCGTGCGGACCCGCTGGTGGGGCGGGGCCTCCTGCACGACGGGCCGGTAGCGCCGCTCGAGGTCGGCGATCTGGCGCCGGGCGAACTCGGCGACCGCGTGGGCGCCGGCCGTCTCGGCGAGGAAGCGCAGCGCGCTGGTCGCCAGGTCGTCGTAGGCGTGCACGAACGCGCTGCGTCCCGCGTCGGTGATGGCGAACCACTTGGCGGGGCGCCCGCGGCCGCGCCGCGTCTGCGGCCGGGCCCGGCGGACCTCGATCATGCCCTCGGCCAGCAGCGCGTCCAGGTGCCGGCGGATCGCGGCCGGCGTGAGGCCGACCCGCTCGCCGAGCGCGGACGCGGTGACGGGGCCGTGCTCGAGGATCAGCCGGGCCACCCGGGCGCGGGTGTCGCGCTCGGTCCCGGCCGGAGACGGCACGCCGGACGGCCGTGTCACCACGGCCTCCGCGCTCGCCCGATCCTCGCTCACGTTTTTCACAACATCAGTGTGCCGTAATTCCTTCCCCCGAAACACCGGTTTGCCGATGTCGTGGCTCACGCAGGTAAGCCTTACCTAAACGAGCCGTCCGGCCCGGTGAGCGTACGGGCCGCGTGCCGTGCCCCGGAGCGGCTCCCGGAAGCGGTCCGTCACCGGGACGCCACGCGCGGGAGCATCAGCACCGGGCGGGGCGCCGAGCGCACGATCTTGCCGGAGCTCTCCCCGAGGAAGACCCCGCGCAACGGGCCGTGGTGCCCGGACTGGCAGGTCAGCACCTCGCCCGGCAGCATATCGACCGCGGCGAGGGCCTTGCCCACGCTCACCCCGGCGACCGCCTCGGTCGTCACCGGGACGCCCTCCACCGATCCGGCGGCGCGGGCGAGGTCCTCCTCGGCCCGCTCCCGCTGCCGCTCCAGGATCTCGCCGGAGTCCCGGAACCGCGCGGCGACCCCGGGCGGCCGGAGCACCAGCGTGAGCAGCCGCATCGGGACGTCGAGCGCCGCGGCCCACCCGGCGGCGACGCCGAGCGGGTTCTCGGCCTCCCGGCGGCGCCAGTACGCGGCGGTCAGCCGCTCCAGCCGCGGCGGCGCCTCCGCCCCGTACCCGCGCGGCGCCATCAGGACCGGCACCGGCGAGCCGTGCAGGAGCTGGTCGGCGGTGCTGCCGACCGCGATCCGGCCGCGCCGGCCGCGCGGCGCCGAGCCGATCACGACCACCCCGGCCCCGACGTCCTCGGCGACCTCGATGAGCCCGCGGCCGCTGCCCCGGTGCGCGTGCACCCGGGGCTCGGCGCCGCCCTCCGGGACGCCCAGCTCCGCGAGCCGCACCACCGCCGCCCGGACGACCTCGTCCGCGCGGCCGCGCAGGTAGGCGAGCCATTCGGCGTCCACCGAGCCCGGTCCGCGGGCGGGCCACGGCGGCGGGTGGACGTTCGCGGCGGTCACCGCCGCGCCCGTGGCGCGCGCGACCAGCGCGGCGAGCACGAGCGCGTCGTCGCCGCGCTCGTCCGGGGAGCATCCGACCAGGACCCGCGCCGTCATGCCGTCCCCCCGCCCCGCAGCCGCGAGTGGCGGCGCCCGTAGGCGAAGTACGCGGCGAGCCCGACCAGCCCCCACAGCAGGAACACGAGCCACGTGATCCCGCCGAGCCCCACCATCAGGTACAGGCAGAACGCGACGCCGAGCAGCGGCGTGATCGGGTACAGCGGCGTCCGGAAGCTGCGGGGCAGGTCGGGGCGGGTCCGCCGCAGGACGATCACGCCGACGCTGACGAGCGCGAACGCGAACAGCGTCCCGATGCTGGTGGCGTCCACGAGGCGGCCCAGCGGGACGAACCCGGCGAGCAGCCCGATGAACGCCGCGACGATGACCGTGTTGGCGACCGGCACCGACCGCTTCGGGCTCACCCGCTGGAAGACGGGCGGGACGAGCCCGTCGCGCGACATCGCGAACAGGATGCGGGTCTGCCCGTACATCACCGTCAGGACGACGCTCGCGATCGCGATCACGGCGCCGATCGACAGGACGGCCGACGGCCACGCGGCGCCGGTGGCCGCGTCGAGCACGTTCGCCAGGGACGCCTCCGAGTCGTCCTCGCCGAACCGCGTCCAGTGCATCGCGCCGACCGCGGCGAGCCCGACCAGCACGTACACGGCGGTGACGATGGCGAGGGACAGGACGATCGCCAGCGGCAGGTCGCGGCGCGGGTTCTTCGCCTCCTCGCCGGCGGTGGAGGCGGCGTCGAAGCCGATGTAGGAGAAGAACACCTTGGACCCGGCCGCGCTGATCCCCGCCCAGCCCATCGGCGCGAACCCGGCGAGGTTCTCCGACCGGAACGCCGTGAAGGCCACCGCGCAGAAGAACAGCAGCACGCCGATCTTGAGGAACACCATGACCGTGTTCGCGGCGGCGGTCTCGGACGCGCCGCGCAGCAGGAGGAACGCCGCCAGCGCCACGACGACGACCGCGGGCACGTTGACGATCCCGCCGCCGCCCGGCGGGTCGGCCAGCTCCGCCGGGATCGTGAACCCGAGCGTGGTGTCGAAGAAGGCGCTCAGGTAGGCGCCCCAGCCGACCGCGACCGCCGAGACCGACACCCCGTACTCCAGCAGCAGGCACCAGCCGCACACCCACGCGACCAGCTCGCCCAGCGTCGCGTACGCGTACGAGTAGGACGAGCCGGACACCGGGATCGTCCCGGCCAGCTCGGCGTACGACAGCGCCGAGAACAGCGCGGTGACCGCCGCGAGGACGAACGACGCGACGACCGCGGGGCCCGCGAGCGGCACCGCCGACCCGAGCACGACGAAGATGCCCGTGCCGAGGGTGGCGCCCACGCTGAACAGGGTGAGCTGCAGCAGGCCCATCGTCCGCCGCAGCTCCCCGCCCGCGCCGCGCCCGCCCTCGGCGACGATCCGGTCGACCGGCTTCGTGCGCAGCAGGCTCCGCGCGAACCCGCCGGCGCCGGGCCCGGCGGGGGCGGACGGGCCGGTGGGCGCGGTCAAAGCGTGCTCTCCAGCGGCCACGTGGCGTTCGGCGTGACGATCGTCCCGGCGGTGCCGTCGAGGATCTCCGCGCACTCGTCGAGCAGCCCGATCGCCGCCATGTCGCCCGTCCGCTCCACGAACCGGCAGGCCGCCTCCACCTTCGGGCCCATCGACCCCGCGGGGAACTCCTCGCCGCGCAGCTCGTGCGGGGTGGTGTGGGTGATCTCCTCCTGGTCGGGGGTGCCGCGGCGCCGCACCACCCGCGGGACGTCGGTGAGGATGAGCAGCGCGTCCGCGTCCAGGCTCTCGGCGAGCACCGACGCGGTGAGATCCTTGTCGATCACCGCCTCGAGGCCCTCCAGCCGACCCACGTCGTTGCGGAACACCGGGACGCCGCCGCCGCCCGCGCACACCACGACCGTCCCGAGCCGCACCAGCTCGCGGATCAGCCGGGTCTCGATGACGCGCTGCGGCCGCGGCGACGGGACCACGCGCCTCCAGTGCCCGCCGTCCGGCCGGACGGTCCACCCGTAGTCGGCGGCGAGCTTCTCCGCCTCGTCCCGCTCGTACACCTGCCCGACGAACTTGCTCGGTTCCCCGAACGCCGGATCGACCGCCGACACGAGCGTCTGCGTGATCATCGCCATCACCTGGCGGCCGGGCAGCGCGTTCTGCAGCGCCTGCAGGATCCAGTAGCCGATCATCCCCTGCGTCTCCGCGCCGACGGTGTCGAGCGGATACGGGCGGGTCAGGTTCGGGTCGTTGACGCTCTCCAGCGACAGCACGCCGACCTGCGGCCCGTTCCCGTGCGTGACGATCAGCTCGTGCCGCCGGGCGAGCGGGGCCAGCGCCCGCACCGCGCGGGCCACGTTGGCGCGCTGCGGCCCGTCGTCGGGCGACTCGCCGCGGCCGACGAGCGCGTTGCCGCCCAGCGCGACGACCACCCGCATGATCAACACCCCCCGATCGCGGATTCCCCCGGCGGCGCCGCCGAAACCCCCGCCGGGCGCGGCCGTCCGGTCCGGCTCCCAGGCCCGCCTCCGGGCCCCGGCCTGCCCGCCCGTCCGGCCGTCCCCGGGGCGGGCGCCCGGAGGCGGGCGCCGACCGGTCCGCGCCCCGTCCTAAACTCGTGGGCATGACACCCCCGGGAGACGGCGCCGTCGAGCTGGAGTCGCTCGTGAAGCGCTACGGAGCGGCGACGGCCGTGGACGGGCTGTCGCTGCGCGCCGCCCGGGGCGAGGTCACCGCGCTGCTCGGCCCCAACGGCGCCGGGAAGACCACCGCGATCGAGATCTGCGAGGGGTACCGCCGGGCCGACGCGGGAACGGTCCGCGTCCTCGGCCTGGACCCGGCCGCCGACGCCCGCGCGCTGAAACCGCGGGTCGGGGTGATGCCGCAGTCGGGAGGCGTGCCGGGCACGGCGCGCGCCGCCGAGTTCCTCGGGCTCGTCGCGTCCTTCCACGCCGCGCCGCTCGCCCCCGCCGCCCTGCTGGAGCGGCTCGGCCTCACCGAGCACGCCCGCACACCGTTCCGGCGCATGTCGGGCGGGCAGCAGCAGCGGCTGTCGCTGGCCGTCGCGGTCGTCGGCCGTCCCGAGCTGGTCTTCCTGGACGAGCCCACCACCGGGCTCGACCCGCAGGCCCGGCGCGCGACCTGGGACCTGATCGGGGAGCTGCGCGCCGCCGGGGTGTCGATCGTGCTCACCACGCACAACATGGACGAGGCCGAGACCCTCGCCGACCACGTCGTGATCGTCGACCGCGGCCGGGTCGTCGCCGAGGGCGCCCCCGCGGCGCTCACCGGCGCCGAGCGGCAGCTGCGGTTCCGCGCCCGGCCCGGGCTCGGCCTGGAGGAGCTGCTGTCGGCGCTGCCCGCCGGGTGCGCCGCCAAGGAGTCGCCCGCCGGGCACTACCTGATCGAGGCGGACGTGCGGCCCGAGCTGCTGGCCACCGTCACCGCGTGGTGCGCGTCGCACGGCGTGCTGACCGAGGACCTGCGGATCGAGCGCCGCACGCTGGAGGACGTCTTCCTGGAGCTGACCGGACGGGAGCTGCGCGCATGACGGTCGGGGGGGCGCGGGCGGAGCCGTCCGCCGCGCTGGACTTCACGCCCGCGCCGGGCGCGGTGCCGCTGCCGCGGATGGTCCTGGCGCAGACGGCGTACGAGCTGCGCGCGATGCTGCGCAACGGCGAGCAGCTGCTGCTCACCATGATCATCCCGGTGGTGCTGCTCGTGCTCTTCAGCGCCACCTCGCTGCTGGACCTCGGCCCCGGGAGCCGCGTCGACTTCCTCGCCCCGGGCGTCCTGGCGCTCGCGGTGATGTCGACCGCGTTCACCGGCCAGGCCATCGGCACCGGCTTCGAACGCCGCTACGGGGTGCTGAAGCGGCTCGGCGCGACGCCGCTGCCGCGCGCCGGGCTGATCGCCGCCAAGACCCTCTCCGTCCTCGCGGTCGAGGTGATCCAGGCCGCGCTGATCTGCGCCGTCGCCCTCGGGCTCGGCTGGGAACCGCACGGCGACCCGTTCTCGGTGCTCGCGCTGCTGCTGCTCGGCACCGCCGCGTTCAGCGGGTTCGGCCTGCTCATGGCCGGGACGCTGCGCGCCGAGGCGACCCTCGCGGCGGCGAACCTCGCGTACGTCCTGCTGCTGGCCGTCGGCGGCGTGGTGTTCCCGCTGGACGAGTTCCCCGAGACGGTCCGGAGCGCCCTGGAGCTGCTGCCGATCTCCGCGCTGGCCGAGGGGCTGCGGGACGTCCTGCGGGACGGCGCCGCGGTTCCCGGCGGCCCGCTGCTCGTCCTCGGGGTGTGGGCCGTCGCCGGACTCGCCCTCGCCGCCCGGTTCTTCGCATGGGAGTGATCTCGGACGTGACGCATGGCACTGGCTGAGGCGTCCGGTTCCCTCGGCGGCGCGTCCCGCGCGCCCGGCCGGACGACGCTGCTCTCCCTGGGTTCCGTCCCCCCGCCCGCGCTGATCCTGCTCGGCATCATCTCCGTGCAGGTCGGGGCCGGTCTGGCCAAGAACCTGTTCGACCGGCTGCCGCCGAGCGCCGTCGTGACGCTGCGGCTGCTGACCTCCGCGATCGTCCTGGCGTTCCTGGCCCGCAAGGCGCTGCGGACCGTCCTGCGGGACCACACCCGGCAGGACCTCGCGATCGCCGCCGGGTTCGGGCTCGCGCTCGCCGGGATGAACTTCTCGATCTACCAGTCGTTCGCCCGCATCCCGCTGGGCGTCGCGGTGACGATCGAGTTCCTCGGGCCGCTGAGCGTGGCGCTGCTGGCGTCCCGGCGGCCCCGCGACGTGCTGTGGGCGCTGCTGGCGGGCGCGGGCGTGGTGATGCTCGCCCGGGGCGGCGGCGACCTCGACCCGGTCGGCGTCGCGTTCGCCCTGGTCGCCGGGGTGTGCTGGGCGGCCTACATCCTGCTGACGGCCGCGACCGGGCGGCGGTTCGCCGGATCGTCCGGCCTGGCCGTCGCGAGCATCGTCGGCACCGCGGCCGTCCTGCCGGTGGGCGTCGCCGAGGGCGGCGCGGAGATGCTCGACCCGCGGCTGCTGCTGATCGGCCTCGGCGTCGGGCTGCTGTCGTCGGTGATCCCGTACTCGCTCGAGCTGGAGGCGCTGCGGCGGATGCCCGCGCGGGTCTTCGGCGTCCTGATGAGCCTGGAGCCGGCCGCCGCCGCCCTCGTCGGCGTCGCGCTGCTCGGCGAGATCCTCGGCTGGCGCCAGTGGCTCGCGATCGTCTGCGTGGTCGTGGCCAGCGTCGGCGCCACGCGGAGCCAGAAGGACCCGCCCGAGGCGCCCGAGGCTTAGCGGCCGGACGGGCGCGCCGGGCCGCGGTGCGGTGGCGACCGCGCGGCCGGGCGTGGAAGGATCGGGACGGGACCACCTGCAATCGACCGGAGGGGAGTCCGCGTGATCGGCCGGAACGAGGACCAGGGAATGCCGCCGGAGTACTTCGAGGCGGGATCGGCGTCGTTCGTGGACTTCCTGCGCCTCCACTCCCCCGACCTGCTGCCCGTCAACCGGGTGCCCGGCGCCGGGACCGCGCCCGACCTGCCGCACGGCACGACCGTCCTGGCGCTGACCTTCCCGGGCGGCGTCATGATGGCCGGGGACCGCCGCGCCACCCAGGGCAACCGCATCGCCTACCGCGAGCTCGACAAGGTCCAGCGCGCCGACGAGTACTCGGTCGTCGCGTTCGCGGGCACCGTCGGGCTGGCGCTGGAGATGGTCCGGCTGTTCCAGGTCGAGCTGGAGCACTACGAGAAGATGGAGAGCGCGCCGCTGTCGCTGCCGGGCAAGGCCCGGCGCCTCGGCGCCGTGATCCAGGCGAACCTCGCGCAGGCCATGCAGGGCCTCGCCGTCGTCCCGCTGTTCGCCGGGTACGAGGAGCGCACCGGCACCGGGCGCATCTACACCTACGACATCACCGGCGCGCCGCAGGAGGCCCGCGACTACCACGCCGACGGCTCCGGCTCCCCGTACGCGCTGGGGGCGCTGAAGAAGCTGTACCGCCCCGACCTGTCCGAGCGCGACGCCGCGACCGTCTGCGTGCACGCCCTCTACGACGCCGCCGACGACGACTCCGCGACCGGCGGCCCCGACCGGGCCCGCCGGATCTACCCGACGATCGCGGTCGTCACCGACGACGGCTACCGGGCGCTCGGCGAGGACGAGGTGGCGGAGATCGTCGACGAGGTCGTGACGGGCCGCATGGAGCACCCGGACGGCCCCGTGGCGCCGCTGCGCTGACCCCCGGAAACGTCGGACCCGGCCCGTAACATCGACCGTATGGCACGGGCGAACGACGAGGCTGCGGCCCTCATCCAGGAACTGGCGGACCTGCTGTCCATCACGGGCGGCGACGCGTTCAAGATCAGGGCGTACGAGAAGGCGGCGCGGGCGATCGCCGGCCACCCCGACGACATCTCCGGCCTCGACCTGGCCGGGCTGCGCAAGATCCCCACGGTCGGCGAGGCGATCGCGAAGAAGGTCCTCGACTACACCTCCACCGGCACGATCCGGCAGGTGGAGGAGCTGCGGACGCAGATCCCCGCGGGCGTCCGCGCCCTCACCGCGATCCCCACCCTCGGCCCCAAGAAGGCCCTCGCCCTCTACGAGGAGCTCGGCGTGTCGTCGGTGGAGGAGCTCGAGACCGCCATCGGCGCGGGCCGGCTGCGCGGGCTCAAGGGGTTCGGCGCCAAGACCGAGGAGAACATCCTGCGCGGCATCGAGCTGATGCGCGACGCCGGGGAGCGCGTGCTCGTGGACGCCGCCGCGAGCGTCGCCGACGAGGTCGTCGCGGCTCTCTCCGCGCTGCCGCAGGTGGAGCGCTGCGAGCACGCCGGTTCGCTGCGCCGGATGCGCGAGACGATCGGCGACGTGGACGTCCTCGCGGCCTCCGCCGACCCGCACCCGATCATGGCGGCGTTCGCCGCGCTGCCGCTCGTCCACGAGGTGATCGCGAGCGGCGACAAGAAGACCTCGATCCGCACGGCGAAGGGCCTCCAGGTCGATCTGCGGGTCGTCCCGCCCGAGTCGTGGGGCGCGGCGCTGCAGTACTTCACCGGCTCGCAGGCGCACAACATCCGCACCCGCGAGATCGCCGTGAAGGCGGGGCTGAAGCTGTCGGAGTACGGCCTGTTCGACGCCGAGTCGGGCGAGCTGATCGTCTCCGCGACCGAGGACGAGGTGTACGAGCGCCTCGGGCTCCCCTGGGTGCACCCGGCGCTGCGGGAGGACACCGGCGAGATCGAGGCGGCCCTCGCCGGCGGGCTCCCCCGCCTGGTCACCGTCGGCGACCTGCGCGGCGACCTGCACAGCCACACCGACCTCACCGACGGCATCGCCCCGCTCGAGGACATGGTCGCCGCCGCCGCGGCCCGCGGCCTGGAGTACTACGCGATCACCGACCACGCGCCGAACCTGTTCATGCAGCGGATGACCGACGCGAAAATGCTCGCGCAGCGCGAGCGGGTCCGAGAGCTCCAGGCGTCCTGGCCGGACCTCGCGCTGCTGCACGGGACCGAGCTGAACATCGACCCCGACGGCGGCGTCGACTGGGACGCCGACTTCCTGGCGGGCTTCGACATCTGCGTCGCGTCGATCCACTCCCACTTCACGCAGGACCGGGAGGCGATGACGCGCCGCCTCGTCCGGGCGTGCGAGAACCCGCACGTGCACGTCATCGGGCACCCGACCGCCCGCAGCATCGGCCGCCGCCCGCCCGTGGACGCCGACTGGGACGAGGTGTTCCGCGCGGCCGCCCGCACCGGCACCGCCCTGGAGATCGACTCGTTCCCCGACCGCCTCGACCTGCCCGCCGACCTGATCCGCCGCGCCAAGCGCCTCGGGGTGAAGTTCTCCGTCGACACCGACGCCCACTCCGTCGGCCACCACCGCAACATCCGCTACGGCGTCGGCACCGCCCAGCGCGGCTGGCTCACGCCCGACGACGTCATCAACACCTGGCCCCTCGACCGCCTCCGCGGGTTCCTCGGCAAGACCTGACCGCGCCACCGGCGGCGGTCCGGAGGGCCCGCACGGGCGAGCGCCGTCCCGTGCGGGGGCCGGCGCGTCAGGCGGGCTGGGGCGTCTGCAGGGCGGGCTCGGCGGGTCCGGACGCCGCGTCGGGGCCCGTGCCGGCGCGGGGGCCGCGGTCGCGGAGGGCGAAGAACAGCCGGAAGGCGGCCACCCACATCAGGACCGCGCCGAGCATGTGCAGGACGACCAGGACGGCGGGGACGCCGAGGAAGTACTGGACGTACCCGAGCGCGCCCTGCGCGACGATGAGCACGAGGAGTTCGTTGACGCGGCGGCGTGCCGCCGCGGGCGCGTCCGTCCGGTACAGGGCCACGGCGATGACCGCGGTCAGTGCGCAGACGACCCAGGCGGTGATGCTGTGGACGCGGGTGACGTCGGTGATCTCGAAGCCGTAGCGGCGCGACGAGGCGTCCCCGGCGTGCGGGCCGGTGCCGGTGACCACCGTGCCGGCGACGAGCACGACGGCACTGGCGGCCAGGAGCGCGGCGCCGAGGGCGCGGATCCAGGGGGCGACGAGGGGCCGGGGCGGCGCGTCGCCCTCGCCGGACCGGATCCACAGCGCCACGCAGAAGACGAGCAGGGCCGGGGAGACGAGGAAGTGCAGGCCGACGGCGGCCGGGTGCAGCTCGGTCAGCACGACGATGCCGCCGATGACGGCCTGCGCGACGACGCTCATCGGCTGGGCGAGCGCCCACCGCACCAGGTCCTTGCGGCGCGGGACGAGGCGGAGCGCGGCGAC
Source organism: Actinomadura rifamycini DSM 43936 (assembly GCF_000425065.1). Classification (GTDB taxonomy): domain Bacteria; phylum Actinomycetota; class Actinomycetes; order Streptosporangiales; family Streptosporangiaceae; genus Spirillospora; species Spirillospora rifamycini. Next base: position 121,130 of record NZ_KE384301.1, read on the forward strand.
GAAGACGAGCATCCCGACGGCCAGCACCACGAAGGTGATCATCCGGTTGCCGAACTCGATCGCCATGTTGATGGTCTCGTGCTCGGGATGCGGGGTGGGGACGAGGCTGTCGCCGGTGCACTTGGGCCATTCGGGGCAGCCGAGCCCGGACTCGGTGACGCGGACGGCGCCGCCGCTGACGACGATGAGCACGTTGCCGATGACGCCGAGCAGTGCGAGCAGCCGGAACGAACCCGCCGTCGGACGCCACACGGCGTCCCGCGCGCGGATCAGCGGGTTGGGGGTCGACTCTCGCTTTGTCACGCCGACCATGCTATGGCCGCCCCCGCGCACCCGTGACACAACCCCCCGGGAGCGGTGCCGGGTCACCGTTTCCGCAGGTCGGGCCGGAGGAAGCCGGACGGCCCGCGCGGGGCCCACGGCGGCCCGCCAGGGGCGCGGGGCGCCTGCGGGACGCGCAGGAACGCGTGCCGGGCCAGCGCCATGAGGTTGAGCAGGGCGTCGCGCCGCGCGGTGAACCAGTGCGGGTCGGCGACGCCGCGGTCGACGCGCTTGTGCAGCAGGGCCAGCTCGGTCGCGGCGAGCTGGTAGTCGACCATGGCGCGGCCGGCGGGCGGGCCGCCGACGGCGCGGGCCCAGCGGCGGGCGGCGCGGCGGGCCGGGATGGAGCGCAGCATCCGGACGTCCGCGGCGGTGACGAGCCCGGTCGCGGCGTACAGCGGGAGGTACGTCTCGATGCGGCGGACGGTGCTGCGGCGCTCGACGGCGACGATGGCGATCAGTCCGACGAGGATGCAGAAGTCCAGCAGGTACACGACGCCGAGCCCGGCGAGGCCGGTCGACGCGGCGCCGTTCCACAGGCCGTGCAGGATCATGGCGCCGAGCAGCCCGGCGAGGGGGGCGAGGAGCTGGCCGCGGCGGTGCGTGGCGGCGTAGGCGACGCCGAGGCCGGTCATCGAGGTGAACAGCGGGTGGCTGAGCGGCGCGACGAGCCCGCGGAGGATGAACACGGCCTGGAGCTGCTGGGCGCCGCCGTCCTCGAACGCCCGCATGTAGTAGGTGATGTTCTCCATCATCGCGAAGCCGAGGCCGACCATCGCGGCGTAGATCAGCCCGTCGGCGAACCCGTCGATCTCGTTGCGGCGCAGCCACAGCATGCCGAACAGGACGGCGCCCTTGAGCGTCTCCTCGATGACCGGCGCGCCGAAGGTGGCGCTGACGAAGTGGCCGTCCGCCTCCCCGAAGACGGGGACGGTGACGTAGAGCAGCCCCGCCGTGTTCAGGACGAGGGCGCCCAGGACGGCGACGCCCGCGCCCCACATGAACGCGAAGACGAGCGCGCGCGGCGGCTCGGGCTCCAGCCGGTCCAGCGCGAGCGCGAGCGCGATCAGCGGCGGGATGGGCAGCACGGCCAGCAGGAGCCCCACCCAGAAGCCGCCCCCGCCGGACAGGACGTCGACGCCGAGGGCGGCGAGGGCGCACAGCCCCGAGACCGTCAGCCCGGCGATGAGGCCGATCGGCGGGCGCCCCGGGATCCGCCCCTCGAGCACCGCCTTCGGGTCCACACGCGCCATGACGTGAGCGTAACCGGCGCCGGGCCGCGCCGCCGGGACGGGACGGTCACGTTGCGTGATCGTTGTGTCCGGGGCGCGGGGGCCGTCAGTGCAGGAGCGGGTCGACGGACACGGCGAGGAACAGCAGCGCCAGGTAGACGTTCGACAGGTGGAAGAACCGCATGGGCCGCAGGTGGACGCCCGTCACCCCGGCGCGGACCGCCTTCAGCAGGCGGTGCCCCTCGGCGAGGAACGCCAGGCCGAGCACCGCGGCGACCGCGCCGTAGACGGGGGTCATCCCGCCGACGGGCCACAGCAGCAGCGAGCACGCCACGGTGGCGTAGGTGTAGACGAGGCTCTCCACGATGACGCGGCGCTCGCCCTTGACGACCGGCAGCATCGGGACGTTGGCGACCGCGTAGTCCTCGCGGTAGCGCATCGCGAGTGTCCAGGTGTGCGGCGGCGTCCACAGGAAGACGACGCCGAACAGGACGAACGGCGTCCAGGAGATCTCGTCGGTGACGGCCGTCCAGCCGATGAGGACGGGCATGCAGCCGGCGATGCCGCCCCACACGACGTTCTGTGAGGTGCGCCGCTTGAGCAGCAGCGAGTACACGAAGACGTAGAACAGGATCGCGAACAGCGAACCGGCGGCGGCACGCGGGTTGACGGCGACCGCGAACCCGACCGTGGACAGCACGGCGAGGGTGATCCCGAACACCAGGGCGCGGGCGGGGGTGACCTGGGCGCGGGCCAGCGGGCGGCGCCGGGTGCGGCGCATCTTGGCGTCGATGTCCCGGTCGATGTAGCAGTTGATCGCGTTGGCGGCCCCGGCGGACATCGTGCCGAACGCCAGCGTGAGCAGTACCGTGCCCAGCGGCGGCACGCCCCCGGCCGCCAGGAACATCACCGGGATCGTGGTGATCAAGAGCAGCTCGATCACACGCGGCTTGGTGAGCGCGACGTAGGCGCGCACGCTCTCGCCGATCGACCGGCGCGCGGCCGGTTCGGCCGGCGTCGGCTCGGGGGGCGCGATCGGCATGTGCTCGTCGAGCTCCACCCCGCGCTTGTTACTGAGCACCGTCACAATCGGGTCCACGTTCAACTAGGCATGTGAAATCGCGTACCAACTCGGCGGTGCCCCCGTGTTCGGGCCGACCTCGGCTGGGTGCGACTTTCGGCTTGGCGAATACGGCGGCCGCTCGTTGTCAACCGCGCAATCACTGTAGTCCGACCCCTCCGGAGGTCGTGCACCGGGTCGCCTGACACACCGTGACCGGCGTGTCGGCGGGTCCGCGGCGCCCGTCGCGGGGCCCGCGGCACGGGGCGGTGCCCCGCCCGAATCCCCCGTCTTATCCCCCCGTCGGGGGGGTTAGCGGAAGGGCGATCGGGCAAGGGTGCAGGGAGCGGCCCGGCCCCCGCCGGAGCATGCGCGCGAACGTCCGGCGGACGTCCCCGGCGGTGGGGGGCGGTGACGTGCGCGCGGTCACGCGTGGGCCGCACGGCCGCGCGATAGGCTCGAATCGGGCACGGCGTGATCTTCGGCCGGGCGTCCTGCCCACAGCGCACCGCTCCACAGAGGGGGGCGCGGCGTTTCGCCGCACGTCGACTCGCCGCACGGCGCGATCATGTACATAGAGCGGTTTCGAGAGGAGCCTGGCGTTCCGTGACTAGGGACAACAGCACGTTTGAATGGTCTGACCTGGACCGGCGGGCGGTGGACGTGGTCCGCGCCCTGGCCATGGACGCGGTCGAGGAGGCGGGCTCGGGCCACCCCGGCACCGCCATGAGCCTGGCCCCGGCCGCCTACCTGCTCTTCCAGCGGTTCCTCAAGCACGACCCGACCGACCCCGACTGGGCGGGCCGGGACCGGTTCGTGCTGTCCTGCGGCCACTCCAGCCTGACCCTTTACATCCAGCTCTACCTTTCGGGCTACCCGCTGACGCTGGACGAGCTGAAGGCGTTGCGCAAGTGGGGCAGCCTGACGCCGGGGCACCCCGAGCACGGGCACACCGCGGGCGTCGAGACGACGACCGGGCCGCTCGGCCAGGGCATCGCGAACGCGGTCGGCATGGCGATGGCGGCGCGCCGCGAGCGCGGGCTGTTCGACCCGGACGCGCCGCAGGGCGAGTCCCCCTTCGACCACACCGTCTGGGCGTTCTGCTCGGACGGCGACATCCAGGAGGGCATCAGCCACGAGGCGTCCGCGCTGGCGGGCCACCAGCGGCTGGGCAACCTGGTGCTGCTGTGGGACGACAACCACATCTCGATCGAGGACGACACCGCCATCGCGCTGTCGGAGGACGTGCGGGCCCGCTACGAGGCGTACGGCTGGGACGTCCACACCGTCGACTGGACGGAGAACGGCGACTACGAGGAGAACGTCGGGAAGCTCGCCGCGGCGTTCGCCGCCGCGCAGGCCGAGACGTCCCGCCCGTCGTTCATCGCGCTGCGCACGATCATCGGCTGGCCGGCGCCGAACAAGAAGAACACCGGCAAGGCGCACGGCTCGGCGCTCGGCGCCGAGGAGGTCGCGGCGACCAAGCGGATCCTCGGCCTCGACCCGGCGGAGAGCTTCCAGGTGCCCGAGGACGTCCTGGCGCACGCCCGCGCCGTGTCCGACCGGGGCCGCGCGGCGCACGCGCGGTGGACCGAGCGGTTCGAGGCGTGGCGCGCGGCGAACGCCGAGCGGGCCGCCGAGTTCGACCGGATCTCCCGGCGGGCGCTGCCGCCCGGCTGGGAGAAGGCGCTGCCGACGTTCCCCGCGGGCAAGGAGGTCGCGACGCGCGCGGCGTCCGGCGAGGTGCTGGCCGCGCTGGCGCCGGTGCTGCCGGAGCTGTGGGGCGGTTCGGCCGACCTGGCCGAGAGCAACAACACGACGATGAAGGGCGAGCCGTCCTTCGTCCCCGAGGAGTTCCAGACCAAGGAGTTCCCGGGCGGCCCGTACGGGCGGACGCTGCACTTCGGGGTGCGCGAGCACGCGATGGGCGCGATCTGCAACGGCATCGCGCTGCACGGCGGCACCCGTCCCTACGGCGGGACGTTCCTGGTGTTCAGCGACTACATGCGCCCGGCGGTGCGGCTCGCCGCGCTGATGAAGCTGCCGGTGACGTTCGTGTGGACGCACGACTCGATCGGCCTCGGCGAGGACGGCCCGACGCACCAGCCCGTCGAGCACCTGTGGGCGCTGCGGGCGATCCCGGGCCTGGACGTCGTCCGCCCGGCGGACGCGGCCGAGACGGCCGTCGCGTGGCGCACGATCCTGGAGCACTCCGACCGTCCGGCGGGGCTGGCGCTGACCCGGCAGAAGCTCGCGACGCTGGACCGCGACGGCGAGCTCGCCTCGGCGGACTGCACGGCCAAGGGCGGGTACGTCCTGGCGGACGCCACCGACGGGCGGCCCGACGTGATCATCATCGCGACCGGCAGCGAGGTGTCGCTGGCGCTGGAGGCCCGCGAGGCGCTGCAGGCGAAGGGCACCCCGACCCGGGTCGTGTCGATGCCGTGCGTGGAGTGGTTCGAGGCGCAGACCGACGCCTACAAGCAGCAGGTGCTGCCGCCCGGCGTGAAGGCCCGGGTGTCGGTCGAGGCCGGGATCGCGATGGGCTGGCGGGCCTACATCGGCGACGCCGGCGAGTCGGTGAGCCTGGAGCACTTCGGTGCCTCGGCGGACTACAAGACGCTGTTCCGGCAGTTCGGCATCACCGCCGACCGGGTCGTCGCGGCCGCGGAGGCGAGCCTGATCAAGGCGAACGTGAAGCACGCCGGGCGCGGCGAGACCACCGGCAACTGACCCTCCGGCCTCGCGGAACACTCGATGACGAGGGAGATAGCGAAGCGATGAGTGAGATTCTGAAGCGGCTGTCCGACGAGGGCGTGTCGATCTGGCTGGACGACATCAGCCGCGAGCGGCTGCGCACCGGAAACCTCGAGGACCTGGTCAAGGAGAGCCACGTCGTCGGCGTCACCTCCAACCCGACGATCTTCGCCAAGGCGCTGAGCAAGGGCACGGCCTACGACGCGCAGGTCCGCGACCTGGCCCTGCGCGAAGTGACCGTCGACGAGGCGGCCCACGCGATCACCACCTACGACATCCGGTGGGGCTGCGACGTGCTGCGCCCCGTGTACGACCGGACGGACGGGCTCGACGGCCGCGTGTCGCTCGAGGTCGACCCGCGGCTCGCGCGCGACACCGCGCGGACGATCGCCGAGGCGCGGGCGCTGTGGTGGACGGTGGACCGGCCGAACCTGTTCATCAAGATCCCGGCGACCGAGGCGGGGCTGCCGGCGATCACCGCGGCGCTCGCCGAGGGCATCAGCGTGAACGTGACGCTGATCTTCTCGCTGGAGCGCTACGGCAAGGTGATCGACGCGTTCTTCGCGGGTCTGGAGCAGGCGCGGGAGAACGGCCGCGACCTGACCAAGATCGCGTCGGTGGCGTCGTTCTTCGTCAGCCGGGTCGACACCGAGATCGACAAGCGGCTCGACAAGATCGGGTCGGACGAGGCGAAGGCGCTGCGCTCGAAGGCGGGCCTGGCCAACGCGCGGCTCGCGTACGCGCTGTACGAGGAGAAGTTCGGCACCGAGCGCTGGACGTCGCTGAAGAACGCCGGGGCCCGTCCCCAGCGTCCGCTGTGGGCGTCGACCGGGGTGAAGGACCCGAACCTCAACGACACGCTGTACGTGGACGAGCTGGTGGCGCCCGGCACCGTGAACACGATGCCGGAGGCCACGCTGGTGGCCGAGGCCGACCACGGCCAGGTGCGCGGCGACACCGTCCGCGGCACCTACGACGACGCCCGCGCGCACATGGCGGCGCTGAAGGACGCCGGCGTGGACTACGACGACGTCGTGCGGGTGCTGGAGGAGGAGGGCGTCGAGAAGTTCGAGGCGTCCTGGAAGGAGCTGCTCGGCTCCATCAGCGGCGAGCTGGAGAGCAAGAGGGCCGGCGCGTGACGTCGGTGGTGACCGCCGGGGGGATCTCGGTCACCATCCGCGGCGCCGTCGTCGACGAGGGCGAGACGGTCCTGGACCGTCTCGTCTCCGACGGGGTGCCCGGGGCCCTCGCGTCCCGCAATCCGCATCTGTGGGGCCCGGACGCGGCCCCCGCGGCGGCCCGCCGGCTCGGCTGGCTCGGGCCGCAGGAGTCCGCGCGTTCCCTGCCGGCCCGGCTGTCCGGGCCGGCGGGGTTCGCCCGCGGCGCCGGTCTGGACCGGGTCGTGCTGATCGCGTCGGGCGGGCCCGCCGTGGCCGCCGAGGCGGTCTGCGCGGCCGCGGGGGCCGACCTGACCGTCGTCGACTCCACCGATCCGCACGAGGTGACGGGGGCGCTCGCGGGCGACCCGCACCGCACGATCGTCGTCGTGGCGGACGACGGCATAGACGACGGCGCGGACGGCGCCGGGCACGGGCTCGAGGTGGACGCGCTGCGGCGGGTCTTCGCGGGGGCGTTCCGCGACGCGGGCCTGTCCGGCGCGGACCTCGCGCGCCGGTTCGTCGTCGTGGCGCCGCCCGGGTCGGCCGCCGCGCGCGCCGCGCCGGAGGCCGGGCACCACCTGGTCGAGGCCGCCCCGGACGTGGACGGGCGGTACGGCGCCCTCGACGCGCGCGCGTTGACCGCGCCCGCGCTCGCGGGCGTCGACGTCGCGGCGCTGCTGGACGAGGCCGCCGCGCTGGCGGGCACGCTGCGGCAGCCCTACGACAACCCGGCGCTGACGCTCGGCGCCGCGCTGGGCGCGTCCGCGCTCGCCGGGCGCGACAAGCTCGTGATCGCCGACCACGGCTCGGGGCTGACCGGCTTCGGGGCGTGGGCGGAGCAGCTGGTGGCGGGGGCGCTCGGCAAGGACGGCCGGGGCCTGCTGCCGGTCGTGGTCGAGGACGTCGAGGCGCCCGGGTTCGAGCTGACGGCCGACATGCGGCGGGTGATCCTGGGCCGCCGCCCCGACGAGCCCGGCCCCGGCCGCGAGGCGGGGGTGAGCGTGGCGGGGCCGCTCGGCGCGCAGTTCCTGCTGTGGCAGTGCGCGACGGCGGTCGCGGCGCGGGTGCTCGGCGTCGACCCGTTCGGCGAGCCGGACGTGCGGGAGTCGGCGGCGAGCATCGCGGCGCTGCTGCGGTCGGAGGAGGGCACGGCGCCCACGGTGGTGCGCCGCCCGCCCGCCCTGGTCGAGGGCGCGGTGGAGGTGCACGCCCGGGAGGACGCCCTGAAGGGCGCGGCGACGCTCTCGGGGGCGCTGGAGGCCGTCGTGGAGGCGGCGCCGGACGGCGGCTACCTCGGCGTGCTGGCGTACCTGGACGGCCGTGCCGACGCGGAGGCGGCCGGGCTGCGGCCGCTGCTGGCCGCGCGGGCGGCGAAGGTGCGGCGGCGTCCGGTCCCGGTGACGTTCGGCTGGGGGCCGCGGTACCTGCGCACGACCGGGCAGTACCACAAGGGCGGCCCGCGCAACGGCGCGTTCCTGCAGATCACGGGCGCGGTCAGGACGGACGTGCCGGTGCCGGGGCGGCCGTACAGCCTCGGCGAGCTGCAGCTCGCGCAGGCGTTCGGCGACCTGCGGGTGCTGCGGTCGCTGGGCCGTCCGGCGGTCCGGCTGCACCTGCGGGACCGGGCCGAGGGCCTGGCGCAGCTCGCCGACGCGCTCTGCTGACCGGCCGTCCCGGAGGGCGGCCGCCGGACCGCGGGGATCCGCGGGACGGATACGGACTGCCCGGGGTCGCGCTACTCTGTCCCGCGCCGCCCTGATCGTCACGGCACAACGGAAGATCAACGGAGATGGTCGCCAATGACCGTTCTCTCCTGAAACGATGGGGACAGGCAGGAGGGAACGTGTCCGGATTCGACGTACTGACGCGCGGCGACGTGCTCGACTCGGCGCTGCAGGCGCGGGACTATCTGGTGAGCTGCGGCGTCCCCGGGGCGCTCGCCGCCAAGGACCCCGAGCTGTGGGGGCGGCGCGCGGTCGACCACAGCCGGCTCGGCTGGCTCGACCTGCCGTTCGCGTCCCGCGGGCTGCTGAACCAGGTCGAGGGCCTGGTCGCCGAGGCGCGCTACTCCGGTCTCGACCACATCGTGCTGATCGGCGTCGGGGCCGAGAGCCTCGCCGCGCAGGCGATCATGGAGGCGCACGCGTCCGGCGGCGCGGCCGGGCGGCCGGACCGCCCGGCGGGCGAGCTGACCGTGCTGGACGGCAGCGACACCGCGGCGCTCGCGTTCGCGCTGGAGCGGCTGGACCGGACGCTCGTGGTGCTGGCCAGCAAGGCGGGCGTGTCCCTGGAGGGGGACGCCTACCGCCGCATCTTCGCGAACGCGTTCCGCGACCTCGGGCTGTCGCAGCGGGAGATCGCGGGCCGCTTCCTGGTGATCACCGACCACGGCAGCCCGCTGCACGACTTCGCCCGGCAGAACGGCTACCGGATCGGGCTGACCGACCCGTACCTGCCGGGGCACTTCGGCGCGCTGTCGGCGTACGGGCTGGTCCCGGCGGTGCTGGCGGGCGCCGACGCGAACGCGCTGCTGGAGGACGCGGCGTCGCTGGTGCCGTCGCTGTCCAAGGAGGAGGACAACCCCGGGCTGCTGCTCGGGGCGGTGCTGGGCGGCTGCGCGCAGCAGGGCCCCGGCGGGATCGCGCGCGACAAGGTGGTGCTGCGGGAGCCGGGCGGCCCGGGCGCCCTGAGCGCGTGGGTGTCGCAGCTCCTCGCGGTCGGCACCGGGCGGCGGGGCCGCGGCGTGGTGGCGTTCGAGCCGTCCGGCTGCCGCGGGTCGTTCCCCGACGTGCACGGCATCGCGCTGAACCCGCCGTCGGCGGCGCACGACGACTCCGACACCGCGGTGCTGGCGCCGGTCGGCGCGCAGTTCCTGCTGTGGGAGTACGCGACGGCGGTCGCCGGGTGGCTGCTCGGGGTGAACCCGTTCGAGACCGGCGCCACGGCGGTGCAGGAGGCCGAGGACGACGCGGCGACGCTGCTGCGCGCGGCGGCGGGCGGCCCGCTGACCGCGGAGCGCCCCGCGTACACCGAGGACGACATCGAGGTGTACGTCGACTTCCCGTGGCCCGCGCACGCCGATCTGCGGACCGTCCTCGGCGGCCTGGTCGGGTCGGTGCCCGCCGACGGCTACCTGGCCGTGATGACGTACCTGTCGGGCGACTTCTCCGGCCGCTACCTGGCGCCGTCGCTGGCCCGCGCGTCCGGACGCCCGGTGGCGTACGGGCCGGGCCCCGCCTACCCGCACGCGACCGCTCCGGTGCACAAGGAGGGGCCGGGCAACGGCGCGTTCCTGATCATCACCGGCGACCCGGTGCCGGGGGACGCGCTCGCCGCGCACCCCGTCCCCGGCCGTCCCTACAGCCTGGCGCAGCTGCGGCTGGCGCGCGCGCTGGGCGAGCTGCGGACGCTGCGCGCGCGCCGCCTGCCGGTCATCCGGCTGCACCTGCGCAACCCGGTGGAGGGCGCCGGACGGCTGACCGAGGCGGTGCGGGAGGTCGCATCGATGGTCTCCGCGGGGCGGGGGCAGTGAGACCGGGACACGGCACCCCCGGAGTCGCGGACCACAGCTCGGTCGTCGCGGGCGACGCCGCCGTCACCGCGCGCAGGCCCCTCAAGGACGCCGCGGAGCGGGTGCTCGGCCGGCTGTGGATCGACCAGGTCCCGGTCCGGCTGGCGTCGGAGGACGCGATGCTGTGGCCGTCGGCCGCCACGGCCGAGGTCGAGGGGAGGCGGCTGTGCTGGCCGGGCCGGCCGGGGCCGGGGCGCGCCGTGCTGGAGCGGGTCGCGGAGTTGCGGCGGGGGCTGTTCGGGGACGCCGCCGAGCCGGGGCCGCCGACGCGGGTCGTCCTGGTGGGGCGGGGCACCGCGGTGCGCGCCGCCGAGGCGGTCGTCCGGGCCGCCGGGCCGGACGCCCCGGGCGTCCTGCCGCTGACCGTGCTGGACGACCTGGAGCCGGGTCCGCTCACCCGCCTGGCCGCCGACCCGGCGGGCCTCGCCGGGACCCTGGTCGTGGTCGCCGGGGACGACCCGGTCACCGACACGCTCCGCCGCGCCCTGCACGCGGTGATGCGCGACGCGGGCCTCGCCCCGGACGATCTCGCGCGCCGGTTCGTCACGGTGGCGCCCGCCGGCTCGGCGGCGGCCAAGGCGGCGGCCGAGGACGGCCGGCCGCTCGTCGAGGCGCCCGCGCAGACGGCGTTCGGTGCGCTGTCGCCGTACGCGCTCGTCCCGGCGGCGCTCGCGGGCGCGGACGCGGCGGCGCTGCTGGACGGCGCGTCGGCGGTGCTTCCCGCGCTGACCCGCCCGGAGGACAACCCGGGGCTGGTGCTCGGCGCGATCCTGGGCGGGGCGGTGCGCGCGGGCCGCGGCACGCTCGTCCTCGGCGGCTACCCCGCCGCGCTGCCGGGCCTGGCCGGGTGGGCGGCGCGGCTGCTGGACGAGGCGACCGGCGGCCGGCTGACGACGGTCGTGCAGGGCGGCGGCCTGCCCCTGGTGCCCGACCCGGACCTGTTCCTCGTGACGCTGGACGGCCGCCCCCACCAGGACGACGCCACGGTGTCGGGCCCGCTCGCGGCGCAGCTCGTCCTGTGGGAGTACGCGGCCGCCGTGGCCGCCTACCTGCTGGGCGGCGACCCGCTCGCCCCGCCGCCGCGGCGGGCGCCGCTGACGGTGGACGACGGGACGGGCGACCCGGTGTTCGCCGACGGCGACCCGGGCCGGGCCGTCGAGGTGCACACGACCGTCCCGTCGCTCGCCGAGGCGCCGGACCTGCCCCGCCTCCTGGACGGCCTGGCGGCGCTGGTCGGCCCGGGCGAGCACCTGGCGGTCGTCGCCTACCTGGACCCGGACGAGACGCGCGGGCAGGGCACGCAGGTGCGGCGGCTGGCCGCGCTGCTGGCCGCGCGCTGCGACCGTCCGGTGACCGTCGCGTGGGGCGGCCGCCGCCCCGTGCCGGACGGCTCCCCCGCCGAGTCCGGCGCGGGGAATGATCAGCGGGACCGGGGCGTCTACCTGTTGGTGACGGGCAACGTCGTCCGCGACGTGCCCGTCCCGGACCGCCACCACGGGCTGGGCATGCTGCAGCTCGCGCGGGCCCTCGGGGACGCGCGGGCGGCGCGCGCGGACGGCCGCCCGGTGGTCCGGCTGCACCTGGAGAACCGCTGGGCGGGACTCGCCCGGCTGCTCGACGCCGCAAGAGGAGAGGGGTGATCCCGCCCCGGCGCCACTAATTCGGCGCCGTCGGGGGACACACGGGATCAGAACATGTATGCGTGTCTTGAGCATGATGCCCAGTGACAGATGCCCAGTGACGAGAGTGGCCGTGAGGATACCCGCGGCGGACAGAGCAGGAGAAGACAGGGTGCGAGCAGAGGGGGCCGCCACGTGACCGAGTCAGCGAATCCGCTCCGGGATCCGCGGGACAAGCGCCTGCCGCGGGTCGCCGGGCCGTGCGTGCTCGTGCTGTTCGGCGTCACCGGCGACCTGTCCCGCAAGAAGCTGCTGCCGGCCATCTACGACCTGGCGAACCGGGGCCTGCTCCCGCCGGGGTTCTCGCTGGTCGGTTTCGCCCGCCGGGACTGGGAGAACGAGGACTTCCGGCAGATCGCCTACGAGTCGGTGAAGGCGCACGCCCGGACCCCGTTCCGCGAGGACGTCTGGCGGCACCTGTCGGAGGGCATGCACTTCGTCCCCGGCGAGTTCGGCGACCCGGGCGCGTTCGAGGCGCTGGCGATGGCCGTCAAGGAGCTCGACGAGAGCCGCGGCACGGGCGGCAACTACGCGTTCTACCTGTCGATCCCGCCGAAGTTCTTCCCGCAGGCCGTGGAGCAGCTGCAGCGCAGCGGCCTGGCCGACCGGACGGACGGGTCGTGGCGGCGGGTCGTGATCGAGAAGCCGTTCGGCCGCGACCTGGCGACCGCCAAGGAGCTGAACGCCACCGTCCACCGCGTGTTCCCCGAGGAGTCGATCTTCCGGATCGACCACTACCTCGGCAAGGAGACGGTGCAGAACATCCTGGCGCTGCGGTTCGCCAACTCGATGTTCGAGCCGATCTGGAACCGCGGGTACATCGACCACGTGCAGATCACGATGGCCGAGGACATCGGAATCGGCGGCCGGGCCGGCTACTACGACGGCATCGGCGCGGCCCGCGACGTGATCCAGAACCACCTGCTGCAGCTGCTGGCGCTGACGGCGATGGAGGAGCCCACGTCGTTCAGCGCGGAGGCCGTCCGCGCCGAGAAGGCCAAGATCCTGTCGTCGGTGCGGGTGCCGGGCAACCTGGCGGAGTCCACCGCGCGCGGCCAGTACGCGGCGGGCTGGCAGGGCGGCGTGAACGTCAAGGGCTACCTGCAGGAGGACGGCATCCCCGCCGACTCCCGCACCGAGACCTACGCCGCGGTCAAGCTGGAGATCGACAACCGCCGCTGGGCGGGCGTCCCGTTCTACCTGCGCACCGGCAAGCGGCTCAGCCGCCGCGTGACGGAGGTGGCGCTCGTGTTCCAGCAGGCGCCGCACCAGCCGTTCTCGCAGACCGACACCGAGGAGCTGGGGCAGAACGCCCTGGTCATGCGGGTGCAGCCGGACGAGGGCATCACGGTCCGGTTCGGCTCGAAGGTGCCCGGCACCTCGATGGAGATCCGCGACGTCAACATGGACTTCGCGTACGGCGAGTCGTTCACCGAGGCGTCCCCCGAGGCGTACGAGCGGCTGCTGCTGGACGTGCTCATCGGCGACCCGCCGCTGTTCCCCCGGCAGGAGGAGGTCGAGCTGTCCTGGAAGATCCTCGACCCGATCGAGGAGTTCTGGGCCGAGCGCGGCGACCTCGACCAGTACAAGTCCGGCGGTTACGGGCCCGACAGCGCCGACGAGCTGATGGCGCGGGACGGCCGCTCGTGGAGGAGGCTCTGATGAACATCGACCTCACCGGGACCTCGACCCGCAAGATTCAGGACGCGCTGACGCAGGCGCGGCACCTGATGGGCGGGCCCGCGGTCGGCATGGTGCTGACACTGATCATCGTGACGGACGAGTCGGCGCAGTACGACGCGGTCCGCGCCGCGACGGAGGCGGCGCGGGAGCACCCGTGCCGGGTGCTGACCGTCATCTCGCGGGACCCGCGCGGCAACTCCTCCCGCCTGGACGCCGAGATCCGGATGGGCGAGACGGGGCCGGGCGAGACGGTGCTGCTGCGGATGTACGGCCCGCTCGCCGAGCACGCCGACTCGGTCGTCGTCCCGCTGCTGATGCCCGACACCCCCGTGGTGACGTGGTGGCCCGGCGGGAAGGTGCCGAAGGTGCCCGCCAAGGACCCGCTCGGCCGGCTGGCGCAGCGCCGGGTGACCGACGCCTACGCCGCCCGCGACCGGCTCGGCACCCTCGCGCAGCTCGCCGCCGGGTACCGTCCGGGCGACACCGACTTCACCTGGACGCGGGTCACGAACTGGCGGTCCCTGCTGGCGGCGGCGCTCGACCAGGACCACGACGAGATCCTGTCCGGCGAGGTGATGGCCGAGCCGGACAGCCCCAGCGCGGAGCTGCTGGCGGCGTGGCTGTCGATCCGCCTCGGGGTGCCCGTGGAGCGCACGGTCTCCGAGGGGCCCGGCATCACCGGCGTCCGGCTGCGGACGGCGTCCGGCGACATCGTGGTGCACCGCCCGGACGGCCGCGTCGCGACGCTGTGCCGGCCGGACCAGCCGGACCGGCAGGTGTCGCTGATGCGGCGGCCGATGTCGGAGCTGCTGGCCGAGGAGCTGCGGCGGCTCGACCCCGACGAGGTGTACCAGGAGGCGGCGGCCCGGTTCGCCAAGGACCTCGCGGGCGCGGCGGGGGACGCGTGAGCGCCCCGCTGGCGGTCCCGCACCCGGACGCGGACGCGGTCGCGCAGGCCGCCGCGGCCCGGCTCGTCACGGCGATCGCCGACGCCCAGGCCGAGCGGGGCGGCGCGTCGATCGTGCTGACCGGCGGCGGCGTCGGCACCGCCGTCCTCGCGGCCCTCGGCTCCTCCCCCGCCCGGCGCGCGGTCGACTGGCGGCGCGTGGACGTGTGGTGGGGCGACGAGCGGTTCCTGCCGTCCGGTGATCCCGAGCGCAACGAGACGGGCGCGCGGGAGGCGCTCCTCGACCGCGTCGACGTCGACCCGGCCCGCGTGCACGCCATGCCCGCGTCCGACGGTCCCGACGGCGACGACGTCGACGCCGCGGCGCGGCGGTACGCCGCCGAGCTGGCCGCGGCGGCCGGCGGGAACGGTCCAGTGCCCGCGTTCGACGTGCTGATGCTGGGCGTCGGGCCGGACGCGCACGTCGCGTCGCTGTTCCCCGGGATGCCGCAGCTGACCGCCGCGGGCCCGGTCGTGCCGGTGCGGGACGCCCCGAAGCCGCCGCCGACCCGGATCTCGCTGACGTACCCGTCGCTGCGGGCCGCGCGGGAGGTGTGGCTGCTGGCGGCGGGCGAGAGCAAGGCCGACGCCGTGCGGCTCGCGCTCGCGCCCGGCACGGCACCGGAGAAGGCGCCGGTGGCGGGCGCCCGGGGCGCCGAGCGCACCCTCCTCCTGGTGGACCGCGCCGCCGCCGGCGGCGGGCCGGGGCCCCGGTAGCCGGACGGAACACGGTTCCCGCGCCCCGGGCGGCCCGTGTGACGGGCGGGGGGCGCGGGAATGACCACGGGCATGCAGAAGCTCTCGTTGGACGCGCAGGCCCGCAGGCTCCTCGAGCAGGCGTCCGCCGCATCGTCGGGGCGGGCGGCCGAGACCGTCCACGGCGGGCACGAGCACGTGCTGCGGCAGACGCTGATCGCGCTGACGGCCGGCACGGGCATGTCCGAGCACGAGAACCCGGGCGAGGCCACGGTGCTGGTGCGGTCCGGGCGCGTCCGGCTGCGCAGCGGCGACGACGCCTGGGACGGGATCGCGGGCGACCTGCTGATCGTCCCGCCGGCCCGCCACGCCCTCGACGCGCTGGAGGACTCGGTCGTCCTGCTGACGGTCGCGAAGCTCGGCTGATCCCCGCGGGGGGCTACCAAAGTCGATCGTCCGGGCGACCTGCGGCCACTGCCGGCGGGGCGCCCGGCCGCTAGCGTGGTGCGCGTGAGTCTCCGCAGGTCCTTCCGCGAGTGGGTCCGCGACGTCTTCGTCACGGCGTGCGCCCTCGTGATCGGTCTTCTCGTCCTCGCGGGCGCCCGGGACACCTATGAGGCGGTCTCGGGATGGGAGGACGTCAAGGAGGCGGTCCTGGGCGGCATCAGCATGCTGGTGCTGCTGCTGTTCCGCCGGTCGCGCCCCATGCACACGGCGCTGTTCCTCACCGTGTGGGGGCTCACCAGCTCGGTGGCGTGGGGCGCCACCGCGATGGCGGTGTTCGGCGTCGCCGTGCACCGCCCCTGGCGGTCCGCGCTCGCCGTGGCCGGGCTGAACTGCGGGCTCATCCTCAGCGCGTTCCTCGGCCTGCCGGCCGACCTGACGACGCGGGAGCGGCTGGAGTCGGTGGCCGTCTTCGTCCTCGGCTACGCGCTCCTGGTCGCCACGGGGCTGCTGATCCGGTCGCGGCGGCAGCTCGTCGAGTCGCTGCGGGAGCGGGCGCGGCAGGCCGAGGAGGGGCAGCGGCTGCGCGTCGAGGAGGCGCGCCACCTGGAGCGGGAGCGGATCGCCCGGGAGATGCACGACGTCCTCGCGCACCGCATCTCGCTGCTGGCCGTGCACGCCGGGGCGCTGGAGTTCCGCCCGGACACGCCCGAGGAGCACCGCGAGGCCGTCGGGATCATCCGGCGCAGCGCGCACGAGGCGATGGAGGACCTGCGGGAGGTGATCTGGGTGCTGCGCGCCCCCGGCGCGGGCGAGGACCCGCAGCGCCCGCAGCCGACGCTCGCCGACGTCCCGGAGCTGGTCCGGGAGGCGCGGGCCGCCGGGGCCCGGATCGAGCTGGACGACCGGGTGCCCGATCCCGCCGCCGTCCCCGACCGGGTCGGGCGGCACGCCTACCGGATCGTCCAGGAGGGGCTGACGAACGCCCGCAAGCACGCGCCGGACGCCGCCGTGCGGGTCGTCCTGGACGCCGGGCCGGAGCTGACGATCGAGCTCGACAACGCCACGGCGCCCCGCCGGGAACCGGCGCTGCCGGGCGCCGGGGCGGGCCTGGTGGGGCTGGCGGAGCGGGTGGCGCTGCTCGGCGGGACGCTCGAGCACGGCGCCGCAGGGGGCCGGTTCCGGCTCCGCGCCCGGCTGCCCCTGTGAGGATGCATGGCGGGCGGGGCGCCGGGGCATGGGGAGGGACATGGCTTCTGAGTCTTCCGCGCGGCCCGTCCTGGAAGAGCTCGACCGGGCGGAGTGCCTGCGCCTCATCGCGCCCGGCGGCATCGGCCGGGTCGCGTTCGACGACGGGGAGGGCCCCACGGTCATCCCGGTGAACTACGCGGTCGACGGCGAGTCGGTGATCTTCCGCACGTCGGAGTCGGCGCGGATGAACCGCAGCCTGCTGACGGCCGTGCCGGGCGGGCAGGTCCGCATGGCGTTCGAGGTCGACCGGATCGACTCCGCGACGCACGAGGGGTGGAGCGTCCTGCTGCGCGGCGGCGCCCATCCGCTGTCGGAGGACGAGCGGGACGCCGTCGCGAGCGTGGAGCCGTGGCCCGCCGGGCACCGCGGCGCCTGGTTCAGCCTGACCGCCGGAGAGGTGAGCGGGCGGCGCCTGCACCGCTCCTGACGCCCCTCCGGCCCCGTAGAGTCTGCGGCATGGATTCCCTCCGCGTGCTCATCGTGGACGATGACGCGCTCGTCCGCGCGGGCCTGTCGATGATGCTGTCGAACGCGGGCGACCTCGACGTCGTCGCGGACGTCGCCGACGGCGCCGAGGTCGTGCCCGCGGTGAACGAGCACCGGCCCGACGTGGTGCTGATGGACATCCGGATGCCGCGGCTGGACGGGCTGGCCGCGACGGAGCTGCTGCGGTCCCGCCGCGATCCGCCGGAGATCATCATCCTGACGACGTTCGACACCGACGACCACATCGTGCGGGCGATGCGGGCGGGCGCGAGCGGGTTCCTGCTCAAGCACACCCCTCCCCCGGAGATCATCCGCGCGATCCGGCAGGTCGCCGCCGGGGAGCCGATGATGTCGCCGACGGTGCTGCGGCGGCTGATGTCGTACGCGGCGGGTTCCGGGGTCGACCCGGCCCGCGACCGCGCCCGCGGGCTGCTCGGCCGGCTCAGCGACGGCGAGCGGGCCGTCGCGCTGCTGGTCGGCCGGGGCCGGACGAACGCCGAGATCGGCCGCGAGCTGTCGCTGAGCGTGGCGACGGTCAAGGCGTACGTCTCCCGCCTGCTGAGCAAGCTCGAACTGAACAACCGGGTGCAGGTCGCGCTGCTCGTCCACGACGCCGACCTCGGCGAGTAGCCTCAGCGGCCGCGCGGCTCCAGCGGGACGTGCCGCAGCGCGAGCGCGGCCGCCAGGCCCACGGCCAGCAGCGGCAGCGCGGACAGGAACACGGCCGAGAACGCGTGCGCGAAGGCGTCGGCCGCGCCGTCCCGGACGGGCGCGGGCAGCGTTTCGAGGACCTCGGGGCGGACGGCGTCCCGCAGCGGCGGCGCGTCCCCGGGCATCCGGTCCGCGGCCTCCGCGGCGAACCGGTTCGTCACGATCGCGCCGAACACGGCCGTTCCGGCAGCGGTGCCGAGCATCCGCGTCGCGAACACCCCGGAACCCGCCGCGCCGAGGTCGCGCCGCGGCGCCGCGTTCTGCGCGATGAGCACGACGACCTGCTGCGACAGGCCGGCTCCGAAGCCCAGCACCGCCATGTACAGCCCGGCGGCGAGCATGCCCGTGCCGGCGTCCATGCCCGCCAGGAGCGCGACGCCCGCGGCGCTGACGGCCATGCTCGCGGCGGGGAGCCGGTGGTAGCGGCCGGTCCGCGCGATGTAGCGCCCGGCCAGCAGGGAGGACGCGAGCAGGCCGAGCATCATCGGCAGCACGAGCAGTCCGGAGCGGGTGGCGTCCGCTCCCCCGACGACCTGGAAGAACATCGGCAGGTAGGTCGCGAGCCCGAAGCCGGTGGCGCCGCCGACGGCCGCGACGGCGCAGGCCGCCGCGTACGAGCGGTCGCGGAACAGCCGCGGCGGCACGACCGGTTCGGCGGCCCGCCGCTCGGCGAGGAGCCAGGCCGCGAACAGGACGGCCGCCCCGGCGGCGAGGCCGAGCACCGCCGGCGACGTCCACGCGTGGTGCGTCCCGGCCCGGCTCGTGAACAGGGTGAAGCAGGTGACGGCGGCGCCGAGCAGCACGATGCCGAGGTAGTCGACGCGCGGTTCGCGGTCGGGCGCGGGCAGCCGCAGGAACGCGACGATCACGACGGCCGCCGCGACGCCCAGCGGCAGGTTCAGGTAGAAGGCCCACCGCCAGGACGCGTGGTCGGTGAGGAAGCCGCCGAGGATCGGCCCCGCGACGGTCGCGACCGCGAAGTTGACCGCGGAGTAGCCCTGGTACCGGGCCCGCTCCCGGGGCTCGAAGAGGTCGCCGGTGAGCCCGAACGTCGAGCCCATGAGGCAGCCCGCGCCGGCGCCCTGCACCGCCCGGAACACGAGCAGCCAGGCCATCGACGGCGCCGCCCCGCACGCCGCCGAGCCGGCGAGGAAGGCCAGCAGCCCGATCAGGTAGACGGGCTTGCGGCCGAACAGGTCGCCGAGCCGTCCGGAGAGCGGCACCGTGACGCTCGTCGCCAGGATGTAGGCGGTCGAGACCCACGCGAGCCGGTCGGCGCCGCCGAGGTCCCCGGCGATCGTGGGCAGCGCCGTCGCGAGCACCGTCGCGTCCAGCGACGACATCAGGCCCGCGAGCATGAGGCCCCCGAACACCAGCACCCGGCGCCGGGGGGTCATGCCGTCCCCCGGCGCCCGCCCATCCGTTGCCACGGTCATCCGTGCACCTCACATTCATGTGCGAAAGTCAGATGAATGCTAGACGCACATACATGAGCGACGCAACGGCGGCGTTAGACTCTCCTGCCATGAGCGAGGAGGCGATCGACGCCGTCGAGCGGAGCATGGTGCGGCTGCGCCGCGGGATGTCCCGGCAGCGGCTCGGCAAGGCGGCGGTCCGGGAGCACAACCTCCCCGTGGACGTGCAGGTCCTGCACGTGGTCGACATCGTCGACGAGGGCCCGGACCGGCCCGGCCAGGAGGTCAGCGTCGGGCTCGTCGCCGCCCGCCTCGGCGTGGACGCCTCGCGCGGCAGCCGCATCGTCGCCGAGGCCGTCAAGTCCGGCTACGTCCGGCGGGTCGCCTCCCAGGAGGACGGGCGCCGCATCCACCTGGAGCTCACCGACGCGGGCCGCGCGGTCGTCGAGGCCACCCGCCGCACCCGCCAGGAGCACTTCGCGAGGGCGATGGGCGACTGGACCGACGCCGAACGCGCCGAGTTCGCCCGCCTCCTGGCCCGCTTCGTCGACGGCTACGACGGCTGAGCCGGATACGGCGCCGGGCGAGGCGGTGAACCGGCGGCGGCGGTGGACCGGGCTGACGGGCCGGGCGTATCCTCCGTCCGGTGAAGCCGCTCGAGCTCGACGAAGTGGAACCGGACGACACGCGGACCGCGCTGGGCGGGAAGTGCCGCGGCCTCGCCGTGCTGCGGCGCCACGGGTTCCGCGTGCCCGCGACATGGGTGCTGCCGGCCGGACCCTCCCCGGCCGATCTCGGCGGCGCCGACCTCGGCGGGCTCGCCGGCCCGGGTTCGTGGGCCGTCCGCAGCTCCGCCGCCGTCGAGGACGGGCCGGAGCACTCCTTCGCCGGGCTCTTCCGCACCGAACTGGGAGTCCCGTTCGACGGCCTGCCGGGCGCCATCGCCCGGGTCGCCGGCTCCGGGGCGGCCGAGCGCGTCCGGGCTTACCAGGCCAGGGCCGGCCTCGCCGTCCGGGACGTCGAGGTGGCCGTCGTGCTCCAGCGGTACGAGCCGCCCCGGGCGGCCGGAGTGTGGATCGGACGGACGCCGGACGCCGGCCGCCTGGAGTGGGCGTCCGGCGAGGCCGAGGAGTGCACCGGCGGGAGCGGCACCGGGCCCGCCGGGCGGGCCTGCCTCGGAGTGCAGCGCGCTCTCGGAGGCGTGGCGGACCTGGAGTTCGCCGTCCTGGAGTCGGGATTGACCTGGGTGCAGTACCGGCCGGTCACCCGGCCGGTGCCCGAACGGGTCGAGAACGCCGGGCCGCTCACCGGCGTCCCCGCGTCACCGGGCGTCGCGACGGGGACGGTGGCGCGCCCGGCCGATCCGTACGACCCGTCCTGGCGGCCCGGGTCGGTACTGGTGATCGCCGACACCGGTCCGGACTGGGTGCCGCTCATGGCGGAGGCGGCCGCCATGGTCACCACCGTCGGCGGGAATCTGTGCCACGCCGCCATCGTCGCCCGCGAGCTGGGCGTCCCCTGCGTCACCGGGGTCCGGGACGCGCTCCTGAGGCTGGGCGACGGAACGCGCGTCACGGTCGACGGGGGCGCCGGCGTCGTCAGGGTGACCGGGCGATGAGCAGTTCGTACAGGTCCCCCACGGTCTCCACGTCGACGATGGCGGGCACATCGATCAGCGACGTGCCGTAGGTCAGCTCCAGGACGACGAGCAGCTCCAGGGCGTCGAGGGAGTCGAGCCCCAGTCCGCGCGCGATATCGTCCTCCGGGCGGATCGTGCGCCGGATCCGCTTGGCGGTCTCGTAGGCGTCCTCCAGGACGGTGAGGAACTCATCCAGCGAAGGCCGACTCGACATGGACCTCTCCCGTCGTTCCGTCGATGGTGATCAGATCCCCCGGGCGCAGCGCGGAGACGTCGGGGTGGCCGACCACGGCGGGCAGCCGGTGCTCGCGGGCCAGGATGGCGATGTGGGACATCGCGCTGCCCCGCCCCGTGACGACCCCGCCGACCAGGCCCAGCAGGGGCGCGGCATCGGCGTCCGCCGACTCGCAGACCAGGATCGCGGACCCGTCCTCCGGGACGTCGTCGGCGGGCGGGTGCACCACCACGCCCGTCACGCGGCCGGGCGACACTCCCCGGGCGCGGGCCGCGCCGGGCCGCACCGGCCCCGCCCCGCCGGAGAAGTCGAGGCGGTCGGGCATCGGCGTCCCGACCGCCTCGGCGCAGGCGGCCGCGCGGTCGGCCGCGCGGTCGGCGAGGCCGGGAGCGAGGTGGACGCGGCGGAGCTCCTCGATCGTGAGGTAGGGCCATTCCGTGTCGTCCAGCGACCAGTGGCGGGCCAGCTCCGGCAGCACCCTGCGGTGAACGTGGAGCGTCCGCATGACCAGGGATTTCGAGTGCTCCCTGGAGGCCATCATCTCCGCCATGATCCGGGCGAGCGCGCCGACCGGGTGACGGCGCCGCCGGCTCAGCATGCCGATCGCGGCCTCGGCCGGGTCGACGACGGGATCGGTGCCGGGGCCGCCGCCGGGCTCGGAGCCGGGTCCGGTGCCCCGCCGGACGGCGAACCGGGACCACGGCTCCCGCCCCTCGGCCACCTCGTAGAACGAGGTGCCCAGGAACTCGCCGGGCGCGAGGTCGCCGGTGAAGGCGTGCAGCCGGTCCCACACCAGTTCCCCGGGCCGGTTGAGCCACGGGGTGACGGTCTCGGCGTGCGGGACCATCAGGCCGTTCACCCGCCGTTGCACGACGGCGAGCGGCACCAGCCCGGTGGCGGCGACGATGTGGGCGTCCCAGGCGTCGTCCAGGATCGGCGCGGCGCGCGTGAGGACCTCCACCATGCCCGCCTCGCTGCGCAGCGACACGGCGGTACGGGCGAGCATCTCCAGGTCGGCGACCTCCTCCTCCAGCCGCAGCAGCGACGGGCCGAGCCGGGTCAGCTCGCGGATCAGCCGCGGCAGCGCGGCGGCCTGCCGCAGCCCGCCCTCCCGCGCCTTCCCGAGCCGCGGCGGGCGGGTGCCCTCGAAGTAGGCGGCGGTGACGTCCTCGGGGCTCACCATGGGCAACCGGCTCGCCAGCCGCGTGTAGGCGGACAGGTTGTGGTAGGGCTTGCACGCGAAGTAGCCGACGAAGACGTAGTGGCCGCCCTGGGCCCAGGAGCGCTCCCCCCAGCAGCGCCGGACCAGGCGCCGGGTGGCCCGTTCCATGGGCGTGCCGACCAGCGACCAGGACACGGGCGAGATCCGGTCCGGCGCGACCTCCCCGAAGTTCCCGGCGCTGTAGACGGGGAACGCCGGGTTCGGGTCGACGTCGATCGGCGGGAAGCGCGGGTTCATGCGAAGACCTCCCGGCCCGTCGCCTCGAGGTATCCGGCCGGGCAGCGCGGCGGACCGCCCGGGACGGCGTCCAGGACGGACGGGTCCAGGTCGAACCACGGCTCCGCGTAGCCGAGGAGGGCGTCCGGCGTCCCGGTGCGGGACGCGAGGAGGCGCTGCAGGCGGCCCACCGTCGCGCTGTCGACGATGCGCGGGACGCGGCCGAGGGGGCGGCACAGCGCCCGCAGCACCTCCGCGAGCGTGGGGTCCGCGGGGTCGAACCAGGTCCAGGTGCGTCCCGAGGCGGGCGTCTCGACCGCGCGGTGCACCACCTCCGCCGCACCCGTCACCTCGCCCGCGTAGCACGGGAACTCCCCGCCCTCGCGCAGGTGGACCGGGTACCCCTGGAGCAGCGGCGGCAGGACGGCGAGCAGGCCGTGCCGCGCCGACAGGGTGCCCGCCGCCGGGGGGACGCCCAGGAGCGGGCCGAACCGCACGCTCGTGGACGGCACGTCACGGGCCGCCCGCACGAGACTCTCGGCGACGTACTTGCCGTACTCGTACCAGTTCCGGAACGTCTGGCCGACGTACAGTTCGCGGTTCCCGACCCGGCCGGACGCGCGTCCGAGCGCGAGCAGCGACGAGACGTGGACGAGCCCGGTGAACCGGTCGCACGTGCGGGCCAGGCCGAGCACGCTGCGGATCCCCGCGGCGTGCAGGTCCAGGGCCGTGTCCGGCCCGCAGTCCCAGTCGACGCTGCCGAAGGCGGTCACGATGTGGGTCACCTCGGCCCTGACCTCCTCGAGCGCCGCGCCCGCCAGCGCGAGCGCCGGCCGGGTCACGTCGCCCCGCAGGGTGCGCCGCGCGGGTCCGCCGCCGGAGCGGCTGAGGCCGATCACCTCGTGGCCGGCCCGCTCCAGGCGGGCGCACACCGCGCCGCCCAGGTAGCCCGAGGCGCCCACGACGAGGACCTTCATCCGGGGAACCTCGCCATCGAGCCGCCGGCGGCCACGGCGTCGGGCCGCCGCGGCGGCCCGAACAGCAGCCCGGCGAGCAGGCCGAGGCCGGCTTCCGGGAGCCCGCCGCCGAGCAGGGCCGCCAGCCGCGACCGGTCGAAGACGCGGTCCAGCCCGACGTAGCGCAGCCCGATGAGCGCGTTGTGCGCCGTCGGCGTCAGCGGCAGGAACCGGTGGGCGTTCTGGCTCGTCCAGACGATCTGGCGGGCCGACGCGGAGACGACGCGGGGCGCGCGCCGGAACCGCTCCGGATCGGCGGTGAACGCCGCGTCCAGCAGGCCGCGGACGCTGGGAGCCGTCTCGCCCAAGCCGAGATGGCAGATCAGCGCCTCGGTGCCCGGCAGCCCCGCCAGCCGGCGCACCGCCCGCAGCAGCGTGCGCGCGGCCACGTCCCTGGGGAGCGCGTCCACCCGCGCGGCGGGCATCGCGGGCAGCACTCCGCCGGGCAGGTCGTCCCAGCGGTCCGCGAGCATGTAGAGGGAGTTGCGGCGGAGCGTCCGCCCCGTCGCGCTGTTGCCCACCAGCGCGCACAGCCGGAGGATCAGCAGCGGGGAGTCCTCGCCGGCCAGCGCCGTCAGGCGCCGCTCCGCCAGCAGCTTGGCCTGCTCGTAGACCGTCCGGTCGGCACGGCGCGGGTAGGGCTGTTCGGCGACCGCGCCGACCGCGCCGCCGGCCGCGTAGGCCGACCCGGCGTACAGGTAGGGGATGCGGCGCCCGGACAGCGCGGTGAGCTCCCGGGCCAGGAGGTACCCGTGCTCGGCGCCCAGCACGTGCGTGGCGTAGATGTCGCTGCCGCGTCCGGCCCAGTTGGTCTGGCCGGCGAGGTTCACGACGGCGTCGGCCTCGTCCGCGAGCCGCCGGACCGCGGCCTCGTCCAGGCCCCAGCGGTGCACCCGCACATCGCCCCGCACGGGTTCGCCGACCAGCGCCGGATCGGGCGGCCGCAGCCGCCCCGCCGTCCGGCGTCCCGGCTCCGGGACGCGCAGCAGCGGGATCATCGTGCAGCCCGCCTCGCCCATCGTCTCCAGCAGGCCGGCGCCGAGCTGACCGGTGGCGCCCGCCACCAGGAGCCTCATTCGCCGGTCCCGACGGTGGCGTCGTAGGCGGCGAAGTCGGGGACGAGCCCGGACGCCACCATCTCCCACATCATCTCGTCCGTCCCGCCGCCGACCCGGCCGATCCGGACGTCCCGCCACATCCTCGCCATGGGTGTCTCGTCCTCCAGGTATCCGGCGCCGCCGAACAGGTGCATGCATTCGGTGACCGTCTTCTCCGCGAACCGGACGGCGGTGACCTTCAGCGCGGCCGCCTCCCGCGCGCCCGCGCCGCCCGGCTGGAACGCCGTCGCGGCCGCGCCGTGCACCCCGGAGCGCAGCACGACCAGTTCGGCCTGGAGCCGCGCCAGCCGCAGGCGGAGCGCCTGGTGCTCGATCAGCGGCCGGCCGAACTGCTCGCGGCGGTGCAGGTGCGCGCAGGCCAGCCCGATCGCCAGCTCGCACACCCCGACCGCGTGCGCCGCGACGGCCATCCGCTCGTGGCTCAGCGCCCACGTCGCCACGGTCAGGCCGAGCCCGGGGCGGCCCACCATCGCCTCGCCGGGGACCCACGTGTCGACCGCCGTCCAGGTGGTGTCCAGCGACGCGGTGCCCAGCTTGGTCAGCCTGCGGACCTCGCGCAAACCCTCGGCGGGGACCTGGACCAGGCTGAGGGCGGCGAGGCCCGAGTCGCCCGTACGGCACAGGAGCAGGGCGAAGTCGGCGGCACGCCCCAGCGACAGGAACTTCTTCTCACCGCGCACCCGCCAGCCCGTCCCGTCCCGGACCGCCGTGGTCGCGATGCCGTTCAGATCCGAGCCGCCGGTGGGCTCGGACGCGCCGAAGCAGCCGACCAGATCGCCGCTCAGCACGCCCTCCAGCGTGCCCGCGAGCAGGTCCGACCGGCCGTACCGGGTGAGGGCCGCGGCCACGGTCTCCACCACGACGCCGACGCCGATGCCGACACCGCCCGCCCGGGCCAGTTCCTCCGCCAGGATCGCGGCGCGCCCCGGATCGCCGCCCGGACCCGGCGTCCAGCGTTCCCGGATCAGCCCGGTGCGGCCCAGCGCGGCGAGCGCCGCGCGGGGGAACTCGCCCGCCTCCTCCGCCGCCGGCACCAGCGGCATGATCCCGTCGTCCACGGCGGCGCGGACCCGGTCGCGGAAGGCGTCCACGTGCGGGCCGGTGAGGCCGGCCCCGTACAGCGGCGGCGTCACGGCCGGGCCCCCGCGTGCTCGGACGAGGCCAGCAGCGGGCCGTCGATCTCCCCTGCCAGCAGCCGCCGCCACATCGTGCGGCGGCGGGGCTTGCCGCTGGAGGTCAGCGCGATCACGCCCGCCTTCACCCGCACGACGCGGACGGTCACGTCCGGACCCACCAGCGGGGCGAGGCAGGCGACGACGTTCTCCGCGGACGGCGCCGCCGTGAGCACGCACACGGTCGGCTCGTCACCCAGGTACCCGGCGAGCACGGCGGTCCGCTGCCGGGTGAGCAGCCCTTCCTCCGCGAGCGCCGCTTCGAGGTCCTCGACGTACACGTTGCGCCCGCGCACCTGGAGGCTGTCGCCGATGCGGCCCACCACGTACAGCTCCCCGTCGAGCAGGAAGCCCGCGTCGCCGGTGAACAGCTCGCCGTCCTCGAACCGGGTGGCCCGGTCCTCCTGTTCGCTGGTGTGGCCCAGCGCCACCGACGGCCCGCGCACGGCGATCTCTCCGAGGCTCCCGTCCGGGAGAGCGCGGCCGGCGTCGTCGACGATCCGCACCGTGAGCCCGTCGAGCGGAGTCCCGCAGCCCACGTGCCAGGTCCCGGGTCCGGCGGGCGGGCGGCGCGAGACCGTCGCCGAGCCGACCAGCGGCAGCGGCTCGCCCATCCGGACGGGTCCGGGGGCGACCGCGACGGCTCTCGCGACCCGGCCCAGCGGTGCGCAGGAGACGCCGAGCGTGGCCTCCGCCAGCCCGTAGGCGGGTCTCAGCGCCGACGGGCGCAGGCCGCAGGGGCCGAGCAGCTCCAGGAACGCGGCGGCCGCGTCCAGGCGGACCCGTTCCGCGCCGGTGACGATCGCCTCGACCCCGGACAGGTCCAGCCCGCCGAGCCGGTCGGGCCGGACGCGCCGCACGACGTACTCCAGGCCGAAGTTGGGCACCAGCATGACCGTGCCCGGCCGGCCGTGGTGCTCGCGCAGCCAGCGCAGCGGCTGCTGGACGAACTGCTCGGGCCGCATCAGCCCGACGGACTCCCCTCGGACCACCGGGGTGAGCAACCCGAAGATCAGACCGAGGTCGTGGTACAGCGGCAGCCAGGACACGCCGGTGCCCGCCGCCCGGTCGGCCCAGCGCTGCCCGATCATCGCGATGTTGGCCTCCAGGTTGCCCCGGCTCACCCTGACGCCGCGGGCCCTGCCGCGCGAACCCGAGGTGAACTGCAGGAGGGCCGTCTCCGCCGGCGTCCACGATCCGGGCGCGGCGTCGCGCGCGTCCGGGGGCGGGAGGACCGCGCGGGACGGCCCGGCGACGTCGGCCGCCACCTCGGCCAGGTCCCGTTCCGCGAGGACCAGGGCGGCGCCGCACTCCTCGATCACGTGCGCCGCGTGCGCACGCCACCGCCGGGTGTCGCCGAGGGCGGCGGGCGGGGCGAGCGGCGCCGGGGTGCCGCCGGCCGCGAGGACCCCGAAGAACGCGGCGGCGAACCCGGGCCCGGTCCGGTGCAGGACGGCGACGGCCTGCCCGGTGGTGAGCCCGTGGTCGCGCACGTCGCGGGCGGTCGCGCGGACGAGCTCGGCGAGCCGCGTGTACGGGACGGACTCCCAGGTGCCGTCGTCGGTCAGGTACCGCAGTCCTTCGGACGCCGACGGCGCGTCGAGCCATTCCAGGAGCCCGGCGGTCACGGCAGCTCCAGGGTGAGCCGCAGGTCGCGGTGCAGTTCCATCCAGACCTCGTGGTAGGAGTCGCAGAGCACGCCGGTCAGCGCGGTGGAGTCCCCGGACTCGAAGCGGTCGCGCGCGGCGGTGAGGCGGCTCGCGTACCTGGCGTAGCGGGGCCGTGCGCCGGCCATCCGCTCCGCCACCGCGAGCAGGTCCCGGTGCAGCTCCGCCAGTTCCGCGCGGGCGGCCGCCTCGGCCGTCTCCCCGAGTTGCCGGCGGGTGCACAGGTCCTTGACGCGGTGGTCGAGCGGCAGGAACCGCTCGTGGCAGGCGCGCAGCACCCCGGCGGCATCGGGCGCGAGGTCCGCGCGCAGCTCCGCCGCGTGCAGCGACCGTCCCCGGGCGGTGACCCGCCACGCCTCGCGGGCGGCCACGAAGACCGCCGTGCCCGCGGCGGCGTGGTCCTGCGCGGCGCGCCGGACGGCGGGCTCGGGGCGGCCGGTCATCAGCGTCAGGTGCGCGGTTCCCGCCGTCCCCTTCACGCACAGGGCGTGCAGCACCTCGAAAGCGTCCCTCACCGGTGCCCTCCGGACGCGGCGGGCGCGGCCACCGCGTCGGCGAAGCCGAGCAGGACACGCGCGGGCAGGTCCTCCGTCAGCTCGGCGGCGGCCTTCCGCGCGAGGCCGCGCTCCTCCAGGCAGGCGGCGGCCGCCGCGGCGAGCGCCGCATCGCGCAGCCCGGCGTCGGCGGCGAGCCGCGCGGCGGTGAGTCCGGGCTCGTCGAGCAGCTCCGGGAGGGCCGAGACCCGCCCGTCGAGCATCGCCGCCAGGGAGGTGTCCAGGCGGGTGCGCTCCCCGCGCAGCGCGAGGAGGTCCTCGGCGTGCACGAAGGCGCGGCCGCAGTGCCGGCCGAACTCGCGGAGCGGGGCGACGGCCCCGGAGGGCGCGTCCGCGAGCAGCGCCCCCGCCCGGAGCGGATACTCGAACATCGCGGCGAACACGTCGGTGGCCGAGGTGCCCGGGGCGGCGTCCAGGTACCGGGCCCGCAGCACCGTCAGCTCCGCGAGCCAGTCGGAGAACGACCACGACAGCTCGGGTGCGTGCTTGGCGACCAGCGTGCACGCCTGGGCGAGGAGGAAGTCCCCGGCGAGGACCGTGGTGGCCGACGACCAGTCGACGCCCCGGCCGCCGGGCAGCGCGGGCGCCGCCGGGCCGAGGAAGGCCAGCCCGCCGAGCGAGGCCAGCTCGATGGCCGAGCCGGTCGTGACGCGTCCGATGTCGGGGAACGCGCCGGCGCTCATGAGGCCGGCGCACAGCAGCACCGCCGGCCGGAGGCTGCGGTGGGTGGGCCCGCCGCCGGTGATGAGCATCCGCGCGATGAACGGCCACTCCCGCCGGACGGCCGCGACCGACACCTCGTCGCAGCCGGCGAGGAAGGGCTGCAGCAGCAGCGACTCCTCCGCGCCCGCGTCGAAGGGCTCGGCGGCGGTCACGCCCGCGATGCCCTCGGGCAGCAGCACCGCCCGGCGGCCCTTGGAGAAGAACGGGTGGTCGCTCTCGGCGGTCGCCGCGAGCACCCGCCAGGCGAGGTGGTAGCGCCGGGCGGCGTGCCGGGCCGTCTCGAAGTAGCCGACGAACGCCCGGGCGAGCGCCCTGCCGTAGGAGCGCGCCGCCGCCTCGGGGTCGCCGGGGTGGCGGGCGATGGACTCGGCGGCCAGCAGCCCGCTCTGCACCGCGTAGCTCAGCCCCTCGCCCGTGAACGGGTTGACGAGGCCGGCGGCGTCGCCGACCACCAGGCGGCCGTCGTCCACCGCCTGCTCGGGGGCGAAGCCGCTGTCGACCGGGCCCCACGAGAGCGGGCCGTCCGGGCGTGCTCCGGCGAACCGCGGATCGGCCTCGGCGAGCCCCTGGAGGGCCCCGGCCATCAGGGCCTCCGGGTCCCGGCCGCCTCCGGTGACGCTGATCGTGACCCCGCCGCCGGAGGCGGGCAGCACCCAGACGCAGGACGGCTGGGCCTTGGGGTCGGCGGCGTCGGGAGTGACCAGCTGGAGCAGGATCCGGTCATCGGCCTCGACACCGGTGAAGCGGCGCGCGCACTGCGACCGCGCGCCGGCGGCGCCGGCATCGCCGCCGGCATGCCGGCGGCTCGAGGCGGCTCCGGTGGCGAGGACGACGTGCGCGGCGGTGACGACCGAGCCGTCCGCCAGTGTCGCGCGGTGGCCGTCGCCGGTGCGGTCCAGGCCGGTCACCCGTCCGCCCAGCGGCACGGCCCCCGCCTCGGCGGCGGCAACGCGGAGCGACGCGGTCAGCCGGGCGCCGTCGCACACGGCCATCCCCGCGTCGTCGATCACGCGCCGGGTGCGGGCGCCGAACCACAGGTCGAGCGTCTCGATCGGACGCGTGGACGCCTCGTCCCATCCGCCGAGCGTCCCCAGGGCATGGCGGGCGGGGCCGCTGACGATGACGTCGTGGAACGTTCCCCCCGGCGGGTCGTCGCAGAGCGCCGTCCGCAGGCCCCGGCGGGCGAGGGCGGCGGCCGCCGCGGTGCCGGCGGGGCCGCCGCCGACGACGAGGACATCGACCTGCTCGGTCACGGGCGTCTCCAAAGTGTGGTCGGTCGTCATCGGTCGGTGAACAGGAGGTGGACCGAGGTGCCCATGGCGAGCGGCCCGGCGACGAGGTAGGCCGCCCACGCCGCCAGGGTCTGGGAGTCCAGGACGACGATGAGCGCCACCAGCGCGAACGGCGCGGCGAGCCCCGCGGCGACCTTGCGGTCGGCGAGCAGCAGCAGCACCGGCGCCGCCGCCAGGGCCGGGCCCGCCAGCCCCGCCGTCAGGCGTCCGGCCGCCGCCCGGCGCGCCTCCTCCTCGCTGAACGCCGCCATGAACGGCACGGCGTCCGAAAGACCGGCCAGCAGGAGGCTCCCGGCCACGGCGACCAGGGCGAACACCAGCATCGCGAGGACGGTGACCGGCGTCTTCGGCGCCAGTACCGCGCGCAGCGCCAGCGCCGCGCCGACCGGCACCGTGGCCAGGCACGCATAGAAGGCCATGGAGCCCCCGGAGATCCCCGGTATGACCAGGAGCACGGGGACGAGCGCGGTGACCAGAACCACCAGGGCGGGCCCGCGTTCGCCGGCCAGGTGCAGTGGCAACGCGCCCGCGGCGACGAGCGCGGCGGCCGGGAACACCGCGACGCGTTCGCCCTGCAGCGGCCGCGCGGCGGCGAGGTCGGTGCGGCCGGACCAGTCGTACAGGCCCTTGAGCAGCAGCACTGCTCCGACGACCACCAGCACGCAGCCGGGCACCGTCAGCGCCATCGGCCTCGCCGGCACGCCCACGTCCCGTCTCCTTCGGCGCGGATCATTCGGTGACGGTGACGGGCTCGGCCGCGCCGAATCCCATCTGGCCGTCGTCGCCGGTGATGGCGAGGCTGACGGTGTAGGTGCCGGGCTCGGCGTAGGTGTGGGTGACCTTCGCACCGGTGGCCAGCGTCCCGTCGGCGAACTCCCACAGGTACTTCTCGACCTCGCCGCCGCCCGAGCCGGTCGACTCGGAGGCGTCAAGAACCACGGTGTCGGGGCCGGTCCGCTTCATGGTGATCTCGGCCTTCGGCGGGCTCTTGGGCCGCGCGAGCTCGGTCGTGGTGACGCGGACCCGCGTCGGCCGGTCGCCGCCGGTCAGCTCCACCTTCCAGCCTCCGGCCGCGGCGCCGGGCACGTACACGCTGTCGTAGGAGGCCCGCTTGGTGCCGTTCCGGCGGTGCCGCGCTTCGGACGTCCGCTCGCCGTTCGGCGACACCACCCGCATCGTGACGTCCCCCTCCTGCCAGGTCGCGCCGAACCCCGCGCCGAGACCGCCGCCCGCCAGCGCGACCGGGACCCGGACCGTCTGGCCCGGCTGGACCGTGACATCGTTCGCCTTCCGGGTCACCCCGGCGTCGCCGGCCACCCGGGCGGCCGGGGCCGGCCGCAGGAACGCCTCCCGGACGATGCACGCGGTGTTGGCGTAGCCGGCCCGGGTCGGGTGGAAGGACTCCTCGCGCTTGGTGGGCACGATTCCGTTGAGGAACCGCTCCGCGCCCTGCGGGGGGCAGATCTCGTGGCCGTCGCTCGAGTCGTAGAGGTCGATCGGCACGGCCCCGGCGATGGTGGCCGAGGTGACGAGGTAGTTGTCGAGCCGCTGGACCCAGCTGTTCATCCACAACTGGTCGGTGAGCCGGATCATCTGGCAGCGCTGGGTGGGCCACGGCACGTTCGACGTGCCGTCCCTCCCGCCCTCGTCGGGGAAGAACTTCGGATAGGTCGGCACGAAGATCCGCGCCTGGGGAGCGCGCCGCATGATCTCCTTGAAGATCTCCTGCACACGGTTGGTGTTCGCCGTGGTGCCCTCGTTGAGCCTGTCGAAGGCGGTCTGGAGCTTGGCGTCCTGATCGCCCTCGCAGGTCTTCAGCGCGGATGCCTTGACGCAGGCCGTGACGACGTCGGCGAACCCCATGTCGTTGCCGGAGATGCCGAGGGTCACGTGGGAGACGTCGGTGCCGAGCGCCTCGAACTGCGACGGCTCGCCCGACTTGCCGTCGTGGACGTCCTGGGTGGTGGCGCCGCTGCAGGCGACGAAGGTGAAGTCGCCGCCGAGCACGCCGTCGGCGTCGAGCAGCGCCGGGTGCGAGTACTGCGACCGGTGGCAGTCGCCGCTGTCGGGGTAGTAGTCGGCCGCGCCGACGCCGGCCTGGTAGGAGTCGCCCATCGCGACCCACCGGCCCGGCGCCGCGGCCGGTGCCGCCGGCGCCACCGCCGACGAGGCCGCGAGAACGGTGAAGCAGGTTCCCGCGATGAAAAGGCCGCGTTGTCGCATTTCACTTCCCCACCCAGGAGAAGGGCGTCCGCACACGTGGTATGCGAACGCCCCCGGACGTTGATCGCCATGATCGCAACACGCGACGATCTTGGTGTCAATGCTCCGAAGCGCGATTGGCAGAAACGGCCGGAACCGCCGGTCCAGAATTGGCGAGTTCCGTCAGATCAGGCCCGGTTCCAAAGACCCCTGGCCGGATGCGGCCATTTTTCGAGCGTTTACCGGGCTTCGGGCTAACGTGCCGCTGGTGATCAACTCTGCGGATCGTTCAGCTACGAAACGGTGGTCCGATGACTTCTGCTGAAAATACCGCACGACCCGATTACGGAAAGCGATCCCCCCAGGTCTCCCGACGCGGATTCCTCGGGAAGACGGCCGTCGCCGGCTCGGTCACGGCCGTGACCGCCACGATGCTGGGCGGGTCCGGCTCCGCCCAGGCCGACCCGACGGCCGCCGCGGGGGCACCGGACGCCGGGGCCCCGGGCGGGCGGTCCGGCGCCGCCGCGGCACCGCTCTCCCGGCGGCGGGAGATGCTGCTCCAGGTCGCGCGGGTCGGCGCCGTCTATCCGGTGGAGTTCCGCGGCTTCGGGGAGTCCGCCGAGGGAGCGGAGCGCGCCACGCCGGCCCGCCTGCGGGCGGCCGAGCGCAGGCTCGACCCCGAGCGCCTGGCGCGGGCCTGGGCGGGCGCCGACGCGCTGATCGCGCTGGGCCTGCTGGGCGCGGCGCAGGGCAGGATGCTGGCGGGCATCGGACGGCAGGCGGCGCAGGCCGACGCCGACGGGAAGCGGGACCTGCTGGCGTTCGTCGCGCTCGGCGTCGCGACCCTGTCCCCCCATTTCGACCCCGCCGACGACCATGTGGCGGAGATCTGGCTCGGCGGGCTCAGCGACCTGCAGCGTCGCGGCCGCCAGCCGCAGCCGATTCCCCCTTTGAACTGACGACGGAGGACCATGAACTACTGCGGGGACGACCAAAGCAAGCTGGAACGCGCCAGGCAGCAGATCTACGACGCTTACGGCTCGGACCCGAACGTCACCGGGGTCGGGATCGGCTTCCGCCGCCGGGCCGGCGTCACGACGGAAGAGCCCGCCGTCGTCGTCCTGGTCGCCAAGAAGCGCCGCGAGGCCCTGGTATCGCGCCGCCGGCTGCTGCCGCGCACGGTCGAGGTCGACTCCACGACGTACCAGGTCGACGTGATCCAGGCCGGCCCGTTCTCGTCGGGGGCGCAGACGGCCCTCGCGCCGGCGCGGGCGGCGGCCGGGCAGGAGATCACCGAGCGGATGCGCCCGCCGCGGCAGGGCGCCAGCGTCTCCAACCCCGTCGACGGCGTGACGGCCGGCACGCTCGGCCTCTTCGTGGTCGACAACACCGACGACACGGTTTGCGTGCTGACCTGCAACCACGTGATCGCGCGGATGGGGCGCGGCAAGGTGGGCGAGGCGATCATCCAGCCCGGCGCCTACGACGGCGGCACATCGCGCGACAAAATCGCGACCCTGAAGCGCTGGGCCCCCATGCCCGCGGCGGGGACGAAGGTCGACGGGGCCATCGCGCAGCTGACCGACCAGGACGCCTACACCCTGGAGGTGGCGCAGGACCTGATGCCCCCGGTCTCGGCCGACCACCCGGTCGTCGGCATGGTCGCCGCGGGCGACTCGTTCGGCGCCTGCCTGCTGACCCGGATGGACCTGACGCTCGACGCCCTCGACGTGCGCCTCCCGATCGGCCAGGCGTCCGCGTCCACGTCCGCCGCCGCCCTGCCGTGCGCGGGGCCGGGGACGGGGATCGCCGACCCCCAGCCGGGGATGGCGATCGAGAAGGTCGGGCGGACGACCGGGTACACCTCCAGCACGATCGTGGCGATCGGAGTCCAGGCGCCCGTGAGCACACCGATCGGGACCGTCATGTACCAGGACCTGATCTACACCGAGTTCTTCAGCAGCGCCGGCGACTCCGGGTCGGTCGTTTTCGCGGGCGGCGACGGGAAGACCCAAGTTCCGGGCGGGGTCATGCTCGAATGCGTCGTACTGGGGTCGCTGTCGGACTACTACCGCCTTCCGCTCAGGGAGGAAAACCCGCTCGCGGACAAAGTGCGCGACGAGTTCTTCCTGGAGAGCCTGACCGGAAAGCTGCTGGTCGAACTCACCTACGTGAACTCCCAGTCACTCGTGGATCGCTTGAAAGACCGGCAGGGCAGGGCGGACGAAGTCGCGTACGCGAACCAGTACTACACCAAGTACCGCGACTTCATGGCGGGCGTGCTCGACGATCCCGATTCGCCCGAGGTCGTCACCCAGGAACACCTCGACGACGCGTCCTTCATCATCACCGGCCTCGTACAGACCGTTCTGACCGCCGACGAATCCAAGCTCGCCCTCACGCTGTACCGGGATTCGCTCGTACCCACACTGGGGATGAACAGGCGGGAAGTGTACGCCTACATGAACAATCCCGCGGTGTACGGCCAGGTTCACGACGCCGTGGCGGCGGCCCCCGACATCGAGATGAACGCGCCGTTCAAGCACATGGAACCGGAGCCGACCGAATGACCGCCGTCCAGAGCCCGGCCCCCGGCGCGGAGCTGGGCTATTCCGCGCGGGTCCTGGCGAGGGTGGACGAGCTCGCCGCGGGGCTCGGGCCGTCCCTGCGGGGCCCGGTGGCCGCACTGGCCGCCAACCCGGGCAAGAGCCTGCGCTCGGGTCTGCTGGCGGCATGCGTGGGCGACGTCCCGGTGGACCCGGCGCGGCTGGTCAGGCTCGGCGCCCTGGTGGAGCTCGTCCACCTGGCGTCGCTGATCCACGACGACGTGGTCGACCGGGCGGCGCTGCGGCGCGGGCAACCGACCGCGCACACGCTCGTCGGCCCCGAACGGGCCTCCCTCGCCGGACTGGCCGCGTTCGCGCTGGCCGGCACCGAATCGGCCGACCTCGGCGCCGGGGTCGCCATGCTGGTCAGCCGCACGCTGAGCGAGCTCGCCCACGGCCAGCTCCTCGACATCGAGCGGACCTTCGACACCACCTACGCGCTCCAGGACTACCTCGAGCTCACCGAGCGCAAGACCGGCGTCCTCTTCCAGATGACCTGCCTGCTGGGCGCCGCGGAGGCCGCCCGCGCCGAACGGGAGGTCCGGGCGCTCTCGCTGTTCGGCCGCGAGTTCGGGATCGCCTTCCAGATGCTCGACGACTGCCTCGACCTCACCCCGGGCGACCTCGACAAGTCCGTCGGAACCGACCACATGCTGGGTCTCTTCGGCGCGCCGACGCTGTCGGCGCTCGCCGCCGACGATTCGGGCGCGCTCGCCGAACTCCTGCTGTCGCCGTCCTTCACCGCCGGCGACCTGCCGGCCGTGCGCGCGCTCATCGAGTCGTCCGGCGGCCTGGACCGGACCATGGAACTGGCGCGCGAGCACCTCGACCTCGCCCGGGAGGCCCTGGACGACGTCGCCGAGGACGCCCGCACGGCGATCCTCGCCATCATGGCGAAGGTGGAGTCGCGCCTCTGACGGGGCGCGCCGGCGGCGGCCGGCCACCGACGCCGAACGCGCCGGGTCCGCCCGCCTCCCGGCCCGCTTCGTCGACGGCTACGGCGACCGGAGTCGCGCCTCCCCCGGCCGCCTCCGGTCCTAGACGAGCGCGGCGACGCCCTCGTACGCGCCCCGGCGCGCACGGCCGGCCACCTCGTACTCCAGGAGCAGCAGGCCGTTCGGCGTGGCCTCGTGGCGGAGCAGGCGCAGCCCGGACGACTCGCCCGCGCCGGACACCAGCCGCCGACCGGACCGCAGGACGACCGGGGCGACCACCAGGCGGAGCGTGTCGACCAGGCCCGCCGCCAGCAGCACGTCGCCGAGGCGGGCGCTGCCGTGGATCTGGAGTTCCCGGCCCGGCCGCGCCTTGAGCTCGGCCACCGTCCGGACCGGGTCGCCCCCGAGAACGGTCGTGGGGTGCCAGGACCCCTCGGTGAGGGTGCCGGTCACGACGTACTTCGGCAGGGAGTTCATCCGCTCGGCGAACGGGTCGGCCGGGTCGGTGATCCGCGGCCAGTCGCGCGCGAACGCCTCGTAGGTCCGCCGTCCGAACAGCAGTCCGTCGGCGAGGTCGAGCCATTCGGACGCCCGCCGGGCGAACGCGCCGTCCATGTGCGGGACGAGCCAGCCGCCGCCGGCGAACCCGTCCGAGGGGTCCTCGTCCGGCGAGCCGGGGCCCTGGCCGACGCCGTCGAGCGTGAGGAACTGGGTGAGGGCGAGTCTCATCGGGTGCCCTCCGCGAACGCGGCGAGCTGGGCGGCGACGGTGCCCCAGCCTTCGGCGAAGCCGAGTTTCTCGTGCAGGGCGCGGGCCTCCGGGTCGCCGTGCCGGACGACGATCCGGTAGGCCGTGCCGTCCGGGTGGTCGGCCAGCGTGATCGTCGCGGTCATCGCGACCGGCTCGGGAGTCACGGGCGCCCACGTGCTGTCGACCGCGTTGGTGAACACGAGGCGCTCGTGTTCCTCCGCGGCGAGGAAGCACGCGTCCATGTGCGGGACGAACGCCGCCCCGTCGTCGCTGTAGCGCGTGACGAACGCGCCGCCGGGCCGCGGGTCCAAGCGCTCCACCCGGCAGCGTGCCGGCGCCGGGACCCACCACCGTTCGAGCCGGGACGGGTCGGTCCACGCCCGCCACACGGCGGCGCGGGGGGCGCGGATGATCCGCTCCAGGCCGAGATCGAGATCGGGATTCACTTCGGGTCCTCCTCCGGGTCGGTGACGAACCGCTCGAGGCGGTCGGTGCGCTCCTCCCACAGCCGACGCTGCTCCGCGAGCCAGTCGTCGATCAGGGCGAGCCGTTCGCGGTCGAGCACGCACGTGCGCACCCGGCCGGTCTTGATCGTGCGGATCAGCCCGTTCGCCTCGAGCGTCCGCACGTGCTTCATGAACGAGGGAAGGGTCATCGGGAACTCGCCGGCGAGGTCGCCGACGCTCGCGGGCCCGCGGCCGAGGCGCCGGACGACGGCGCGCCGGGTCGGGTCCGCGAGCGCCGCGAACACCCCGTCCAGTTGTGCCGAATACTGTGCCACGGGGCTAAATATTACAGGCGGGCGATGGTTAACGCAAAGGCTAACTATCGGGCGCGGCCCTACCGCGCGAGTTGCGGGCGGCGGGGCGCGCGTACACCGCCGGTCGCATGGCGGGTCGCATCTTCGCGCCGAGCCGCCGCGGCCGTCCGGCCGTCTAGGCTGGCCGCATGCGTGCTCGATGGCGTGTGACGGACGAGGCGCTCGCCGTCGCGGTGCTGGTGGTGGTCGCCGTCGGCAGCATGCGGTCGCTCATCGGCGCGCGCGAGGAGCCGTGGGCGCAGACCGCGGCCGGCTGGGTGCTGATCTACATCGCCTGCGGGGTCCTGTTCGCCCGGCGGGCGCGACTCGCCGCGGCGATCGTGTCGACCGTCGCGACGGGCGTCTACTACGTCGTCAGCACCTACGACGGGCCGCTGATGATCGCGCCGGTCCTGGCGCTGTACCTGCTGGCGTCCCGGGGACGGCTGCAGGCGGCGTCGGGCATCGCGGCACTGATCGTCATCGGCACCGCGCTCGGTACGCTGTCCGGCAACGGCGACGTCAACGGTGTCGCGCTGTTCATGCTGGCGGGCTGGGTGGTGGCGA
Source organism: Actinomadura rifamycini DSM 43936 (assembly GCF_000425065.1). GTDB lineage: Bacteria > Actinomycetota > Actinomycetes > Streptosporangiales > Streptosporangiaceae > Spirillospora > Spirillospora rifamycini. Next base: position 159,255 of record NZ_KE384301.1, read on the forward strand.
TGGTGGCGCTCGGCTGGGTGCGGCACAGCCGCCGCGTCTTCCTGGCCGAGGCCGAGCGGCGGGCGGCGGGCGACGAGCGGCTGCGCATCGCCCGGGAGCTGCACGACGTCACGGGGCACCACATCTCGCTGATCAACGTGCAGGCGGGCACCGCGCTGCACCGCTTCCACCGCGACCCGGCGCAGGCCGAGGCGGCGCTGGCGGCGATCAAGGAGACGAGCCGGGAGGCGCTGCGGGAGCTGCGGGCGACGCTCGGCGTGCTGCGGCAGGCCGACGAGGACGCGCCCACCGCGCCCCTCCCCGGCCTGGACCGGATCGGCGAGCTGGTCGAGCCCGCGCGGGCCGCGGGCCTGGACGTGCGCACCCGCGTCGACGGCGCGGACCGCCCGGTGCCCACCGAGGTCGGGCTGGCCGCCTACCGCATCGTCCAGGAGTCCCTCACGAACGTGGTGCGGCACGCGGGCGCCGCGCACGTGACCGTCCGCGTGGAGCGGGGCGCCCGGGAGGTGCTGGTCGAGGTCGCCGACGACGGCCGCGGCGCCGCCCCCGCCGGCGAGGACGCCGCGGTCCCCGGCAGCGGCATCCTGGGGATGCGCGAGCGCGCCCGCGCGCTCGGCGGCGACCTCACCGCGGGCCCGGGGCCGGACGGCGGCCACCTGGTCCGCGCCCGCCTCCCGTACCGGAACGGAGACGAACGATGATCAAGGTCCTGCTGGCGGACGACCAGCGGCTGGTGCGGGCCGGGTTCGGCTCCATCCTCGACGACGAGGAGGACATCACCGTCGTCGGCGAGGCCGCCGACGGGGAGCGGGCCCTCGCCGCGTGCCGCGAGCTGCGCCCGGACGTGGTCCTGATGGACATCCGGATGCCGGGCATGGACGGCCTCGAGGCGGCCCGGCGGATCGCGCGGGACCGGCGGCTGGACGACGTCCGCGTCGTCATCCTCACCACCTTCGACCTCGACGAGTACGTGTACGGGGCGCTGCGCGCGGGCGCCGCCGGGTTCCTGCTCAAGGACACCGAGCCCGAGGAGCTGATCCATGCCGTCCGGGTCGCGGCGCGCGGCGACGCGCTGATCACCCCGTCGGTCACCCGGCGGCTGATCGCGGAGTTCGCCGGGCGGGTCACCGCGCCCGCGCCCGGCCCGCGGCTGAACGCGCTCACCGACCGGGAGCGCGAGGTGATGCTGCTGGTCGCGGCCGGGCTGAGCAACGACGAGATCGCCGCGAAGCTCGTGCTGAGCCCCGCGACGGCCAAGACGCACGTCAGCCGGATCATGTCGAAGCTGGACGTGCGGGACCGGTCGCAGCTCGTCGTCATGGCCTACGAGTCGGCGATGGTCAGCCCCCGCTGGATGAGCGGGCAGCAACCGGAGCGGTAGCCGCGGCGGGCCCCGCGCAACCGGGGCGGTAGCGCCGATGCCGTCCGCAGGCCGATGCCGCGGGGGACTCCGCGCCTCCACCGTGGGGGCATGACATCGACTGCGAGCAAGAAGGCCGGCGCCGCGCTCGTCGGCTTCCTCGTCGGCGGGGCGGTCGGCTTCGTCCTGACCGAGACCATCGCCATCTTCTTCCACTTCGTGCTGGACACCACCCTCGACGTCGAGGGCGACGCCGCCCTGCTCGCCCTGTTCGCCGGTCTGCCGCTCGCCGGCGCCGTCGTGGGCGCGGTCGTCGGCGCCCGGGTCGCGGGCCGCGGCGGGGCGGGGCGGTGAGCCGGATGAGCGCGAACACCGCCGAATCGGCCCGCGCGGGGTCGCAGGACGCGCGTCCAGGCGTCTTCGGGCGGCTGGCGTCCTGGTCGCAGCGGCACCGCTGGACGGCCCTGCTGCTCTGGGTCGTGGTCGTCGCCGGGATCACCGTCGGCTCGCAGGCCGCGGGCAGCGCCTACCACAACGACTTCTCGCTCCCGGGGACGGATTCGCAGGCCGCGTCGGACCTGATGGAGCGGCACGGGTCCGTGCAGGCGGGCGCGACCGTCCAGATCGTCATGCAGGACGCCGCGGGACTGCGCGGGAACCGGGCGGTCGTCGAGCCGATGCTCGACAAGGTCCGGGGACTGCCGGGCGTCGCCGAGGTCGGCGGCCCGTTCGACCCGCGCGGCGGCGGGGGCCTCAGCGAGGACGGGACGATCGGGTACGCGGCCGTCACCCTCGACGGGTCGGCCGAGGACGTCCCGAAGGAGCACGTCACCGAGATCATGGAGACGGCGCAGGGCGCCGCGGGCGACGGGCTGCGGATCGAGCTCGGCGGCGACCCGGTGCGGGGCGCCGAAGAGGGCGGGGGCGGCGCCGCCGAGGGCGCCGGGATGCTCGCCGCCCTGGTGATCCTCGTGTTCCTGTTCGGCTCCCTCGTCGCGGCGGCGCTGCCGCTGGCCACGGCGCTGTTCGCGGTCGGCGGCGCGGTCGGGCTGATCGCGCTGGCCTCGCACGTGTTCACCGTCGCCGACTTCACCCCGCCGATCATGATGCTGATCGGGCTCGGCGTCGGCGTCGACTACGCGCTGCTGATCTTCTACCGGTTCCGGCACGAGCTGATCCGCGGCGCCGACCCCGCCGCCGCGACCCGCACCGCCCTCGACGCCGCCGGGCGCACCGTCTTCTTCGCCGGCTGCACCGTGATCATCGCGCTGCTCGGCCTGATCGTGCTCGGCCTCGGCGCCCTGCAGGGCGTGGCGCTCGCCGTCGCGCTGACCGTCCTGATGACGATGGCGGCCGCGCTGACGATGCTGCCCGCGCTGCTCGCCGTGTTCGGCGACCGCATCCGGCGGCACGTCCGCAAGCGGGCGCACAAGGTGCGGGACGAGCGGTGGCGGCGGCTCGGCGCGGCGGTGCAGCGCCGCCCGTGGCCCGCGCTGCTGATCCCGGTCGTCCTGCTGCTGGGGCTGTCGGCGCCCGCGCTCGACCTGCGGCTCGGCTTCGCCGACGCGGGCAACGGCGCCGCCTCGAGCACCAGCCGCCAGGCGTACGACCTGCTCGCCGAGGGCTTCGGGCCGGGCTTCAACGGGCCGCTGATCGTGGTCACCGAGGGCTCGCCCGCGGATTTGAGCGAGACGCTGCGCGACGCCCCCGGCATCGCCTCGGCGAGCCCGGCGTTCCCCTCGGCCGACGGCGGGGCGCACACCGTGATCGCCTACCCGGAGACGTCCCCGCAGGACGAGCGGACGGCCGACCTGGTCCACGACCTCCGCGACGGCGTCCTGCCGTCCCTGGCGGACCGCACCGGCGCCGAGTACCTCGTCGGCGGCCCGACGGCCGCCGCGCAGGACTTCGCCGACTCCGTCGCCGACCGGATGCCGCTGTTCGTCGCCGTCGTCGTCGGGCTGTCGGCCCTGCTGCTGATGGTGGTGTTCCGGTCGCTGCTGATCCCGCTCAAGGCGGCGGCGCTGAACCTGCTGTCGATCGCCGCCGCGCTCGGCGCGATCGCCCTCGTCTTCCAGGACGGCCGGTTCGGCGTCCCGCCGGGCCCGATCGAGTCCTTCATCCCGGTGATGATCTTCGCGATCGTGTTCGGGCTGTCGATGGACTACGAGGTGTTCCTCGTGTCCCGCATGCACGAGGAGTGGGAGCGCACCCGCGACTCGGCGCACGCGGTCCGCGAGGGCCTCGCCGCCACGGGCAAGGTCATCACGGCCGCCGGCGCCATCATGATCGTCGTGTTCGGCGCGTTCGTCCTCAGCCCCGACCGGATGCTCCGGCAGTTCGGCCTCGGCCTCGCCGTCGCCGTCCTGCTCGACGCGGTCGTGATCCGCTGCCTGATCGTCCCGGCGGTCATGCGCCTGCTGGGCGACCGCGCCTGGTGGCTCCCCGCTCCCCTCGCCCGCGTCCTGCCCAGGGTCGCGCTGGAGCGCCCGGAGCACTGACATCCGCCCCGGGCGGGCGCTCCCGACGGCCGCGAGCGCCCGCCCGCGCCGCGCCCGGCGTCAGTTCACCAGAACGATCTTCCCGGGGGCGTGGCGGGTCTCGCTCAGTTCGTGGGCGGCCGCGGCCTCGGCGAGCGGGAACGCCGCCGCGACCGGCACCCGCAGCCGTCCCGCGGCGGCGAGGTCGACCGCGATCCGCAGGCCGTGCGACGCTTGCGGGTCGGCGCCGCCCAGGGGCCCATCCCCGCCGCCGGCCGGCGCGGTGTGCGACATGTGGACGCCGTGGGCGCCCGCGGCGGGGTCGGGGGCGATCGTCACCACGCGCGCCGGGTCCCCGGCGGCGGCCACCAGATCGGGCAGCGCGCCGCCGGCGCAGTCGAACACCGCGTCGACGCCCGCCGGCGCCAGCGCCCGGATCCTCTCGACCAGGCCGGGCCCGTACACCGTCGGCTCCGCGCCGAGCGACCGCAGGAAGTCGTGGTTGCGGGCGCTCGCCGTCCCGATGACGCGGGCCCCGCGGGCGGCCGCCATCTGGACGGCGATCGTGCCCATGGCCCCCGCGGCGCCCTGCACCAGCACCGTGTGCCCCGCGCCGACCGCGAGCCGGTCGAAGACCCGGGTGGCGGTCTCGGCACCGCCCGCGGCACCGCCCGCCTCCTCCCAGCTCCACGCGGCGGGCCTGGGCGCCCACGCGGCCAGGACGGCGTGGTCGGCGTTCGCGCCGCGGACGGCCATGGGGGTCAGGCCGAACACCTCGTCGCCGACGTCGGTTCCGGTCACGCCGTCGCCGAGCTCGTCCACCACGCCGGCGGCCTCGGCTCCGGTGCGCCACGGGAACGCCGCGGGCATCGCGTCGCGCAGGGTCCCGGCGCGGAGGGAGACCTCGCCCGTCGCGAGTCCGGACGCCCGGACGGCGATGCGGATCTCTCCCGGCCCCGGGTGCGGTTCCTCGACCTCCGCCACGTGCACGACGCCGGGCGGTCCGTACTGGGAAAATTGAACAGCTCTCATGAGCCGAACCGTAAAGAGACCTCGCGGCCGGTTGACTAAAGTGAGAGTCGTGACGGCCGAAGTGAGTCGGAAACTGCGTTCGGACGCCGTCGACAACCGGGCGCGCATTCTCGCGGCGGCCCGCGTCGCGTTCGCCGCGGACGGCTTCGACGTGCCGGTCCGGGAGATCGCCCGGCGCGCGGAGGTGAGCACCGCGACCGTCTACCGGCGGTTCCCGACCAAGGAGGCCCTTTTCGCCGAGGCGTTCTCCGAGCAGCTCGCCGTGTGCTCGTCCCTCGTCGAGGAGGGCCTGGCGGCGGACGACCCGTGGCGCGGCTTCAGCCTGGTGATCGCGAAGCTCCTGGAGGCGCACGCCCTGGACCGGGGGTTCCACGCGTTCGTATCGCAGCTCCCCCGGGCGGTCGACTTCACCGCCGACCGCGACCGCGCGATCCGGGGGCTGCTCGAACTGATCCGCCGCGCGAAGGAGGCGGGCGAGCTGCGCGGCGACTTCGTCCTGGAGGACATGGTCCTGGCGATGATGGCGAACGACGGCATCCGCGCCGAGTCGCCCGCGCTGCGGGCGGCCGCGTCCCGCCGCTTCGCGGCCCTGATGCTCCAGTCGTTCCGTGCGAGGCCCGTCCCGGCGCCGCTGCCGCCGGCCGTCCGGCTGCCGCTGGCCCCGCGGTAGGGCGCGGTCCACTGTCGGGCGTTTCCGGCCGCCGAACGGCTCTCACGACCGGCCCGGTCCTCCCCGGGTTCGTCGGCATGACCGTTTCGTGCAGGTCAGCGACCTGCAACTGGACGGCGTCTTCCGGACGTTCTAGCGCCGCGTCGTCCAGTTACGGGTGATCTCGTCGGCGGCGTCGCGGACGAGGACGCGGTAGCGGTCGACGGCCTCGGAGGTGAAGCGGTGGCGGGGGCCGCAGACGCTGATCGCGCCGTGCACCTCGCCGTCCGGGCCGAACAGCGGCGCCGCGACCGAGCCGGCGTCGGCCTGGCGTTCCCCGAAAGAGACCGCGACGCCCTCGCGGGCGGCCTCGGCGAGGCGGTCGCGCAGGACCGCCCCGTCGGTGACCGTGCGGTCGGTGAGGGCGGCGAGGGGGCGGGCGAGGATCGCCTCGCGCCGCTCCTCGGGCAGGAACGCCAGGATCACCCGGCTCGACGACCCCGCGTGCAGGGGGAACCGGCGCCCGACCTCGACCGTCATCTTGACCTCGTACGGGCTCTCGAACTGGTCGAGGTAGACCCGCTCGTCGCCGACGAGCCCCGACAGCGTCGTCGTCTCGCCCGTCTCGTCCCGCAGCCTGCGCAGCGCGGGCGCCGCGGCGTTGCGGATGTTGAAGCGGCGGAGCGCGCTCACGCCCAGCGCGACGGCGGCGGGGCCGAGCCGGTACCGGGCGGTGCCCGGGTCGGTCTCCAGCATCTCCCGCGACAGCAGCGACTGCAGGATGCGGTGCACCACGGCCTTGGAGATGCCGAGCTCCCGGCTGATCGCGCTGACGCCGAGGTACTCGGGCCCGCCGGCGAACAGCAGCAGGACGTCGGCGACGCGCCCCGCCACCTCGGTGCCGCCGGCGGGCGGTGCGGCGGTCTGGTTGGTCACGCGAAGATCCTAGGGAACCTCATCGGCCGCGCGGGACGTACCGGCCGACGGGGTCGCCGACGACCTTTCCGCCCGTGTAGACGCGGTTGCCGCGGACGAACGTGTCGGTGACCTTCGCCGACATCGCGAAGCCCTCGAACGGCGTGTACTCCTGGGTGGACTCGGAGTCGGCGGCGCGGACCGTCCAGGACGCGTCGGGGTCGACGAGGACGATGTCGGCGTCGAAGCCCTCCGCGATCGCGCCCTTGCCGACCAGGCCGTACCGGCGGGCCGGGTTCCACGAGGTGAGGCGCGCGACCTGCTGGAGGGACAGGCCCCGCTTGGTGCCCTCGCCGACGAGGCCGGGCAGCAGGTACTCGGCGCCGCCGAAGCCGGACTTGGCGAGGAAGATGTCGTCGCGGTCGGCGCCGAACTTCATCTCGTCGCGGCAGCAGGCGTGGTCGCTGACCACCCAGTCGACCTCGCCCGCCAGGACGTGCCGCCAGAGGGCCTCGACGTCGTCGCGGTCGCGCAGCGGCGGGTTGACCTTGCCGCCGAGGCCGTGCGCGGTGTCGACGTCGGCGAGCAGGTGCCCGATGGTGACCTCGCGGCGGAAGTCGACGTGCGGGAAGGCGGCCTTCATGGTGAGGGCGGCCGACAGCGCCTTCTCCGACGACAGGTGCAGCAGGTTGATGTTCGGCAGGCCCGTCTCGTGCGCGAGGTAGGACGCGATCGTGACCGCGAGGCCCTCGGAGTGCGGCGGGCGGGACGCGCTGTAGGCGCGCAGGCCGGTGAGGGAGCCGTCCTGCTCGACAAGCTTGGTGTACGCCGTCATGATCTCGGCGGTCTCGCAGTGCAGCGAGAGGGAGATGTGGTCGGCGTAGTCGGACAGCTCCTCGCGGGCCTTCTGGATCCCGCGCATGACGAACTCGAAGTGCGCGATGTCGTAGCGCTCGTCCGGCGGTGTCATCAGGAAGTCGCTCTGGCCGGTGGAGCGGCCGTGCAGCCCGTGGCTGCCGTAGAACATGAAGATCTTGAAGGAGGTGACGCCGTGCTCCTCGACGAGGTAGGGGATCTCGTCGATGTGCTGCGCCATCATCGGCGCCAGGTGGAACGCGTAGTCGACGTAGGCGTTGCCCTGCGAGGCCGCCAGCACCTCGGGGAAGAACTCGCGGTAGGGGCCGCCCTTGTTCAGGTAGTACTGGCCGGTCCGCATGTAGGTCAGCGACGCGGTGACGCCGCCCTGCGCGCTCGCGCGGCTCTCGGTGCGGGTGTCGGTGGCCAGCTCGTTGTAGATGCCCCAGTGCTGGTGGGCGTCCACCACGCCGGGGAACGCCAGCAGGCCGCCGCCGTCGACCACGGTCGCGGCGTCGTCGTCCGGCAGGTCCGGGGCGAGGCGGACGATCTTGCCGTCGTTGACGGCGATGTCCAGAGCCTCGGGCTCGGTGCCGTCGGCGGCGTCGGGACGGACCACCCGCACGTTCTTGATCAGCAGTTCGGTCGTGGCCATCTCATTCTCCTTCGGTGTGCGGGGTGGGAGCGGTGCGCCCGCGCGCGGCGGCGCCGGCCGCCAGGTACGCGAGCCCGAACGCGGGCAGCAGGCCGTTGCCGGGCAGGTAGCCGGCGGCGCCGTGCCCGGAGATCCCGGCCGCCGCGCCGCCCGACGCGTACAGGCCCGGGACGGGGGTGCCGTCCGGACGGACGACGGCCGCGTCCTCGTTCACGATGAGGCCGCCCTGGGTGTGGAACAGGGCCGGGACGACCCGGACGGCGGCGTACGGGGGTTCGAGCGGGCGCTCCCAGTTCGTGCGCCCGTGCGCGTCGGGGGTCTCGCCGCGCGCGACGGCGGCCGTGCGGGCGATCTCGTCGGCGAGGGCGTCCGCGGGGAGGCCCGCGGCTTCGGCGAGCCCCGCCGCATCGTCGGCCCACACCAGCACGCCCGACTCGACGGTGTCGCGGAAGTCCTGGAACGCGCCGCACTGGTCGTGGACGGTCTTGTCGAGGACGATCCAGCCGGTGGCGCCCGGCCGGGCGGCGAGTTCGGCGGCGTACTCGGAGTAGCCGCGGGTCTCGTTGCCGAACCGGCGCCCGCCGGCGTCCACGATGAACCCGCCGTGGATGATCGTCGCCCAGCCGACGAGGGTGCCCGCGCCGGGCGCGACGGCCCCGTGGCCCTGGTAGGCGTCCAGGTAGCCGGTGGCCGCGCCGAGGCCGCCGCCGATCCGCAGCGCGTCCCCGCGCGAGTGCTCGCCGCCGTGGTAGAGGGCGCCCGCGATCTCCGGGAGGTGCTCGGCCACGAGGTCGCGGTCGGCGCCGAACCCGTTGGTCGCGAGCAGCACCGCGCGGGTCGGGATCTCCTCGCGCGTCCCGTCCGGGTACTGGACGACCGCCGCGCGGACGGCGCCGTCCGGGCCGGTCGCGACGTCGGCGAGGCGGGCCGGGACGAGCAGGTCGATGCCCGGGTGCGCGCGGACGCGGCGGGCCAGGTGGTCGATCACGGTGGAGCCGTGCCGTCCGGGGACGGAGTGGCAGCGCGGGACCGCGTGGCCCGGGTAGTTGAAGTCGGTGACCAGCGACAGCGGCAGCTCCACCGAGTCGGCGAGCCACTCGACGAGCGGCGCGCTGACGTCGGCGAGGGTGCGGGCGAGCCGCGCGTCGGCCGTCCCGCCGGTTTTGGCGTCGATGTCGGCGACGAACCGGTCCGGGGAGTCGTCGATGCCCGCGTCCCGCTGCCAGCGCGAGCCGGCGCCGGGGAACATCGCGGTCGACATCGAGGTGTTGTTGCCGCGCCGGAAGTGCTCGTCGGCCTCGACCACGAGCACGTCGAGGCCGAGTTCGGCGGCGCGCAGGGCTCCGGCGAGGCCGCCGCCGGCGCCCGCGACGACGAGGTCGGGTCCGTCGCTCATGCGTCCTTCTTTCCGGTGACCGCCGCGTCCGCCTCGGCGCGGGCGACGAGGAGCCGCAGCGCGAGGGCCGTCGGGTCGACGACGGCGGCGGCCAGGGCCGCGTCCTCGACGTCCACGGCCGAGCAGCCGTTGATCACCGCGGTCGCCCCGGCCTCCGCCAGGACGGCGACGGCGTCGCCGAGCGCGGCGTTCCACGCGGCCGTGTCGGCGATCGCGTCGAACGGCAGCGCGAGGATCGCGATCCCGGCGAGGTTCCCGGCGAGGCCGTAGGCCCGCAGGCGTCGGTCCAGCTCCGCGGCGATCGCCTCGTTCCGCACCACCGCACCGAACCGGACGTTCAGCGCAGAGAGGTGCATACTACTCAGCTTGAGGAGGCCGTTCACCGGCACGCCGCCGCCCGGGGCCGCCGCGCCGTCCGGGACGGCCGGGTCGAGCACGCAGTCGGGGAAGGCGAGGTCGAAGCCGTCCCCCGCCTCGGCGAGGGCGGCCGCCACCGCGCTCTCGGACGCCCGCACGGCCGCCTCGTCCTCCAGCGACGGGGGCGCGGCGGGGCCGACGTCGCGCAGCTCGACCGTCAGGCCGGGCGGGGCCAGCCGGTCGTAGCGGGCCTGCCGCCGCCGGACCTCGTCCGGCGGCAGATGGATCGGCGTCACCGCGAGGGCGCGCATCCGCTCATCTCCTCACTTCACTTCTCGGTGCCGTCGGGCGCGCCGGCGAGCCCGCGCAGGGGCGCGCCGACGCGCGGCAGGGCGGGCAGGTCGCGGGCGAACCCGGCGGCCCGGTCGATCAGCGCGGACCCGCCGGGCAGCCACCGGTGCAGCAGCCGCACGACGTCGCGCTCGTCCAGGGGGCGGTGGTCGGCGTCCCCGACGGGGTTCGGCGCCTCGCGGACGATCCGCGTGCCGTCGTCCAGCTCGACGGTGACGCGGGCGGGGCGCTCGTCGGGGAGGCGCGCGGTCAGATCGTCGGCGGCCACCACCCGGACGCGGCGGGCGAGCCCGCGCAGCGCCGGGTCGGCGAGCCGGTCCGGGCCGGACGCGCCGGGGCCGACCTCGCCGTCGAGCAGCGCGGCGGCGACGGCGAACGGGGTGGAGAACATCGCCGACAGCCGGTTGTCCCACTCGGCGGACGCGAGGCCCGCGCCGAGCGCGTGCGTCTCCACCAGGACCGCCGCGACGCGGGACGGGTCGAGGTCGCCGCGCAGGTCGAGGGCGGCGTCGGCGGCCGGATGGGTGAACGAGCAGGACGCGTGCCGCTTGAAGTAGCCGCGGGTCACGTCCCAGCGTTCGCCGAGCCCGCCGGTCAGTTCGCCGGGGTCGAGCTCGCCGAGCAGGTCGCCGAGCGTCAGGGCGGCCGTGCCGGTGTTGCGGGCGATCCCGGCCGCCGCCATGCGGGCCGCCGCGAGGCCCGCGGCGTTCGACGCGCCCATCCACGCGTTCCGCACCGGGTTCCCGTCGGTCGCGGACGCGAAGTGCCCGGCGATCGGCATGCCCGCGCCCGCGTCGATCGCGGCCGCCGCCGCGCCCGCGTCCAGGCCGAGCAGCCGCGCGCAGCCGGCGGCGGCGCCCGCCACGCCCCAGTTGCCGTGCGGGTGGGCGCCCGCGCGGAGCCGGGCGGCGCGGCCGAACCGGGCGGCGACCTCGTAGGCCGCCAGCAGCGCGGCGGCCGTGTCGGCGCCGGACGCGTCCCGTTCGGCGGCCAGCGCCAGGACGGCCGGGAAGCCGTGCGCCGCCGGATGCCCCTTGGCGTACTTGTTGCCCTCGTCCAGTTCGAGCGCGACCAGCGCGTTCGCGTTCAGCCAGGCGGCGGCGTCCACGGTCGCCGACCGGCCGCCGCCGATCAGCGGGGCGGGCCCGTCGGGGGCGTTCCAGGCGGCGCGCAGCGCCCGCTGCTCGTCCAGCGCGGCGCCCAGCGCGGTGACGCCCAGCGTGTCGAGCAGGACGAGCGACAGCCGCGCCGCGACCGGCGCCGGGACGTCCGCGACGTCGAGCCCGGCGACCCACTCCCCCAGCCGCGCGGTGCCCTCCCGCGCGCGGGCCTTGGTGTCCGTGCCCTGACCGGTGTTCACGTCCGTCACAGCCCCAGGTACGCCTTCCGGACCTCGGCCGAGCCGGCCAGCTCGGCGCCGGTGCCGTGCAGGACGGTGGCGCCGCTCTCCATCACGTAGGCGCGGTCGGCGATGCCGAGCGCCTGCTTGGCGTTCTGCTCCACCAGCAGGACCGCGACGCCGGTGTCGCGGATGCGCTTGACCGCGTCGAGCATCGTCCACGTCAGCTTGGGCGACAGGCCCGTGGACGGCTCGTCCAGCATGAGCAGCCGGGGGCGGGCCATCAGCGCGCGGGCGATCGCGAGCATCTGCTGCTGGCCGCCGCTGAAGGTCTGCGCGACCTGGTGGCGCCGCTCGGCCAGGACGGGGAAGAGGTCGAACACCTCGCGCATGGACTCCTCGCACTCCTCGGAGGTGCGGGTCCAGGCGCCCATGCGGAGGTTCTCCTCGACCGTGAGGGTGCCGAACAGGGCGCGGTCCTCGGGGACGTGCACGAGTCCGTCCCGGACGAGCTCGTCGGGGCGGCGCCCGAGGGTCGACTTCCCGTCGAACGTGATCGTCCCGGAGCCGGGGCGGAGCTGCCCGCAGACGGCGCGCAGGGTGGTGGTCTTGCCCGCGCCGTTCGCGCCGACGAGCGCGACGATCTCGCCCTCGTCCAGGCGCAGGTCGACGTCGTGCAGGATCTGCATGCGGCCGTAGCCGCAGCAGACCCGCTCAAGCTTCAGCATCGCCGGGCTCCTCTCCGAGGTACGCCTCGATCACGCGGGGGTCGGAGGTGACCTCCTCGGCCGACCCGGTGGCGAGCACCGTGCCCTGGTCGAGGACGAGGACGCGGTCCGACAGCCGCATCACCGCGGCCATGATGTGCTCGATGAACAGCAGGGTCGTGCCGTCCTTCTCGCGCAGGTCCGCCAGGAGGTCCAGGACGGGTTCGCGTTCGGACGGGACGAGCCCCGCGAGCACCTCGTCCAGGAGCAGCACGCGCGGCCTCATCGCGAGGGCGCGGGCGAGTTCGAGGCGCTTGAGCCCGGCCGTGGGCAGCTCGGTCGCGGGCCGGTGCGCCCAGTCGCCGAGGCCGACCCGCTCGGCGATCTCCATGGACGCGTCGCGGAGCCGGCGGGCGGACAGGCGCCGGTGCTGGGCGGCGAGGGCGACGTTCTCCTGCACGGTCATGCTCGCGAACGGCCGCATGAGCTGGAACGTCCGGACCATGCCGGCGCGGGCGATGCGGTGCGGCTTCGCGCCGGTGATGTCCGCGCCGCTCAGCTTGACGCTGCCGGTGTCGGGCGCGAGGGCGCCGCACACGACGTTGAACAGGGTGGTCTTGCCGGCGCCGTTGGGGCCGATGATGCCGAGGATCTCGCCCTGCTCCACGCGGAAGTCCACGTCGGAGAGGGCCCGCAGGCCCCGGAAGTCCTTGCCGACGCCGGTCGCCTCGAGAATGGTCATCGTCTCCTCCTCGCCGAGATCTTCGAGGTCAGCGTGCCGACGATGCCCTTGGGCAGCACCCGGACGATCACGATCAGCAGGACCGCGTACAGCGCGACGTCGAGGCCGCTGCGGCCCTGCAGGAAGCTCAGGAACTCCGGCGGGGTGCGCAGCAGCGTCGCGGTGACGTCGGACAGGGAGCCGACGATGACCGCGCCGACGACCGGGCCCCAGATCGTCCCGATCCCGCCGATCACGACGGTGGCGATCGCCTGGACCGACACCGACGAGCCGAACGCCAGCTCGGGGTTCACGAACAGGTAGTACTGCGTGTAGAACGCCCCGGCCACCGCGGTGATCGCGGCGGACAGCGCCACGGTGATCAGCTTGTAGCGCATGACGGGGGTGCCGAGGGACGCGGCCGCCAGTTCGTCGTCGCGGATCGCGGTGACGTACCGCCCGGTCCGCGAGTGCAGGAACAGGATGCTGACCAGCGCGGCGACGCCGGCGAGGGCGAGCGCGACCCAGAAGTAGGCGGGCGAGTCCGCGGGGAACTGGATCTTCCACAGCGAGGAGCCGTCGATCAGCGGGATCGAGAACCCGACGGCCTTGTTGGTGAACTCGCTGGTGGTGACGATGAGCCGCAGCATCTCGGCGAACGCGAACGTCGCCAGCGCGAAGTAGGCGCCCTGCAGCTTGTACCGGAACGCGAAGTAGCCGATGACCACCGCGGCGGCCGCGGCGACGGCCATGCCGGCGAGCATCCCGATCCAGGGCGAGACGCCGTGGTTCACCAGCAGGTAGGCGCTGGTGTAGGCGCCGAGGCCGAAGAACGCGGCGTGCCCGAAGCTGAACATGCCGCCGAAGCCGCTCATGGTGTTCCAGCCGATCGCCATGATCGCGAAGATCAGGATGCGGACGGCGACGGCGCCCTGCGCGGACGGCAGCAGCAGCGGCAGCGGGATCGCGGCGAGCAGCAGCACCCCGAGCACGGCGAGCTGCCGGTACTGCGGCCGCAGCGGCGGCGCCTTGGCGGAGCGGGCGGCGGCCGCGTCCCGCCCCCCGGTGATGGTGATGCCGGTCATGCGCGCCTCCCGAACAGACCCTGGGGCCGCAGGAACAGCACGACCAGGAAGACGGCGAACACGCCGAGCAGCGAGCTCTGGCCGTCCATGTAGATCGTGGTGAGCTGCTCGACGAGCCCGATGAGCAGGCCGCCGACGAGCGCGCCCGCGACGTTGCCCATGCCGCCGAGCACCACCACGACGAACGCGGTGATGTTGAACTGCTCGCCGAGCGTGGGCGTCACGGTGACGAGCGGCGCGGCCAGGACGGCGGCGGCGCCGGCGCAGGCCGTCCCGATCGCGAACGTGAGGGTGTGGATGCGCCGGACGTTCAGCCCGACGAGCTCCGCGCCCTGCCCGTTCGCGGCGACCGCGCGGATCGCCGTCCCGAACCGGGTGCGGCGCAGCAGCCAGAACAGCAGCCCGCCGATGAGCAGCGCCCCGAGGAACGCGTACAGCCGGCCCCCGGCGACGACCGCGCCGAAGAGGGAGAACTGGAAGTCGCCGGGCAGCGAGACGTTCTTGGGCTCGGCGCCGAAGAACATCAGCAGGCCGTTCTCCAGCAGCAGCGAGAGCCCGAGGGTGATCAGCAGCTGGTTCTCCAGCGACGCGCCGCCCGTCCCGGACAGCAGGCCGCGGTGGACCGCGGCGCCGATGAGGAAGAGCGCCGGCACCGCCACCAGCAGCGTGAGATAGGGGTGGAGCCCGGTGCCCTGGACGACGCCGAACGCGATGAACATCGCGATGGCCAGCAGGGCGCCGTGCGCGAAGTTGACGATGTCCAGCACGCCGAAGATCAGCGTGAGGCCCATCGCGATGAGCCCGTACAGCCCGCCCATCAGCAGGCCGGTGACGACCGACTGCCAGACGACCAGGCCGCTGCCGGACTTGAGCAGCGCGATCGCGATCGCGACCGCCGCCAGTCCGCCGACGACGCCGGCGCGCCGCAGCAGGGCGCCGGTCCCGTCGGAGCGGGCGAGGCGCCGGAGCGCCGATGCCGATTCGGGGGTTGCGGGGTTCAGGGCGGGTGCCGCCCCGCCGTTCTTGATGTCGCTCATGACCGCCACGTCACCGAGTAGTTGGGCTCGGCCTCGGCCTTCTCCTGCGGATAGACCTGCACGACCTTGCCGTTCTGCACCTGCATGAGAACCGGGAGGGCGTTCTCGTTGTCTCCGTTGGGGGCGAAGGAGATCGGGCCGGACCCGACCGTGAGGGGCTCGACCTCGGAGGCCGCGATGGCGTCGCGGACCTTCTCCGGGTCGGTTCCGCCCGCGCGCTCGACGCCCGCCGCGATCACCTGGACCGCGTCGTAGGCGAGGACCGCGCCCGTGCGCATGGGGGCGCCGTAGCGCCGCTCGTACTCGGCGCGCAGCTTCCGCGTCTCCCGGTCCTGCGCGTCGAAGTGGTAGTTGGTGCTGAAGTACCGCTCGCCGAGGGCGCCGACGTCGGTGACGAACTTGGGCTGGTCGAACGCACCGTTCGAGACGCCCCAGACGGCGTTCAGGTCGGGCTTGACCGCGTTGATCGCCTTCGCGGCGAGCAGCCCGTCGCGGTAGTAGCCGGCGACCGCCAGCACGTCCGCGCCGGACGCCTTGACCTGCGTGACCTGCGCGGTGAGGTCGGAGACGGTCGCCGCGTCGTAGCTGATGACCGGGTCGACCTCGATCCCGAGGCCCTCGGCCGCGGCGGCGAACGCCTCGGCGGCGCCGCTGCCGAAGTCGCTCTGCTCGTGCAGGAACGCGACCTTCTTCACCGGCTCGCCGGCCTGCTCCGAGACTTCCTTGAGGTACTTCGCGGCGGCCACCGAGATGACCTCGCTGCCGGGCTGCACGCGGAACGAGTGGTCGTAGCCGTGCGCGAAGATCTCGTCGGACGCGGTGACGTCCATGACGAACGGGACCTCGTTGCGCTCGGCGACGACCGCGACGTTCGTGCTGACGGCGCTCTGGTAGGTGCCGACGAGCCCGACGGCGCCCTCGGAGATCACCCGCTGGGCCTCGCTCTGGCCGACCTCGGCCTTGCCCTGGGTGTCCCCGGTGACCAGTTCGACCTTGCGGCCGCCGAGGGACTTGATCCCCCCGTTCGCGTTGATCGCCTCCACCGCCATCCGGGCGCCGCGCCGCATCTGCTGGCCGTCGACCGCGTAGGCGCCGCTGACCGGATGCAGCGCACCGATCTTGACGGGTCCCCGGTCGCGTCCGGCCGCCGCTCCGGCGGCGCCGGAAGGCGCCGAGCCGCCGCAGCCCGCGGCGGCCAGCAGGACCGCGCAGGCGCCGAGCCCGGCGACGAGCTTTCGAGCCGACATTCACCTCTCCCGCCCAACGTGTCCGGCGCCGTTCGCCCCCCGCGATCCTTCTTGTTCCGCTTGGAGAAACGCCGGACAACCGATGCGTCATGGTGGCACCCGTCACGCAATCGGGTCAATATCTAGGTGAAACTTGACTGAACTCGATGGCCGGTGCCAACTTGTGAGCATCGGAACCGAGGGTCATCTCGATCGCACATCGACTATCGTTCCTCTAAGCGAAACACACCGGAAACAATCCGACCGAAGGCGGTAGCCCATGACCGACGCCCTGTCCGGAGTCCGCGTGCTCGACGCGGCCACGCTCTTCGCCGGGCCGCTCGCGGCGACGCTGCTCGCCGACTTCGGGGCCGAGGTCGTCAAGATCGAGCACCCGAAGGGCGACCCCGTGCGCAGCCACGGCGCGCAGCGCGACGGCGTCGGGCTGTGGTGGAAGATGCTCGGCCGCAACAAGAAGGCGGTCACGCTCTACCTCGGGTCCCCCGAGGGGCAGGAGCTGTTCCGCCGGCTCGCCGCCGACGCCGACGTGGTGATCGAGAACTTCCGGCCCGGGACGCTGGAGCGGTGGGGCCTGGGCTACGACGAGCTGAAGAAGATCAACCCCGGGCTCGTGCTGGCCCGCGTCACGGGATTCGGGCAGACCGGCCCGTACGCGCGGCGGCCCGGGTTCGGGACGCTCGCCGAGGCGATGAGCGGGTTCGCCGCGATCACCGGTGAGCCGGACGGGCCGCCGACGCTGCCGCCGTTCGGCCTCGCCGACGGAATCGCCGCCCTGACCACAGCGTATGCGGTGATGACGGCGCTTCGGGCGCGCGAGGCCACCGGCGAGGGCCAGGTCGTCGACCTGGCGATCATCGAGCCGATCCTCACCCTGCTCGGTCCGCAGATCATCACCTACGACCAGCTCGGCGAGCTGCAGGCCCGCACCGGCAACCGGTCGCACAACAACGCGCCGCGCAACACCTACCGCACCCGCGACGGCGGCTGGGTCGCGATCTCCACCAGCGCCCAGTCGATCGCCGAGCGGGTGATGCGCCTCGTCGGACGCCCCGAGTTCATCGACCAGCCGTGGTTCGCGTCCGGCGCCGAGCGCGCGAAGCACGCGGACGAGCTGGACGAGGCCGTCGGCTCGTGGATCGCCGAACGCGACCGCGACGAGGTCGTCCGGGCGTTCGAGGAGGCCGAGGCCGCCGTCGCGCCGATCTACACCGCCGCCGACGTGATGACCGACCCGCAGTTCGACGCGCTCGGCACCATCGCGACCGTCCCCGACGACGAGCTCGGCCCGGTGAAGATGCAGAACGTGCTGTTCCGGCTGTCGCGGACGCCCGGCCGCATCGAGTCGGCGGGCCCGCCGCTCGGCGCGCACACCGCCGAGATCCTCGGCCGCTACGGGGTCGGCGAGGCGGAGCTGGACGAGCTGCGCGCGAAGGGCGTCGTCAGGTGACGCCCCGCACGTGGCTGTACGTGCCCGGCGACCGGCCCGACCGCGTCGCCAAGGCCCTCGGCTCCGCCGCCGACACGGTGATCCTCGACCTCGAGGACGCCGTGGCGCCCGCCGCGAAGGCGGACGCGCGCCGCACCGTCGTCGGCGTCCTCGCCGAGGGCCGCCCGGCGTACGTCCGGATCAACGCGCCCGGGACCGCCGACGGCGACGCGGACGTCCGGGCCCTCGCCGCGTCGCCCGGCGCGCTCGCGGGCGTCCGCATCCCCAAGTGCGAGGACCCGGACGGGCTGCGCCGCGTCGCCGACGCCCTCGGGGCGCCCGTCCTGCCCGTCGTCGAGTCGGCCCTCGGCGTCGAGCGGGCGTTCGCGCTCGCCACCGCGCACCCGCTGGTCGCGGGCATCTCGCTCGGCGAGGCCGACCTGTCGGCCGACCTGCGGGCGGGCGGGGACGCGCTCGCGTGGCCGCGCTCCCGGATCGTCGTGGCGGCCCGCGCCGCCGGGCTGCCGAGCCCGCCGCAGAGCGTCTGGACGGCCGTCCGCGACCTGGACGGCCTGGCCGCCGACACCCGCGCCGGGCAGCGCGCCGGATTCTTCGGCCGGTCGGTGATCCACCCCGCGCAGATCCCCGTCGTGCACGAGGCGTGCGCGCCCGACCCGGCGGACGTCGCCTGGGCGCGCGACCTGACCGGCCGCCTCGCCGAGCGCGGCGACGCGCCGGACGCGGACGCCGCGTGGCTCGACGCGGACGGCCGGTTCGTCGACAAGGCCGTCGTGGAACGCGCCTTCGCCATTCTCGAGGCCGCGAAAGCCGCCGCCGGAACAGCCCCCAAGGAAGGAACACGTCCATGAGCTCCCCCGACCCGCTGCTCGCCGCGGTCGCCGGCGGCGTCCGGCTGATCGAGCTGGGCCAGCCGTTCTTCACCGGCATGCCGTGCTCGCCGAACCACCCCGGCTTCCGGATGACGCTGATCCGGCGGCACGGCGACATGATGCGCCCCGACGGCGGCTCCGCCGCCAACGAGATCATCGTGACCGGCGGGCACGTCGGCACCCACATCGACGCGCTGTCGCACGTCAGCCACGACGGCGAGCTGCACGGCGGGATCGACGCGGCGGAGGCGCAGCGCGGCGGCGCCTTCACCAGCCACGGCGCCGAGAACCTGCCCGGCCTGCTGCGCCGCGGCGTGCTGCTGGACGTCGCCGCCGTGCACGGCGTGGACGTCCTGCCGCCCGGCTACGGCGTGACCGCCGAGGACCTCGACCTGGCCGCGAAGCGGGCGGGCGCCGAGCCCGGCGCGGGCGACGTCGCGCTGATCCGCACCGGTTGGGCGCGCAACTTCGGCGACACCACCGCCTACCTGGGCAAGGAGACCGGCGTGCCCGGCGCGACGCCCGAGGCGGCCCGCTGGCTCGCCGACCGCCGGATCGTCGCGACCGGCGCCGACACCACCGCCTACGAGCAGATCGCGGCGGGCGCGGGCCACGCCGTCCTGCCCGTCCACCGGGTCCTGCTCGTCGAGTCGGGCATCTTCATCATGGAGCACCTGAACCTGGAGGCCCTGGCCGCCGAGGGACGGCACGAGTTCGTGTTCGTGCTGGCCCCGCTGCGGATCAAGGGCGGCACCGGCTCCCCGGTGCGGCCGCTCGCCGCGGTCTCCGCGGGGACGGCGCCGCGCGGGGAGGGGTCGGCGTGACCACGACGCGGACCGCGGCGACGCCCGTCCAGCGGCTCGCCGCCCTCGCCGACCGCGTGCGGGCCGAGGGCCTGCCCGCCGAACTGCGCGACGACGCCGCCCGCCGGGTGCTGGACGCCCTCGGCAACAGCCTCGCCGCCACCGGGGAGCCCCCGGCCCGCGCCGTCGGGCAGCTCGTCGCCGAGTGGGGCGGCGCGGGCCGCGCCACCGGGATCGGCACCGCCGCCCGGCTGCCCGAGCCGAGCGCCGCGCTGCTCAACGGCACCCTCGCGCACTCCCTCGACTTCGACGACACCCACCTGCCGTCGGTGCTGCACCCGTCGGCGTCCGTCGTGCCCGCCGCGCTCGCCGCCGCCGAGGCGCACGGCGCGTCCGGCGCGCGGCTGCTCGACGCGGTCGCCGTCGGCGTCGAGATCACCGTCCGGATCGGCATGGCCGGGTACGACCGGGAGCTCGGCAACTCGGTGTTCTTCGAGCGCGGCCAGCACGCCACGGCCATCTGCGGGGCCGTCGGCGCCGCCGCGTCCGCCGCGATGCTGTCCGGCCTGGACGCCGACGGGATCGCCGACGCGATGGGCATCGCCGCCAGCATGGGGTCGGGGATCCTGGAGGCCAACCGCACCGGCGGCACCGTCAAGCGGGTGCACTGCGGCTGGGCGGCGCACGCCGCCGTGACCGCCGCCGGGCTCGCCCGCGCCGGCCTCACCGGCCCGCCGACCGTCCTGGAGGGGCGGTTCGGGCTGCTGCAGGCGTTCTGCGGCGACCGGGTCGACCTCGACGCGCTCACCGACCGGCTCGGGGAGCACTGGGAACTGCCGGGGATCTTCTTCAAGCCGTACCCGTGCAACCACTTCACCCACGCGGGCGTCGACGCCGCGCTGGCGCTGCGCGCGCGGGGGCTCGACCCGTCCGACGTCGACGAGATCGAGCTGGGCGCCCCCGCGCCGGTGCTCCGCACGATCGGCGAACCCCACGAGGACAAGATCCGTCCGAAGTCCGGGTACCACGCGGCGTTCTCCGGCCCGTACACGGTCGCGGCGGCGCTGCTCGGCGGCGGCGGGCTCGGCGTCTTCCACGAGGACTTCACCGACGAGGCCGCCGCCGACCCGGCGCGGCTCGCCCTGGCGGCGAAGGTGCGGTGCGTCCCCGACCCGCGCTGCGACGAGATCTTCCCGCACCAGTTCCCCGCGGTGCTGCGCGTCCGCACCCGCGGCGGCGCCGTCCTGGAGGAGCGCGTCGACGCCAACCGCGGCGGCCCCGGCAACCCGCTGTCGGCCGACGAGCTGGCGACGAAGTTCCGGCTGAACGCGTCCCGGGCCGTCCCGGCCGAGCGCGCCGGGCGGATCACCGAGCTCGTCTACGGGCTCGCCCGCCTGGACGACCTCACCCCGCTGACGTCGCTGCTGGCGTGACCGGGCGGACGGCGTCCACGCCGTCCGCCGGGATCCGCGCGGCGGTCCAGCCGGACCGGTCGGCCGCGTAGAACGACGCGCCGTCCGGCCCGGCCGGGCCGTCGGGCACCGGGCGCATCCCGAGCCGCTCCGCGACCCGCACCGACACCGCGCTGTCCGGGTCGATCTCGGCGGCGACGCGCCGCAGCCCCACCACGCCGAACGCGTAGTCGAGCACCGCGCGGGACGCCTCGGCGGCCAGGCCCTCGCCCCACCGCTCCGGCTCCAGGCTGTAGACGATCTCGACGCCGGCGCCCGGCCCGTCCCGGCCGGTCAGCCCCGCGACGCCGATCAGCGGCTCGTCCGCCGGCCGCGCGGGGCGCAGCGTCCACAGCCCGTAGCCGAGCGCGGCGAAGTCCCGCCGGCTCGCCGCGATGATCTCGGTGACCTGCACGGCCGACACCGCCGCGTCGCCGAACAGGTGGCGGCGGACCGGCGGCCGCGTCCAGTGCGCCAGCAGCGGCCGGTGGTCGCGCATGCTGACCGGTCGCAGCGCCAGCCGCTCGGTGCGCAGCAGTTCACGCATGCCCGTCCCCGTCCTGCGGCCACTCCGGCGCGGGCTCCCCCTCCGGCACCCCGACCCGGAACACGCGCAGCTGCATCGCCAGCGCCGTGTAGTACCCGACGAGCGTGACCAGCTCGACCACCGCGGAGCGGCCGAGCGTCGCGACCGCCTCGGCGTACACCGCGTCCGACACGTCCTGCTCGGCGGCGAGCTGCCGCACCGCCTCGTACACCACCCGCTCCCGGACGTCGCCGAGCATCGGCGCGCGCCCCTCGCGCAGGGCGTCGATCTCCTCCTGGTCCAGGCCCGCGCGCAGCCCGATCCGCTCGTGCGCGTACCACTCGAAGTCCGAGCGCAGGTGCGCCGCGACGACCAGCGTCGCGATCTCCCGCTCCCGCTTGGTGAACGCGGTGCGGAACCGCAGCGCGGCGCCGAGGTCCTGCAGGGGGAGGCCGACCGACGGGCTGTACAGCATCGCGTTGAACGGGCCGAGCAGCCGCCCGTCCTCGTCGGTCAAGCGGAACGCGGGCGACCGGCCGGAGCGCGGCCCGCCCGTCACCGCCTCGTACACGGCCCGCTGCTCGTCGGCGAGCGCGCCGGGCGGCAGCAGGGGCAGCCGCGACGCGGACGGCTCGCGGCGCTGGCGGTCGGCGACGTGCTCACCGCTCACGGGGTCGATCACGTACCGCACGGTAGGCGGTCGGCGCGGGCCGCTCAAGACCCGTCCGCAATATGGAACCGTGACGCGGTGCCGACCTGTCGATCACGGCAGGGGCCCGCGCTGGCAGGATGGACGGGTGACCGGCATCTACGACGACCCCTGGGCCTACGAGCTGGCGTGCTCGTTCCGCGACGTCGCCGCGGAGGTCGACGTCCTGCTCGCGTGGTGCGCCCGGCACCGCGCGCCGGGGGCCCCGCCCGTCCGGACCGTCCTGGAGCTCGCCGCCGGGCCCGCCGAGCACGCCCGCGGGTTCGCCCGGCGCGGCCTCGCCGCGACCGCGCTCGACCTGAACGCCGCGATGTGCGGGTACGCGGCGAAGTCGGCCGCGCGGGACGGCGTCGGCCTCGACGTCGTCCGCGCCGACATGACCGCGTTCGACCTGGGCCGCCGGTTCGACCTCGTCGTCACCATGCTCGACTCGACGTCGCACCTGATGACGCTCGACGCGTTCGTCGCGCACCTGCGCCGCGTCGCCGCCCACCTGGCGCCCGGCGGCCTGTACATCGTCGAGATGTCGCACCCCCGGGACCGGCTGGGCGACGACGACCCGAGCGTCGGCACCGCGTGGACGGTCGAGCGCGACGGCGTGCGCGCGTCCGTCCGGTGGGGCGAGCCCGGCGACCGGCTCGACCCCGTCACCCAGATCGCCGACGACCGCGTCACGGTGGCGATCGAGGAGCCGGGCGGCGCCCGCACCGTCCGCGACGTCGTCCCCTACCGGTTCTGGACGGCCGGGGAGCTCGACGCCGCGATCCGCCTCGCGGGCGGCCTCACGGCCGTCGCGCGGTACGGCGACTTCGGGGACGGCGCGGACGCGGTCGCCCTCACCGACCCCGAAGCCTGGCGCATGATCACGATCCTGCGGGCCGGTCAGCCCGCGGGCGCCCAGCCGGGCATCGGGTAGCCGGCGAGCAGCTCGCGGATCTCGGCCGCGACCCGCTCGACGACCGCGTCCGCGTCGTCCTTCGCCACGGCCTGCACGACCTCGTCGAGCCACGCCGCGACCTGCGGCATCCGCTCCTCGGTGAGGCCGCGCGTGGTGATCGCGGCGGTGCCGAGGCGCAGCCCCGACGGGTCGAACGGCTTGCGCGGGTCGAACGGGACGGCGTTGTGGTTCAGTTCGATGCCCGCCCGGTCGAGGGCCTTCGCCGCGGGCTTGCCCGCGACGCCCTTGTTCGTCAGGTCGATCAGGATCAGGTGGTTGTCGGTGCCGCCGGACACCAGGTCGTACCCGCGCTCGACCAGCGCGGCGGCGAGCGCCTTCGCGTTCGCGACGATCTGCCGGGCGTAGCCGGCGAAGCCGGGCTGCGCGGCCTCCCGCAGCGCGACCGCGATCGCCGCCGTCGTGTGGTTGTGCGGGCCGCCCTGGAGCCCCGGGAAGACGGCCTTGTCGATCGCCTTCGCGTGCTCGGCCGTCGACATGACCATCGCGCCCCGCGGGCCCCGCAGCGTCTTGTGCGTGGTCGTGGTGACGACGTCGGCGTGCCCGACCGGCGAGGGGTGCGCGCCGCCCGCGATCAGCCCCGCGATGTGCGCGACGTCCGCCGCCAGCACCGCGCCGGCCTCCCGGGCGATCTCCGCGAACGCCGGGAAGTCGATCGTCCGGGGCACGGCCGTCCCGCCGCACCAGATCAGCTTCGGCCGCTCCTTCAGGGCGAGGTCGCGCACCTGGTCCATGTCGATCCGCCCGGTGTCGGCCCGCACCTCGTACCGGACGGGCCGGAACCAGGCGCCGGTCGCCGACACCGACCAGCCGTGCGTCAGGTGGCCGCCCATCGGCAGCGACAGGCCCATCACCGTGTCGCCCGGCCGCAGGAACGCCATGTACACGGCGAGGTTCGCGGGCGACCCGGAGTACGGCTGGACGTTCGCGTGCTCGACGCCGAACAGCGACTTCGCCCGGTCGACCGCCAGTTCCTCCAGCGGGTCGATGTTCTGCTGGCCCTCGTAGTAGCGGCGGCCCGCATAGCCCTCGGAGTACTTGTTCGTCAGGACGGACCCGGTAGCCTCGAGCACCGCGGGCGAGACGTAGTTCTCGGACGCGATCAGCCGGATCTTCTCGAACTGGCGGCGCGCCTCGTCCTCGACGAGCCGGGCGATGTCGGGGTCGCTGCCGCGCAGATGGGGTACGGCGGGTTCGTGCATGTCGCTCTCCGCGCTGTCGGCCGGGGCGGCAGGGCGCCCCGGTGAAGGGGGCCCGAACACCCAGGCGCGCGGTGCGCGGACTACGGTCGCTCCCCGGTGGTCGTCTCCACCTTGACTGCGCCAGTCGCGTGGACGTCATCATACCGACCGGCCCGCCGGCGCGGCGCGGGCACCGACACGACGGCGAGCCCGCCGAGCAGCAGCGCCGTCCCGGCGGCCACCGGGCCGGACATGGACTCGCCCAGCACGAGCACGGCGAGGACGACCGCGACCAGCGGCTCCACGAGGCTCAGGGTCCCCGCGGTCGCGGCGCCGACCCGTCCCAGCCCGGTGACGAAGCACATGTAGGCCACCGCCGTCGCCGCGACGCCCAGCCAGCCGACCAGCGCCGCCGCGCGCGGCTCCGCGAGCGCCGGCAGGGCCGCGATCGTCCAGGGCGCCAGGACCGCCCCGCCGGCCAGCAGCGTCACCGACACGGCCGCCGCCGTGCCCGCGCCGCTCCCGGCCATCCGCTTGGCCGCGACCGTGTAGACGCCGAAGCAGCACCCCGCCGCCAGGCTCAGCGCGACGCCCGCCGGGTCGACGCGCACCGCGCCCTGCGGCAGCGCCAGCAGGGCGACACCGCCGACCGCGCACGCCGTCCCGGCCCACCAGCCGCGCCCCGGGCGGGCACCGAGCACCAGCCGCTCGCACACCCCCGTCGACACCGGCACCAGCCCGAACACCACGGCCGTCGCGACGGCCGCGCCGGTCCGGTCCACCGCGCTGAAGAACGCCGCCTGGAAGGTCCCGGTGGCCGCCGCGGCCGCGAGCACCGGCCGCCACGCGTCCCGCCGGACCGCGAACGCACCGCGATCGGCCACGAGGGTGAACAGGGCCAGGATCGCCCCGCCGAACAGGATCCGCGCGCCCCCGACCGCCACGGGGCTCGCGTCCGCCGCCGCGAGCACCTGCGCCGGCCCGACCGTCCCCCACAGGACGCCCGCGGCCAGCACCGGCAACGTCCCCGACATGCCATTCCACCGGTACATGCGGACGAAGCTAGAAGGTCATACGGCGATACCGCACAGCGACCGGTCATTCATTCGGTTGTGCCATCACCGTCCGCTACCTATTCGGCGAGATCCCCACCCGGTCGCCGTCACGCGTACGACGTTCGGCGTGCACGCTCGTCCGCCGCCGGAAGTTCGGACTGCTCGACGGGCTGGACGTAGTCGTAGACCACGGTGGTGCGCACGTCCACGAACTCCTTGCGCCGCGCCAGCCGGTCGAGCACGAAGTCGCGCAGGTACGCGGTGCTGGGCACCGCCACGTGGACGAGCAGGTCCTCGTTCCCGGTCACGACGAACACCCCGACCGCCTCGGGCATCGCCGCCATCCCGTCCCGCGCGGACTCGATCGCCTCCCGCGACTGCGGCCGGATCCGGATCGAGATGAGCGCCTGCACGCCCCGGCCGAGCCGCTCCAGGTCGGCCGCCGCGTGGACCCCGGTGATGACGCCCCGCGAGCGCAGCGCCCGCGTCCGCTCGAGCGCCGTCGACGGCGCGACCCCCACCGCCTCGGCGAGCTCCCGGTTCGTCTGCCGTCCGTCCCGCTGCAGGCGCCGCAGGATCGCCTGGTCGACCGCGTCCATGTCGCATCCCTCGTTCCCTGGTCCGATGCCGAACCCTCGCACGCGCATCCACGCCCGAGAGCCGTTGCCCCCGAAGAATATTCGGCCCCCGCCCACCCACCCCAACGACCGCAAGCCCTGGGGCCGGCAGCGGGCGGAGGGGCTCGGCGAGTCCGCTCTTGCGGTTGTGGTGTGTCGATGGGCACATCGTGCTCGCGGCCGATGCCGGGGCGAGCGGAGGTTCGCGCCGTTGTGCGTTCGGTGTCCGGTTCGGGAGGCCGGACGAGCGCGAGACCGGTGATTTCGCCGATGCGGCGGGCGGCGGGTGTCCCCAGAATGTCCGGCCGAGGCAGAGGCGGCGGCGCGGCCGCCCGGGGATCGAGGGTGAACGTGAGCGGAGCTCATCGTGCGGGGGGCCCGCATGGCGGCCGTGCCCGGCGGGTGCGGCGGGCGCTGGTGATCGCGGGGGCGGCCCTCGCGGTGGTGGCGGGGACGTCCGTGTACGCCGTGTCGGAGAGCGGCGGGTGCGGCGGGAGCCCGGTCGCGCTGGACGTGGCGGTGGCGCCGGAACTGGTTCCGGCGGTGGCGCGGGCCGGCGACGACTTCAACCGGCGGGAGCGCCGGGTCGGCGGCAGGTGCGTGCGCGTGGCGGTGCGCGCCGCCGGCCCGGCGGGGGTGGCGGCGCTGCTGTCGGGCCGGATCCCGCCGGACGCGGGGGTCCGCCGGCCGGACGTGTGGGTGCCGGACTCGTCGCTGTGGCTGCGGACGCTCGACGACCCGCCGGAGACGGTCGGGGGTCCGGTCGCGCGGTCGCCGCTGGTGGCGGCGGTGCCGCGGCGGCGGGCCGACGACGTCGCCGCGCCGACGTGGGACGGGCTGCTCCGGGCGTCGATGCCCGGAGCGGGGGACGCGCGGTCGATCCGGCTGACCGTGGCGGACCCGGCCCGGACGGGCGCCGGGCTGACCGCGCTGCTGCTCGTGCACGCGCGGCTGCACGCGGCGCAGGCGTCGTTCGCCGCGTTCGCGCGGGCGGCGCAGGAGAACATGGCGCAGGACGCGGCCGGAGCATTCAAGTACCTCGCAGGAGGCGGGGAGAGCATGCTGCCCGTGCTCCTCGTGCCGGAGCAGAGCGTCTGGGCGTACAACCGCACGGGGCCGAAGGCGCCCGCGGAGGCGGTGTACCCGCGGGAGGGCACGCTGTCGCTCGACTACCCGTTCGTGCTCGTCGATCCGGAGCGGGACGAGGCGGCGCGGCTGTTCGAGGGGGCGCTGCGCACCCCGGGGGCGCGGGACGCGCTGCGTGCGCTGGGCTTCCGCGACACGGGAGGCGCGCCGCCGCCGGACTTCCGGAGCGCCGCGGGCGTGCGGGCGCAGCGGCCCGCGGAGCTGGCCGCGCCGACGTCCGAGGAAGTGCGGGAGGTCGCGCAGGGATGGGCGCGGCTCGCGCTGGGGTCGCGGATGCTGTCGGTGATCGACGTGTCGGGGTCGATGGCGGCGAAGGTGCCGGGCACGGACCTGACGCGGCTGCAGGCGATCGCGCAGGCGTCCCAGCAGGGGCTGGCGCTCCAGCCGGACGGCACGGAGCTGGGCCAGTGGGTCTTCTCGACGCGGATGGACGGGCGGCGGGACTGGCGCGAGACCGTGCCGATCGGCCCGCTCGGGGAGCGGATCGGGTCGGCGACGCGGCGGCAGCGGGTGCTGGGCACGCTCACGTCGCTGCGGCCGAAGCCGGACGGCGACACGGGCCTGTACGACACGCTGCTCGCGGCCGTGGCGTTCATGCGCCGCACCCACAAGCCCGAGATGATCAACACCGTGCTGGTGTTCACCGACGGCCGCAACGACGACCCCGACGGGCCGTCGCTGGACGAGGCCATCGCCCGGCTGCGGGACGGGAGCGACCCGCGGCGGCCGGTGCAGATCATCGTGATCGGGTTCGGGCCGGAGGTCGACACGGGCGAGCTGAAGCGGCTCGCGGACGCCACGCGCGGCAGCGTCTACACGGCGGACCGGCCCTCGGACATCCTGCGGATCTTCGGGGAGGCGACGGCCCGCAGGCTGTGCGCCCCCGACTGCTGAACGTCCGGACGCGCCGCGGGCCGGCACCCGTCCGGGTGCCGGGCCGCGGCGCGGAACCGCGTCAGCCGCGGGCCGCGGCCTCCATGTGCTGCTTGACCGCGGCGCGCTTCTCCCGCAGCTTCGCGAGCGCCTCCTCGAGGATGGCCTCGCCGTCCTCGTCGCTGCGGCGCTCCTTCACGTAGGCGAGGTGCGTCTTGTACGGCTCGGTCTTCGGCGGAGCCGGCGGGTTGTCCGCGTCCTGCCCGGCGGGGAACCCGCAGCGCGGGCAGTCCCACGTCTCGGGCACCGCGACGTCGGTCGCGAAGCTGGGGCGGGTCTCGTGCCGGTTCGCGCAGTAGAAGGTCACCCAGACGCGGGGCGCGGCGTCGCCGCGCTCCGCCTCACCCATCGGACCGGCCCCGACGCGGCTGCCCCGAATCGCGTTGCCACTACCCACGGACTACTCCTCGTTCACTCTGCCGCGGCCGCCCGTGACCTCGGGAGGACGGCACGGCGCTCGTACGGTGGATCAGGCGGCTCAGCCCGCGTCGCCCTTGAACAGCAGCGCCAGCACGATGATCGAGGCGAACCAGATCACCCCGGTGCCGACGGTCAGCCGGTCCAGGTTGCGCTCGACCACCGACGACCCGCCGAGCGACGACGAGACGCCGCCGCCGAACATGTCGGACAGGCCGCCGCCCTTGCCCTTGTGCATCAGGACGAGGACGACCATCAGGAGGCTCGAGAGGATGAGCACGGCGGACGTTGCGATGATCACGGTTCAAGCGCCTTCTCTGGCCGGACCCGCATGAGCGGGACGTGTCTGTGGTTCAAGGTCGAGGGTCGAGCCGGGCGGTTTACCCGTCCGCCTGAAAGGGTACGACGAACTACCCGCTGGTTCGGCAAGAACCCCCATGTCACGAGGAATTGATCACTTTTGATCAGGCCGGAAGGTCCCGGTACCGGCAGATCTTGACGAATTCACCGGGGTCAAGGCTGGCACCTCCCACCAGGGCGCCGTCCACGTCGGCCTCCTGCATGAGCTTGGCGACGTTGCTCCCCTTCACCGAGCCGCCGTACAGGATACGCACCCGGTCGGCGAGATCCCCGTCGTACAGCTCGGCGAGCCGCGTGCGGATCGCGGCGCAGACCTCCTGCGCGTCCTGCGGGGTGGCGACCTCGCCGGTGCCGATCGCCCAGACCGGCTCGTAGGCGATGACGACCTTCTCGGCCTGCTCGGCGGGGATCTTCTCCAGGCCGCCGTCGACCTGCGCGAGGACGTGCGCGACGTGCTCGCCGGCCTTCCGGACGTCCAGGCCCTCCCCCACGCACAGGATCGGCGTGAGCTCCGCGGCGAGCGCCGCCTTCGCCTTGGCGTTGACGACCGCGTCGTCCTCGTTGTGGTACTGCCGCCGCTCGGAGTGCCCGACGACCGCGTAGGTGCAGCCGAGCTTGGCGAGCATCGACGCGGCGATCTCCCCGGTGTAGGCGCCGGACGCGTGCTGCGACACGTCCTGCGCGCCGTAGGCGATCCCGAGCTTGTCGGCGTCGACGAGGGTCTGCACCGACCGGATGGCGGTGAACGGCGGGACGACCGCCACGTCCACGGCGTCGTAGTCGGCCTCCTTGAGCGCGAACGCCATCTTCTGGACGAGCGCGATCGCCTCGAGGTGGTTGTTGTTCATCTTCCAGTTGCCCGCCATGAGCGGCTTGCGGGAAGGTGCGGCTGCCATCGGGTCAGTCCTCCAGTGCCTGCAGGCCGGGGAGCGTCTTGCCCTCGAGGTACTCGAGGCTCGCGCCGCCGCCGGTCGAGATGTGGGAGAAGGCGTTCTCGTCGAAGCCGAGCCGCCGGACGGCCGCGGCGGAGTCGCCGCCGCCGACCACGGTGAACGCGCCCGAGTCGAGGAGGCCCTGGGCGACGGCGCGGGTGCCGTGCGCGTAGGGTTCCATCTCGAACACGCCCATGGGGCCGTTCCAGAAGACGGTCCCGGCGCCTTCCAGCCGGGACGCGAACAGCTTGCCGGACTCGGGGCCGATGTCGAGGCCGAGCCGGTCGGCGGGGATCGCGTCGGCCGGGACGACGGCGTGGTCGGCGTCCGCGGCGAACGCGGTCGCGGCGACGACGTCCACCGGCAGGACGAACTCGACGCCGTTCGCCTCGGCGCGCCGCAGGTACTCGCGGACGGTGTCGAGCTGGTCCTCCTCGAGGAGGCTCCGGCCCACCTCGTGGCCCTGCGCCTTGAGGAAGGTGAACACCATGCCGCCGCCGATGAGGATGCGGTCGGCCTTGCCGAGCAGGTTGTCGATCACGCCGAGCTTGTCGGAGACCTTGGAGCCGCCGAGGACGACCGCGTACGGGCGGGCGACGTCGGCGGTGAGCCGGCGCAGCACGGAGACCTCGGCGTCGATCAGCTCGCCGGCCGCGTGCGGGAGCCGCGCGGGCACGTCGAAGACGCTGGCGTGCCGGCGGTGCACGGCGCCGAACCCGTCGCCGACGTAGCAGTCGGCGAGGGCGGCGAGCTCGTCGGCGAACGCGCCGCGCTCGGCGTCGTCCTTGCTGGTCTCGCCGGGCTCGAAGCGCAGGTTCTCCAGCAGCGCGACGTCGCCGTCGCCGAGGCCGCCGGCGGCGGCGCGGGCGGACGGGCCGACGACGTCGTCGGCGAACACGACCCGGGTGCCGAGCAGCTCGCCGAGCCGGGTCGCGACGGGGCCCAGCGAGAACTCGGGCCTGACCTCGCCCTTCGGACGGCCGAGGTGGGCGCAGACGACGACGCGGGCGCCGCGGGACCGCAGCCGCGAGATCGTCGGCAGCGCCGCCCGGATCCGGCCGTCGTCGGTGATCGTCCCGTCTTCGAGCGGGACGTTCAGGTCCGCGCGGACGAGCACGCGCCGACCGGCGACGTCGAGATCGTCAATGGTGCGCATCGGGATGCGGTGTCCTTCCGGATACGGCCCCGCCGTGGCCGCGCGCGTCGCGCGGCCACGGCGGGAAAGACGGGCTCGGAACTGCGCGTCAGAGCTGCGCGCCGACGAGCTTGACGAGGTCGACGAGGCGGTTGGAGTAGCCCCACTCGTTGTCGTACCAGCCGACGACCTTGACCTGGTCGCCGATGATCTTCGTCAGGCCGGCGTCGAAGATGCAGGACGCCGGGTCGGTGACGATGTCGGCCGAGACGATCGGGTCCTCGGTGTAGGTCAGGTAGCCCTTGAGCGGGCCCTCGGCGGCGGCCTTGAACGCGGCGTTGACCTCGTCGACGGTGACGTCGCGGGAGACCTTCGCGGTGAGGTCGGTGGCGGAGCCGGTCGGCACCGGGACGCGCAGCGCGTAGCCGTCGAGCTTGCCCTGCAGCTCCGGCAGGACGAGGCCGATCGCCTTGGCGGCGCCGGTGGACGTCGGGACGACGTTCAGCGCGGCGGCGCGGGCGCGGCGCATGTCCTTGTGCGGCGCGTCCTGGAGGTTCTGGTCCTGCGTGTAGGCGTGGATCGTCGTCATCAGGCCCTTCTCGATGACGAAGTTGTCGTGCAGGACCTTCGCCAGCGGGGCCAGGCAGTTGGTGGTGCAGGACGCGTTCGAGATGACGGTGTGGGCCGCCGGGTCGTACTTGTCCTCGTTGACGCCGAGCACGACGGTCAGGTCCTCGTTCTTGGCGGGCGCCGAGATGATGACCTTCTTCGCGCCGTTGTCGGCGTGCACCTTGGCCTTGGTGGCGTCGGTGAAGAACCCGGTCGACTCGACGACGACGTCGACGTCGCCCCACTTGATGTTGGCGGGGTCGCGCTCGGCGAACGCCTTGATCGTCTTGCCGCCGACGACGATCTCGTCGGCCGTGGCGTGCACGTCCTCGGGGAAGCGGCCGAGGATGCTGTCGTACTTCAGCAGGTGGGCGAGCGTGGCGTTGTCGGTCAGGTCGTTGACCGCCACGATCTCGATGTCGGCCCCGCTCGCCTTCACGGCGCGGAAGAAGTTGCGGCCGATCCGGCCGAACCCGTTGATGCCTACTTGGATGGTCACGGAACGGCTCTCCTCGTACGTCAATCGCCCGGCGCGTCGTCCAGGACGGTTACGGTCGGTGCAGGGATCTCCGGGGATCTCCCCGCCTCCGACCCTATCCAATGACCCGCCGGTAGCTTGACACCGGTCACGTGGGAAACGCCGGGTGACCCGCCCTCCCCCGCGCGAGGGAGGCCCGACCGGCACCGCCGCCCCCCGGCGGCCCGCCCCGGCCGCGAGTTCGCCCGCCGTTCCGCCGGGCCTACGGAGCGTTCACCGTCCCGACATCGGCGCTGGTCATCCCTACCGGGTCTTCCGTTTTCCCTGCCTCATGATGATCCGCTACCCGTGCGCCGCGGCCATCGCCGCGACGGTCCTGCTGCTGGTGGCGGCGTCCGGATGCCGCGACGCCGCGCCGGAGAGCGCCGTGCCTCCGGCGGAGGCCGTCGCCGCCGGGGTGCGGGGCGTGTGCCTCGGCTACAACGGGCTCGACCGGCTGAATCCGCTCGCGGAGACCGCGGCCGGGCGGTTCCGGACGGTCGGCAGGGAGCCCGTGCGGGTCGCGTCCGGGACGGACGTCGACTGGAGCCTGGACCCGTACGGCGACCGG
This sequence comes from Actinomadura rifamycini DSM 43936, assembly GCF_000425065.1. Taxonomy (GTDB): domain Bacteria; phylum Actinomycetota; class Actinomycetes; order Streptosporangiales; family Streptosporangiaceae; genus Spirillospora; species Spirillospora rifamycini. The sequence continues at coordinate 191,674 of NZ_KE384301.1, forward strand.
ACGTGGCTGCTGTGGTTCCACTCCCTCGAATGGCTCGGCGGGACGATCGAGGCGCACGAGCGGACGGGCGACGCCGCCGCCCTCGACCTCGCGGCGGGGATCGTCCGGGACTGGCTGGCCGACAACCGCGATCCGGAGCGGTTCGGGGCGGACCGGCGCGAGGCGATCGCCGAGGGGACCAAGTTCCGCCTCGCCACGCTGGTGTGCCTGCGCGGGCACCGGGCGGCGCCGTGGCTCGACGCGGCCATCGCCCGGCACGCGTCCTGGCTGGCCGACCCCGAGCACTACTCCGGCCCCTGGAACCACGGCACCGACGAGTCGATGACCCTGCTGGCGGCCGCCTGCGCGATCGGCCGCCGCGACCTGGCGGACCTCGCCGCGGGGCGGCTGCTGGACTCGGTGTTCGACCCGCCGGACGGGGTCCGGCCCGCGATCGACGCGCAGGGCGCGAACAACGAGCAGTCGACGCACTACACCGTCTACAACCGGTCGCGGTGGCGGAAGGCGATGACGGTGATGCGCGCGTGCGGCCGGGCCGTCCCGCCCGAACTGGAGCGCAGGCACGCGCTGATGGACGAGTTCATCGCGTTCCAGACGACCCCGGCCGGGGACCTCGTGCAGATCGGCGAGTCGCAGGCCGGGAGGGCCGAGGACATCGGGACGGCGGGCGGCGGGCCGCTCGCCTACGTCGCCGCGCGGGGGAAGAAGGGCGCACCGCCGGACGCGCGGGCGCGCGTGTACGAGGCGGGGTACGTGATGGGCCGCTCCGGCTGGGGGAACGGCGAGCGGGCTTACGAGGACGAGATGGCGTACACGGCGCGGTTCGGGCCCGGCCGGTACGCGCACGGCCACAACGACCACATGGCGCTGACGTTCTTCGCCCTCGGGCGGGACGTCCTCGTGCCGAGCGGGCACGTCGGGTACAACGACCGGGCGTGGCGCGAGTGGCTGCACTCTCCGCGCGCGCACAACACGTTCGTCGTCGAAGGGGCGGCGTTCGACCACGCCGCCGGGACCGAGCTGACGCGGCACCGGTTCGCGGACGGCGCCGACACGTTCTCGTTCTCCGACAGGGCGTTCGCCGGGACGACCCGGACCCGCTCGGTGCTGGCGGCGTCCGGTCCGGACGCGCTCGCGGTGCTCGACGAGGCCCGCTCGGCGGCGCCCCGCGCCATCACGCAGTCCTGGCACCTCCCGGCGGCGTTCACCGCGGCGGCCGAGGGAACGGGCGCGGTCGCCGAGGCGGACGGCGTCCGCGTCCACTTCGTCCGGATCCCGCTGCCGGGCTCGGCGGCTCCGGGCGCGGCCGAGGCGGTGCGGGGCCGGGCGTCGCCGCCGCAGGGGTGGGTCTTCCCTGGCCCGGGGAAGCGGGTCGCCGCGCCCGTCGTCGAGTTCCGGGCCCGCGGCGAGCGGGCCCGGATCCTGACGCTGATCGCCCCGGTCCGGGGCGGGGCCCCGCCGGAGGTCCGGGCGGCGCCGCTGCCGGACGGCGGGGTGCGGGTGGAGGCGCTGCTTGACGGGCGGCCGCTCGTGTTCACCGCGGCCGCCGACGGCACCCTCCGCCGCGAGCGGTGACCGGAACCCGCGGGCGGCCCGCACCCGCCCATCGTGGGGTTATTTAGCACCCCAAATGCCTTTTATTAGGCTGACCCCTAAGATCTCATGCCATGCTGCGGATCGCGTACGTGCTGATGGCCGCGGTGCTGCTCGCCTTCGCGACGCCGGCCGCGGTCCTCGCCGCCCCGGCCCCGGGCGCGTCCGCCGACGGGCTGCGGGCCGACCGGATGGCCCGCGCACTGCGCGAGAACCCCGTGTACGTCACGGACCACATGCTCCGTGCCGTCCCGCCGGATACCGGCCCCCGCGTCGCGCGGGCCCTCGACCGGCTCGACGTGCCCTATTACGTCGTCGTTTTCCCGGCGTCGCTGGAGTCCTATGTGGACCAGGAGAAGTTCGCCGCGCTGCTGTACGACCGCCTGAACCGCCCCGGCCTCTACCTCGTGCTGAACCACCGCAGCGGAGCGGCCCGGATGTTCGGCGGCGGGCGCTCGGTGCCCGCCAAGGACGCCCTGATGTCCGCCCGGTCCCGGCTGCCCTCCGACGCCGGCGTGGTCAAGCTGGTGGACACGTTCGTCCAGGTGATCCTGGACGGCACCGCCGACGAGCGCCTTCCGGTCGACCAGCAGCCGAAGTCGAGGGTGCGCATCCAGCTCGACCGGCGGGAGCGGCAGGAGGCCGCGGCGGCCGCGGCCGAGCGCGCCGCCGTGCTCGGCGGCACCGCGCTGGGCGCCCTCGCCACGATCGGGCTGCTCACCGGAGTCGGCGTCCGGCGGGGGCGCACGCGGAAGAAGCGGGGCGCGAAATGAGAAGGCACCTCCGGCGCGCCGCGTCGCTGCTCGCGGCGCTCGCCGCCGCCGTCCTCGCCGTGCCGCTGCTCGCGCCGCCCGCCGCCGCCGGCCCGGACGATCCGCTGCCCCGGCTCCCCGACCACGGCTACGCCCGCGTGGACCGGATCGCCGCCGCCCTCGCGCGCGACCCCGTCTTCGTCGACCCCGACCTGCCGACGGCGCTGCCCGGCGCGGACCTCGCCCGCGTCCGGGCGGAGGTGCGGGACGCCGCCGCCGAGCTGGGCGTCCCGGTCCGGGTGGTCGTGGTGCCCAACCCGGCGGAGTCGGAGTCGCAGGGGCAGGGCCCCCTGCTCGCCCGCCTGCTGCAGCAGCGCACCGGGACGGGCGGCCTGTACGTCGTGGCCGACGCGCGCGGCTGGCTGGACGTGACGGCTTTCGATGTCCGCCGCCGGCTCACGGCGATGGACTACGAGGACGAGAGGCCGCCCGAGGACGACCGCCTCGCCGGGCTCGGCGGGCGGATCATCGACCGGATCCGGGAGGTGCGGGCGCTGCCCGCCACCGAGACCCCGCAGAACCGCGGCCTCTACGGGACGCTGGACCCGTTCGGCGCGGAGCACAGGCCGCTCCGCGACGTCGAGCCCGAACCCGCCGGGCCGTTCTTCCTCGGGCTGCTGCTCATCGGCCCGGCCGCCGGCGGCGCCCTCTACGCCGCCGTGCGGCTGGTCCGCCGGTGGCGGCGCAGGGACCGCACGGACCGCAAGCGGCCGCAGGCGCCGTCCGCGCCCAGCCTGCGGTGGCTGCGGCGGCAGGCCGAGAGCGAGCTGGCCGCGCTGCGCACGGCGCTCGTCGGCGCCCAGGGCGACGGCGCAGCGAACGAGCGGCGCGCGACGGAGGCGTTCGACGCCGCGCAGATCCTGTTCGACGACATCGGTTCGGACTCGGACCGCGCCCACGACCTGGTCGTGGTGATCGTGCTCGCCCGGGACGGGGCGGCGGCGCTCGCCGGGGACCGGGCGGCCCCGCCCTGCTTCGTCAACCCGCTGCACGGCCCGGCCGAGCGGCGGAAGCGGATCCGCGCCGCCGGCCGGAACGAGCGGCGGCGCGTCTGCGCGCCGTGCGCCGACGCGCAGCATTCCCGGATCGCGTCGCTGACCCTGCGGATCCCGCGCCCCGGCGGGAGGGTCCCCCACCACGACCTGACCGGCCCGTGGGTCGCCGCCGAGTACGGCGCGCGCGCCCCGCTGGCCGCGGAGGTCCTCACCCATCTCGGAGTCGAGTCATGACCGCCCCCTCCCCCGGCGAGGAGATCGCCGCCGCGCTGCGCCGGTCCCCGCTGTACGTCGACCCGTCGCTGGAGTCGGCGCTGCCCGCGGAGCGCAAGCGGCGGGTCCTGGCGGAGCTGCGCCGGCAGCCCCGCCCGACGTACGTCGTCCTCGTGCCGATCATCGCGGGCGGCACCTGGCAGGAGCCCGAGCAGCTCGCCGCCGTGGTCCAGTCCCGGCTGGGCGGCTCCGGCGCCTTCGTCACGCTCGGCGACTACTCCGACGCCCTGGCCTCCCGGCTCGTGCCGGACGATCCGGGCAGCGACGAGAGCCGCGAGGTGCGCCGCGCGGCCCTCGCGGTCACCCTGGACCCGAAGTTCAAGAAGGCGTCGCTCGCCGACCGGCTGGACCGGACGCTGGAACTGCTCCGCACCCGCAAGGGCAACGAGGAGTACCAGAAGCAGGCGAAAGCGCTGGACGCACGGTCCCGCGAGCGGTCCGGCGGCGCGGGGGACGGCGACGGCGGGTTCCTCGGCCCCGCGCTGGGCGGCGCGGCGGTCGCGGCGGCGGCCGTCGGCGGGCTGCTGCTGTGGCGGCAGCGGCGGATGGCGGCGGCCGCACAGGCGCGGACGTCCCGGGCCGACGCGCTGCTGCTGCCGCGGACGGTGTTCGCCACGGCGGACCGCGCCACCCTCGACGAGCTGCGCGCCCAGGCGTCCGCCGAGGTCATCGCGTTCGGCGAGGCGCTGGACCGCACCGACCTGCCGGGCGGCGACCCCGCGGTCCGCGGGCCGCTGGCCCGCGCGCTGGACGCCTACTCCGCCGCCGGGAAGGTGCTCGACGCCGCCCGCGGCGTCCCCGACCTCGCGGGCGTGCTGGTGCTGGTCGACCAGGGGCGGGACGCGCTCGCCTCGGCGGCGTCCCTGGCCTCCGGCGGCCCGGAGATCCCGGCCGAGCCGCTGTGCTTCTTCAACCCGCTGCACGGCGACGTCGCCGAGCGGCTCACCTGGCGGCCGCCGGGCACCCGCCGCAGCCTGCACGTGCGGGCCTGCCGGGAGTGCGCCCGCGCCGCGAAGAACCGCACCGCCCCGAAGTACCTGCTGGACGAGCGCGGCGACCGTCCCGTCCCGTACTTCGAGGCGGACCCGGAGGGGAGCGTGTGGGCCGCGACCGGGTACGGCCAGCTCCGCGACGACCTGATCGAACGGATCCTGCGCGGCGACCACGCCCGCTGACGGGCCGCGCCGCGGCCGTCCGGCGGGCGCCGGACGGCGCGCCGCCGGGCCGCGTCAGGGGGCGAGCATCTCGGCGGTGAGGTTCGCCTCGGTACCGGGGATGCCCTGGTCGCCGGCGCGCTTGTCGGCCATGGCGAGCAGACGCCTTATACGGCCGGCGATGGCGTCCTTGGTCAGCGGCGGGTCGGCGAGCTGGCCCAGCTCCTCCAGCGACGCCTGCTTGTGCTCCAGCCGGAGCCGCCCGGCGTTCACCAGGTGCTCGGGCGCGTCGTCGCCGAGGATCTCCAGCGCGCGCGCCACCCGGGCGCCCGCCGCGACCGCCGCGCGCGCCGAGCGGCGCAGGTTCGCGTCGTCGAAGTTGGCGAGCCGGTTCGCGGTGGCGCGCACCTCCCGGCGCATCCGCCGCTCCTCCCACTGCAGCACGGCGCCGTGCGCGCCGAGCCGGGTCAGCAGGGCGCTGATCGCGTCGCCGTCGCGGACGACGACGCGGTCCACCCCGCGGACCTCGCGGGCCTTCGCGTGGATCTTGAGCCGGCGGGCGGCGCCGACCAGCGCGAGCGCCGCCTCCGGGCCCGGGCACGTCACCTCCAGCGACATCGACCGGCCCGGCTCGGTCAGCGACCCGTGCGCCAGGAACGCGCCCCGCCAGGCCGACTCGGCGTCGCAGGCCGCCCCCGCGACCACGTGCCGCGGCAGCCCCCGCACCGGGCGGCCGTTGTTGTCGATCAGCCCCGTCTGCCGCGCCAGGGACTCGCCGTCCCGGAACACCCGGACCACGTACCGGTTGCCCTTGCGCAGCCCGCTCGGCGCGAGCACCACCACCTCCGAGGTGTGCCCGAACACCTCCGAGATGTCCTTGATGAGCCGCCGCGCGGCGACGTTCGTGTCGATCTCTGCCTCGATCACGATGCGGCCGCTGACCAGGTGCAGACCCCCCGCGAAACGCAGCAGCGTCGAGACCTCCGCCTTGCGGCAGCACGGCTTCAGTACCGTGAGCCTGCTCAGCTCGTCCTTGACCACACCGGTCATCGCCATCTGTTGACCCCTCCCCCTATCGGACTTCCAGCAGTGTGGCCGAAAACGGCCGCGCCGGTCGTCACTCGCTGAATATCTGTACGAAGGCTTGGGCCAGGCGGGCGGGTTCATGACGCGGGGAGCCGTCGTCGGCGGCGACCCCGGCGAGCACGAGGCGCCCGCCGAGCTCCCGGACGGCTTTGTCGAGCGCGTCCGGGTCGTCCACCACGCCGTCGTCGGCCAGGACCACGTCCACCGTCAGGTCGGGGGCGTGCGCCTGGAGCACCTCGAGGTGGCGCTGGGGGGAGAAGTCGTCGGTCTCGCCGGGCTGCGGAGCCAGGTTCAGCGCGACGACGCGGCGGGCCTTGGACGAGGTCAGGGCGCGGGCGAGCGCGGGCACCTTCAGGTGCGGGAGCACGCTGGTGAACCACGAGCCGGGGCCGAACACGATCCAGTCGGCGTCCTCGACCGCCGCGATCGTCTCCGGGCAGGCGGGCGGGTCGGCCGGCACCAGGGACACGCCGAGGACGGCGCCCGGGGTGCTGGCGCACGCCACCTGACCCCGCACCCGGCCGACCTCGTCCGGGCGGGACGGGTCGGCGCCGCGCACCTCGGCGACGATGTCCATCGGGACGGCCGCCATCGGCAGCACCCGCCCGTGCGCGCCCAGCAGCCGCCCCACCCAGTCGAGCCCGGCGACGGTCGAGTCGGGGTTCTCGGCGAGCAGCTCCCACAGCGCGACGATCAGCAGGTTCCCGACGGCGTGGCCGCGCAGGTCGCCCTCGCTCCGGAAGCGGTGCTGCACGACGTCCCGCCAGGTCTGCCCCCACTCGTCGTCGCCGCACAGCGCCGCGAGCGCCATCCGGAGATCGCCGGGCGGCAGCACGCCCAGTTCGCGGCGGAGCCGTCCGCTGGAACCGCCGTCGTCGGCGACCGTGACCACGGCGGTCAACCGGTCGGTGACGCGGCGCAGCGCCGACAGCGAGGCGTACAGTCCGTGGCCGCCGCCGAGCGCGACGACCTTCGGCCCGAGGGGCTTCACCGTGCCGTTTCTCTCCTCGTCCGGGACCCGCACCGGGTCACCGCGGCCCGGGTCTCACTCACGGCCGAGATCACGATGGGCGACCTGCACGTCGAGGCCCTCGTCCCGCAGCCGGGCGGCGATCTGTTCCGCCATGGCCACACTACGGTGTTTGCCGCCGGTACATCCCACGGCGAGCGTCACGTAGTGCTTGCCCTCGCGCTCGTACCCGTCGGCGAGCAGCCGCAGGACGTCGGTGTACGCCTCCAGGAACTCCTTCGCGCCGCGCTGCCCCAGCACGTAGTCGCGGACGGCGCCGTCCCGCCCCGTCTTCGGCCGCAGCTCGGGCACCCAGTGCGGGTTCGGCAGGAACCGGCAGTCGACGACCAGGTCGGCGTCCACCGGCAGGCCGTACTTGTACCCGAACGACACCACGGTGGCCCGCAGCCGCGACTCCCCCGTGTCCGTGCCGAAGTAGCCGATGATCTTCGCGCGGAGCTCGTGCACGTTCAGCCCGCTGGTGTCGATCACCAGGTCGGCCTCGGCGCGCACCTCGCGGACCAGCTCCCGCTCCCGCGCGATGCCGTCGACCAGCCGCCCGTCGCCCTGCAGCGGGTGGGGCCGCCGCACGCTCTCGAACCGCCGCACCAGGTCGGCGTCGCTCGCCTCCAGGAACACCACCCGCGGGTGGACGCCCCGCGCCTCGAGCTCGGCGATCGAGGAGTGCAGGTCCTCGGTGAAGGCGCGGCTGCGCACGTCCACCACGACCGCGATGCGCGGCACCGCGTCCTTCACCCGCCCGCCGAGGTCGGCCATGGTGGCCAGCAGCCCCGGCGGGAGGTTGTCGACCACGAACCAGTCGAGGTCCTCCAGCGACTTGGCCGCGGTGCTGCGGCCCGCCCCGGACATCCCGGTGACGATGACGATGTCCGGAATCTTGGTCTCGCTGGTCACGCCCGTCTCCCCCTGTGCTCCCCGTCGGCCGCGGGCCCGCCCGCGTCCGTGTCCGCGGGCCCGTCGCCCGGTTCCTTCCCCGTCGTGCTCCCCGGGCCCGTGCCCGAGGCCGTGCCGTGCTCCGTCGCGCCCTGCTCCGTCGTGCCCTGCTCCGTCGTGCCCTGCTCCGTCGTGCCCTGCTCCGTCGTCTCCGGGCCCGGTGCTCCGTGGCCCGGTGCTCCGTGGCCGGTCGTGCCGTGCAGCGCGGCGACGATGGTCTCGGCGCTGCGCAGCCCGATGCCCGGGACCTCGGCGACCTGCTCCGGCGTCGCCTCCTTCAGCCGCTTCACCGAGCCGAAGTGCTTCAGCAGCGCCGAGCGCCGCGCCGGGCCCAGACCGGGAACATTATCGAGTTCGCTGAACGTCATGGCCTTGGAACGCCGCTGCCGGTGGAACGTGATGGCGAACCGGTGCGCCTCGTCGCGGAGCCGCTGGACGAGGAACATGCCCTCGCTGTTGCGGGCGAGGATCACCGGGTCGTCCTCCCCGGGCAGCCAGATCTCCTCCAGCCGCTTGGCGATGCCGCAGACCGGGATGTCCTCGATGCCGAGCTCGTCCAGGGCCCGCTGCGCCGCCGCGACCTGCGGCGGGCCGCCGTCCACCACCACCAGGTTCGGCGGGTAGGCGAACTTGCGCGGCTTCCCGGTCTCCGGGTCGATCGGCGTCCCGCCGTCCGGCGTCCCCCCGGTCTCGGCCTCCGGGTCGCCGAGCGAGTCCAGCTCGCCGGTCCGCTCGCTCTCGGCCAGGTAGCGGCGGAACCGGCGGGTGATCACCTCGTGCACCGAGCGGACGTCGTCCTGCCCCTCCACCGCCTTGATCGTGAACCGCCGGTACTCGCTCTTGCGGGCCAGCCCGTCCTCGAACACGACCATGGACGCCACGACGTTCGTGCCCTGCAGGTTCGACACGTCGTAGCACTCGATCCGCAGCGGCGCGTCGTCCAGCTCCAGCGCCTCCTGCAGCTCGCGCAGCGCCACGCTGCGGGTCGTCAGGTCGCCGGCGCGGCGCGTCTTGTGCTGCTTGAGCGCCTCGTGCGCGTTGCGCTCGACCGTCTCCAGCAGCGCCTTCTTGTCGCCCCGCCGCGGCACCCGCAGCCGGACGGGCCCGCCGCGGCGCTCGGCCAGCAGCTCGGCCATCGGGTCGGGCTCGGGCGGCAGCTCCGGGACGAGCACCTCGCGCGGCACCGCCTCGCTCTCCCCGTAGATCTGGATGAGGAAGTGCTCGACGAGGTCGGCGGTCGTGACCTCCTCGACCTTGTCGACGACCCAGCCCCGCTGCCCCCGGATGCGGCCGCCGCGCACGTAGAACACCTGGACGGCCGCGACCAGCTCGTCCTCGGCGAAGGCGATCATGTCGCAGTCGGTGCTGTCGGGCAGCACCACCGCCTGCTTCTCCAGCGCCCGCTCGAGGGCGCGCATGTCGTCGCGGAGCCGCGCGGCGCGCTCGTACTCCTGCTCGGCGGCGGCCGCGCGCATCGCCGTCTCGATGCTCTTGATGAAGCGGCCCGTCTCGCCCGCCATGAAGGCGCAGAAGTCCTCGGCGAGGGCCCGGTGCCCGTCGGGCGAGACGCGGCCGACGCACGGCGCGGAGCACTTGCCGATGTCGCCGAGCAGGCACGGCCGGCCGAGCTGGTGCTGCCGCTTGAACACGCCCGCGCTGCACGTCCGGACGGGGAACACGCGCAGGAGCTGGTCGACCGTCTCCCGGATCGCCCAGGCGTGGGAGTACGGCCCGAAGTAGCGCACGCCCTTGCGTTTGGCGCCCCGCATCACCATCACCCTCGGGAAGTCCTCGCCGAGGGTGACCGCGAGATAGGGATAGGACTTGTCGTCGCGGTAGCGGACGTTGAACCGCGGATCGAACTCCTTGATCCAGGAGTATTCGAGCTGCAGCGCCTCGACCTCGGTGCCGACGACCGTCCAGTCGACCCGCGCCGCGGTCCGCACCATCGTCTGGGTGCGCGGGTGCAGGGCCGTGAAGTCGGCGAAGTAGGAGTTCAGCCGCGAGCGCAGGTTCTTGGCCTTGCCGACGTAGATGACGCGGCCGTGCTCGTCGCGGAACCGGTACACGCCCGGGGACTCCGGGACGGAGCCGGGTGCTGGTCGGTAGGTCGCCGGATCTGCCACGCTCGAAATGCTAGTGGGCGGTGCCGACACGCCGCGCGCCTCCGCCCCCGGCGGCGCCCGCCCTTCCCGATGGACGGGACCGCGGGGCCGGTGACCGAGATCTCGGCGGCACACGCGTATATCGGCAAAGCCATCGGAAAGTATCGTTGAACTGCTCTTTTCGTGCTCTCCGAGGGGGTCGAAGCGACCGTGTCCGCTTTCTGGGCCTGGATCGTGCTGGCCACCGCCGTCGCCGTCTGCGTCGTCGTCGTGGAGGCCGTGCGGCGGCTGCTGGCCGGGCGGCTGTCCGCGCGCTGGCCGGCGGCCGGCAACGTCGCCCGCCGCTGCGCGGCGCCGGCGTTCGTGTTCGCGGTGGTCGCGAGCCTCGGCGGCGCGATGCCGTACGAGCATTTGTGGGACGGCGGCCAGCAGGTCGTGGCGCACGCGCTGCGCATCGCGGTGATCGGCGCGACCGCCTGGCTGGTGCTCCGCATCATCTACGCGCTGACCGACCCGCCGCTGGACCGCCTCATGGAGGTCGGCGGCGACCGCAACCGGCGGGCCCGGCGGACCCGCACCCAGATGCTGCTGCTGCGCCGCATCGGGGCCGTCGTCCTGATCGTGCTCGCGGTCGGCGCCGCGCTGTTCACCTTCCCCGCCGTCCGCGCGATCGGCGCCGGGGTGCTGGCGTCCGCGGGCCTCGCGGGCGTCGTCGTCGGCATCGCCGCCAAGCCGGCCGTGGGCAACCTGCTCGCGGGCCTGCAGCTGGCGTTCGGCGACGCGCTGCGGCTGGACGACGTCGTGGTCGCCGACGGCCAATGGGGGCGCGTCGAGGAGCTGACGCTCTCCTACGTGGTGGTGCGGCTGTGGGACGACCGCCGGATGATCTTCCCGGTGTCGTACTTCACCGAGCAGCCGTTCGAGAACTGGACCCGGCACTCCACCCGCCTGTACGGCTCGGTGGAGCTGGCCGTCGACTGGTCGGTCCCGCTGGACGAGCTGCGCGAGTCGCTGCACGCGTACCTGCGCGGGCACCGGCTGTGGGACGGCCGCGACTGGGCCTTGCAGGCCACCGACGTCCTCCCGAACGGCCTGGTGAAGCTGCGCGCGATCATGACCGCCGCGGACTCGTCCGCCACGTGGGACCTCCGCTGCGACGTCCGGGAGCACCTGATCTCCTACGTGCGCACGCACCATCCGGACGCGCTCCCCCGCTTCCGCACCGACGCGCCGGACGCGCCACTGCAGACCGGGCAGAGCGAGCCGGGCGCACCGGCCGCGTCGGCCCGGGCCGACGCCTCCCGCCCGTCCGAGGGCGGCCGCGCCAACGGCCCCGTGCGCGGCGCCTGACGGCGCGGCCGCCGTCACGGCGCGGCCGAGCCGGAACCCTCCGCCGCCGCGCCCCGTCGTAACCGGTGGCATCGGCGGTATCGGAGGCGTGTATGCGCGGGCGTCCTTGGGAGGTGGTCGCCGCCCTGGCGGCGGTGGGCGTGGTCTGGGTCCTCTTCATCGGCCGGGCGCTGTCGGGCCTGGGCGGCGAGGACGACCCGAACATCACGTTCTTCTACGTCGTGGGCTGGACGGCGGCTCTCCTCGTCTGGTTCTGGCGCGTGTGGGAGGGCGGGTCCGCGGCGATCCGCTACCTCAAGATGATGCTGGTCTTGCCCGGGACGGTGTTCCTGGTCTACGCCCTCTGGCAGTCCTTGTCGGCGCTTCGGGACGGCGGCTCCGGCACGGAGACCGAACGGCTGCTGGAGGCCGGCGGTTTCGCCACCCCGGATCCGCGGCCGCTCGACCACCTGCTCCCGGCGCTCGCCGCGGCGGTGCTGGTGGCGGTCGGCCTGCTCCTCCACCGCGGCACCGTCCGGCGGTGGGTGCGGAAGAGAGGCGGCGACCGGGCCGTCCGGGAGTAGGACGGCCCGGTGCGCGCGTCGGGCGTGCTCAGGCCAGGGTGATGTTCTCTCCCTGGACGGTCACGTTCCTGCGGGGCAGCGGCTTCTCCGCGGGCGGCTGCACCACCGACCCGTCGGTGATGCTGAACCTGCTGTTGTGGCAGGGACAGACGATCGCCCCGTCGGACACGGACTTCACGCTGCACCCCTTGTGGGTGCACTCCGCCGAGAACGCCGTGAACTCGCCCTGCGCGGGCTGGCACACGACGACCTTCGCGTCCTCGAACACCTTCCCGCCGCCGACCGGGATCTCCGCGGTCGTGGCGAGCGCCTGCCCGCCGCCCGTCCCGCCGCCGGTGGCGCCGCCGCCGGCGTCGCCGGACCCGCCTGCCTCGCCGGACCCGCCCGCCGGCTCGTCGTCCCCGCCGCACGCCGCCGCGAGACCGGCGACGCCCGCGAGGCCCGCGCCGACGAGCAGCGTCCGGCGCGTGTGTTCGGTCGTCTCCTGTGCCATGTCGAGCCCTCCGGTGCTTGTGGTTCGTTCACCGGAGAGCACGGGGCCGGACGCCGGATGGTTCACATCCGAACATCAATCAGGCGACGATGACGATCCCGTCGCCGCGGACCTGGACGGGGTACTCCTTGAGGGGCTGGTCGGCGGGGCCCTTCTGCACCGACCCATCAGTGATCTTGAACTCGCTGCCGTGGCACGCGCAGTTGATCAGACCGTCCGCCACGCGCCCGACCGTGCACCCCTGGTGGGTGCAGACGGCGGTGAACGCCTTGAACCGCCCCTCCTCGGGCTGCGTCACCACGAGCTTGGTGTCGCCGAACGTCTTGCCGCCGCCCACCGGGATCTCCGAGACCTTCGCGATCTCCTGCCCTTTGAGCTCTTCCGCCGACTTCGTCTCCCCGCCGGACCCGCAGCCCGCGAGCACGGCCGTGGCACCGGCGGCGCCCGCGCCGCACAGCACCGCGCGCCGCCCGATACCCCCGCTCCCGGCGGCCCGCGCGGCCTCGCACGCGGCTCCGGGCGTCTCTTCGTTGCTCATGTCCCCAATCCTGGCGGACACCCCCCGGAACCCCGCACCGACCCCCGTCCTCGGGGCGTGCGCACCGCGCCGCCCCCGCCCGGCGAGCGCGCCGAGCGGGACACGGACGGGGGCCGGAGGCGGGGCGCCGGGCGGGTCAGCCGAGGAGCTTGGCGAGGAACTGGCCGGTGTGGCTGCCCTCCACCTTCGCGACGTCCTCGGGCGTGCCCTGGGCGACGACCGTGCCGCCGCGGGAGCCGCCCTCGGGTCCCATGTCGATGATCCAGTCGGCGGTCTTGATCACGTCGAGGTTGTGCTCGATGACGATGACCGAGTTGCCCTTGTCGACGAGGCCGTTGAGGACGCCGAGGAGCTTGTTGATGTCCTCGAAGTGCAGGCCGGTCGTCGGCTCGTCCAGCACGTAGACGGTCCGGCCGGTGGAGCGCTTCTGCAGCTCGGCCGCGAGCTTGACCCGCTGCGCCTCGCCGCCCGACAGGGTCGGCGCGGGCTGGCCGAGCCGGACGTAGCCGAGGCCGACGTCGTTGAGCGTCTTCAGGTGCCGGTGGATCGCGCTGATCGGCTCGAAGAACGCGGTGGCCTGCTCGATCGGCATGTCGAGCACCTCGGAGATCGTCTTGCCCTTGTAGTGGACCTCGAGCGTCTCGCGGTTGTAGCGGGCGCCGTGGCACACCTCGCACGGGACGTAGACGTCCGGCAGGAAGTTCATCTCGATCTTGATGGTGCCGTCGCCGGAGCAGTTCTCGCAGCGGCCGCCCTTGACGTTGAAGGAGAAGCGGCCCGGCTGGTACCCGCGGACCTTCGCCTCGGTCGTCTGCGCGAACAGCTTGCGGATGTGGTCGAACACGCCGGTGTAGGTCGCCGGGTTGGAGCGCGGGGTGCGCCCGATCGGCGACTGGTCGACGTGCACGACCTTGTCGAGCTGGTCCATGCCGTTCACCCGGCGGTGCTTGCCGGGGACGGTCTTGGCGCCGTTCACCTTCTTGGCGAGCGCGTTGTAGAGGATGTCGTTGACCAGCGTGGACTTGCCCGACCCGGACACGCCCGTCACCACCGTGAGGACGCCGAGGGGGAACGCCACGTCGACGTTCTGCAGGTTGTTCTGCTGGGCGCCCTTGACGGTGATCTCGCGGCCCTTGGTGCGGGGCCGGCGGATCTCCGGGACGGCGATCGCCCGGCGGCCCGACAGGTACGCGCCGGTCAGCGACTTCTCCGACCGCAGCAGCTCGTCCACCGTGCCGGACACGACGATCTCGCCGCCGTGCTCCCCCGCGCGGGGGCCGATGTCGACGACCCAGTCGGCCGCGGCGATCGTGTCCTCGTCGTGCTCGACGACGATCAGCGTGTTGCCCATGTCGCGCAGCCGCAGGAGCGTCTCGAGCAGCCGGTGGTTGTCGCGCTGGTGGAGGCCGATGGACGGCTCGTCCAGCACGTACAGGACGCCGACGAGGCCGGAGCCGATCTGCGTCGCCAGCCGGATCCGCTGCGCCTCGCCGCCCGCGAGCGTCGCGGACGCCCGGTCGAGCGTGAGGTAGTCGAGGCCGACGTCGAGGAGGAACCCGAGCCGGGCGTTGATCTCCTTGAGCACCCGCTCGGCGATCTGCTTCTCGCGGTCGTTCAGCTCCATCGCGAGCAGGAACTTGGCGCACTCGCCGATGGGCAGCGCGGCCACCTCGGCGATCGACATGCCGCCCATGGTGACGGCCAGGATCTCGGGCTTGAGCCGCGCGCCCTTGCAGGTCGGGCACGGGATCTCCCGCATGTAGCCCTCGAACTTGTCGCGGCTGTAGTCGCTCTCGGACTCGGCGTGCCGGCGCTGGATGTAGGGGATCACGCCCTCGAACGCCGTGTAGTACGAGCGCGTCCGCCCGTACCGGTTCTTGTAGCGGACGTGGACCTGGGTCTCGTGGCCGTTCAGGACGGCTTTGCGCGCCTTGGCGGGCAGCTCGCCCCAGGGGGTGTTGAGGTCGAAGCCCATGGCGTCGCCGAGGGCCGAGAGCAGGCGCAGGAAGTAGTCGCTGACGTGCCCGCCGGACCACGGCTGGACGGCCCCCTCGCCGAGCGTCAGCTCGGCGTCGGGGATCACCAGTTCGGGGTCGACCTCCATGCGGGTCCCGAGGCCGGTGCAGTCGGGGCAGGCGCCGTAGGGCGAGTTGAACGAGAACGACCGCGGCTCGAGTTCCTCGAACGACAGGTCGTCGTACGGGCAGTACAGGTGCTCGGAGAACATCCGGGTGCGCTGCTCGTCGTCCTCGGGCAGGTCGACGAAGTCGAGGAAGATCGTGCCGCCGGCGAGGCCGAGGGCCGTCTCCACCGAGTCGGCGAGGCGCTGCCGGGCGGAGGGCTTGACGGAGAGGCGGTCCACCACGACGGAGATGTCGTGCTTCTCCTGCTTCTTGAGCTTCGGCGGCTCGTCCAGCCGCACCATCGCGCCGTCCACCAGCGCCCGGGAGAAGCCCTTCGACTGCAGCTCGCGGAACAGCTCGACGTACTCGCCCTTGCGGCCGCGGATGACTGGGGCCAGCACCTGGAACCGGGTGCCCTCCTCCATCTCGAGCACCCGGTCCACGATCTGCTGCGGCGCCTGCCTGCTGATCGGCCGCCCGCACTCGGGACAGTGGGGGTGGCCGATGCGCGCGTACAGCAGGCGCAGGTAGTCGTAGACCTCGGTGATCGTCCCGACCGTCGACCGCGGGTTCTTGCTGGTCGACTTCTGGTCGATCGACACGGCGGGCGACAGGCCCTCGATGAAGTCGACGTCCGGCTTGTCCATCTGCCCGAGGAACTGGCGCGCGTACGCCGACAGCGACTCGACGTACCTGCGCTGGCCCTCGGCGAAGATCGTGTCGAACGCCAGGCTCGACTTCCCGGAACCCGACAGACCGGTGAACACGATCATGGAGTCCCGCGGGAGGTCGAGCGAGACGTCCTTCAGGTTGTGCTCGCGCGCTCCACGCACGATGAGTCGGTCATGCACGGTGTTTCCCGGTTCCCCTTCTGGGCGCGGCGATGCGGAGTGGGAGGACGCATCGTCCCCGGAATCCATAACAGCGCTGGTCGCCGCCGCATTTCCTCGAGTCCCCCGCCCGTCCCGCAGGGAGCGGACGGCACCATCAGACCGTACACGTGTTCGAACACCCCCGCCACCGGAACGCACGCCGGGAGCGCGGCGCGCCGCGGCGCCGCGCCGGGGTCAGCGGTCGACCGGGTCGGCCGGGTCGGCGGCCAGGCGGAGGCGCTCGGCGAAGCTCTCCTCCAGCAGCGGGCCCCACGGGTAGCCGGCCGGGACGTCCATGGCGCGGCCGATCGCCTCGCGGGCCTCGCCCGGACGGTGCCCGGGCGGGTCGCCCGCCCGCCGGGCGGCGAGCAGCGCGTACATGTGGTCGAGGGCGCCGAACGCCTCGCCGGTGAGGGCCGGGAGCGTCCCGTCGGTGACGGCCTGCTCCACGACGGGCTCCCACCACAGGTCGGCGGGGTCGGCGTCCTCGTCGTCGCCGCCGAAGTCGCGGCGGAGCCGGGCCCGCACCTGCGGGGCCGTCCCCGGGTCGGCCAGGCCGCGCCGCCACACCTCGCGGGCCTCGGCGTCCCTGCCGCGCAGCGGCAGGGTGCGGGCGAGCAGCTCGGTGGCGAGCGGGCCGGCCTCGGGGTCGGCGGGCTCCCCCGGGTCGCCGAGGGCCGCGCCGAATGCGGCGACGGCCTGGTCGAGGCAGGCGATGCCGAGGGTGACGGCGAGCCGCGCGTGCGCGTACGGCGCGGCGGCCCGGTCGATCAGCTTGAGCCCGGCGGTCAGGACGCGCTGCGCGCGGACGGGGTCGCCGCGCTCGAGGTGCCGCTGGGCGAGGTCGTGCGCGGCGGGCGGCCCGTGCTCGGGGTCGCCGGTGGCCAGCACGGCCTCCCAGTGGCCGCGGGCGGCGTCGAAGTCGCCGGCGTCGTCGGCGAGCCGGGCGAGCGCGAGGTGCGCGGGCGGCAGGTAGGCGGGGTTGCCGAAGTCGACGACGACGCGCCAGGCGGGCGCCGCGAGGTCGTGCTCCCCGGCCCGCTCGTAGGTGAGCGCCAGGTGGTAGGCGGCGCGCGGGCCGTACTCGGGGTCGCCGGTGGCGATGGCGGCCCGGTCGGCCTCCCGCGCGCGCCCGGTGTCCCCGGCGTCGTCGAGGACGACCGCGAGCCCGAGCGCCGCCTGCGCCCGGTACGGGGTGTCGCCGAGGGCGAGCACCTCGTCGAACAGGGCCGCGGCGCGCGCGGACTCGCCGCGCTCGGCGAGGTCGCGGGCCTGGTCGCACAGCCGGGCCGGGTCCGGCCCGTGCTCGTCGGGCACGGCGCGCTCGGTGGCCGCGGGTACGGGATCCGGGGACTCGCTCATCGGTCTTCTGCCCTCTGGGGGTCGGGGTCGGCACCGAGCCTAGCGATCCGGCGGCGCCGCGTCCCGTGGCGACACCCATCACCTTTTGCGGCGACTTCTGGGGCCTTGCCCCGATGCCGCCGGCCCCGCCGCGGCTCAGGCGAGCCCGGCGTCGTGGGCGAGCAGCGCGATCTGCGTCCGGTTGTCGAAACCGAGCTTGTCGAGGACGGTCGAGACGTGCGCCTTCACCGTGGCCAGGCTCACGAACAGCTCGGCGGCGATCTCGGCGTTGGACCGCCCCCGGGCGACGGCGACGACCACGTCGCGTTCGCGGGGCGTGAGGACCTCCAGCGCGGTGCGGGCCCGCTCGAACGCCCCCGCCTGGACCACCGCGCGCTCCATCAGCCGCCGGGTGACCTGCGGGGACAGGATCGGGTCCCCGGCCGCGACCCGGTGCACGGCCTGGACGAGCGACTCGGGCGGCGTGTCCTTCAGCAGGAACCCGGCGGCGCCGGCGCGCAGCGCCCGCAGGATGTTCTCGTCGCTGTCGAAGGTGGTGAGGACCGCGACCTCGGGCGGGGCGGCGCGGCTCCGCAGCCGCCGGGTGGCGGTGATGCCGTCCACCCGCGGCATCCGCAGGTCCATCAGCACCACGTCGGGGGCGTGCGCGTCGGCGGCGGCGGGGACCTCGTCGCCGTCGGCGGCCTCCGCGACGACGGCGATGCCCTCGGCGCCGTCGAGCATCATCGTGAGCCCGGCGCGGACCATCGGGTCGTCGTCGACGATGAGTACGCGCACCTGCCGGGTCACGCGGGCCATGGTAGCCGTGCGCGCAGCCGGAACTCCCCCGACGCGGCCTCGTGGTCGAGCCGCCCGCCCGCCAGCCGGACCCGCTCGGTGAGCCCGACGAGCCCGGTCCCGGAGCCGGCGACGAGCGCCGGGGCGCCGTCCGGCGGCAGCGGGTTGCGGACGTCGATCACCAGTTCGGTGCCGGGCCGTCCCTCCAGGGCCACCCGGACGGGCAGCCCGGCCGCGTGCTTGCGGGCGTTGGTGAGCGCCTCCTGCAGGA
Organism: Actinomadura rifamycini DSM 43936; assembly: GCF_000425065.1. GTDB lineage: Bacteria > Actinomycetota > Actinomycetes > Streptosporangiales > Streptosporangiaceae > Spirillospora > Spirillospora rifamycini. Next base: position 210,004 of record NZ_KE384301.1, read on the forward strand.
CGCGGTAGGCGGCGCGGCCCGCGGCCGGCGGCAGGGCGTCCGGCGCGTCGACCTCGTCGCGCAGCGTGACGGTCGCGCCCGCGTCCCGGGACTCCTCCACCAGGCGCGGCACGTCGGTCAGGACGGGCTGCGGCCGGTCGCCGTGGTCGCGGTCCTCGTCGCGCAGCACGCCGATGACCTCGCGGAGCTCCTCCAGCGCCTGGTGCACCCCGGTGCGGACGACGCCCGCGGCGTGCGCGAGCCGCTCGGGCGGGGCGTCCGGGCGGTACTCCAGCGCGCCCGCGTAGGTGGCGAGCAGCGACAGCCGGTGCGCCAGGACGTCGTGCATCTCCCGGGCCATCCGCGTCCGCTCGAGCATCCGCGCCTCGGCGACCCGGCGGCCCTGCTCGGCCTCGGCGCGGCGGGCGCGCTCGTGCAGCGAGGCGATGAGCGCCGCGCGCGCCCGGAGGAGGGCCCCCCACCCGGCCAGCGCGCCGTACGCGACGACGATCAGCGCGAGCCACCAGCCGAGGGAGATGCCCGCGCTGAGCCGCCACAGCCCCTGGACCGCGTGCGCCGCGACGCCGGCCCCGGCCACCGCGGCGGCCACCGGGAACCGGCGGCACCGCGCGGCCTGCAGGGCGCCCGCCGTGGCCGCCGGCGTCGCCGCCGGCGACACGGCCGCCAGCAGGCCCAGCCCGAGCGCGCCGCCGACCGGCCGCCGCAGCAGGACGGGCGCCGCCGCGCAGCTCACCAGGGCGACCGCGATGTCGAGGCCGAGCAGATGGCGGGCCCCGCCGCCCTGGGCCGTGCTCCACACGGTCAGCGCGGCGAGGACGCCGGTCGCGGCGACCATGACGGCGGCCGCCCGGCCGTGGTTTCCCCTGTTCACGGGCCCTAAGGTAGCGGCGGCGGGAGCGGGGGCGGCACCTACCGAAGTAGGGGGTCGCCCGCCGCTCCCCGGACGGTCGACTTTCGAACGGTCCGTCCTCGAACGGTCCGTCCTCGAACGGTCAGTCCTCGAACGCTTCGGGCGGCGGGCACGAGCACACGAGGTTGCGGTCGCCGTACGCCTGGTCGATGCGGCGGACCGGCGGCCAGTACTTGCCCTCGCGCAGCGCGGGCAGCGGGTAGGCGGCCTCCTCGCGGGTGTAGGGGTGCTTCCAGCCGTCGGCGATCAGCTGCGCGGCGGTGTGCGGCGCGTTCTTCAGCGGGTTGTCGTCGCGGTCGTAGCCGCCGTCGGCGACCCGCTGGATCTCCCGCCGGATCTCGATCATCGCGTCGCAGAACCGGTCGAGCTCGGCGAGGTCCTCGCTCTCGGTCGGCTCGATCATCAGGGTGCCGGCGACCGGGAACGACAGGGTCGGGGCGTGGAAGCCGTAGTCGATGAGCCGCTTGGCGACGTCCTCCGCGGTGATCCCGGTCTCCTTGGTGATCTTGCGGAGGTCGGCGATGCACTCGTGCGCGACGAGCCCGTTCCGGCCCGTGTAGAGGATGGGGTAGTGCGGGGCGAGGCGCGCGGCGAGGTAGTTCGCGGCGATGATCGCGCCCTCGGTGGCGGCGCGCAGCCCGTCCGGGCCCATCATCGCGATGTACGCCCACGAGATCGGCAGGATGCCCGCCGATCCCCACGGCGCCGCCGAGATGGGCCCCACGCCGGTGTCGGACGGTCCGGCCTCCGGCCGCAGCGGGTGGCTCGGCAGGAACGGCGCGAGGTGCTCGCGGACGCCGACCGGGCCGACGCCCGGCCCGCCGCCGCCGTGCGGGATGCAGAACGTCTTGTGCAGGTTGAGGTGCGAGACGTCCGAGCCGAACTCGCCGGGACGGGCGAGCCCGACGAGGGCGTTGAGGTTGGCGCCGTCCACGTAGACCTGGCCGCCCGCCGCGTGCACGGCCCCGCACACCTCGGTGATCGTCTCCTCGAACACGCCGTGCGTGGACGGGTACGTCACCATGATCGCGGCGAGCCGGTCGCCGTGCTTCTCGATCTTGGCGTGCAGGTCGTCCAGGGCGACGTTGCCGCCCTCGTCGCACTTCACGACGACGACGCGCATCCCCGCCATGACGGCGCTCGCGGCGTTGGTGCCGTGCGCGGACGACGGGATCAGGCAGACGTCGCGGTGCCGCTCGCCGCGCGACGCGTGGTAGCCGCGGATGGCGAGCAGCCCGGCCAGCTCGCCCTGCGACCCGGCGTTCGGCTGCACCGACACCTTCGCGTAGCCGGTGATCTCGGCGAGGTTCGCCTCCAGCTCCCCGATCAGCTCGACGTACCCGGCGGCCTGGTCCAGCGGCGCGAACGGGTGGACGTTCGCGAACTCCGGCCAGGTGATCGGCTCCATCTCGGCGGTCGCGTTCAGCTTCATCGTGCAGGAGCCGAGCGGGATCATCGACCGGTCGAGGGCGATGTCCTTGTCCTGGAGGCGGCGCAGGTAGCGCAACATCGCGGTCTCGGAGCGGTGCGCGTGGAAGACGGGGTGCGTCAGGTAGGGGCTCTCCCGCCGCAGCCCGTCGGGGAGCGCCTCGGCGGCGCCGTCCGCGTCCCCGGCGGCGCCCGCGTCGACGCCGAACGCCTCGAGGACGGCGGCGACGTGCTCGGGCAGCGTCGTCTCGTCGCACGCGACGCCGACGCGGTCGGGGCCGTCCTGCCGCAGGTTGACGCCGCGCCCGCGGGCGGCGGCGACGACCTCGGCGGCGCGGCCGGGGACGCGGGCGAGGACGGTGTCGAAGAACGCGCCGTGCACGACCTCGACGCCGCCGCGGCGGAGCCCGTCGGCGAGCTCGGCGGCCCGGCGGTGCGCGCGCTGCGCGATCGCGGCGAGCCCCTCGGGGCCGTGGTAGACGGCGTACATGCTCGCCATCACCGCGAGGAGCACCTGGGCGGTGCAGATGTTGCTGGTGGCCTTCTCGCGGCGGATGTGCTGCTCGCGGGTCTGCAGGGCGAGCCGGTAGGCGGGCGACCCGTCGGCGTCGACGGACACGCCGACGAGCCGTCCGGGGAGCTGCCGCCGCAGGTCGTCGGCGACCGCCATGTACCCGGCGTGCGGGCCGCCGAAGCCGTACGGGACGCCGAACCGCTGCGCGGACCCGACCGCGATGTCGGCGCCCGACTCCCCCGGCGGGCGCAGCAGCGTCAGCGCGAGCAGGTCGGCGGCGACGACGACCGTCGCGCCCCGCTCGCGGGCCCGCGCGGACAGCGGCGCCAGGTCGCGGACGGCACCGGACGCGCCCGGGTACTGCAGCAGCACGCCGAAGAAGTCGCCGTCGGGCAGCCCGCCGGACACGTCGGCGACCACCACCTCGATCCCGAGCGGGACTGCGCGGGTGCGGACGACCTCGATCGTCTGCGGGAGCGCGTCGGCGTCCACGAGGAACCGCCCGGGCTCCTTGCGCCGGGACGCGCGGTGCGCGAGCGCCATCGCCTCGGCGGCGGCCGTGCCCTCGTCCAGCATGGAGGCGTTCGCGACCGGCAGCCCGGTCAGGTCGGCGACCACGGTCTGGAAGTTCAGCAGCGCTTCCAGGCGCCCCTGCGAGATCTCCGGCTGGTACGGGGTGTAGGCGGTGTACCAGCCAGGGTTCTCCAGGATGTTCCGCATGATCACGCCCGGCGTGGTCGTCCCGTGGTAGCCGAGGCCGATCATGGAGGTGAGGACGGTGTTGCGGGCGGCGAGCTCGCGGAGCCGGTCGAGCGCGGCGGTCTCGCTCAGCGCGGGCGGCAGGTCCAGCGGGCGGCCGGTGCGGATCGCGGCGGGGACCGCCTCGTCGATCAGCGCCTCCGCGCCCGAGTAGCCGATCGCGGCCAGCATCCGGTCGCGGTCGGCCTGGGAGGGCCCGATGTGCCGGTCGGCGAACGCGGCGCGGGGATGCTGCGGCGCGGCCACGGGGGCGAAGAACTGGGCGGTCATGGAGGAGCCTCCTGGCAGCTGCGGTCGCTCAGGTCCACCGACGGCGCGCGGGCCGACGGCCGGTCTCCCCCTCTGTCATCGGCACCTGAGAGCTTCACCCGCGCGCGCGGGGTTTCCCCTTCGGTGAGCCGCCGTTCCCGTTCCGCCGGGATCGACGCCTGCTTTCCAGAGGTGCCTCGCCCGAGCGGTCCTTTTGCCTGAGAGGTTCCGGGGAGGTTGCCCCTTCGGCGCCCCACGCCGGCTGCGTGAGGTCTCTCCCGCACAGGGTCGACGGCATGTCCGGGACAAACCCTACCCAACCGCGGCGGCCCGCGATCGTCCCGGTGCCGGAACGGGATCTCCACCGCCGTGACCTCGGCGCCGGTGCCGTACCGGCGAGTACCCCGGACAGTACGATATGACCGCCCCGCCGGGCACGCGGCGGGACGGACGACGAGGGGCGACGGGTGGACGGAGCGACGGCCGGACGGGGGTCCGCCGCTCGACCGAGCGCGGCCGGTTCTGGGACGCTGATCACCGGAACACTGAGCACCGGAACGCTGATCGCCGGAACGCCGATCAGCACGCCGGACGGCCGGAGCGGGGACGGGTGACGCGGACGCACGACGAGGCGGTGCGCCCGAGGCGGGGCGCGTCCGCGGGCGTGCCCGTCGACGAGCCCGCGCAACCGGACCGCATCCGCCGCCCGTCCGACGCGATCCGGTTCGGCGTCTCCTGCGCGGGGCTGGCCGCGGTCATGCTGCTGGTGTCGTTCGCGCAGCAGACCACGCACGGCATCCAGACCGACATCGCCGAGGGCACCGCCCACGCGCCCCAGCTGCTGCTGGCGCTGGCCACCCTGGCGTCGAGCTTCGGCGTGCTGGCCGTGCCGATCGCGTTCGCCGTCGAGCGGCTGTTCCACAAGGACGGCATGCGGGTCGCCATCGCGCTGCTCGCCGCGATGATCGCGCTCGCCGTCACCATCACCCTGGACGACCTGGTCGTGCAGGCCGCGCCCGGCGGCGTGCTCGACTCGCTGATCTGGGGCGGCACCGACACGGCCCCCGTGCACACCGACATCGCCCCGGTGATCGCGTTCGTCAGCGTGGTCGGGATGGCCGGGCGGATCCGCTGGCAGACGGCCACCTGGTCCATGATCGGGCTGGCCGCGCTGACCGGCCTGACCGCCGCCTACGCGTCGGTGTCGGCGCTCGCGGCGACGTACTTCCTCGGCCGCGCGATCGGGCACGGCACCCTGTACGCGGTCGGCACCCCGAACCCGCGCCCGACGGGCATGACGGTGGTGACGGCGCTGGAGCGGCTGGGGCTGTGCCCGCGGCGGGCGGCGCGGCTCGACGATCCCGCGGACGGCGGCGAGGAGGCGCGCCGCTACGGCGTCCTGCTGGCCTCCTCCCCCGCCGGGGCCGACCCGGCCCCGGCGTCCGGCGGGGGCACCGGGGCCTGGCATCTGGAGCTGCGGGTCCTGGACCGCGACCAGCAGACCGCCGGGCTGCCGTACCGGCTGTGGCGGATGCTGCGGCTGCGGCGCACCACGACCGGGCGGACGCTGCGGTCGCTGCGCCGGTCGCTGGAGCAGGAGTCGCTCACCGCGTACGCCGCCGCCGCGGCGGGCGCCCGCACCCCGCGCCTGGTCGGCACGCTCGAGGTGGGGACGCAGGCGGCGCTGCTCGCGTACGAGCACGTGCCGGGGCGGCGGCTGCGCGACGTCCCCGCGGAGGAGGTCACCGACGAGCTGCTGACGGACGTGTGGCGGCAGTTCGGGCTGCTGCAGAAGGGCCGGCTGGCGCACCGCCGCCTGGAGGAGGACGCGGTCCTGGTCGGCGACGACGGCGCCGCCCACCTCGTCGACCTGTGGTCCGGGGAGATCGCGGCGGGCGACCTGGCGCTGCGGCTCGACCTCGCGCAGCTGCTCACGACCCTGGCGCTGCGGGTCGGCCCGGAGCGCGCCGTGCGGACGGCGGTGCCGGTGCTGGGCGAGGAGGCGCTGGCGGCGGCGGTGCCGATGCTGCAGCGGGTGGCGCTGTCCCGGGCGACGCGGCAGGCGGTGCGGCGGGACCGGGAGCTGCTGCCGCGCATCCGGGAGGAGATCGCCCGGCTGAAGCCCGAGTCGGAGGCCGCGCCCGTCCGGCTGGAGCGGTTCCGGCCGCGGACGATCTTCAGCATGGTGGCGCTGTCGATCGCCGCCTACATCGTGATCCCGCAGTTCGGCAGCGTCGACCTGATGCAGCTGGTCGCGAAGGCGACCTGGTGGTGGGCGGGGGTGGCGCTCGGCGGGGCGGCGCTGACCTACCTGGCGGCGGCGTTCATGCTGATGGGCTTCGTCCCCGAACGGCTCCCCCTGTGGCGGACGGTGCTGGTGCAGGTCGCCGCGTCGTTCGTGAAGCTGGTGGCGCCGGCGGCGGTCGGCGGGGTCGCGGTCAACACCCGGTACCTGCAGCGGTCGGGCGTCCGGCCAGGCCCGGCGGTGGCGAGCGTCGGCGCGTCCCAGCTCGTCGGGCTGGTGGTGCACGTCCTGCTGCTGGTGCTGTTCGGCTTCCTGACCGGGTCGACGGGCACGGCGACGAAGGACCTGGCGCCGTCCCGCACCGTCGTGGTCGCGGTGCTGCTGATCGGGCTGGTCGCGGGGCTGGCGATGACGATCCCGCGGGTGCGGCGGGTGGTCACCGGCCGGCTGCGCAGCATGTTCTCGGGCGTGGTGCCGCGGCTGGTGGACGTCCTGCAGTCGCCGCGGAAGCTGTTCACCGGGATCGGCGGCTCGCTGCTGCTGACGGTGGGCTTCGTGCTGTGCCTGGACGCCTCGATCCGCGCGTTCGGCGGTTCGCTGCCGTGGACGACGGTGGTGGTGGTGTTCCTGACGGCGAACGCGGTGGGGTCGGCGGTGCCGACGCCCGGGGGCCTCGGCGCGGTGGAGGGGGCGCTGACGCTGGCGCTGACGATCTCGGGGCTGGGGGCGGAGACGGCGGCGTCGGCCGTCCTGCTGTACCGCCTGCTGACGCTGTGGCTGCCGGTGCTGCCCGGCTGGGCGGCGTTCGCGTACCTCCAGCGCAAGGAGTCGCTCTAGCCGCGGCCTGACGAGCGGTGGGACGTGCGGCTAGCCGGTGCGGCGGGCGCGCCGCCGGTCGGCGAGTTCGTCGTGGGGGTGGTCGTCGCGGTCGCTGGTGGCGGCCCGTTCGGCGGGCAGTTCGGCGAGGCTCCCCTCGACCTCCTGCCACACCCGTCCCAGCGCTATGCCGAACACGCCCTGCCCGCCCTGGAGGAGGTCGACGACCTCGTCGGGCGAGGTGCACTCGTAGACGCTGACGCCGTCGCTCATGAGCGTGATCTGCGCGAGGTCCTGGACGCCGCGGTCGCGCAGGTGGGTCACGGCGGTGCGGATCTGCTGCAGCGACACGCCCGTGTCCAGGAGCCGCTTCACGACTTTGAGGACCAGGATGTCGCGGAAGCTGTACAGCCGCTGGCTGCCGGATCCGTGCGCCGACCGCACACTGGGCTCGACGAGCTTGGTGCGGGCCCAGTAGTCCAGTTGGCGGTAGGTGATGCCCGCCGCCGAGCAGGCCGTCGGGCCGCGGTAGCCGACGTCCTCCGGCGGAGCCGACACCCGCGTGTCGAAGAGCAGGCCCTGCTCTCCGGCGCGCCGGGACGCGACGTGCCTGTCGGGGGTGGCCTTGCCCTCGCCGCTGCTCACCGCCACGCGGACCTCCGGCTTCTATCAGCCCGTGCCGGTTCGTCAAGGGGGTTTGACGAATTACACCACGGGTGTTCCACCAGCACGGTAGGTGCCGGTCAGGGTGTGGTCAACGTTCGCCGTCGGCGCGTCGCATGCCCGGATGAACCGGCTTCACGTGGGCAAACCGCGCACCTTTTCCGCCACTGCGGTCCTACCCCGCCGGACGCCCCCCGGAAACCGCCAACTCCCAGGACGATGTACGACCAATGGCGTCAGACCTCGAATATACCTCGCGGAGTGATATTCCCCACGGGCGCCCCCGTCCCAGGCGTACCTACCCCGCTGCGGCGGCGCAAACGACCCCGCGTCTTTCAAGATCGTTGAGCGGGTTCGTGAAGCCCGGGTCAGCGGTGCGCCTCCGCCCCGCGCGGGAGCGCGCCGACGGGACCGTGCGGGCCCGCGGGAGGCGCGGCGCCGGGTCAGCCGGCGCGGCCGAAGTCCTCGGGGGTGATGGTGTCGAGGAACTCGCGGAACTTCTCGACCTCGTCCTCCTGCTCGTCCGGGATGGCCACGCCGGCCTCTTCGAGGATGTCCTCGCTGGCGAAGATCGTGGCGCCGGTGCGCAGGGCGAGCGCGATGGAGTCGGACGGCCGGGCGCTGACTTCCACGCCGTTGGAGAAGACCAGGTCGGCGAAGAAGATGCCCTCGCGGAGCGCGGTGATGTTCACGGTGCTCAGCTGGACGCTCAGCGCGTCGAGGACGTCGCGGAAGAGGTCGTGGGTGAGGGGGCGCGCGGGCAGCACGCCCTGCTGGGCGAAGGCGATCGCCGTGGCCTCGACGGCCCCGATCCAGATGGGCAGGTACCGCTCGCCCTCCGTCTCCTTCAACAGGACGATCGGCTGATTGGAGGGCATCTCGACCCGGACGCCGACGACCTCCATCTGCTTCACTGCGGCTCCCTGCTCGTTCGCTGTCTCGATCATCCGCGTGCGGCCGGACCGAGTCCCGCCGAGCCCGAAACCCGAGCCCTGTAGCCAACGTACACCCAGGTTCGGACGGAACGCCGCGCCCCGGGGGCGGCAAAATCCTGCGAGGCGCGGGTGATCAGTGGTCGAGGCTTTCCCGGAGGCTCGCCGACAGCAGGGCGGCGTGCAGCTTCACCGACAGCGCGGCGATCTCGCGGGCGGTCTCGGCGGCCTGCTCGTGGGCGTCCGGGCTGCGGCGGCGCAGCTGGGGCGCGACGGTCTGCTCGATGAGCCCGGCCTGCCGGTCGGCGGCGGCCTTGACGGCCCGCAGGTGCCGCACCTCGAAACCGTAGTCGCCGAGCGCGGCGGCGGCGCGGGCGACGGTGAGGGCCTCCGCCTCGTAGTGGGCGCCGCGGCGGCGGATCAGCCCGTACTCCTCCAGGCGGCCGAGGAGCGCCTCGTCGATCCCGGCGCCGTCGAGGAGCTGGCGGCGGGTGAGCCGGACGGCGGCGGTCTCGGCGGTCGCGTCGGCGGCGACGAGGGTGCGGGGGCGGCTCCGGTCGGGCTCGGGGCGGCGGGCGCCCAGCGGCGGGACCGCCTCGCCGCGGTCGCGGGCCTCGAGGTGCTGCCGGATCGCGCGCAGCGGCATGTAGTGGTCGCGCTGCGCGGTGAGGACGAAGCGGAGGCGTTCGACGTCTCCGGCGCCGAACTTGCGGTAGCCCGAGGGGCTGCGCTGCGGTTCGATCAGCCCCTCGGACTCCAGGAACCTGATCTTGGAGATGGTGATGTCGGGGAACTCGGGCCGGAGCAGCCCGAGGACGTCCCCTATCGTCATCAGGGACCTGGCCGGTTGCGCGTTCAAGGCCCCTCCCATCGTGGTCCCGTCATGGCCGCGTCAGGTTCGCCTCCGGATCGCCGGCTCGTCAGCCGTGCTGCGGGTTGGTGAGGAAGACCAGCCGGAACTTGCCGATCTGGACTTCGTCGCCGCCCGCGAGGGCGGTGTGGTCGATCCGCTGCCGGTTGACGTAGGTGCCGTTCAGGGCCCCGACGTCGCGGACGGAGAAAGTCCCGCCCTGGCGGAGGAACTCGGCGTGCTTGCGGGAGACGGTGACGTCGTCCAGGAAGATGTCGCTCTCGGGGTGCCGGCCGCAGGAGGTGCGGTCCTGGTCGAGCAGGAACCGGCTGCCGGCGTTCGGGCCGCGCTTGACCACGAGCAGCGCCGTGCCGGGAGGCAGCGCGTCCACGCCCATCTGGTCGGACGGGACGGGCGGTTCCTCGGCGCCCGTGTCGGCGTCCAGCGCCTCGATCCCCCCGATGGAGATCGTGGACGTGGACTCGCCGGGCGACTCGCGAGGGGGCGGCGCGTTCCGCGTCAGCGGGGTGCCGCAGTAGGAGCAGAAGCGGGCATCATCCGGGTTGGCGTGACCGCACTGCGTGCAGTAGACGCTCGGCATCGATCGGCTCGGCCTCCTACCTCGGCGTGCCGCTCGCGGACCTCCGCTCGCCGCGGGAGCCGCGCGCGTCACGCGCATCCTTCAACCAACCCACGCCGGGGACCCGCCCCCGACCACGGTCCATCCTCACCGCCCGCGCTCGCCACGGTCGCCGCAACCGACGGTCGCCGCAACTTACGCGGGTATGACCCGAGGGGTCAACCGGGGCCGGCGAGACCCAAACTACCGCCGCCGATGATCGCAGGTCCATGCCGCCGCGCGGCACGCCTCCGGTCATGACGCACCGGCCGGGTCTCCGGTCCACCACGTCCCCCGTGTTCCCCTCAGGACACGACCGTATCGCGCCCGGGGCGGTCCTCGCGCCCAGGGTGATCAACTTGTCGGAAGGGTCACGTCCGCGGCCGTTTCCCCGTCCTTCTCCCCGCCTTCCCCGATCGGCGGCGCGACGGTCGGGACGTCCCCGCCGGCGGGGACGTCCGCCGCGGCCGCCCGCCCGCCGTGCGCGCGGGCGCACCGGTCCACCGAGGCGGCGGTCGTCGAGGGGATCGGCCGGACGGGGCGGCCGGTGACGAGCGCGGCGCTCGTCCTGTTCCCGGCGTTCGCGTCGCCGGCCGCCGCGCCGGTCATCGAGGTGAAGGTCTTCGCGACGGGGCCGGGCCGCGGAATCCTGCTGGACGCCACCGTGGTGGCTGCGCGTCGCGCCGTCCCCGCCGCCCGCGCCGCAGGACGGCCCGGAGCGGGTCGCGGCGGGCGTCCGGAAGCGGCCGTCTCCGGTTCCGCCGGTGCGGCTACGGGCGGGCGACGGCGGGGCCGGAGCGGTCGAGGCCGACGTGCAGGGCGAGCCCGGCGAGCACGGAGCCCAGGAGGTACCGCTGGGCGCGCTGCCAGGCGGGGCGCCGTGCGAGGAACGCCGCGAAGCTTCCGGCGCCGAGCATGATGAGGGCGTTCACGGTGATCGCGATGCTGATCTGGACGAGCCCGAGGAGCAGGCTCTGCAGGGCGACGTGCCCGCGTTCGGGCTCGACGAACTGCGGCAGCAGCGACATGTACAGGATCGCGATCTTCGGGTTGAGCAGGTTGGTGACCAGGCCCATGGCGAACAGCCGGCGCGGCGGGTCGGCCGGGAGCTCCCGCGGCTCGAACGCCGACCGGCCGCCGGGCCGGACCGCCTGCCACGCCAGCCACAGCAGGTACAGCGCCCCGGCGACCTTCAGGACGGTGTAGAGGGGCGGGACGAGCCCGAACACGGCGGTGATCCCGGCGGTCGCGGCGAGGACGTAGGCGACGAACCCGGTGGCGACGCCCGCGAGGGAGATCAGTCCGGCCCGGCGGCCCTGGGTGATCGAGCGCGACACCAGGTAGATCATGTTCGGCCCGGGGGTGAGGACCAGTCCGAGGGAGACGAGGGCGATGGCGGCCACCGCGGTGGACGAGATCAATGGGTGCTCCTGCCGTGAGTGTTGCACCGATCGTAAAACTCGGAGCAATCTGGCACAATACGGATATTGATCTCGGTGCAATGTGGGGTGAGGGCGGGCAGATGGACGACTACCGGCGTGTGGCCGACACCGTCGCCGCCGACATCGCGGCCGGACGGCTGCGTCCCGGCGACCGCCTGCCCCCGCAGCGCGCGTTCGCCCGCGAGCGCGGCATCGCGCCGTCCACGGCGAGCCGCGTGTACCGGGAGCTGGCGCTGCGCGGCCTGGTCGTCGGCGAGGTCGGGCGCGGCACGTTCGTCCGCGCGGCCCGGCCCGCGCCCGCCCCGGCGCTCGGCGAGCCGGTCGCCGCGCCGGTCGACCTGGAGGTGGGGCACCCGGTGGCGCCCGGGCAGGGCGCGCTGCTGGCGCCGGGGCTGGCGCGGGCGGCCGGAGCGGCGCTCGTCCCGGCCCGCGTCGCCGGGACCCCGGACGTCCGGGAGGCGGCGGCGGCCCTGCTGGCCGTGCCGGGCTGGACGCCCGCGCCCGACGACGTGCTGTTCGCCGCGGGCGGCCGGCAGGCCATCGCGGGGGCGGTGGCGGCGCTGGTCCCGCCGGGCGGGCGGCTCGCGGTGGAGGAGCTCACCTACCCGGTGGTCCGGGCGACCGCCGCGCGGCTCGGCGTCGCGCTCGTCCCGGTCCCGGCGGACGGGCACGGGCTGCGCCCGGACGCGCTCGCCGACGCGCACCGCAGGACCCCGTTCGCGGCCGTCTTCCTGCAGCCCACGCTGCACAACCCGACCGGGACGACGATGCCCGCGCGGCGGCGGGCGGAGATCGCGGACGTCCTCGAGCGGACCGGCGTCCACGCCGTCGAGGACCGGGTCTGGTCGTTCCTGGCCGAGGACGGGCCGCCCCCGCTGGCGGCGTTCGCGCCGGCCCGCACGATCGCCGTCGACGGCCTCGCCAAGCGGCTCGCGCCCGGCCTGGGGGTCGGGTTCGCGGTCGCGCCGCCGGAGCTGCGCGGGCGCGTCGCCGGCGCGCTGCGCTCGGGGGCGTGGGGCCCGGCCGGGTTCGCGCTGGCGGCGGCCGCCGCGTGGATCGCCGACGGGACGGCCGCCGCCGTGGCCCGCGCGAAGCGGGCGGACGCCGCGGAGCGGCAGCGGACGGCGGCCGCGCGGCTGGCGGCGGGGCGGGCGGGGAACGGGACCGTCCGCGCCGACCCGCGCTCGTACTTCTGCTGGTGGGAGCTGCCCGCGCCGTGGCGCGCGGAGACGTTCGTCGCGGCGGCGGGGCGGCGCGGCATCGCGGTCACGCCCGGCGCGGCGTTCGCCGCCGGCGCCGGCGCGGCGCCGCGCGCGGTCCGGCTGATGCTGGCGTCGCCGCCCCCGGACGGGCTGGACCGGGCCCTCGGCGTCCTCGCCGACATCGCCGCGGGCAGCCCCGACGACTCCCCCGTCGACTGACCCGCCGGCGGGGCCGCGGCGGCCGTCAGGCCCCGGCGCGCTCCACGACGACCGCCCACTCCTCGAGCAGGGCCTGCGCGGCGTCCGCGTCGGGCCCCTCCGCCCACAGGTGCGTGACGGGCTCGGACGGGTCGGGCAGGACGAGCGCCCAGCGGCCGTCGTCCTCGACGACGCGGACGCCGTCGGTGGTGTCGACCGTCCGGGCGCCCGCGGCCTCCACGATGTGCCGCATGACGCTGCCCTTCGCGGCCCACGGCGTCGGGACGGACCGGCGCAGCAGGTGCGCGTCGGGGATGCGGCGGTCGATCTGCGAGAGCGTCAGCCGGGTGCGGGCGACGAGCCCGACGAGGCGGACGAACGCCGCGATCCCGTCCACGGTGCCGCTGAACTCCGGCATGAGGAACCCGCCGCGGCCGTCCCCCGCGAAGATCACCCCGGGCCGGGCGGCGGCCTTGGTGAGGACGTCCTGCGACGTGGAGGTCCACTCGACCTGGACGCCGTGGAACCGGCACACCTGCTCGGCGACGCGGGTCGTGGTGACGGGCAGCGCGACCCGCCCGCCGCGCCGCTCGGCGGCCACCAGGTCGAGCATGACCAGCAGCGCGCGGTCGTCCCCGACCAGCCGCCCGTTCTCGTCCACCAGGGAGATCCGCTCCCCCACCGGGTCGAACCGGACGCCGAACGCGGCCCGCGCCGACGACACCAGCTCGCCGAGCCGCTCCAGGTCGCGCATCCGCTCGGCGAGGGTCTCGGTGGGGTTGGCCTCGTCCAGGCCGTGGTTGCGGGTGAGGACCTCCACGCCGATCTGCCCCAGCAGGGCGGGCAGGACGAGCGAGGACACCCCGCCCGCGCAGTCCAGGACGATCTTGAGCCCGGCCTCGCGGACGCCGCTGATGTCGACGCCGCGCAGCAGCTCGCGGATGTAGGTCTCGACGACGCGCGGCGGGTAGGTCAGCTCGGCGATCTCGCCGGGGAACGCGCGCCGGTACTCCTGGCGGCCGAACACCCGCTCGAGCTTGCGCTGCGCGGCCTGCGACAGGTCGGCGCCGCCGGGGTCCAGGAAGAGGATGTCGACGCCCTGCGGGTCGCCGAGCGTGGTGCGGATGTAGATCCCGCCCGCCGACTCGGCGCGGCCGGTCTCGAACCGGGCGACGGTCAGCGGCGCGGCCTCCAGGTCGCGCACGTTGATCGCGCTGGACGTCAGCGCGCTGATCACCGCGCGCTTGAGCGTGCGCGCGGCCCGCGACACGTCCCGTCCGGTGACGACCGTGGCGCCCTTCTTCAGGGTGGTCGCGTAGGCGCTGGCGAGCCGCACCGCCAGCTCCGGGGTGATCTCCACGTTGATCAGGCCGGACACGCCGCGCGGCCCGAACAGGTTGCGCTGCCCCCGCGACTCCCAGATGACGCTGGTGTTGACGACGGCGCCGGCCTCGATCGTCTTGAACGGGTAGACCTTCACGCCGCTGGAGACGTACGCCTCGGCCTCGATGACGCACTCGTCGCCGACGACCGCGCCCTCCTCGACGCGCGCGCCCGTCATGATGTCGGTGTTCTTGCCGATCACGCAGCCGCGCAGGTTCGTGGAGGGCGCGACGAACACGTTGTCGTGGACGACGGCGCGGTGCAGGAAGGCGCCTTCCTTCACGACGACGTTGCTGCCGAGCACCGTGTACTCGCGCAGTTCGACGCCCGCCTCGACCTTCGCGTAGTCGCCGATGTACAGCGGCCCCTTCAGGACGGCCTCGGCGTCGACCTCGGCGCCCTCGGCGACCCACACGCCGGGCGACATCTCGAACCCGCCGAGGTCGATCCCGACCTGCCCCGACAGCATGTCGGCCTGCGCCTTCAGGTAGCTCTCGTGGGTGCCGACGTCCTCCCAGTAGCAGTCGGCGACGTACCCGAACAGCGGCGCGCCCGCGGCGAGCAGCTCGGGGAACACGTCGCCGGACCAGTCGACCGACTCCCCCGGCGCGACGTGCTCGAGGACCTCCGGCTCCATGACGTAGATGCCGGTGTTGACGGTGTCGGAGAACACCTGCCCCCACGTCGGCTTCTCCAGGAACCGCTGCACGCGGCCTTCGTCGTCCACGATGATGATCCCGAACTCCAGGGGGTTCGGGACCCGCTTGAGCCCGATGGTGACGAGGGCGCCGTTCTCCTCGTGGAAGCGCACCATGTCGGTCAGGTCGATGTCGGTGAGCGCGTCTCCCGAGATGACGAGGAACCGGTCGTCGCGCAGCGCCTCCTCGGCGTTCTTGACGCTGCCGGCGGTGCCGAGCGGGATCTCCTCGGTGGCGTAGCTCAGCGACATGCCGAGCTCCTCGCCGTCGCCGAAGTAGTTGCGGATGAGCGCGGCCAGGAACTGGACGGTGACGACGGTCTCGGTGAACCCGTGCCGCTTCAGCAGGCGCAGCACGTGCTCCATGATGGGCCGGTTGACGAGCGGGAGCAGGGGCTTCGGCTGGTTGGCGGTCATCGGACGCAGCCGCGTCCCCTCGCCTCCCGCCATCACGACGGCCTTCATCGGGGGGTCTCCGCTCCCTTCTGGCCGCCGGCCGGGGGGCCCGCGGCGGGGGCGCGCGACGGATCGCGCGAGGGGCCGCCCGGCGGACCGGACGCGTCCCCGGCCGGCGGCCCCGGCGGCGAGCCGCGGCCGGCCGACATGAGTCGCCGCGTCTGCGCCCAGTAAAGGACGGCCGCCCACCAGTACAGGGCCGTCCCCCAGATCGCGAACGACCAGCCGATGATCTTCGCCGCGGTCGCCGCGCCGCCGTCGTGGTCGCCCAGCAGCAGCAGCGGGAACGCGTACAGCAGGCAGAACGTCGCCGTCTTGCCGATGAAGTGGACCGGGAGCGTCCCGTTGTAGCCGAGCCGCCGGACGAGCGGCGCGATCGGCACGATCGCGACCTCGCGCGCGACCAGCAGCGCGACCAGCCACAGCGGGATGATCTCGCGGATGGTGAGCCCGACGAGGGTGGCGAGGATGTAGAGCCGGTCCGCGGCGGGGTCCAGGACCATGCCGAGCCTGCTGGTCTGGTTCAGCGCCCGCGCCAGCTTGCCGTCCAGCCAGTCCGACAGCCCGGCCGCCACCAGCAGGCCGAGCGCCCACCAGTCGGCCTCGACCAGGACCAGCCACAGGAACAGCGGGACGCCCACGAGCCGCGCCATGCTGAGCACATTGGGCACCGTGAAGACCCGTTCGGCCGCCTCGGACGTCGTCCCCGTCTCCGTGCTCACCGGCGCGCTCGCCTCCCCCATGCCCTTGATGTTGACCTTACAGGTCAGCATTGGAAAGACCCCGGCGCGGATCATGTGAGGGCGGTTACGTCGCGCGGAGCGTCCCCCGAGGTCAGGAAGAGGTGTCGGCGGAGGTTTCGACGGCGCTGTCGACGGCGCTGTCGACGGGGGTGCCGGCGGGAGCGGCCGGACGGCCCGCGGGGAGGACCGCGGTGACCGCGAACCCGCCGCCGGGGGCGGGCCCGGCGTCGAGCGTCCCGCCGACGCTGCGGGCCCGCTCGATCATGCCGAGCACACCGAAGCCGGAAGGCCCGCCCCCGCCGCCCCCGGGTCCGCCGGACGGGTCCGCGGCGAGGCCGCGCCCGTCGTCGGCGACCCGCACGACGAGGTCGCCGCCGGCGCGGGTGAGGCTCACGTCCGCCGACGCCGCGCCCGCGTGCTTGACGACGTTGGTCAGCGCCTCCTGGACGATCCGGTAGGCGGCGACGCCCACGTCGGGCGGCGGGCGCTCCCCGGCGGGCCCGGCCGACCCGTCCGCGAACGTCACCCGGAGCCCGCCGCCGCGGGCGGCCGCCACCAGCTCGACGATCCCGTCCAGCCCCGGCGGCCGCCCGGACACGGGCGCGTCCGTCCCGCGGAGGACCTGCAGGGTGCCGCGCAGCTCGACGCGGGCGTCCCGGCACGTCGCGGCGATGCAGGCGAGCGCGTCGGCCAGCTCGGTGCGGTCCAGCGGCCGGTCCCCGCGGACGAGGTGGGCGGCGGCGCCGGCCTGCACCCCGATCACGGTGATGCTGTGCGCGAGGAGGTCGTGCAGGTCGCGGGCGATGCGCAGCCGCTCCTCGGCGACGCGGCGCCGGGCCTCCTCCTCGCGGGTCCGCTCGGCCCGCTCGGCGCGCTCGGTGATCGCCGCGAGCCGGGCCCGGTGCGACCGCCAGACCTGCACCGCGATCACCACCGCGACCACGGCCTCGATCACCGCGATCTGCTCCCGGACGCCGCTCCCCCCGGCCCGCATCGCCATCCCGATGACGCAGATCCCCAGCAGGGACGCGACCGCGCCGAGCACGACCCGCACGCGCCGGCCGAACACGGCGTAGGCGAACAGCGCGATGACCTCGGCCGGGACGAGCGCGTGGTGCTGGTACTGCAGCAGGTGGTACGCCAGCGCCAGGGCGACCAGGACCGCGAGCCCGGGGGCCGGGCGGCGCCGGATGGCGGCCAGCGGGAGGTGCGCGGCGGCGAGCAGCACGGCGCCGGGCGCGTCGAGGGGCCGCACGCCCGGCCACGCCAGGGCCGCGGCGACGGCCGCCGCCGCCAGCAGCAGCGCGAGGACCGCGTCGCGCGCGGCGGTCCCGCCGCGGGCGCCGGTCCCGCCGCCCACGAGGCGCTTCGGAAGTCCGCCGAGCCGGGAGAGGGTCACCACGCGACCATCTTCCCCGACCGCCCGCGATCCGCGCATCCGGCCCGCTCCGGAGGCGGCGCACCGGGTTTGAGCGGCGGCGCGGCGTGGAATGTCCCTGACGGCGCAGATGTTGGCAAACGGGACAGCTTAGCAGCGTCATGCGTACGGCGATCACGTTTTAGAGTGAGAAGGCCGCTTGAGGCCGTGGCGTCCCGGCAATGGGGCCGCGGGAGGTGAACGTCTCGGTCGCCGGCGTACCCGCACGATCACCGTTCGCCGAAAGGAACCACCACATGCCCCTGTCCCCCCGTCTGCCCGGCTCGCCCGACGTCCTGGCCGCGCTCGAGGAGACCTACGACGGCGTCCTGCGCCGCGACCCCGGCGAGCCGGAGTTCCACCAGGCCGTCCACGAGGTGCTCGAGTCGCTGCCCGCCGTGCTGTCCGCGCGGCCGCGGCTGGCCGCGAGCAGGCTGATCGAGCGGCTGATCGAGCCCGAGCGGCAGATCATGTTCCGCGTACCGTGGCAGGACGACGCCGGCCGGGTGCACGTCAACCGCGGCTTCCGCGTCGAGTTCAACGGCGCGCTCGGCCCGTACAAAGGCGGCCTGCGGTTCCACCCCACGGTGAACCTGGGGATCGTGAAGTTCCTCGGCTTCGAGCAGATCTTCAAGAACGCGCTCACCGGGCTCGGCATCGGCGGCGGCAAGGGCGGCAGCGACTTCGACCCGCACGGGCGGTCCGACGACGAGATCATGCGGTTCTGCCAGTCGTTCATGACCGAGCTGTACCGGCACGTGGGCGAGCACACCGACGTCCCGGCGGGCGACATCGGCGTCGGCGGCCGCGAGATCGGCTTCCTGTTCGGCCAGTACCGGCGCGTCACCAACCGCTGGGAGGCCGGCGTCCTCACCGGCAAGGGGCAGGGCTGGGGCGGCTCCGCGGGCCGCACCGAGGCGACCGGGTACGGCAGCGTCCTGTTCACCGCCGAGATGCTGAAGCGGCGCGGCGAGGACCTCGACGGGCAGCAGGTCGTGGTGTCCGGGTCCGGCAACGTCGCCATCTACTCGATCGAGAAGGCGCAGGCGCTCGGCGCGAACGTCATCACCGTGTCCGACTCGGGCGGCTACGTCGTCGACGAGAAGGGCATCGACCTCGACCTGCTCAAGCACGTCAAGGAGGTCGACCGGGGCCGCGTCTCCGACTACGCGGAGCTGCGCGGCGCCTCGGCCCGGTTCGTCCCGGCGGGGCGGGTCTGGGACGTGCCGGCCGACATCGCGCTGCCGTCGGCGACCCAGAACGAGCTGGACGCCGAGTCCGCCCGGATCCTCGTCCGCAACGGGGTGAAGGCGGTGGCGGAGGGCGCGAACATGCCGACGACGCCCGAGGCCGTCCACATCCTGCAGGACGCCGGCGTGGCGTTCGGGCCCGGGAAGGCCGCGAACGCGGGCGGCGTGGCGGTCAGCGCGCTGGAGATGCGGCAGAACGCGGGCCGCGAGTCATGGACGTTCTCGCAGGTCGAGAGCGAACTGGCGCGGATCATGCGCGACATCCACGCCACCTGCTTCGAGACCGCCGAGCGGTACGGCGCCCCCGGCGACTACGTCGTCGGCGCCAACATCGCCGGCTTCGAGCGGGTCGCCGACGCGATGCTCGCGCAGGGCCTGGTCTGACCGGTCTGGTCTGACCCGTCCCGCGTGACGGCGGGAGGAGCGCCGGCGACGGTGTAGGGCGCCGGCGGCCCGCCCGCCGCGGAACGGACGCGCGTGCCGCCCCCGGTCACCGGGGGCGGCACGCGCGCGTCTACCCCATGCTCCCCGGTTGCGGCAACGGGGGCGGCAGGGGTTACCGTCGATCACGACCGACGCGGGGGCCCGGCGAACCGGGCTGAGATAGCGGCTGGCACGGCCGCTGACCGCATGAACCTGACCGGGTAATGCCGGCGTAGGGAGAGATCGAGTCGTGAACGAATCTGTGGTTCAGGCCGCCCGCAAGACGTACCTGCAGGGCTCCCGGCCCGATGTGCGGGTGCCGATGCGGGAGGTGCCGCTGACCAACGGCGACGCCGTGGTCCTGTACGACACGTCGGGACCGTACACCGACCCCGCCTTCGAGACCGACGTCCGCCGGGGCCTGCCGGCCCTGCGGGACGCGTGGATCGCCGAGCGCGGCGACACCGCCGCCTACGACGGGCGCGCCGCGCGCCCCGAGGACGACGGGCGCCGGTCCGGCGATCCGATGCGGGAGGGCGCGGCGTTCCCCGCGCGGCGGCCGCGCCGGGCGTCCGGCGGGGCCGTCACCCAGCGCGCCTACGCGCGGCGCGGGGAGATCACGCCCGAGATGGAGTTCGTCGCGCTGCGCGAGGGCGTCGCGCCGGAGTTCGTCCGGGACGAGCTGGCGGCGGGCCGCGCGGTGCTGCCGGCGAACGTCAACCATCCCGAGATCGAGCCGATGATCATCGGCCGGAACTTCCTGGTGAAGGTGAACGCCAACATCGGGAACTCGGCGGTGGCGTCCTCGATCGAGGACGAGGTGGAGAAGATGACGTGGGCGACCCGGTGGGGCGCCGACACGATCATGGACCTGTCGACGGGCCGCGACATCCACACCACCCGCGAGTGGATCCTGCGGAACTCGCCCGTCCCGGTGGGGACCGTCCCGCTGTACCAGGCGGTGGAGAAGGTCGGCGGCGACCCGGCCGAGCTGACCTGGGAGGTCTTCCGCGACACCGTGATCGAGCAGGCCGAGCAGGGCGTCGACTACATGACCGTCCACGCGGGCGTGCTGCTGCGGTACGTCCCGCTGACGGCGCGCCGCAAGACCGGCATCGTGTCGCGCGGCGGGTCGATCATGGCGGCGTGGTGCCTGGCGCACCACGAGGAGAACTTCCTGTACACGCACTTCCGGGAGCTGTGCGAGATCTTCGCTGCCTACGACGTCACGTGGTCGCTCGGGGACGGGCTGCGGCCCGGCTCGATCGCCGACGCCAACGACGAGGCGCAGTTCGCGGAGCTGCGCACTCAGGGCGAGCTGACGCGCATCGCGGCCGAGTACGACAACCAGGTCATGAACGAGGGGCCCGGGCACGTCCCGATGCACAAGATCAAGGAGAACGTCGACCTCCAGCAGGAGTGGTGCGACGGCGCCCCGTTCTACACGCTCGGGCCGCTGACCACCGACATCGCGCCCGGCTACGACCACATCACCTCGGCGATCGGCGCCGCGATGATCGGCTGGCACGGCACCGCGATGCTCTGCTACGTCACGCCGAAGGAGCATCTCGGGCTGCCCGACCGCGACGACGTCAAGGCGGGCGTGATCGCCTACAAGATCGCCGCGCACGCGGCGGACGTCGCCAAGGGCCACCCGGGCGCGCAGGCGTGGGACGACGCGCTGTCGGACGCCCGGTTCGACTTCCGCTGGGAGGACCAGTTCAACCTGTCGCTGGACCCCGACACCGCGCGCTCCTTCCACGACGCGACGCTGCCGGCGGCCCCGGCGAAGACGGCGCACTTCTGCTCGATGTGCGGCCCGCACTTCTGCTCGATGAAGATCACCCGGGACGTCCGCCGGTACGCCGACGAGCGCGGCCTGGGCGACACCGAGGCGATCGCCGCCGGGATGCGGGAGAAGGCGGGCGAGTTCAAGGCCGCCGGGGGGCGCGTGTACCTCCCGGTCACGCCGAACGGCTCCTGACCGGTCCGCCGATCGGGTTCGGCCGGGCTCGCTGATAGGGCTCGCCGATCGAACTCGCTGACCGGGTCCGCGGGCCGGGTCCGGCGCGGGGCGTCCACCGCTCCCGCCGGCCCGGCCCGCGGCCGTCCGCGGGGGTTCCCGGCGGCGCGGCGGGCCGCCGGCCGGCACCGGGAGCGGCACCGTCGGCGGGCACGTTGAGCTGGGCGGACGCATGGTTCCGGCAGGGCGCGGATAGTATCGAAGGACCGTTCCAATCCGTGGGAACGGCCGTACACCGCACCCATGCCGAAAGGACAGCGGACCCAAGGTGACCAGCGACGGCGCGTCCCGGCCCCGCCCCCGCGCGGAGCGGTCCGACGTGCGCCGCAACCGCGCGCGGCTGCTCGCCGCCGCGCGCGAGGTGTTCCAGCGGGAGGGCGCGGGCGCCTCGCTGGAGGCCGTCGCGCGGCGCGCCGAGGTCGGCATCGGGACCCTGTACCGGCACTTCCCCACCCGCCAGGACCTGCTCGAGGCGCTCCTCGCGGGCGCCTACGACGACCTCGCCGCGCGCGCCCGGGAGCTGGCGGACTCGCCCGCCCCGGGCGACGCCCTGCTCGCCTGGCTGCGCGCGTTCATCGCGCGGGTCACGGCGTTCCGCGGGCTGGCGGCGTCGGCCGTGGTGTCGCTGCGGGACGAGCGGTCGGCGCTGCTCGACTCCTCGCGGGCGATGCGCGCCGCGGGCCAGCGGCTGTTCGTCCGCGCGCAGCAGGCGGGCGACGTCGCCCCCGGCGCCGACTTCGCCGACGTGCTGCGGCTCGCGGGCGCCATCGCGACCGTCACCGAGCAGGAGCCCGCCGCGGCCGACCGGCTGCTGGCGCTCGCCGCCTGGGGCGTCGCGCCCCGCGCGGACGGCCCGGACGGGCCGGAAGCGTTTCGCGGGCCGCGGAACGGCGCGCCGGGCGGGCCCGGCGCGGACGGCGGCTAGCCGGCGTCCTCCCGGGGCGGGGGCAGGACGCGGCGCGGGCCGGGCGGCGCGCCCCGGTGCTTCCGCCACTCGCGCGGGTAGCCCACCGACACCTCGACGTGCGGGACGCCGTCCGCCCAGATCGTCCGGGGAATGTGCAGGTGCCCGTACACCACCGACACCGCGCCGAACCGGACGTGCCAGTCGGCGGTGCGCTCGCTGCCGCACCACTGGGCGAACTCGGGGTACCAGAGCACGCGGGTGGGTTCGCGGATCAGCGGCCAGTGGTTGACGAGCACGGTCCGGGTGCCGGGCTCCAGCTCCGCCATCCTCCGCTCGGTGTAGGCGATGCGGGCGTCGCACCAGGCGTCCCGGGTGGGGTGCGGGTCGGGGTGGAGGTAGACCTCGTCGGTGCACACGACGCCCGCCTCGTGCGCGATCTCGAGGGCCTGCTCCTTGGTGGCGGCCCCCTCGGGCCGGAACGTGTAGTCGTACAGGACGAACAGCGGCGCGATCGTCACCGGGCCGCCGTCGCCCGTCCACACGGGGTAGGGGTCCTCGGGGGTGGCGACGCCGAGCGCGCGGCACATGTCCACCAGCCGGCGGTAGCGGGCCTCGCCGCGCAGCGCCACGGGGTCGTCCTTGATCGTCCAGAGTTCGTGGTTGCCGGGCGTCCAGATCACTTTCGCGAAACGCCCGGCCAGGGTACGCAGCGTCCACTCGACGTCGTCGAAGCGCTCGGCGACGTCCCCGGCGACGATCAGCCAGTCGCCGTCGGACGCGGGGCGCAGCCCCTCCACGAACGCGCGGTTGTCGGAGAATCCCACGTGCAGGTCGCTGATGGCATAGAGACCGCTCATGCCGTGATCGTAGGCGGCGTCAGGCGTCCCGGCCCCACAGGTAGGCCCCCGCGGCCATCGCGAGCACGCTCGCCCAGCCGGCGACCGCCCGGACGGAGTTCCAGGTCGTCCAGCGGCCGGAGTAGTCGGCCCACACGCGCGCGGCCTCGCCCGGGTCCGCGGGGATCTCGGCCTTGTCCAGCGTCTCGTTCAGCGGGATGTTCACGGCGAAGCTCGGGAACAGCGCGCCGAGGACGTACACGCCGGCGGCGGCGAAGAACAGGATCGCCGCGGCCTTCTGGTCGAGCGTCAGCAGCAGTACCCCCGCCCCCGCGGCGACGACCGGCGTCAGCACGAACATGGCGATGAACAGCGGGTTCTGGATCTTCTGGTTGATGCCCTGCATGGCGTCGATCGCCGCGGACGGCCGGGCCGCGTTCAGCCCCGGCATGACGCCGGTGGAGAACCCGAAGAAGGTTCCGGCCATGCCCGCGGCTCCCACGATGGACACGGCGGCGCAGATGACGGTGAGCAGGTTTTTCATGGTGGTTCTCCGTTCAGGTCGGGGAGGTCCGGCGAGGCGCCCCGGCCCCGGTCCGCCGGGGCCGGGCCGCGCGGGTCAGGCGTCCCAGACGCCGCTGGCGGCGGTCTCGCGGGCGTAGTCGGCGAAGTCGCGGGCCTCCCGGCCGAGCGCGCGCCGCACGCCGTCGCCGGGCTCGCCGTTGCGGCCGTCCAGGATCGTGCCGAACAGGTACGTCAGCAGGTCGGCGACCTCGCCGGGCACGCCGTGCTCCCGCACCGCGGCGGCGTAGTCCGCGACGCCGACCCGCACGTAGGCGATGTCGCGCCCGGTCGCGCGGCCGATCTCGGCGACCGCCTCGGGGAAGGACAGGGCGCGCCGCCCGGTCACCTCGTACACCTCCCCCGCGTGCCCGTCCGCGGTGAGCGCCGCGACCGCGACGTCGGCGATGTCGTCGGCGTCCGCGAACGGCTCGGGCACGTCGCCCGCCGGGAGGACGACCTCGCCGGCGCGGACCGGGTCGAGGAGGTAGTCCTCGCTGAAGTTCTGCGCGAACCAGCTCGCGCGGACGACCGTCCACTCCAGCCCCGAGGCGCGGACGATGTCCTCGCAGGCGACGGCCTCGGCCTCGCCGCGTCCCGACAGCAGGACCACCCGCCGCACGCCCGCGTCCCGCGCCGCGGCGGTGAACGCCCGGATCGCGTCCGGCGCGCCCGGGGCGGCCAGGTCGGGGGCGTACGCGAGGTAGACGGCGTCGACGTCCCGCAGGACCCGCGGCCAGCCGGCCTCGTCCGTCCAGTCGAAGGCCGGGTCCGCCGCGCGGGAGCCCATCCGGACGGGCACGTCCATGGCCTCCAGCCGCTCCACGACGCGACGGCCGGTCTTGCCGGTGCCGCCCAGGACCAGCGTGAGGCCCGTGTCGATCTTCGTGTCGATGGTTTCCGGCGTGGTGTTCGGAGCGCTGTTCGTCATGTCCTCAAGTCAACCGGCGGGCCCGTCCGGCCACCATCGTCGAGAACCTCGCCCGCATTCGCGAGCGTCTAGGCTGGCGGAGTGGACGCGCTCACCGACCTCCTCGACGGCCCCCGGGCGCGCGGCGCGTTCATGCTCCGCGCGACGCTGAGCCCGCCGTGGTCGGTGCGGATCCGGGACGAAGCGCCGCTGACGCTCGTCGCGATGATCAGCGACGACGCGTGGGTGCTGCCCGACGGGGACGCGCCGCGCGCCGTCCGGGCCGGGGACGTCCTGCTCGTCAAGGGCCCGGAGCCGTACACGATGGCCGACGATCCGGCGACCGCGCCGCAGATCGTCATCCACCCCGGCCAGCGGTGCACGACGCCCGACGGCACGAGCCTGTCGGACGCGATGGACCTCGGGGTCCGGGCCTGGGGCAACGACCCGGACGGGTCGGCGGTCATGCTGATCGGCACCTACCAGATGCGCGGGGCCGTGACCCGCCGGCTGCTGGCCGCGCTGCCGCAGCTCGCGATCGTCCGCGGCGACGCCTGGGACTCCCCGCTGGTCGGCCTGCTCGGCGACGAGATCGGCAAGGACGAGCCCGGCCAGGACGTGGTGCTCGACCGGCTGCTGGACCTGCTGCTCATCGCGGCGCTGCGCGCCTGGCTCGCGCGGGACGGCGCGGAGCGGCCCGGCTGGTACCTCGCGCACGGCGACCCGGTGGTGGGCCCGGCGATGCGGCTGCTGCACGACGACCCGGCGCACCCCTGGACGGTCGCGGACCTCGCCGCCCGCGTCGGGGTGTCCCGCGCGGCGCTGGCCCAGCGGTTCGGGCGGCTGCTCGGGGAGCCGCCGATGTCCTACCTCACCGGCCTGCGCCTGGCGCAGGCCGCCGACCTGCTGCGGGAGAGCGACGCGACGCTCGAGACGGTGGCGCGGCGCGTCGGCTACGGCACCGCCTTCGCGCTCAGCACCGCGTTCAAGCGGGAGCACGGCGTCAGCCCGCAGGAGTACCGCGCGACCCGCCCGCCGATCGCCTCCGCCTGACCCGCCGCCCCCGCGGCCGGCCGGTCCGTCCGTCGGCGGGGGCCCGGGCCCGGCGCTAGGGGTCGGTGCGGAGGGTGGGCTCGGCGCGGACGACCGTGTTCTCCGCCATGTCCGGGACGAACGGGACCACGAACGCGTAGTCGGCCAGAACCGACTCGGGCACCTCGCCCGACTCCCCGAACGCGGCGATCTCGCCCCAGCACGGCGAGCCGAGCGAACCGCTGCGGTGCCGGACCGACAGTCCCGCGCACAGGTTCGCGAAGCGCAGCCGCTCGACCAGCGGCAGCCCCGCGAGCGTGCCGAACACGAACCCGGCCGCGAACACGTCGCCGGCGCCGGTGGCGTCCAGCGCCCGGACGGGCAGGGCGGGGGCCTCGGCGCGCTCCCCCGTGGTGCGGTCCAGCGCGATGGCGCCGTCCGCGCCGCACTTGACGACCACGACCGGCGCGCGCTCGGCGAGGGCCTCCGCGGCGGACGGCGGGTCGCCGGTGCGGGTGTAGGCCATCGCCTCGGCGGCGTTCGGCAGGAACACGTCCACGTGCGCGAGCCGGTCGAGGACCTCGGCGGACCAGGCGCCGGTGGGGTCCCAGCCGAGGTCGGCGAAGATCAGCGCGCCGCGCTCGCGGGCGCCGGCCGCCCACGGGGGGACGGGCCGGTCGACGTCGATGAAGCAGGCGCGGGCGTCCGGCGGGGCGCCGCCCGGCGGTTCCTCGACCTGCGGCGGGACGGGGCGCGCGAACGTGACCATGCTGCGGTCGGAGTCGTAGGCCATCGACACGGTGACCGGCGTCGACCAGCCGGGGACGCGGCGGGACGCCCGCAGGTCGACGCCCTCCTGCTCGGCGAGCGTCCGCCACAGGTAGGAGCCGAACATGTCGTCGCCGAACGGCGCGGCGAGGCCGACGCGCAGGCCGAGCCGGCTCATCGCGACCGCGATGTTCGCGACGCCGCCCGGCGCCGAGCCGAGCCCGTCGGTGACGATCTCGGTGCCGGGCGGCGGCAGCCCCGGCAGCCCGGTGAAGATCATGTCCATGAAGACCCGGCCGGACAGGAACACGTCCAGGCCGGGGCCGGGTCCGCCGCCGTGCAGCCGCTCCCCCGCCGGTTCCCGCGCGTCGCACGGGTCGGCGAGGGACGGCTCCGGCGGCCGGCCCGGCGCGTCCGGCTCGATGGCCGGGCGGGTCACGCGGCCCCCCGGCGCGGAGCCGCGATGCGTGGTCGCGCCGTCATGGGGCCCACGATATAGGCGATGCCCCGCCTGCGCGGACGTGTCGGCGCGGTCCCTCCGGCCGGTCCCGCGGACCCGGTCCTACAGGCGCGGGCTCACCGGCGCGGGACGTACAGGCGGACGTCGTCCACCTTGGCCCCGCCCTCGTAGAAGTTCATGTGCGGATCTCCGATCATGAACCGGTCCGGGTAGGCGGACCCGGCGGGCCAGGTGTCGCGGTCGACGAGCGTGCCGCCCGGGCCCTCCCAGGTCCAGTCGGCGTTGAACCGGCCGTCGTACTCCTCCGGCTTCTGGTTGTAGTGCCAGATGGGCTCCCCGTCCTCGACGAAGGCGCGGGTGTAGCGGTAGGTGGTCTGGCCGACGTGGGCGAAGACCCCCGAGATCTCCATCGTGTACGCGCCGTCGCGCCGCTCGATCGCGAACCGGTACGGCTTGTCGGGCAGCAGCTCGGGCCGCATGTCGACGGCCGAGACGATCGCGCCGCCCTTGGCGAACCCGCACTCGCTCTCCATCAGGTACTCGGTGCCGGGCATGGCGGCGTACCTGCGGTCGTCGGTCATGAACAGCGCGTTGACGCCGTTGCCGGTGCCGGCCTCGTACGGCTCGTACTCGCCGGTCGCGGGGTTGCAGTACCGCAGCCCCGCCTTGTCGTACTTGTACCGGTTGTAGCCGTCCATGGCGACCTTGCGGTGCGCGTGGACGAACACGTTGTTGTGCGGCGCGACCCGCTCGTAGTCCATGATCGACATGTAGTAGAAGCCGTTGGAGTCGGTGCGGACGTCCGCCCACTCGCACTCGGGCCGGGAGAAGTCCCCGCCGGACGCCCAGGGGAAGTTCGTCTTGCAGCCGTCGGGCGAGTAGCCGTTGATCCGGCCGTCCGGGTAGTCCCACACCCCGTTGCGCTCGCCGCCGAAGTCCAGGCCCCGCAGCGTCATCTCGACGCGGTACTCGGCGGGCAGGTCGCGGGTGGAGCGGATCACGACGCCGCCCTGGTGGGCGGGTTCCGCCATCCGCGCGACGCCCTTCCCCGAGGTGAGCGTCGGCGGGTCGTCGGGGCGGCCGTCGCCGTCGGCGTCGCGGGCCGCGAGCTCGGCCGTCAGCCAGCCCCGCTTGCCGAACGTGAACGACTGCCGGTACGTCTCCATCTTCGCGAGCTGCTCGCGGAACGCGGGGCCGCCGACGGTGTCGAAGTAGGCGCCGTCGTTGTCGTACATGTCGACGTTGTAAGGACTCGACGGGCCGTCGCCGTCCCGGAACCAGGGCTGCCGCCTGCTGTCGAGGTTCCGGTCGAACGACTCGGCGGCGACCAGCCGCCACCCGTCCCGGTGCCCGGGCGGCCCGCTCGCCTCGGCCGGGACGGCGCACAGCGTCGCCGCCAGGACCAGGGGGGACGCCACCGCCAGGGCGCCCCGCACGACTCTTCTCATCTCGCCGCCTTCCTCGCCGCGCGCCCCGCGCGCGGCGCTCCGCCGTCTTTCCGACGATCGGGGCGACCGTAAACCGCGGACGGGGTCGCCCGCCATGGCAAACATCGACAAAGTGGTATTGACCAATTCCGGTGCGGGACATAACGTGTGGCCACACGACATGGGCAGGGCAGGAGGTCGGATCGTTGCGTTCCGCCGGTGAGGCCCGTTCCGGGCACACGAAGCGGCAGACCGTGCAGCGTCGGCTGCTGGAGATGCTGGACGGGCTCGACGTCGGCGACGCGCTCCCGTCCGAGCGCCGGCTGGCGACGGAGCTCGGCGTCTCCCGCCCGACGTTGCGGCAGGCCATCGACGGTCTGGTCGCCGAGGGGCGGCTGAACCGCCGGCACGGCAGCGGCACCTATGTCGCCGAGCCCCGGATCGCCGTGCCGCTGACCATGTCCTCGTTCACCGAGGACATGATCCGGCGCGGGATGCGGCCCGGGGGCCGGGTGCTGTCGTTCCGCACGGAGACCGCGGGGGCGCGGATCGGCAGACGCCTGGCCCTGTCACCGGCCGAAGAGGTATTTACCATTCGGCGGCTCCGGCTCGCGGACGGCGCCACGATGGCGATCGAGACGCTGTACATGCCGCGGGCCCTGCTGCCGGACCTGCGGCGCCAGGACCTCGAAGGCGGCTCGTTCTACGAGCTGCTGCGCGCCGACGGCGTCGAGATCGCCTCGGGCACCGAGACGATCGAGCCGACCGTCGTCACCGAGGAGGAGGCCGCCGAGCTGGGCGTGCCGGTGCACATGCCGGCGTTCCTGTTCGAGCGGGTCACCCGCGACGCCGGAGGCAGGCCGCTGGAGTACGTCCGGTCGGTCTACCGCGGCGACCGCTACCGGCTGGAGCTCGACCTGCGGCCGCCCGCCCACTGACCGACCTCCGGCCCCGCCCGCCGGGGCCGGCCGACCCACCGACCCACGAGATGCGACGCACCCACCACGAACGACCGGCGTCCCCCGGGCCCCGCCCGGGACCGGCCACCCGCGCTGACGGGGGCGACAGCGCACCACCCACCCCCGAGAAGTGAGGCGATCTCACCATGGACGTCATCAAGGACATCCTCACCTTCCTGGCGGACAACGTGTTCGGCCAGGTGCCCATCCTCATCGGGCTCATCACGCTCGCCGGGCTGATCCTCCAGCGCAAGCGTTTCGAGGACGTGTTCGCCGGCGCGCTGCGCGCGACGATCGGCGTGGTGATCCTCTTCATCGGCATCGAGATCTTCAGCGGCGGGCTCACCAGCTTCCAGACGGTGCTGGCGAGCGCGATGAACACCGATCCGCCGCAGGCGGACCGCACGCTGGACGGGTTCCTGCAGGACCAGGGCGGCACGATCGCCCTGGTGATCACGGTGGCGTTCCTGCTGCACGTCGTGATCGTCCGGATCTTCCCGGCGGCCCGGTACCTCTACCTGACCGGGCACCTGATGTTCTGGATCAGCACGGTCACCGTGGCGTCGCTGGTGACGGTCGCGCCCGGCTCGAACCAGCTCACGCTCGTGCTGTGCGGTGCAGGGTTCGTCGCCGCGTACTGGACGCTGCAGCCGCTGTGGATGCGCCCGCTGATGCGCCGCGTCATGCCGGACGACCGGTTCGGCTTCGCGCACACCAGCTCGCTGGCCGCGCTGATCACCGGCTACGCCGCGCGCCCGCTGGGCAGCCGGGAGAAGCACGACACCGAGAAGCTGAAGCTGCCGCGGCAGCTGTCGTTCTTCAAGGACGTCAACGTCAGCACCGCCCTGATCATCTGCGTGATCATGCTGATCGGGGTCGCGCTCGCCGACGACAAGGTCGTCAACGAGGCCGCCGCCGCCATGGACGCCAAGCTGTCGCCGTGGGTCTGGGCGCTGCTGGTCGGCCTGCGCTTCGCGGGCGGCATCGCGATCCTGCTGTTCGGCGTGCGGATGTTCCTCGGCGAGATCGTCCCCGCGTTCAAGGGCTTCAGCGACCGGATCATCCCGGGCACCCGGCCCGCGCTGGACGCGCCGACCGTCTTCCCCGTCGCGCCGACCGCCGTCATGCTCGGCTTCGTGGCCTCCACCGTGGTGTTCCTGGCCTGCCTGGGCGTCTTCGCCGCGGCCGGCTGGTTCACGCTCGTCCCGCCCATGATCATGCTGTTCTTCGTGGGCGGCGCGGCCGGGCTGTTCGGCAACGTGGTGGCGGGCTGGCGCGGCGCCGTCCTCGGCGGCGTGGTCAGCGGCCTGATGCTGGCGATCGGGCAGGCCGTCACCTGGGGACTGTTCGAGAAGACCGCGCCGGAGCTGGCCACCCTGGCCGACCCGGACTGGTACGCGATCGCGTGGCTGCTGAAGGCCGCCGACCCGGTGCTCGGCACCGGCACGGTGTGGCTGGTGCCGGTGGCGGCGCTCGCCGCGACCGCCGCGACGCTGCTGCTCGTCCACCGCGGGGAGAAGCGCCGCGCGGTCGAGGACGGCGAGGCCGGCGACGGCCCGGAGAAGACCGGCGGCGCCGTCTCGGCCGAGAAGCCCTGACGGCGCGCATCCGAAACGAGAAGGAGACCGACATGGCACTGGACCGGCAACTGGAGATCCTCGCGGTGTGCGGGGTCGGTATGGGGTCCAGCCTGATGCTGAAGATGACCGCCGAGGACGCGCTGCGCTCGATCGGCGTGGACGCCCGGGTGGAGAACGCCGACGTGTCCACCGCGCGCGGCATGAGCCCGGACGTGGTCATCGGGCAGGGCATGCACACGGAGGAGATCGCCGACCTCGCCCCGGTGGTGATCACGATCAGCGACTTCCTGGACAAGGAGGGCCTCGCGGCGCAGCTGCGGGACCGGCTCGGCGAGCAGGGGTGGCTGGCGTGACCGCCGCCGCCCCCATCGTCGCCGCGGCCGACGGGGTCGCCGCCGCCGACTGGCGGGAGGCCGTCCGCGCGGCGGCGTCCGGGCTGGTCGCGGCGGGCGCCGCCGGCGCGGGCTACCCGGACGCGTGCGTGCGGGTGGTCGAGGACAACGGCCCGTACATCGTGCTGACGAAGGGCCTGGCGCTGGTGCACGCGCGCCCGGAGGAGGGCGGTCTGGCCGTCGGCGTCGGGGCGACCCGCCTCGCCGCGCCCGTCGAGTTCGGCCACCCCGACAACGACCCGGTGGACCTGCTGCTCGCGTTCTGCACGCCCGACCCCGACGTGCACGTCGGCACGCTGTCCGGGCTGGCGCGCGCGCTGTCGGGCGGCCTGGCCGACCGGCTCCGCGCCGCGTCCGGTGAGGACGAGCTGGCGCGCACCCTGAAGGAGGCCGTTCCCGATGCCTGACCCGTCGACGCCTGCGTCCGCCCCGGCGAACCTCCCCGGGCTCCCCGCCCGGGTGCGGGCGCTGCTCGACGACCTGGACGACGCCGCCGGCCCGGCGATCGGGGAGGCCGCCGGGCTGCTGCTGGCGGCGATCGAGGCCGACGGCATCGTGCACGTCGCCGGGGCGGGGCACTCCCTGGCGATGGTGTGCGAGACGTTCTACCGGGCGGGCGGCCTCGCCCCCGTCCGGCCGGTGTTCGACCCCGCGGTGTTCCCGCTGGACGACGCGCTGCGCAGCACCCGCGTCGAGCGGGAGCACGGGGTGGGGCGGGCCGTGGTGCAAGAGGCGGCGCCCGCGCCGCCGGACGTCGCGGTGGTGTTCTCCACCAGCGGCCGCAACCCGTACCCGGTCGAGGTGGCGCGGGAGTGCGCCGCGCGGGGCGTCCCGGTGATCGCGGTCACCTCGGCGCGGGCGTCGCGCGGCGCGGCGGCCCGGACCGACACGACCCTCGCCGACCACGCGGCGCTCGTCCTGGACACGCGGGTCCCGCCGGGCGACGTCCTGCACCCGGCGGGACGGCCCCGGACGGCGGCGGTGTCGACGGTGCTGGCCGCGTACACGTGGGCGCGCGTCCTGGCCGACCTGGACGATCTCGCGGCGGAGCGCGGCCTGGACCTGCCGCGCTGGACGAGCGCGAACGTGCCGGGCGGCGACGAGGGCAACGCGGCGCTGCTCGCCCGGTACCGGCACCGCGTCCCGGAGCTGACCGGCGGGTCCGCGCCGGATTGAGGCGGTCCGTAACGCACCGGACGGTCGTCCGCCGCCGGGCACCGGGGAACCGGTTCACCACCGGCGGCGTTTCTCCTAAGGACCGGGCCCGCAGCTGTGGCATGATGCGGGCACATCGGACCAGACGAGGAGCGAGATGACGACCAAGCCGACCGAGGACGACCTTCACGCCGTGTTCACGCGGGCGGACCTCGGCGGTGACGACAAGCTCGATCTGATGGAGTTCACGCTCGTCCTGGAGCACCTCGGACTCGCCTGGACGCGGGCCGAGACGCAGCACCGGTTCGAGCAGGCCGACACGAACTTCGACGGCTTCATCTCCTACTCCGAGCTTCGCGCCGTCCTGGACTCGGAGGGCTGGACCGGGGGCGTCGCCCCCGGCGCCCGGGCCTGACCGCACGACGACAAGGGGCGCGGGCCCGCCGGACGTCCGGCGGGCCCGCGCCCCTTGTCCGTCCCGACCGCGCGGGTCAGACCGCCCGGCCGCGCAGCTCCCGGTAGCGGCGGACGAGCGCCGCCGTCGACGGGTCCGGCGCGGCGGCGGGCGGCTCGGCGGACGTCAGCGCGGGCGTGAGGTCCTGCGCCATGACCTTGCCGAGCTCGACGCCCCACTGGTCGAAGGAGTCGATGCCCCAGATCGTGCCCTCGACGAACACGACGTGCTCGTACAGGGCGATCAGCTCGCCGAGCGTCTTCGGGGTCAGCTTCGGCACCAGGATCGTGCTGGTGGGCCGGTTCCCCGGCATGACCTTGTGCGGGACGAGCGCGGCGGGCGTCCCCTCGGCGGCGATCTCCTCGGCCGTCTTGCCGAACGCGAGCGCGGACGCCTGGGCGAGCATGTTCGCGGTCAGCAGGTCGTGCATGCCCGCCTCCCCGTCGGCGGCGTGGTCCCGGAACGGCTCGGCGAAGCCGATGAAGTCGGCGGGGACGAGCCGGGTCCCCTGGTGGAGCAGCTGGTAGAAGGCGTGCTGCCCGTTCGTCCCGGGCTCGCCCCAGAAGATCGCGCCGGTCTGCGCGACGACCGGGGCCCCGTCGGCCCGCACCGACTTGCCGTTGGACTCCATCGTGAGCTGCTGCAGGTAGGCGGGGAACCTGGCCAGCCGCTGGCTGTAGGGCAGCACGGCGCGGGTCTGGGCGCCGAAGAAGTCGGTGTACCACACGCCGAGCAGGCCCATCAGGACGGGCATGTTGGCGTCCAGCGGCGCCGTGCGGAAGTGCTCGTCGATCTCCCGGAACCCCGCCAGCATCTCGCGGAACGCCTCGCCGCCGATCGCGATCATCAGCGACAGGCCGATCGCGGAGTCGAGCGAGTAGCGGCCGCCCACCCAGTCCCAGAAGCCGAACATGTCGGCGGTGTCGATGCCGAACTCGGCGACCCGCTCGGCGTTGGTGGAGACCGCGACGAAGTGCCGCGACACGGCGGCCGGGTCGCCGAGCCGCTCCACGAGCCAGGTCCGCGCGACCCGGGCGTTGGTGAGCGTCTCCAGCGTCCCGAACGTCTTGGAGCTGATCACGAACAGCGTCGTCGCGGGGTCGAGGTCCGCGAGGGCGGCACCGACGTCCGCCGGGTCGACGTTCGACACGAACCTGCACGCGATGCCGGCGTCCGCGTAGTCGCGGAGGGCCTCGTAGGCCATGGCGGGGCCGAGGTCGGACCCGCCGATGCCGATGTTGACGACCGTCCGGATCCGCTCGCCGGTGAACCCCGTCCGCTCCCCCGCGCGGACCTGGGCCGCGAAGTCGGCCATCCTGTCGAGGACGGCGTGCACGTCCCCCGCGACGTTCTGCCCGTCCACCGTCAGTTCCGCGCCGGGCGGCAGCCGCAGCGCGGTGTGCAGGACCGCCCGGTCCTCGCTGACGTTGATGTGCTCCCCCGCGAACATCGCGTCGATCCGCTCGCGCAGGCCCGCACGTTCGGCGAGGGCGGTCAGCAGCCCGATCGTCTCGCCGGTGACCCGGTGCTTGGAGTAGTCCAGGTGCAGGTCGCCCGCGGTCACGGTCATGCGGTCGGCGCGCCCCGGGTCGTCCGCGAACAGCTCGCGCAGGTGCCGCCCGGCCAGGGCGGCCTGGTGCTCGGCCAGCGCGGACCACTCGGGCGCCTCGGTGATATCAGCCATTGCCTCTCTCATCTCCTCGCCGGGACGGGCGCCGCTCCCCCGGGCGCTTCCCGTACCCGACGCGATCATAGGGCGGCGCCCCGGCACCGCACGAAGGCCGTCCCCGCACCATGGGGGTTCCGCCCCGGATGCCCGTTTCGTTTCCGGCGCGGATAGGGTCGCGCCATCCGGTCCGGCAGGAGGGTGCGTTCATGAGCGACGGGGTCCCGCACGACATCACGCGGCTGTTCGACCTGGCGGCGCTCGGCGAGGACTCGTTCCTGGCCACCGCGCCGTCGGTGGGGCGGCCGCGGCTGTTCGGCGGCCAGGTCGCCGGGCAGAGCCTGCGGGCCGCGTGCCTGACCGCGGGCGGCCGCCCGCCGCACTCGCTGCACGCCTACTTCATCCGCCCCGGCATGCCGGACGAGCCGCTGACGCTCGACGTCGCCCGGACCCGGGACGGGCGCTCGTTCTCGACCCGGCACGTGACGGCGAGCCAGGGCGGCAAGCCGATCCTGGAGCTGATCGCGTCCTTCCACGAGCCCGAGGACGGGTTCGACTGGCAGCCCGGGGCGCCGTCCGGGACGCCGTCCCCCGAGACGCTGCCGCGCGCGGAGCTGCCCGCGTTCTTCAAGCATCCCGTCGGGTTCGACATCCGCGTGCTGAACCCGCCCGCGGAGGGCGAGTTCCGGCTCCCGCACCCGTTCTGGATCCGCGCGTCCGGAACCGTCGGGGACGACCCGGCCTTGCACGCGTGCCTCGTCGCCTACCTGACGGACATGGGCGTGGTGAGCAGCGCCCGCGCGCCCGGCTCCCCCCACGAGCTCGCCACGGCCGTCACCCTCGACCACGCGGTGTGGTTCCACCGCCCGCCGCGCGTCGACCGGTGGCTGCTGTACTCGGTGGACCCGGTGACGAACCACGGCGCCCGCGGTCTGGCCCGCGGCACCCTGCACACGGCGGACGGCACCCTGCTGGCGTCCATCGCCCAAGAGGCCCTGCTGCGCCCCGCGTCCGGGGGCTGACCGGGGGCCCGCCGAGCGGCGGGCGCCCGGTCACCTCCCGGCGGCCGCCGACGCGGTCGGCTGCGCGGTGGACGCCGCGCTCCGTGCGGGCACGGGCGTCCCGGCGGGGTGCGGCACCGTGACCGCGGTCGGCACCGGTCCGGCGGCGGCCGGGGCCTGCGCCGGGGTCGCGGGGCGGGTGCGGCGGAGGCGGGCGAAGCCGTAGGCGGCGGCCAGCGCGGCGGCGAGGCTGACGGCGCCGGCGAGGACGAGCGCGGTGCGCGGGCCCAGGGTGTCGCACAGGACGCCGAGGGCCGGACCGCCGACGGCGCCGGACGCGGCGCCCACCATGCCCTGCGCGGAGATCACCCGGCCGCGCAGGTGGCCGGGGCTGTCGAGCTGGACGCGGGTGCTGACGGTGGTGTCCAGGACGACCGCCGCCGCGGCGATCGGCAGCATCGCGGCGCCGAACAGCAGGAGGGTGGGCGCGCCGCCGCTGAGCATCTGCCCGGCGGCGCAGACGGTCGCGGCGATCAGCAGGAGGCGCAGCGGGAGGCGGAGGCGGGACGCGGCGTAGACGCCGCCGAGCACGGTGCCGACGGCGAAGGCGACCGACAGCGCGCCGTAGCCGGAGGCGCCGGCGGCCAGCGGGCCCTCCGCCATGGCGGCCATGGTGACCTGGTAGTTGCGGCCGAGGCTGCCGAGGACGAACGCGAGCCCGAACATGATCAGCATGCGGGGGTCGCGCAGCACGTACCGGAACCCGGCGGCGATGCCGCGCTCCCCCGGCTCGGACGGCGGGAGCCGGTGGAACTCCCGGCGGCGCATGAGCGCGAGCGCGACCAGGACGCCGAGGAAGCTCGCGGAGTTGGTGAAGAACGCGCCGGGCACGCCGAAAAGGGGGATCACGACCCCGGCGAGGCTCATGCCGAGGATCCGGCCGCCGGAGCTGAGCACCGAGCCGAGCGCGAGGCCGTTGGACAGGTCCTCCGGGCCGACGACCTCGGCGCCGAACCGGCCGAGGGCGGGCGAGGTGAGGGCGGTCGCCAGGCCGGACGCCAGCGAGATCGCGTAGAGGGCGCCGACCGAGGACGGCTCGCCGAGCGCGATGCAGGCCAGCACCGCCGACAGCAGCGCCTGGACGAGCTGGCCCGCGCCGACGCCCGCGCGGACGGGCAGCCGGTCGGCGATCACGCCGCCCCAGGGCCCGATCAGCATCGTCGGGAGCGCCTGCATGACCAGGCCGAGCCCGACGCTGGTCGCCGAGCCGGTGATGGACAGGATGAGCCAGTTGAGGGCGAGGACCTGCATCCATGTCCCCGTGATGGAGACGAAGTCGGCGATGGCCCAGAGCCGGTAGTTGTGATGGCGCAGCGAGCGCAGCATCACCGGGAACGTCAAGGTCCTCTCCCCCCAAGAAACGGCAAAGGGCATTAAACGCGAAGAACTTCGCAGATCTTGCCAAATCGGGCGAGTGTATGGGGTTTGTCACGTTTATCTCCGGCTTCGGGATGCGGGCCGCCGCGCCGCCCGGGAGCCGGACCCGCCGCGTTAGGCTCGCCTGCGGCCGTCCGACCGGACGGCCGGTTCGCGGAACGGCGGGAGACGGGGGTCCGGGGTGGACGAGCGGGCGTTCTGGGTGGGCACGTACACCGGCGAGGCGGGCGGCGGCGCGGGCGTCTACCGGGTCCGGCGCCGCGCCGACGGGACCCTCGCCGACGCGCGGCTCGCCGCCGAGGCCGTCTCCCCCTCCTACCTCGCCGCCCACCCGGACGGCCGCGTCGTGTACGCGGTGCGCGAGGAGGACGCGGGCGGCGTGGCGGCCTTCGAGGTCGACGGCGACGGGCTGCGCGAGATCGGCCGGCGCGACGCCGGCGCCCTGCCGTGCCACGTGTCGGTGACGCCCGGCGGCGGGCACCTGCTGGTCGCCGACTACGGGTCGGGGACGGTCCGGGCCGTGCCGCTCGCGCCGGACGGCGGGTTCGCGGGCGAGCCCGCCGTGGCGGAGGGCCACGGCACGGGCCCCGTGGCCGACCGGCAGGAGGGCCCGCACGCCCACATGGCCGTGTCCGCGCCCGACGGCCTCGTGCTGACGACCGACCTCGGCGCCGACCTGGTCCGCGCGTTCCGGCTCGAGGGCGGCGGCCTGCGCCTCGCCGGCGAGACGCCCCTCCCCGCCGGGTGCGGCCCGCGCCACCTCGCCTTCCACCCGAGCGGGCACGTCTACGTGATCACCGAGCTGGCGGGGACGGTGCTGGTGCTGCGGCCGGTCGCGGGGCCCGAGCACGGGTACGCGGCGCTGGAGGTGCTCGGCGAGTCGCCCGCCCTGGCCTCCCCCGGCGGCGGCCTCGCCCAGTGCGCGGCGATCAAGCTCGGGGACGGCGGCCGGTTCCTCTACACGTCCACCCGGGGCGCCGACGTGGTGACGGCCCACCGGATCGCGGACGGCGGCGCGCGCCTCGAGCCCGTCGCGGACGTCCCGTCCGGCGGCGCGTGGCCGCGCGACCTGCACGTGGACGGCCCGTGGCTGCACGTCGCGAACGAGCGGAGCGACGCGGTCGCCTCCTTCCGGATCGGGGACGACGGCGTGCCGGTCCCGGCCGGGGAGCCGCTGGCGGTGCCCGCGCCGGTGTGCCTCGCGCCCGTCGTGTAGCGGTCCGCGCCGGGCGGGCACGCCCGCCCGCGGCCCCCGCCCGGGACCCGGTTTTCCGGTGCGCCGCCCGGGCACCTCCCGAATGAATCACAACATTCAGGGAGTGTCCGGACATGACGACGATCGCCACGACCAACCCCGCCACGGGGAAGGTCGAGAAGACCTTCGACGCGGCATCGGACGAGGAGGTCGACCGGCGCGTCGCGCTGGCGGCGGAGACCTTCGCGACCTACCGGAACACCGGCCTCGAGCAGCGGGCCGCGTGGATGAACGCGGCGGCCGACATCCTGGACCGGGAGGCGCGGGAGATCGGCGCCATGCTCACCACGGAGATGGGCAAGACGCTCGCGGCCGCCGAGACCGAGGCGCGCAAGTGCGCGAAGGCGTGCCGGTTCTACGCCGGGCACGCGGCCGGGTTCCTCGCCGAGCACCGCCCCGCCGACCCCGCGGACGTGGGGGCGCGGGACGCGTACGTCCGCTACGAGCCGATGGGCCCGGTGCTGGCGGTGATGCCGTGGAACTTCCCGCTCTGGCAGGTGATCCGGTTCGCGGCGCCCGCGCTGATGGCGGGCAACGTCGGCCTGCTCAAGCACTCCTCGAACGTCCCGCAGACCGCGCTGTTCCTGGAGGACCTATTCCGCCGCGCCGGGTTCCCCGAGGGCGCGTTCCAGACGCTGCTCATCGGGTCGTCCAAGGTCGAGCGGGTCCTGCGCGACCCCCGGGTGAAGGCCGCCACGCTCACCGGCAGCGAGCCCGCCGGACGGTCGGTGGCCGCGATCGCCGGGGAGGAGATCAAGCCGACGGTGCTGGAGCTCGGCGGCAGCGACCCGTTCGTGGTCATGCCATCGGCCGACCTGGCGGCGGCCGCGCGGACCGCCGCCGACTCCCGGTGCCTCAACAACGGGCAGAGCTGCATCTCGGCGAAGCGGTTCATCGTCCACGAGGACTGCGCCGACGAGTTCCAGGAGCTCTTCGTCGAGGCCATGCGCGGCAAGCGGGTCGGCGACCCCATGGACCCGGACACCGACGTCGGCCCGCTGGTCGGCGAGGACGGCCGCGCCGGCGTCGAGGAGCTGGTCGCGGACGCCGTCGGCAAGGGCGCCCGCGTGCTGTGCGGGGGCGAGCGCCCCGACCGTCCCGGCTGGTACTACCCGCCGACGGTGATCGCGGACGTGACCACCGAGATGCGGATGTTCCACGAGGAGGTGTTCGGGCCGGTCGCGTCGCTGTTCCGGGTGCGCGGCGTCGACACGGCGATCGAGCTGGCGAACGCGACCGGCTTCGGGCTCGGCTCCAACGCGTGGACGCGCGACGACGCCGAACGGGACCGGTTCGTCCGGGAACTGGACGCCGGGCAGGTCTTCGTGAACGGGATGACGACCTCGTACCCGGAGCTTCCTTTCGGCGGCGTCAAGCGCTCCGGGTACGGGCGGGAGCTGTCCGCCGAGGGAATGCGCGAATTCTGCAACGCCAAGACGGTCTGGGCGGCCGCCTGAAATCACCGGCCCGAGTTTTCCCGGCGGAAATCCCGGGCCGCAATCCGCGCACGGTTACGCCGCGGGTAATCGCCGCGGTGACCCGCGCGGTCATAGCGTCGTGGCATCGGCCCGAGGAAAGGAATCCCGATGACCACGACCCCTTCCATCACCGAGAACCTCCCCGGCCGGGGCCTGCCCGCCGGCGGCGCCCGCCTGCTCCGCCTCGCGCTCCGCCTCGACGCCGGCGTGACCGCCGCCAACGGCCTCGCCTACCTGGCGCTGGCGGGCCCGGTGGACGACCTCTTCGGCCTCGCCCCCGGGCCCGGACGCGCGCTCGGCGCGCTCCTGCTCGGCTACGCGGCGCTCGTCTGGGCGGTGTCGGTGCCCGCCCGGCCGAACCGGCTCGCCGTCACCGCCGTCGTCGAGGCCAACCTGCTGTGGACCGTCCTCAGCGTCGCGGCGGTCGTGCTGGGCTGGTTCGCGCTCACCACCGCGGGCGCCGTGTGGGCGGTGCTGCAGGCGATCGCGGTGGCGGGCTTCGCGGCGGTGCAGTACACCGCGCTGCGCCGCGGCCGCTGAGCCCGGTCACCCGTCCGGGTCGGCGTCGATCGCCTGCACCCGGACGTCCACGTGCGGCGAACGGCGCAGGTCGTCCAGCACCGCCCGCCACTCGTCCGGCCACCCCGCCGCGTCGCCCGCCGTGCCGACGGCCCGCATCGCCAGCAGGTGCGCCACCAGGTGCCCTTGTGCGATCAGGCCCCGCACGGCGGGCAGGAGGAGCGGCGGCGGCAGCGGCGCCCGCCGGCCGCGCCGGTGGCCGAAGACGCTCCTCAAGCGCCAGTCCAGCCCCAGCGCCACCGCCGGCCGGTCGCGCAGCAGTTCCGCGAGGGACCCGACCGCCGCGGCGAGCTCGCCCGCCGTGGCCAGGCGGGGCTCGGCCAGTGGCGGGGACGCGAACGCCAGGTCCACGACCTGCTGGAGGTGCAGCGGATGGGGCGCCAGCAGCGCGGCCGCCCGGCGGGCCAGGTCGGCCGCCGCGGGGTCGGCGCGGCCCCGGCCGTGCCTCGCGGCGAGCACCCGCACGAGGGAGAGCAGGCGGCGCCGGGCGGGCCCGCGGGCACCGGCCTCGGGCAGCAGCCGCTCCAGGACGCCGAGGACCTCGCCGCGGACCGCCCCGGCGTACATCAGTGCCTCCAGGACGGGCAGCTCGGCGTCCCCGGCGGGGTCCGCGGGGTCCCCCACGGCGGCGAGCAGGTCGTCGAAGCCGCCCTCGTAGTGGCGCGCCCACACCCCGAACGCCGCCGTCCCGCGCCACCGCACGCCCGGGCCGTCCGCGGCGGCGAGCAGCCGCCTGACCAGCGCGGCGTACCGGGGCCGGACGGCCGGCGCGTACTCCTCCGGCACCGCCTGGAAGAGCGTCCGGAGCAGCGGTTCGGACGCGTACGGCCCGGCGGCGTCCTCCAGGGCGGTGAAGGTCCGGGGGTCCTCGGGGATCCGGCGCAGCGCCGCGGCGACGGCGGCGCGCACGTCCCGGTGCAGGTGCGGATCGCGCCACGCGCCGAGCAGGGCGTCCGCCGCGCCGGGCGGCCGCAGCCGCTCCAGCAGCCGGGCGGCCTGCTTGCGCGCCGTCACCTTCGCGTCCGGCCCGGTCAGCGTCCCCGCCAGCACGGGGCCGAGCGTGGACGGCGCCACCCCGGCGCAGCAGCCCGCGACGGCCGCGACCGCGTACGGCGAGCCCGCGCCGCGCGCGAACCCGAGCAGGAGGCCGAGCGCCTCCGCCGGGCGGTCCGTCCCCGCCATCGCCTCCATCGCGGCCTCGGCGAGGACGGCGTCGGCCCCGCCGGCCCACGCGGCGAGATCGTCGAGGGTCCCGGGGAGGCGGCCGAGGGACGCGACGGCCGCGATCCGCGTGTCCGCCGGCGGCGCGTCGTCGCGCGCGACGCCGTTCAGCGCCTCCCGGACCCGGTCGACCTGGGCGGGCGTCCAGCGTCCCGGGTCCTGCGGCCGCACCCGGGACGTCCGCTCCCCGAGGGCGGCGCGCCCCAGCAGGTCGGTGCGGCGGCTCGCGACGACGCGCCAGACCTCGGGCACCTCGACCGCGGCCGGGTCGGCCGCCACGAGCTCCGCCGCGCGGTCGGCGCGGCGGGCCGGGCGGTCGAGCGCCCCGGCGCGCAGGTCGTCCTGGATCTCGGCCAGCCGGAAGGCCCGGCGGTGGAGGGACCACGCCAGCTCGATCGCGAGCGCGGGGTCGCGCCGCTCCCGGGCGGCCCGCAGCCGGGGGCGCAGGACGTCCAGCAGGTCGTGCTCGGCGCCGCGCGGCAGGACGAGGTCGAGGTAGTGGTCGTCGTCCCGGAGCTGCTCGGTGCCGCACCGCGCGACCAGCCGGTCGTAGACCCCGTACGCCCACGGCCGCAGGTCCGGGGCGTGGGCGAGCGCGCGGTCGGCCAGGTTCCGCAGCGCCCGCCGCGTCGCCTTCGAGGAGTCGCGGGACTCGACGGCCGCCGCGGCGAGCCCGTCCAGCGGCCCGGCGAGCGCGCCGCCCAGGAGGGCCACCGGGACGGACGCGAGCGCCTCGATCAGCGCGCGCCGCAGCGGGTCCCGCTCGCGGCGGGCGCGGTCCGCCAGCTCGCGGACCACGCCGAGCAGCACCGTGCCGTCGCCGGTGCGGGCCGCCGCCCCGACCAGCAGCCCGCGGGCGAGCCCGCGCCGCTTCGGGTCGCCGGTGAGCGCCGCCTCCCGCAGCGGCCCGGCCGCCTCCGCGTACGGGAGGTGGGCGGTCAGCTTCAGCGGGATGTCGGGATCGTCCAGCCTGAGGCGGGCCGAGTGCCACACCGACCCGTGCCAGTCGAGCATCCGCCGTGCCTCCGCCGCGGCGCGGTCCGGCGGCAGCAGCGGGAGCAGCGGGAACGCCTGCAGGCCCGGGAACGGGCCCCCGCGCCGCTCCACGATCGCGTCGAACAGCGGGCCGCGGCGCCCCGGTCGGATGAGCGCGAACATCCGGGCGAGCCCGTGGCCGTCGGCCGGCAGGGTGCCCAGCAGTTCCCGGTCGGGCAGGGAGTGCAGGTGCTCGTCCCGCGAGAGCAGCCCGCCGTACGGACCGCCCGCGGCGATCGCCAGCCGGCCGGCGCGGACGGCGTCGACCGCGAACAGCCGCCGCGCGACCGTCTTCGGGAGTCGCCCCCGCACGGCGTTGCGGACGTCCTCCCGCTCGAGGAGTTCGAGCAGCCCCGCCGGGTCGTGCCGGGCCAGGGCGGCGGGGACGGGCCCGCGGCGGCGCAGCCAGCCCCACTCCGCCGCCCGCCGCCGGGCGAGCGCGAGGAGCGGGCCGGGATGCCGCTCGGCGAGGGCCCGCCACGCGGTGACGGCGCCGTCCAGGTCCGGCAGCCACCGGGCGACCGCGCCGCCGG
Source organism: Actinomadura rifamycini DSM 43936 (assembly GCF_000425065.1). Taxonomy (GTDB): domain Bacteria; phylum Actinomycetota; class Actinomycetes; order Streptosporangiales; family Streptosporangiaceae; genus Spirillospora; species Spirillospora rifamycini. The sequence continues at coordinate 252,869 of NZ_KE384301.1, forward strand.
AGCAGGCGGGCAGCAGCGCGGCCGCCTCCCGGTCGCCCCAGCGGGCGCGGACGTCCGGCAGGAGGCGGTCGGCGAGCGCGGCGCGGTCGCCGTGCCGCAGCGTCCGGTAGAAAGCCCGCCGCAGGTCGGCGGGGGCGTCGTCCAAGACGGCCGCCGCCGCGTCGTCGGCGACGGGGAGCGTCCGGACGGCGCGCAGCGCGGCCCGCCGCAGCGCCGGATCGGGGCCCGCGAGGGCGCGCTCGATGAACGGGAGGCGGCGGGCGGCCATCGCCATGTGCAGTGCGGTGCGGCGCTCGTACCGTCCGCCCGCGGCCAGCTCGTCGAGGAGCGCGGTCAGCGCGGGGGTCCCGGCGAGGCGCCGGGCGTGCAGGGCCAGGGCGCGCATGCGCTCCGGGTACGGGAGGGGTTCGACGCGCGCGAGGAGTTCGCCCGCGCGTTCTTCGGCCGGTTCCGGGACCGGCGCGGTGGGGCTCAACGGCCCGGGCGGAGACCGCCCTTCCTGATCGTCATGGCCCGATCATGGACGATCCGGCGCCGGTCCGGCAAGTCCCGGCCGCTGACACAATCGTGGCCATGACCTATGTGGCCGCTGACGATCGATACGACCAGGCGCCCTACCGGCGGTGCGGGCGCAGCGGGCTGCGGCTCCCGGCGATCTCGCTGGGGCTGTGGCACAACTTCGGCGACGACCGCCCGCTGGACGTGCAGCGGGCGATCCTGCGCCGCGCGTTCGACCTCGGGGTGACGCACTTCGACCTGGCGAACAACTACGGCCCGCCGTACGGGTCCGCGGAGAGCAACTTCGGCCGGATCCTGCGGGCGGACCTCGCCCCCTACCGCGACGAGCTGATCATTTCGACGAAGGCGGGCTACGACATGTGGCCCGGCCCGTACGGCGAGTGGGGCTCGCGCAAGTACCTGCTCGCCAGCCTGGACCAGTCGCTGCGGCGGATGGGCGTGGACTACGTCGACATCTTCTACAGCCACCGGTTCGACCCGGAGACGCCGCTCGAGGAGACGATGGGCGCGCTGGACCACGCCGTCCGGTCCGGGAAGGCGCTGTACGCGGGCATCTCGTCGTACTCGCCGGAGCGGACGGCCGAGGCCGCGGCGATCCTGCGGGAGATGGGCACGCCGCTGCTGATCCACCAGCCGTCGTACTCGATGCTGAACCGGTGGATCGAGGGCGGGCTGCTCGACACGCTGGAGGCGGAGGGCGTCGGCTGCATCGCGTTCTCCCCGCTGGCGCAGGGGATGCTGACCGGCAAGTACCTCGACGGGGTCCCGGCGGGGTCGCGGGCCAGCAGGGGCACGTCGTTCTCGCCGGACCTGCTGACCGAGGAGAACCTGCGGCACGTCCGGACGCTGAACGAAATCGCGGCGGGGCGGGGCCAGTCCCTCGCGCAGCTGGCCCTCGCCTGGTCGCTGCGGGACGGGCGGGTCACCTCGGCGCTGATCGGCGCGAGCAGCGTCGCTCAGCTCGAGGAGAACCTCGCCGCCCTGGACCGGCCGGACTTCACCGCCGACGAGCTGGCCGCGATCGACCGGGACGCGGTGGAGGCGGGCATCAACATCTGGGCGGCGTCCAGCGCGGGCTGACCCGCGGCCGCGGGCGGGACGGCCGGAACCGCGCACGGTTCGTCCCGTTCCCTCCGGGCACGGGGTCGGCATGAAGGAGATGACCCTGCGCAGCGGAGCGTTCAACGACCACACGATCATCCCGTCGGAGTACTCGCACGACAGCGGCGACGTGTCCCCGCCGCTGGAGTGGTCGGAGGCCCCCGAGGAGGTCGTGGAGATCGCGCTGGCCTGCGAGGACCCGGACGCGCCCACCGGCACCTTCGCGCACTGGCTGGTGGCCGGGATCGACCCGGCGACGACCGGGCTGGACCCGGGCGAGCGGCCGACCGGGGCCGTCCTCGGCCGCAACGACTACGGCGCCGAAGGGTACGGCGGGCCCAAGCCGCCGGTCGGCGACGACCCGCACCGGTACTTCTTCCGGCTGTACGGGCTCGCGGAGCCGTCCGGGCTGGGCCGCGGGTTCACCGCGGAGGACCTGCGCGTCGCGATGCAGGACAAGGTCGTGGCGGCGGGGACGCTCGTCGGCACGTTCGCCCGGTAGCCGTGGCGGGCGACGGCGGGCCCGGCCCGCGGCGACCGGAGGACGGCCGGGGCCGCGAGCAGGGACACGGGCAGGGAGACGGGCAGGGACACGGCCGGGGGCACCGTCCGGAGCGCCGCGGGCGGCGGCCCGGCACCGAACCGCTCACCGCCCGCAGTCCGCTGCGGCTGCGGGCGGTGCTGTCGTCGGTCGCGCTGGTCGCGGCGGCCGCCGCCGCGATCGTCTTCGCGGTGAGCGCCGCCGCGGACGGCGGCGACGGGGAGTGGGCGGCGGCGGGCCTGTGCGCGGCCGTCGCCGTCATCGCCGCGCTCGACCTGGTGGTCATCGCGCGCCGCGCCCGCCCCTGACCCGTCCGGGGCGTTTCCGCGGGGCGCGCGTTCGGTGGGCCGTCCCGCCGGTTCAGCAGTTCTCGAGCCGGGCCTTGTCGGCCTCGACCGCGGGCGGCAGGGAGCGGCGGTCGCGCAGCACGCGGGGCAGCACCCGGACGGCGGCGGCGAGCCCGGCGCGTCCGTCCGGGGTGCGCAGCGCGGCCGCGGCGGTGCGGGCGACCACCGCCGGCGGGCGCCGCAGCCACGCGGTCAGGAGCCGGTTGCGGGTCTCCCGGGCGCGGCGCCAGGCCTGGTCGCGGACCTCCCGCGACGGGTGGTGGTGCACGACCAGCTCGGGCACGTACGCCATCCCCCAGCCCGCGGCGGCCAGGTCGAGGGCCAGCAGCTCCTCCTCGCCCGCGAAGTGCAGGACGTCCGAGAAGCCGCCGACGTCGAGGAACGCGTCGCGGCGCACGACGGCCGAGCAGGCGAGGAAGCCGAGGACCGCGGGGCCCGGCAGCCCGTCCGGGCGGCCGAGGGGCGCGGCGGCCATCTCCGCCGACACCGGGTCGAGCCGCTCCTCCGGGCCGACGAGCACGCGGGCCGCGAGCAGTGCGACCCGCGGATGCGCGTCGAGGATCTCCACGGCGCGGGCGAGCGAGCCGGGCGCCCACCAGGAGTCGTCGTCGGCGAACGCGACGTAGCGGGTGCCGGCCTCGACCGCGCCGGCGTTGCGGGCGGCGGCGCCGCGGTTGCCCGGCAGCCGCAGCACCCGGGCGCCCGCCGCCGCGGCGGCGTCGGCGGTCCCGTCGGCGGACGCGTTGTCGGCGACGATCACCGGGGCGGCGTGCCGGGCGAGGCTGCGGCGCAGCTCCGGGGCGCGGTCGCGGGTCGCGACGACGATCGTGACCCCGGACGTCTCGGGCGGCCGCACGCGGGCGGCGGCCTCGGAGCGGATATCGGTCATGTGCGGTCCCTCCCGGGCCGGTCAGCTCACGTAGCGGCGGGCCCTGGACGTCCGCTGGGACGCCTCCAGGGTGCGCAGGCGGTCCTCGACGTCGCGGGGCAGCGGGCGGCGCTCCCGCGCGACCCAGCCGAGCCCGGCCGCCGCCTCCGCGAGCGCGGCGGCGGTGACCCGGTCGCGGGGCAGCGTCCGCAGCAGCCCGGCGGTGCGGCGCGCGGCGGCGGGCAGCGGGCGGCGCAGCCACGTGAACCACAGCGTGTTGCGGATGCCGTGGCGGCGCCGCAGGTGCGCGTCCCGCAGCGGGGACGGCGCGTGGTGCACGACGACGTCCTCGGCGTAGCACAGGTGCCAGCCGCGCGTCATCAGGTCGGCGCTGAGCAGCTCCTCCTCGCCGCCCAGCCACAGCCGCGGCGAGAACCCGCCCGCCTCCCGGAACGCCTCGACGCGGACCATGGACGCGCCCGCCAGGAACGACCCGAGCGCGGGCCCCGGCAGCCCCGGCGGGCCGGGGACGGGCGAGTCCCGCAGCTCGGGGACGATCGGGTCCTCGCGCCCGCCGGGCTCCACCAGGATCCGGCCGGTGACGACGGCGAGCCGCGGGTGCGCGTCCAGCAGCGCCGCCGCGCGGGCCGGGGCGTCCGGCTCCCACCAGGTGTCGTCGTCGCAGAACGCCGCGTACGGCGTCCGCACGTGGTCGACCGCGAGGTTCCGGGCGACGGCCCCGAGGTTCTCCGGCGACCTGATCAGCCGGGCCGCGGGGAACTCCGCGGCGACCGCGTCCGGCGTGCCGTCCCCGGAGGCGTTGTCGACCACGATGACCGGCGGGCCGTCCGGCAGGTCCCGCAGGCGGGCGAGGACGGCCAGCAGGGATTCGCGCCGGTCCCTGGTGATGACGACGACGGTATAGCGCATGGGTCGGCGCTACCCCCGGCGCGGCCCCTCATGCGCCCGCCCGAGACCGGAATCGGCTCTGACGTGCCACGACTCTCACCAGTGCCTTTTCACCTCTACCGCGTTTAGCGCCCCAGTTCTCGGCAATGCCCGGAATTACCTATAGGGGATTTCTCCACCCCAGCCGATGTCTATGACGCAGACATCGCCGTTCCACATCGACCGTGCGCCGAACGGGGCTTTGTCATGCGTGTGCTCGGAATCAATGCGATTTTTCACGATCCGGCCGCCGCGCTGGTGGTGGACGGCCGGGTCGTGGCCGCCACCGAGGAAGAGCGGCTCAGCCGCCGCAAGCACGGCAAGCGGCCGGTGCCCTTCTCCGGGTGGGAACTGCCGGAGAAGGCGGCCCGCTGGTGCCTGGACCGGGCCGGGCTGGAGCCCGGCGACCTCGACGCGGTGGCCTACTCGTACGATCCGAGCCTCGTCGAACCGGACCTCGACGGGCACGACGCGAACTGGGAGCGGCTGCGCACCCTGTACGCACGGCGCGCGCCGAACTTCCTGGCCACCGCGCTTCCCGGGCTCGACCCCGGCATCGTCCGGTTCGTCCCGCACCATGTGGCGCACGCGGCGTCCGCGGCCCTCGCCGCGCCCGGACCCGGCGAAGGCGACGTCCTCGTCCTGGACGGCCGCGGCGAGTCCCACTCGCACCTCGCCGGGACGTACGCGGACGGCGCCCTCACGCCGCTGCACGCGCAGCGGCTGCCGCACTCGCTCGGGCTGATGTACGAGGACCTGACCGAGCACCTCGGCTTCCTGCGCTCCAGCGACGAGTACAAGGTGATGGCCCTGGCCTCCTACGGGGAGCCGCGGTTCCTCGCCGAGCTGCGCGAGCACGTCGCCGCGACCGGCGACGGCGGCTTCGCGGTCGCGCCCGTCGACTGGGGCTCGCTGGCGAAGGCCCGCACGGCGGACGCCGAATGGACCCGCGACCACGCCGACCTCGCCGCGAGCGTCCAGGCCCGCCTCGAGGAGGTGCTGCTCGACCTCGCGGGCTGGCTGCACGGCCGCACCGGATCGTCCCGCCTCATGCTGGCCGGCGGCGTCGCGCTCAACTGCGTCGCCAACTCCCGCCTCGCCGAGGCCGGACCCTACGACGACCTGTGGGTGCAGCCCGCCGCGGGCGACGCCGGCACCGCGCTCGGCGCGGCCCTGCACGTGGCGCGCGCGTCCGGCGACGAGATCGAGGCGATGCCGGGCGCCGACCTCGGGCGCGGCTGGGACGACGACGAGATCGCCGCCCGCCTCGACGTCGCGAAGATCCCCTACGAGCGTCCCGCCGACCTGGCCTCGACCGTGGCCGAGGCCCTCGCGCAGGACCGGGTCGTCGCCTGGTTCCAGGGGCGCTCGGAGTTCGGCCCGCGCGCGCTCGGCCACCGCTCGCTCCTGGCCCACCCCGGGCACGCCGCGAACGTCGAGCGGCTCAACGACGTGAAGGGCCGCGAGCAGTTCCGGCCGATCGCGCCGATGGTGTCCCTCGACCGGGCGGCGGAGATCTTCGAGGGCCCGCTGCCCAGCCCGTACATGCTGTTCGTGCACGACGTGCGCCCCGAGTGGCGCGAGCGGATCCCCGCGGTCGTCCACGTCGACGGGACCGCCCGCATCCAGACGGTCGCGGACGACGACGAGCCCCTCGTCGCCCGGCTGCTGCGCGAGTTCGACCGCCGCACCGGGATCCCCGTCGTGATCAACACGAGCCTGAACACGGCGGGGCGCCCGATGGTCGACGATCCCCGGGACGCGCTCGAATGCTTCGGGTCCGCCCCGGTGGACCTCCTCGCCATCGGCCCCTTCGTCGTCCGGCGCCGGGAGGTGCACGCCTGATGGGTTACACCGTGGTCGTGCCGACCGTCGGGCGGGAGAGCCTGCGCGGCACGCTGAGCGCGCTGCTCGCCGCCCTCGGCGGCGCCGCGCCCGCGCCGCACGAGATCATCGTCGTCGACGACCGTCCGGTCCCGGGCGCGCCGCTGCCGCTGCCCGACACCGGAGAATCGGACCTGCGCGTGCTGCGCTCGGGCGGGCGCGGCCCGGCCGCCGCCCGCAACACCGGCTGGCGGGCCGCCGCGACCGAGTGGGTCGCGTTCCTCGACGACGACGTCGTCCCCGGCCCCCGCTGGCCGGAGCGCCTCGCCGCCGACCTCGCGGACCTGCCGCCCGAGGTCGCCGGCTCGCAGGGCCGCGTCGTCGTGCCGCGCCCGGAGGGCCGCCGCCCCACCGACGGGGAGCGCGGCACCATCGCGCTCGAGACCGCCGAGTGGATCACCGCCGACATGGCCTACCGGCGCGGCGTCCTGGCCGAGGTCGGCGGCTTCGACGAGCGGTTCCACCGCGCCTACCGGGAGGACGCCGACCTCGCGCTCCGCGTCCTCGACACCGGCCGCGTCCTCGTCCGGGGCGACCGCGAGGTGACGCACCCGGTCCGTCCCGACGGTTTCTGGGCGTCCGTCCGGGCGCAGGCGGGCAACGCCGACGACGTCCTCATGCGGCGCCTGCACGGCCCGTCCTGGCGCTCCCGCGCCGGCGAGGGCCGCGGCCGCCTCCGCGAGCACGTCCTCACCACCGCCGCGGCCGCCCTGACCCTCACCGCGGCCCCGCGCCCCCCAGCCACCGCACGCTTCCGAAAGGCGGCCACCCGGCCCACGAGAATCCCGTTCGCAGCATCGGCCACCGCACCCGTCCGATCGGCGGCCCACGGCTCGGGCCCCTGGCGCCGGGCGGCCGCCCGGCGTGGCGGGGGGCCGTCGGCGGGGCAGGGCACCGCGCTTGTCCGGACGGTCGCTCGGCGCGGGTTCGGGGGGTCGGGACGGCGCGGGAGGCCGGCGGCCGGGAAGGTCGTGGCCGTGGCGGCGGGGGCGGCTTGGGCCGCGCTGACCGTGCGGTTCGCGGCGGAGCGGATCCGGCCGGGGCCCCGGACGCCCGGCGAGATCGTCCGGATGGCCGTGACCAGCGCCGTGATCCCGCCCGCGGCGGTGCGGCACCGGGTGCGGGGGCTGCTCCTGCACGGGCGGGCGCGGCCGTGGGCCGGGCCCCGGGTGGTGCTGTTCGACCGCGACGACACGCTCATCAGGGACGTCCCGTACAACGGCGACCCGGCGCGGGTCGAGCCGATGCCGGGGGCGCGGCGGGCGCTGGAGCGGCTGCGGCGGCACGGCGTGCGGATCGGGGTCGTGTCGAACCAGTCGGGCGTCGCCAAGGGCCGCATCACGGCGGGCGACGTCCGCCGGGTGAACGCGCGCGTCGAGGAGCTGCTCGGACGCATCGACGTGTGGGAGTTCTGCCCGCACGACGGCGGCGACGGGTGCGGGTGCCGCAAGCCGGCGCCCGGCATGATCGAGCGGGCCGCGCGGCGGCTCGGGGCGCTGCCGTCGGAGATCGCCGTGATCGGCGACATCGGGCGGGACGTCGAGGCCGCCGCGGCGGCGGGCGCGCGCGGCATCCTGGTGCCGACCGCGCGGACGCTGCCCGCGGAGATCGCGGCGGCGAAGGAGACGGCGCCGACGCTGCGCGCGGCCGTCGAGCTCGTGCTGGGCGGGGGGCGGCGCCGATGAGGGTCCTCGTCGCACGCCAGGACAACATCGGCGACGTGCTGCTCGCCGGGCCCGCGGTGCGGGCCGTGGCGGAGCGCGCCGACGAGGTGGCGTTCCTGTGCGGGCCGCGCGGCCGGCCCGCCGCTGACCTGCTGCCCGGCGCGGACCGGGTGATCGAGTGGTGCGCGCCGTGGATCGACCCCGAGCCGGGCCCCGTCCGGCGGGACGACGTCGACCGGCTCGTCGAGCTGGTGCGGGGCTTCGACCGGGCGCTGATCCTGACGTCGTTCCACCAGTCGCCGCTGCCGCTGGCGCTGCTGCTGCGGCTGGCGGGCATCCCGTGGATCGGGGGGATCAGCGAGGACTACCCCGGGTCGCTGCTGGACCTGCGGCACCGGCCCGACGCCGACATCCCCGAGCCGCTGCGGATGCTCGCGCTGGCCGAGGACGCCGGGTTCCCGGCCCCGGCCGACACCCGGCTGCGGGTGCGCGGGCCGCTGCCCGACACCGCCCACCTGACGGGCGGCCCCGGCTACGTGATCGTCCACCCCGGCACGTCGGTGCCGGCGCGGGCGTGGCCGCCGGAGCGCTGCGCCGAGGCCGTGCGGCTGCTGGACGCGGCGGGCCACCGGGTCGTCGTCACCGGGCACGGCGACGAGAAGGAGCTGACCGCGCGGGTCGCCGGGGAGTGCGGCCTGGACCTGGGCGGACGGACGTCGCTGCCGGAGCTCGCGTCGGTCCTGGCGGGCGCGCGGGCGGTGGTCGCGGGCAACACCGGGCCCGCGCACCTGGCGGCGGCCGTCGGTACGCCGGTGGTGTCGCTGTTCGCGCCGACGGTCCCGGCGGCGCGGTGGGCCCCGTTCGGGGTGCCGATGGCGCTGCTGGGCGACCAGCAGGCCCCCTGCAAGGACACCCGCGCCCGCGAGTGCCCGGTCGACGGGCACCCGTGCCTGGCGTCCGTCACCGCCGACGAGGTCGCCGCGGCCGTGGAGGTCGTGGCCGCCGTACCGGAGGAGGCCCCGGCCCGATGAGAGTCCTGATGTGGCACGTGCACGGTTCGTGGGCGACCTCGTTCGTGCACGGCCCGCAGACCACGCTCGTCCCCGTCGTCCCGGACCGGGGGCCGGACGGGCGCGGCCGCCCCGGCACCTTCACGTGGCCGGACCGCGCCGTGGAGGTCCCGTACGACCGGCTCCGCGGCGAGCACGTGGACGCCGTCGTCCTGCAGCGCCCCCACGAGCTGCGGCTCACCGAGGAGTGGCTCGGCCGCCGGCCCGGGATCGACGTCCCGGCCGTCTACGTCGAGCACGACACCCCCCGCCGCACCCCCGCCGACGCGAGCCTGCCCGAGGAGGTCGTCCCGGACAGCCGCCACTTCCTGCACGACCGCGACGACATCCCGGTCGTGCACGTCACGAACTTCAACCGCCTCTTCTGGAACTGCGGCCGCGCCCCCGTCACGGTCATCGAGCACGGCGTGGTGGACCCCGGCTACCGGTACACCGCCGAGCTGCCCCGCGCGGCCGTGGTGATCAACGACCCGCTGCGCCGGGGGCGCGTCACCGGCGCCGACCTGCTCCCCGAGCTGGCCGCCGCCGTCCCGCTGGACCTGTTCGGGATGAACGTGATGGACGCGCCCGCACGGCTCGGCGTCCCTCCGGAGTCGCTGTGGACCTTCGAGGACCTGCCGCAGGCGCGGATGCACGCGGAACTCGCGCGCCGCCGCGTCTACGTCCACCCCTACCGGTGGACCTCGCTCGGCCTCGCGCTGATCGAGGCGATGATGCTCGGCCTCCCCGTGGTGGCGCTCGCCACGACGGAGGCGGTCGAGGCGGTGCCGCCGGAGGCGGGGGTGCTGTCGACCCGCGTCGGCGCGCTGGCCGGCGCGGCCGCGGCCCTCGCCGCCGACCCGCCGCGCGCCCGCCAGCTGGGCAAGGAGGCGCGGGCCTTCGCCGTGGAACGGTACGGGCTCCCGCGGTTCCTGCGCGACTGGCAGCGAACACTCACGGAGGTGACGCGATGAGGATAGCCATGGTCTCCGAGCACGCCAGCCCGCTGGCCGCCAGGGGCGGCCTCGGCGGGGCCGACGGCGGCGGGCAGAACGTGTTCGTCGCGGAGCTGGCCGCCGAGCTGGGACGGCAGGGGCACTACGTCACGGTCTACACCCGGCGCGACGCGCCCGCCCCGCCGCGCCGGGTGCGGCTCGCGCCGGGCGTGACGGTCGAGCACGTCCCCGCGGGGCCGCCCGAGCGGATCCCCAAGGACGACCTGCTGCCGTGGATGAGCGACTTCGGCCGGTACCTGCGGGACCGCTGGTCCTCGGAGCCGCCGGACGTCGCGCACGCGCACTTCTGGATGAGCGGGCTCGCGGCGCTCCAGGCGGCGGACGCCGCGGCGGAGCGGCACGTCCCGGTCGTGCAGACCTACCACGCGCTCGGCACCGTCAAGCGCCGCCATCAGGGCGGCAAGGACACGAGCCCGGCGGGGCGGATCCGGCTGGAGCGGGCCATCGGCCGCGGCGCCGACGCGGTCATCGCGACGTGCTCGGACGAGGTGGAGGAGCTCACCGCGATGGGCGTCCCGGGCGAGCGGGTGTCGGTCGTGCCGTGCGGGGTGGACCTGGAGCTGTTCGGCCCCGGCGACCCGGCGGGCGGCCCGCCCGGAGGCGCCGGGCCGGGCGGCCGGCACCGGCTGGTGGTCCTGTCCCGGCTCGTCGAGCGCAAGGGCGTCGACACGGCGATCCGGGCGCTGGCGTACCTGCCGGACGCCGAGCTGGCCGTCGCCGGGGGCCCGCCGCACGGCGGCCTCGACGCCGACCCGGAGATCCGCCGGCTGCGCGGCGTCGCCGCGGAGGCGGGCACGGCCGACCGGGTCGACTTCGTCGGGCGGGTCGCCCGCGCGGACGTCGCGCCGCTGCTGCGGTCGGCGAGCCTCGTGGTGACGCTCCCCTGGTACGAGCCGTTCGGCATGGTGCCGCTGGAGGCGATGGCGTGCGGCGTCCCGATCGTCGCGACCGCCGTCGGCGGGCACCTGGACACCGTGGTGGACGGCGGCACCGGGCTGCTGGTCCCGCCGCGCGACCCGGAGGCCGCCGCGAAGGCGGTCCGGGAGCTGCTGGACGATCCGGTGCGCCGCGCCGCGATGGGCATCGCGAGCGCCGACCGGGCCCGCACCCGCTACTCGTGGGCGCGGGTCGCCGCCGACACCGCCGGCGTGTACCGGCGGGCCGCCGAGCTTTGCGAGGTCGCCGCATGACGGAACGGAGCCTGCGGAGTGACGTCATGCGGCGGCTTTTGCCGGGGGGCGTGGGGGGTCGCCCCCCACATGAGGCAGGCATGACGGAACGGAGCCTGCGGAGTGACGTCATGCGGCGGCTTTTGCCGGGGGGCGTGGGGGGTCGCCCCCCACATGAGGCAGGCATGACGGAACGGAGGGGCGTGACGGAACGGGGGCTGCTCGCCGCGGCGCAGGACGCGCGGCTGGAGGCGCTGGCCGAGGCGGCGCTCGCCTTCCGCGAGCACGTCCCGCGGATCACCGTGTGGGGCCGCCGCCTCGCCCGCGTGCTGGATTCCGGCGGGCGCCTGCTGGCCTGCGGGAACGGCGGCAGCGCGGCGGAGGCGCAGCACCTGACGGCCGAGCTGACCGGACGGTTCGAGGACGAGCGGCGGCCGCTGTCGGCGATCCCGCTGCACGGCGACACGTCCGCGGTGACGGCGATCGGCAACGACTACGGGCCGCTGGACGTGTTCGCCCGGCAGGTGCGGGCGCACGGCCGCCGCGGCGACGTGCTGATCTGCCTGTCCACGAGCGGGAACAGCGCGAACGTGATCGAGGCGGCGCGGGCGGCGCGGCGGGCCGGGATGGCGGCCTGGGCCGTGACCGGTCCGGGCCCGACCCCGCTCGCCGCCGCATGCGACGACGCGATCGCGGTCGACGCCGGAACGACCTCGACCGTCCAGGAGATCCACCTCGCGGCGATCCACCTGCTGTGCGGGGTGGTCGACGAGACCCTGGGGGTGGGTTCATGACGGGACCGCTGGTGGTGATCGGGGACGTCCTGCTGGACGTCGACATCGTCGGCAGCAGCAGCCGGCTGTGCCCGGACGCGCCCGTGCCGGTGGTCGAGCAGGCCGAGGAGCGGCCGCGTCCGGGCGGCGCCGGGATGGCGGCGCTGCTCGCGGCGGCGGAGGGCCGGGACGTGGTGCTGGTGACGGCGCTCGCCGACGACGATCCGGGCCGCCGGCTGCGCGCGATGCTGGAGCGGCACGTGGACGTCGCGGCGTTCCACCTGCACGGCGGCACGCCGTGCAAGCTGCGGATCCGGTCCGGCGGGCAGTCGGTGGCGCGGCTGGACGCCGGGGAGGGCGAGGCGATGGACGGGCCGGTGGGCCCGCGCGTCGCCGAGGCGATCTCCGGCGCGGGGGCGGTGCTGGTGTCCGACTACGGCCGGGGCGTCACCCGGCACCGCGCCGTCCGCTCGCTGCTCGCGGACCTGCCGCCGGGCGTCCCGGTGGTGTGGGACCCGCATCCGCGCGGGGAGCCGCCGGTGCCGGGGGTGGTGCGGCTGCTCACCCCGAACGAGGAGGAGGCGGCGCGGCTCGCCGCCGCCGACGGCGCCGACATCTCCGGGTTCGGGCTGTCGGCGGCGGGCCGCCGCGGCCGGCATCTCGGCCGGTCGTGGGGCATCGAGGGCGTCGCGGTGACGCTCGGCGCGGAGGGGGCGCTGCTGTGCGACGGGTCGGAGACGCCGTTCCTGGCGCCCGCCGAACCCGCCCGCGGCGACTCCTGCGGGGCGGGCGACAGCTTCGCCGCCGGGGCCGTCCAGGCGCTGGCGGACGGCGGGGCGCTCACCGCGGCCGTCACCGAGGGGGTCCGGCGGGCCTCGGAGTTCGTCCGGGCGGGCGCGGCGGCGGGCGTCGCCGCGCAGCTCGCCGAGACCGGCTCGGCGCGGCTGGTGCCCGAGCGCGGCGAGGACGCCTGGGACGTCGTCGAGCGGACGCGGCGCGCGGGCGGGACGGTGGTGGCGACCGGCGGCTGCTTCGACCTCCTGCACGCGGGCCACGTCAGCATGCTGCAGCAGGCGCGGCGGCTCGGCGACTGCCTGATCGTGTGCGTGAACTCGGACGCGTCGGTGCGGCGCCGCAAGGGGCCGTCCCGTCCGGTGACGCCGGCCGCCGACCGCGTGCGGGTGCTGGAGGCGCTGAGCGACGTGGACGCCGCCGTCGTGTTCGACGACGACACCCCGGCGCCGCTGCTGGAGCGCCTGCGGCCGGACGTGTGGGTGAAGGGCTCCGACTACGCCGGGACGACGCTGCCCGAGGCGGAGACCGTCCGGGCGCACGGCGGCGAGGTCGTCCTGCTGCCGCTGCTCGAAGGGCGCTCCACGACGCGCCTGCTGTCGACCACGAAGGGACATGCCTCATGAACGTGCTCATCACCGGCGGCGCGTCCGGGCTCGGCGCGGCCGTGGCGCGGCGCGTCGCCGCCGACGGCGGGAAGCCGCTGATCCTGGACCTGCATCCGCCGAAGGACGACTTCCCGTGCATGCAGGCGGACCTGGCGGACCGGCACTGCGCCGAACGGGCCGTGCACGGGCTGGCCCGCGCCAACGGCGGGCTGCACGCCGTCGTCACGGCCGCCGGGATCGACGCGTGCGGCGCGCTGAACGACGTGCCCGCCGAGGACTGGGAGCGGGTCGTGCAGGTCAACCTGCTGGGCACCGCCGCGGTGGTCCGCGCCGCGATCCCGTACCTGGAGAACGAGCCGAAGGGGCGGATCGTGACGGTCGCGTCCACGCTCGGGTTCCGCGCGTTCCCGGACGCCACCGCGTACTGCGCGTCGAAGTTCGGGGTGGTCGGGTTCACCCGCGCGCTGGCGGCGGAGCTGGCCGGGCGGGTCGGCGTGACGATGGTGGTGCCCGGCGGCATGGACACCGCGTTCTTCGACGGCCGGGACCCGCGGTACCGGCCGGGGCCGGACGCCAAGCTGAACCGGCCCGAGGACGTCGCGGCGACCGTGGCGTTCGCGCTCGCCCAGCCGGCGGGCTGCGAGGTGCGGGAACTGGTGGTCGCGCAGTCCGAGGAGACCTCGTGGCCGTGACCCCGGCCCCGGCGGACGGCGGGCCGGCGCGCGGCGATCCGGGGGGCGGGGCTCCCGCGGGGCGGATGCTGGTGCTGCGGGCCCTGGGGCTCGGGGACCTGCTGACCGCCGTCCCGGCGCTGCGGGCGCTGCGGCGCGGCGCCCGGTCCGCCGGCGGGCCCGGCGCCCGGATCATTCTCGCCGCGCCGG
>NZ_KE384301.1:267099-392083 GCF_000425065.1 Actinomadura rifamycini DSM 43936
CGCCCGCCCCGGCCTGCCGGAGTCCGGCGGGCCGGAGTGGGACGCCGGCGAGCACGAGGTGGCGCGCTGGTGCAGGCTCGTCGACGCGTACGGGTTCGACGCCGATCCCGGCGACCTGGACCTGCCGCGCCCGCGGACGGCGTCCCCGGCGCCCGGCGCCGTCGTCGTCCACCCCGGCGCGGCCTACCCGGCGCGCCGCTGGCCCGCGGAGCGGTTCGCGGCCGTCGCGGCGGCGCTGCGGGACGCCGGGGAGCGGGTCGTCGTGACCGGCGGCCCCGGCGAGACGGCCCTCGCCGGGCGCGTCGCGGAAGGGGCCGGGCCCGGCGCCGCGGCCGATCTCTCCGGGCGCACCCCGCTCCCGGCGCTCGCCGCGCTGATCGCCGGCGCGCGCCTGGTGGTGTGCGGGGACACGGGCGTGGCGCACCTGGCGACGGCGTACCGCACGCCGTCGGTCGTCCTGTTCGGCCCGACGCCGCCGGATCTGTGGGGTCCGCCGCCGGACCGGTCCGAGCACACGGTGCTGTGGGCCGGGCGGCGCGGCGACCCGCACGGCGCGGCGCCGGATCCCGGCCTGCTGGAGATCGGCGCGGACGAGGCCGTCCGCGCGTCCGTCCGGGCCCTCGCGGCGCACGACCGCCGGACAGGGCACCGCGACACCGCACTGCTGAGGGGGACATGATGAGACATCCACGCGCCGTCGTGACCGGGGGCTCGGGCTTCCTCGGCTCGCACCTGTGCGAGGCGCTGCTGGCCCAAGGGATCTCCGTGGTGTGCATGGACAACCTACTGACCGGGACGTCCCGCAACATCGCGCATCTGACCGAGCGGGGCGACTTCCGGTTCGTCAAGCGCGACCTCACCGAGCCGGTGCACGTGCCGGGCGACGTCGGCTACGTGTTCCACCTCGCGTCGGCGGCGTCCCCCGCGGACTACCTGCGGCTGCCGGTCCAGACGATGGAGGTCGGCAGCCAGGGCACCCGCCACGCGCTGGACCTCGCCGAGAGCAAGGGCGCCCGGTTCGTGCTGGCGTCCACGTCGGAGGTCTACGGGGACCCGCTCGTCCACCCGCAGCCCGAGTCGTACTGGGGGAACGTCAACCCGGTCGGGCCGCGCAGCGTGTACGACGAGGCGAAGCGGTTCGGGGAGGCACTGACGTCGGCGTTCCGGCACGCGCGGGGGCTGGACGCCGCGATCGTGCGGATCTTCAACACCTACGGCCCGCGGATGCGGCCCGACGACGGCCGCGCCGTCCCGACGTTCCTGCGGCAGGCGCTGACCGGGGAGCCGCTGACCGTCACCGGGGACGGCTCGCAGACCCGCTCGATCTGCCACGTCGACGACACCGTCCGCGGCATCGTCGCGCTGGCGCTGTCGGACCATCCGGGGCCGGTGAACATCGGCAGCCCGTACGAGGTGTCGATGGCGGAGCTGGCCCGGCTGGTCATCGAGCTGACCGGGTCGCGGTCGACGCTGCGGTTCGTGGACCGGCCGGAGGACGACCCGCGCGTGCGGCGGCCCGACACGACGCTGGCCGAGGAGGTGCTCGGCTGGCGGCCGCGCATCGGCGTCGAGGAGGGGCTGCGCACCACGATCGAGTGGTTCGCCCGCGAGCTGCCGGTGGCGCGCCCGGCCTGACCGGCCGCGCCCGCCCCCGGGACGCGGGGGCGAGCGGTGGAAAGCGGACGGCCGCGGCGAGGATGCTCCTCGTCGCGGCCGTTCCGCTTTCCGAACCGTCCGCCCGTCTCCGGCCGGCCGGTCCGCCGGTCCCGTTTCAGCCGGAGTGGCCGGCGGTCATCAGGTCCCTGATGTCGGCGGGCAGCGCGTCCCCGACCTTGCGCATGGTGGCCCCCTCGGTCGCCTCGTCGGTGACCTCCAGCACCACCCGCGCCAGGTAGGCGGCGCGCGGATCGTCGGTGCCGGCGCGGGAGGCGATCCGTTCGACGAAGTCGTGCCGGTCGAACCGCTCCCCGCTGCCTCCGCCGCCGTAGACCTCGGTCCGG
The DNA here is from genome assembly GCF_000425065.1 of Actinomadura rifamycini DSM 43936. GTDB lineage: Bacteria > Actinomycetota > Actinomycetes > Streptosporangiales > Streptosporangiaceae > Spirillospora > Spirillospora rifamycini. The sequence continues at coordinate 269,100 of NZ_KE384301.1, forward strand.
CGCAGGTGCTCGCCGATCTCGTGTGGCAGCTGCGCGGCGAGGTTGTCGGCGAGGCCCTCCGGGACCCGTTCGCCGAGCGTCTCCAGGACGGCGCGCGTCGCCCGCTCCGCCTGGCTCCAGCCGGAGAGGCGGGCGCGGTCCTGCACCTGGCCGATGAACTCCTCGTGCCGCATGGCGGACTCCTTCCTGTCCTGCCTGCAGTGATGTGCCTGAAATGCAGAAACTGCCCGATATGTCGGGCCGTTAACGTGCGCCGAGGACGTCCAGAAGCTCGCCGAGCATCGTCCCGGACGGCGGTTCCGCGGACGCGCGCCCGGCGCCCTCGGCCGACAGCGCCCAGTCCCACCACCGGTCCAGCTCCGCCCGGTCCAGCAGCGGCGCGCCGTCCCCCGGCGGGGCGCCGCGCGGGACCGTCACGACCGCCGGCCACCCCCACGCCCGCGCCTGCGCGGCGACCTTCGCGCCGCCCGCCACGGGGTCCACGGCCAGCGCGGGCACGCCGTTCTTCAGCGCCAGGACGAGGCCGTGCAGCCGGGTCGTCACGACGAGGTCGAGCCGCCGGAACGCCGACTCCAGCTCCGCCGCCGCGGTGAACAGCCGCCAGTCGCGCGGATCGAGCCGGGTGTCCAGGACCAGCCGGGCGCAGGACCGCTCCCCGAGCCACCCGGTCAGCTCCTCCTCGACGGCGCCGTGCCGCCGCCGGTCGCCGTACTCGCGCTGCCCCGGCGCCAGCACCACCCCGACCACGGGCACGGACACGGTCGGCGGCAGCGCGGCCAGGTCCTGCCGCGGGCCCGCCGCGGGGGCGTCCCGGGCGAGGACGGCGTCGAACCCGGTGACCGCCGGGTCGTCCGGGTCGACCACCGACACGCCGACGGCGACGCGGCGGCACCGGGCGTACCGGCGGTGCAGGCCGCGGACCTGCTCGCCGTGCGCGGGCCCGCACACGAACACGACGTCGGTGTAGTCGTCCGGGTCGGCTCCCTCCAGATCGAGCCCGCCCGGCCGGAAGACGGGGCTCCAGGCGAGGTCGCACGCCACCCCCGCGCCGGTCAGCGCCCGCCGGACCGCCTCCATCGCCAGGACGTCCCCTGCGGTGGCCTCGCCGTGCAGGAAGCTCGGCCACCCGGTCACCAGGACGCGGGGCGCGCTCACCGCCCCTCCGCCCACCGCCGGCCGGGGGCGGCCCGCTTCCGCCGCGGCGGGGGCGCCGGACCGGGGCCGGCGGCCGGGGGCGCGGCGGCGGGCGGACGGGTGCGCGTCATGGGTCTCTCCAGTGCGTGTGACGCCGCGGTGACGGTTCAAAAACCTGCCGGTTTACCGAGGACGCCGCGCGGGCAGAGTCAGTGAGCGGCCCAGTCGCGACCTCGGAGCCACGTGCTCGGAGCCGTGAGCCTGGGCCGCACCACTCCTCCCCTCCCGGTTCCCGCGCTCCGGCCGACTATGCGGCCCGGCCGCCCCCGACGGCGCCGGGCCGGACGCACCCGGGCCCGCGGGCGGGCGCCCGCTCAGACGGTGACGCCGTCCACGTCCCGGGCACGGCCCTCGACCAGCCGCTTGAAGCGCTGCAGGTCCCCCTTCAGCCGGCGGGTGAGCGCGCCCGCCCGGTCGCCGGTGCGCGCCGCGATCCGCTCGGGGTCGAACTCCAGCCGCACCGTCACCCGCGCCGTCGTGGCGTCCAGGCGGCGGAACGTCACGACGCCGGAGTGCAGCGGGCCGTCCGGCGACGTCCACGCGATGCGCTCCTGCGGGAGCCGCTCCACCACCGTCACGTCGAACTCCCGGACGACGCCGCCGCCGCGCGCCGCCCAGCGCGTCGTGGCCTCGTCGATCCGCCGGACCTCCCGCACCCCCGCCATGAACCGCGGGAAGGTCTCCGACCGCGTCCACTGCCGGTACGCGACGGCCACCGGCACGGTGACGTTGACCGATTCGGTGATCGTGCCCACGGCTCACCGCCCTTCTCCCCCGCCGCCCCGGTCCAGCGGCCCCCACGCGCCGCGCCGGTCCCGCTCGAGGACGTCCGCGGCCTGGTCGAGGACGCGCCGGTCGACCAGCGCGACGGGCACCGGACGCGCGACGATCGGCTCGTTGTCGGGGCCCCGGCCCACCTCCTCGCCCTCCAGCACCCACGGCCGGGCGCCGTGCGCCCGCGCGTTCCGCAGGTGCGAGTAGTCGTGCAGGCGCCGGGCCACCCACAGGACGGTCGACCGCTCGCCCCACCACGGCTCCACGGCCAGCGGATTCGCCGACAGCCCCGGCAGTCGCGCCCCGGTCAGCCCGTCCACGCTGTGCGGCCGGTCCCGATCGGCCTCCGGGTCGGGCGACCAGCGCACGTACAGCTCCGGCCGCGCCTCCAGGAGCTCCGCCAGCCTCTCCAGTTCCGTGACCACCTCAAGCGCCATGCACCCCCTTTTCCCCGCCGTCCCGCGTCGATTCGCGCCCCGCCCGCGGGAAGGCGGGATCCGGTGTGAGGCCGACTCTGCCGGGTAGAGGGGGCGGAGCACCGCATCCCCCCGCATGCCGCACTTGTGCGCTAAGGAGACATTTTGATCACGTCGGCGCCCCTCGACCGCCGAACGCAACGGCACCGTCCCGGCACTCCGCAGGAGCACGCCTCGGGCACCGAACTCCCGGCCCCCTCCCCCGCCCCCGCCCCCGAACACGCCGCGGCGCCCGCGGACCCGGCCGCCGCGGAGACCGCCGCGCCCGCCCCCGGCTCCGGCCGCCCGGCCGCGGACCCCGAACCGCCCGGACGTCCCGGCGCGGCCGCGCGCCCCGACGCCCCCCGCCGCGCGGACGACGGGCAGGCCGAGGCGCTGCTCGCCGAGATGAACCGGCTCGCCGAGGACGACCCGCGCCGCGAGCGGCTGCGCGCCCGCCTCGTCGACCTGCACGCCGCGCTCGTCCGCGGGGTGGCGCGGCGGTACGCGAACCGCGGCGAGCCGATGGACGACCTGGTGCAGGTCGCCTACCTCGGCCTCGTCAAGGCCATCAACCGGTTCGACCCCGAGGTCGGCGACCGGTTCGTCACCTACGCCTACCCGGTGGTCACCGGCGAGGTGAAGCGGCACTTCCGGGACAAGACGTGGGGCCTGCGGGTGTCGCGCCGCATCCAGGAACTGCGCCCCGTGCTGCAGCGCACCGTCCAGGACTTCACCCGGGAGCACGGCCGCTCCCCCACGACCCGGGAGATCGCCGCGCTCATGGAGATCGGCGAGGACGAGGCCGTCGAGGTCCTGGTGGCCTGCGACGCCTACCGCCCGCTGTCCCTGGAGGCCCCGGCGGACGGCGGGCAGGGCGGCGACGGCGGCGGCACCGTCGGCGAGTACCTCGGCTCCGACGACCCGGAGCTGGACGCCTTCATCGACGGGCACGCGCTGCGCCCGCTCATCGACGAGCTGCCCGAGCGGGAGCGCACGATCCTGCTGCTGCGCTTCTTCGGCAACAAGACCCAGACGCAGATCGCCGAGCAGATCGGCCTGTCCCAGATGCACGTGTCGCGGCTGCTGCGCAGCACCCTGGACAAGCTCCGCGCCGGGCTGCTCGCCGAGCGGTGAGCGGGTCGGCGGGCGGCCCGGCGCGGCGCCCCCTCAGGTCCGCGCGGGCTCGGGCAGCGCGCAGGTCCCGCCGACCGCGACGTCGCCGCCCGGGGCGAGGCAGCGGGCGAGCGCGTACGTCTGCTGCCCGTACGACGCGCCCGGCCGCACGGTCACCCGGCCGTTGCGGTCCACCTCGCACGGATTGTTCAGGGTGCAGCGCTCGCCGTCCTCGTTCCCCGTGTTGTTGACGGCGACGACCGCGCCCGTCGACGCGTCGACCACCGGGGAGCCGGACGTGCCGCCGATCGTCCGGCAGGCGGAGGTGTAGCGGATCGAGTCGGCCCAGGTCCACTCGGCCTCGCGGAGCCGGTGGACGGTCCCGCCGATCGAGCAGGCGTAGATCTGCCGCCAGTACCCGGACACGACCCGGATCGGGGTGCCGTCCGGCGGCCGGGCCGCCGACAGCCGCAGGGCCGGGACGCCGTACCGCCGCCGGATCTCGGCGTAGCTGGCGTCCAGCCGGTACACGGCGACGTCGGTGCCGGTCATCGTGGCGTACTCGAGGTTGTCGGCGCGCAGCGTGCCGAGGTTCCGGCGGCCCGTCCGGTCGAGCAGCGTGAACGTCCGCGCGGAGGGCCGGTCGACGATCACCTCGCCCGCCCCCGGCATCCCGGTGCTCAGGCAGTGCCCGTTCGTCATCACCAGGGCCGGGTCGCCGTCGCGGGACCGCGGCCCGCGCACCAGCGAGCCCGAGCAGTTGTCCAGGGCCACGATGCCCGTGAAGTCGACCGCGGCCTGCCGGGCGTACCCGGCCGGTCCCCCCGCCTCCGGCACCGTCCGGGCCGCCGCGGCGGCGGGCGGGACGGCGAGCAGGGCCGTGGAGACGAGGCCGATCGTGAAGCCGATCGTCAGGCCGGTCGTGCCGAGACGTCCGAGCATGTGTTTCCCTCCGCAGTCGATTCACTACTGTCCGTGACTTGATGTTAAATCGGCCGCGGCGTCTCCAAAAGACTTGATCGCCGTTACGATCACCCCATGGCGGGATCAACGGTGCGCTGGGGCATATTGGGTACGGGCGGAATCGCCGCGACGTTCACCGAGGATCTGGGCCTCCTCCCCGACCACGAGGTCGTCGCCGTCGGGTCGCGGTCGGCCGCCTCCGCGTCCGCGTACGCCGAGCGGTTCGGGATCCCCCGCGCGCACGCGTCGTACGCCGGTCTCGCCGCCGACGACGGCGTCGACGTCGTCTACGTCGCCACCCCGCATCCCCTGCACTTCGAGCCCGCGCGGCTGTGCATGGAGGCCGGACGGGCCGTGCTGGTGGAGAAGCCCCTCACCACGTCCGCCGACGACGCCGAGAAGCTCGCGGCGATCGCCCGCGAGCACGGCGTGTTCGCCATGGAGGGCATGTGGACGCGGTTCAACCCGCTCGTCCGCCGCCTCCGCGAACTGGTCGCGGACGGCGCGATCGGCGAGGTGACGTCCGTGTACGCGGACTTCTCCGTCGCGGCCGAGTTCGACCCGGCGCACCGGCAGTGGTCCCCCGCGCTCGGCGGCGGCGCGCTGCTCGACCTCGGCTGCTACCCCGTGTCGTTCACCTGGCCGCTGCTCGGCCCGCCCGCGACCGTGCAGGTCGCCGCGAGCCCCGCGCCCACCGGCGTGGACGCCAACACCGGGATCATGTTCGGCTACGAGTCCGGCGCGGTCGCGCTGCTGCACTGCGGGCTCACCGGGTTCTCCCCGCACACCGCCACCGTCGTGGGCACGCGGGGCCGCGTCGACGTCGCGGCCCCGTTCTACCGGCCGTCCGCCATGACCCTGATGCGGGCCGGCGCCGCGCCCGAGAAGATCACCGCGGACGTCCCCGGGCACGGGTTCACCTACGAGGCCGAGGAGGTCGCGCGCTGCCTGCGCGCGGGCCTCACCGAGTCGCCGCTGATGCCGCTGGACGAGACCGTCGCGATCCTGCGGACCCTCGACGAGATCGCCGCGCGGTTCACCGCGTCGTTCGCGGACCGGCCGGCGGGCGGCGCTCAGTCGACGTCCACCCAGCCGTAGGTGCGCTCCACGGCCTTCTTCCAGCCGGCGTAGCCCTCGGCGCGGCGCTCCTCGCTCCAGGTGGGCTCCCAGCGCCTGTCCTCGTTCCAGTTCCGGCGGAGCTCGTCGGTGCCGGACCAGAAACCGGTGGCGAGGCCCGCCGCGTAGGCGGCGCCGAGGGCGGTCGTCTCGGCGACGACGGGGCGGGAGACGGGGACGCCGAGGATGTCGGCCTGCATCTGCATGCACAGCTCGTTGGCGGTGACGCCGCCGTCGACCTTGAGGACGTCCAGGGAGACGCCGGAGTCGGCGTGCATGGCCTCGACGACGTCCCGGCTCTGGTAGCAGATGGACTCCAGGGTGGCGCGGGCGAGGTGCGCGTTGGTGTTGAACCGGGAGAGCCCGACGATGGCGCCGCGCGCGTCCGAGCGCCAGTAGGGGGCGAACAGCCCGGAGAAGGCGGGCACGAAGTAGACGCCGCCGTTGTCGTCGACCTGGCGGGCGAGGGCCTCGGACTGCGCGGCGCCCGAGATGATCCCGAGCTGGTCGCGCAGCCACTGCACCGCCGACCCCGTCACCGCGATCGACCCCTCCAGCGCGAACACCGGCTTGGCGTCCCCGAACCGGTAGCAGACCGTCGTCAGCATCCCGGCCTCCGACCTCACCAGCTCCTCACCGGTGTTGAGGAGCAGGAAGTTGCCGGTGCCGTAGGTGTTCTTGGCCTCGCCGGGCGCGAAGCACACCTGCCCGACCGTGGCGGCCTGCTGGTCGCCGAGGATCCCGGTCAGCGGCACCTCGCCGCCCAGCGAGGCCGCCCGCGTGACGCCGTAGGGCTCCGGCGAGGACGAGGAGCGGATCTCCGGCAGCATCGCCCTGGGCACGCCGAAGAAGGACAGGAGCTCGTCGTCCCAGTCGAGGGTCTCCAGGTCCATGAGCATGGTGCGGCTGGCGTTGGTGACGTCGGTGACGTGCACGCCGCCGTCCCGCCCGCCGGTCAGGTTCCACAGCACCCAGGTGTCCATGGTCCCGAAGACGGCCTCGCCCTTCTCGGCGGCCTCGCGGACCCCGTCGACGTTCTCCAGGATCCACTGGATCTTGCCGCCGGCGAAGTACGTCGCGGGCGGCAGCCCCGCACGGTGCCGGATGACGTCGCCGCGGCCGTCCCGGTCCAGGGCGGAGGCGATCCGGTCGGTGCGGGTGTCCTGCCACACGATCGCGTTGTGGTACGGGCGTCCGGTGCGGCGGTTCCAGACGAGCGTGGTCTCCCGCTGGTTGGTGATGCCGAACGCGGCCAGGTCGCCGTAGTCGAGGTGCGCCTTGTTCAGGGTCGTCTGGACGACCGCGCGGGTGCGCTCCCAGATCTCGGTGGGGTTGTGCTCGACCCAGCCCGCCCGCGGCAGGATCTGCTCGTGCTCGAGCTGGTGGCGGGCGACCTCGTTCCCGCCGTGGTCGAAGATCATGAAACGGGTGCTGGTCGTCCCCTGGTCGAGCGCTCCGACGAAGTCGGCCATCGATGCCTGCCTTTCTGCTGGAGGGCCGAGGCCCTCGCCACCTCGCGTCCGTCCGCCTCGCGGTGCCGTGCCAGGTCGCGTCCCGCACGGGTCGCGTCTTGCTCGGTCGCCTCTTGTCCGGACGCGTCTTTCTCGGTCGCGTCCGCTCAGTCCACGTCGTACTCGGGGCGGGGCTCGCCGTCACCGGGCCCCTCGGCGGGGAGCATGCGCCCGATGAGCAGGATGTAGAGCCCCGCGCCGATGATCCCCCCGATGATCGGTCCGGCGATCGGCACCCAGAAGTAGAGATCACCGTACTGATCCCGCCACGCCTCCCCGTAGCCGGTGAGGAACTGGGCGAGGCGCGGGCCGAAGTCGCGCGCCGGGTTGATCGCGTAGCCGGCGTTGGTGCCCCACGCCATCCCGATCGCCACCACCACGAGCCCGATGATGAACGGCGTCATGTTCGCCAGCGGCGGCGAGTTGCGCAGGTCGGTGAGGGCGAGCACCAGGAAGAGGAGGATCGCGGTGCCGATGACCTGGTCGCGGAACCCGCCCCACATCCCGACGGGCAGCTCGCCGTTGCCGGGCATGGTGGAGAAGACGGCCTGCGACTTCTGTGTCAGGCCCGGGTCGAACGCGTGCAGGACCTCGGTGTAGTTCCAGCGGACGAGTAGCGCGGCGATGAACGCGCCGAGCATCTGCGCGGCGATATACGGCAGGACCTTGCGCCAGGGGAAGCCCTTGAAGACGGCGAGCGCGACCGTCACGGCCGGGTTGATGTGGCCGCCGCTGATCCGGGCCGAGACGTAGACGCCCAGGGTGACGGCGAGTCCCCAGGCCCAGGAGATGCTGTCGTGGTCGCCGATCCCGGCCGCCGCGACCTGCGCGACGACCGCGAGACCGAACAGTATGAGGATCAGCGTGCCGGCGAATTCCGCGGCCATTTCCCGGGCCAGTTCGGGGACCTTCGGCCCTTTCGTCATCCGCGCCTCCTCGGAGTGTGACGTGGAACACAACTGACGCGAACGTAAATAATCATCACGGACATGGTCAACCGTCGCGGACGGATGATTTCGTCGCACCGGCCGCCCGCGCCACGCACGAAGATCGTCCGCGGAGACGGGCATTCCCCGGCGCGCCGCCGCTACACGGCCCGCGCGCACCCGTCCCGCCGCACCTCACCGCCCCGAGGCCGCCGCCGCGGCCCCCTCGTCCCCCCGCGGCGGGTCACGGCGCCGGACCCGCCGCGGCGCGCACCGCCCGGAGACAGAAAAATGTCGCCGAATATATCGACGCGTCGTCCAATATCGATCATGATCAGAGCAGCCCGCCGATCCCGCACCCCCAGGGAGACCCGATGCGCCGCACGCCTTGGACGTTCGCGCTCGCCCCCGCCGCCGTGACGGTCGCCCTCACGCTGACCGCCGCGCCGGCCGCCGCCGACCCGGCCGCGCCCGGTCCCGCCCCGTCCGCGCTCCGCCCGTCCGGCCCGGCGGCGCTCTCCGCGGACGCCGAACCGGCGCGCGGCTTCGACCCGCTGCGCCCGTCGTCCGACCCGGTGGAGCTGCGCGAGGCGCACCGGCCGCTGTCGGTGACCTACACCCACGACGGCGCGGAGCGCACGCTCGACGACTACCTGGCCCGGACGGGCACGCAGGGCTTCGTCGTCCTGGACGGGCGGGACGTCGTCTTCGAGCGGTACACGGCGGCGAACCGGGACTCGCTGTTCCAGTCGTGGTCGGTCGCCAAGTCGTTCACCTCGGCGGCGGTCGGCGTCGCGCTCGGCGAGGGGGCCATCGACTCGATCGACGATCCGGTCACCGAGTACCTGCCGGAGCTCGCGGGTTCCGGCTTCGCCGGCGTCTCGCTGCGCGACCTGCTCCGGATGACGTCGGGCATCGACTGGGAGGAGGCGCAGGACGTCCCGTTCGTGCACGTCGCCGCGAGCCTCGGCTACCCGCTGCCCGAACTGGCGAAGCGGCAGAAGCGCGGCTGGGAGCCCGGCACCCGGTTCGAGTACACGAGCATGAACTCGTTCGTGCTGGCCTGGACGGTCGCCGAGGCGACGGGCGTCCCCTTCCACACCTACGTGCAGGAGAAGATCTGGGGCCCGGCGGGGATGGGCGCCAAGGCGTTCCTCGGCAACGACTCCAGCGGCAACAGCATGGGCTACTGCTGCGTCTACGCGACCGACCGCGACTTCGCCCGGTTCGGGCTGCTGTACCTGAACGGCGGCCGGGCGAACGGGCGGCAGGTCGTGCCCGAGTCCTGGGTGGAGCGGTCGACGAGCCCGTCCGCGTCCTTCAACCGGGGGTACGGGTTCCAGTGGTGGCTGGAGGACGACGGCGACTTCTCCGCGAACGGCCTCGGCGGGCAGCGCATCTGGGTGTCGCCCGAGTACGGCGTCGTGATCGTGAAGTCGACCCTCTACACCCTGGCGGGCGAGGACGAGACGGAAGCCGCGTTCGAGGCCGTCGCCGCCGAGGTGGCCCGCACCCGCGCGGCCCGCACCGCCGCCCCCGCGCGCTGACGGGCGTTCGCGGGCGCCGGCGCGCCGTCACTCCCGCCCGGCCTCCCCCGCGAGCCACGGGTAGCGGGCGGTGTCGCCGCCCGCGTAGTCGGGATCCAGGTAGATGAAGACGCGCTGGATCTTCCAGTCGCGGATCTCGAAGACGTCGCACCAGCGTCCGGCGCCCCACTCGGGAACGCCCGCGCGCCAGGGGCCGTCGCGGTGCTCGCCGTGGCTGGTGCCCTCGCACACGAGCGTGTCCCCGCCGGAGAAGATCCAGTTGAACATGGCGTAGTGGTGCCGGATCGAGGTGATCGTCCCGCCGACGTCGCCGAACAGCCGGGCGATCTCGTCCCTGCCGGTGGCGAGGCCCCACTTCGGGAAGTACACCTGCGCGTCGTCGGCGAACAGGTCGAGGATCGGCGACCCGTCGGAGGCCACGCCGCCGTTGTCGAACCCCTTGAGGTACTCCAGCGCCACCGACTTGCGCTGCTCGTCCGTCATCGTGTGCCTGCCGACCGCCATGAGCCCACCCGCCGGGTCGCCGGAACGCCGTCCGGCCGACGGTATCCCGAACGGCGGGAACAATCAGGATCTTCCGCAAGTTAGGCTTACCTAACGGGATTGGCCGACAACAGCGGAGGATGCATGGCGACGGAACCGGTGCGCGGGAAGCCGGAGCTCAACCGGGGCCCGGCGCGCAGGAAGGCGAGGCTCCACGTGGGCACGGTACTGCGCACCGAGCGGCTCACCCCGCACATGATCCGGGTCGTCCTGGGCGGCGACGGGCTCGCGAACTTCGACGCGGGCGAGTTCACCGACCACTACGTGAAGCTCCAGTTTCCGCGTCCCGGGGTCGAGTATCCGGAGCCGTTCGACATGGAGCGGATCCGCGCCGAGATGCCCCGCGAGCAGTGGCCGATGACCCGCACCTACACGGTGCGCGCGTGGGACGCCGACGCCCGCGAGCTGACGATCGACTTCGTGTACCACGGCGACCAGGGCGTCGCGGGCCCGTGGGCGGCGAACGCGAAGCCGGGCGACGAGCTGGTGTTCCTCGGGCCGGGCGGGGCGTACGCGCCGAGCGCGGACGCGGGCTGGCACCTGCTGGCCGGCGACGAGAGCGCGCTGCCGGCCATCGCGGCGTCGCTGGAGCGGCTGCCCGCGGGCGTCCCCGCCCGCGTGCTCGTCGAGGTGGCCGGGCCGGAGGAGCGGCAGGACCTCCCCGGCGGCGTCGAGGTGACGTGGCTGTACCGGGGCGGCGAGAAGGTCGGCGACCTGCTGGTGGACGCGGTGCAGAAGCTCGCCTGGCCGGACGGCGAGGTGCACGCGTTCGTCCACGGCGAGGCGAACTTCGTCAAGACGCTTCGGCGGTACCTTCGGGTCGAGCGGCAGATCCCGATGGAGCGGCTGTCGATCTCGGGCTACTGGCGGCTGGGCCGCGACGAGGACGGCTGGCAGTCGTCCAAGCGCGAGTGGAACCGGCAGGTCGAGGAGGAAGAGGCCCGGGCGCTCGCCTGACGCCCCGGCCCGTGCCGCGCGGGCCCGGTCCGAAGACCTCCGCACGAAGGCCCGCCACGCGTCCGGCGCGTGGCGGGCCTTCGCCCGCCTTCGCGTGGGGCCGTCAGGCCGTGATCTCCTCCGGGGCGTCGGTGCCGGGGTCGTCGTCGGCGAAGCCGGGCAGCCACCGCTCGGCCTCGGCGCGGTAGGCGCCCTCGGCCTCGAGCTGGCACAGGACGCCGCCGCCCCCGGCGAGGGCGCGGCTGACGGCGAGGTACTGGGGCGGCAGCCGGAACTGGCGGGCGAGCGCGCCCGGCCGCATGTCGGAGGCCAGGCCGAGCCCGCGCGCGGTCTGCTCGCGCATCCACTCGCGGTTGTAGCGGAAGCGCTCCACGGCGAACGGGGCGGCGTGCGGGGCGATGAGGTCGGCGACCTCGTCGGGGTCGACCTCGGCGTCCTCGGCGAGCCAGCCCTCCTCCCAGAGGGCGTCGACGATCGCGTCGGGGTCGCCGAGGGTGCCGATGCGCAGCAGCCGTCCGATGGACCACTGCAGCTCGGCGGGGACGCGCGCGGCGCCGCCGAAGTCCATGACGCCGAGCCGGCCGTCGTCCAGCAGCCGGAAGTTGCCCGGGTGCGGGTCGATGTGGATCATCTCGCAGCGGGCGGGGCCCGACAGCAGGAAGCGGAACAGCAGCAGCCCGGCGCGGTCGCGGTCGTCCTGGTCGCCCTCGGCGATGACGCGGGCGAGCGGGGCGCCCTCGAGCCACTCGGTGACCAGCACGTTGCCCGACTGGGCGACGACGGCGGGGACCAGGAAGTCGGGGTCGCCGGCGTAGGCGTCATGGAAGGCGGTCTGCGCGCGCGCCTCGTCGACGTAGTCGAGTTCCTTCTCCAGCCGCCGCCTCAGGTCGGCGATCACGGGCTTGACCTCGACGCCGGGGAACAGCGGCGTGAACAGGCGGCTGAGCCGGGAGATCTGCGCGAAGTCGCTCATCAGTGCCTGCGCGGCGCCCGGGTACTGCACCTTGACGGCCACGGTGCGGCCGTCGTGCCACACGGCCTTGTGGACCTGGCCGATGGACGCGGCGGCGGCCGGGACGTCGTCGAACTCGGCGAACTTCTCGCGCCAGTCGTCCCCGAGCCCCTCGGCCAGGACGCGGTGGGTGGTCTCGGCGGGCATCGGCGGCGCCGCCTCCTGCAGCCGGGTGAGGCTGGCGCGGAAGGGGCCGGCGACCTCCTCGGGGAGCCCGGCCTCGAAGATGGACAGGAGCTGCCCGACCTTCATCGCGCCGCCCTTGAGTTCGCCGAGCACGCTGAAGAGCTGCTCGGCGGTGCGGCGCTGCACCTCGAGGGCCACGGTCTCGGCGGGCCTGCCGAAGGTGCGCTTGCCGAACCCCACGGCGGTGCGCCCGGCGAAGCCGAGCGGCAGGGAGGCGAGCTTGGCGGTGCGCGTCACCGCGCGGCGGGGAATGTCGCTCACGGCCGGTCGTCCCTTGTTCGACGCTACGTCCAATGAAAGCTTCTGACGGGCGTCGGACACCATGGAACGGTCGTCCGCCCGTAAAGGTTCAGCGTACGCGCGGGCCGGAAGATTCCCCGGAGGCGCGGCGGAACGTACCCGGCACGGGTGGATATGACATGACGCGCCCATTGGACTACCCAGAGTGATGGGGGGTAGTTGGCTGATGTGAACGACACGGATGCCGGACGCAAGGGCCGGTTGCTGATCATCGGTGGGGCCGAGAACCGGACGTGCGGGGCCGGTCCGCTCGAGACGTTCGCGGAGCTGGCCGGCGGCGAGGACGCGCGGATCGTGGTGATCACGACGGCGACGGAGGTCCCGGACGAGGTCGCCGAGGAGTACACGGCGGTGTTCGGCCGGCTCGGGGTGCCGTCGGTGCGCGAGCTGCGGCTGCTGGGCCGGCGGGCCGCGGACGACCCGGCGACGCTGCGGGCGCTGGAGACCGCGACCGGCGTGCTGTTCAGCGGCGGGGACCAGTCGCGGCTGCGGACGCTGGTCGGGTCGCGGACGAACGAGCTGCTCAAGCGGCGGTTCGAGCAGGAGGGCCTGGTGATCGCCGGGACGAGCGCCGGCGCCACCGCGATGGGCCACTGGATGATCCTCGGCGGCGGCGGCCACGAGGTGGCGGCGTCGAGCGTCAAGGTGGGGCCGGGCCTGTCGCTGCTGCCCGACGTCCTGATCGACATGCACTTCAACGAGCGGGGCCGGCTGCCGCGGCTGCTGAGCGGGATAGCGCTGGAGACGCGGCTGCTGGGGGTCGGCATCGACGAGGACACCGCGATCTGCGTGGGCGACGGCCAGTTCACGGTGGTGGGGACGGGCGTGGTGACGGTCGTGGACGCGAGCCAGTGCACGGTCGCCTACGCCGCGTCCGACGACGAGCCGATGGCGATGCTCGACGTCGCGCTGCACCTCCTCCCGGCGGGGTGCACCTTCCAGATGAACGACAGGCTGCCGGCCGTCGGCACGATGCGCGGCCCGAAGGGGGACTGACCGTGCGGCTCGATCACGTGCGCCGCCTGAGCGGCCCGAACGTCTACCTGTCCCGTCCGGTCGCGATCGCGCACCTGGACCTGCAGGGGCTGACCGGCCACGAGACCACCGACCATCCCGGGTTCGCCGAGCGGCTGGTGGCGGCGCTGCCCGGCCTGGCGTCGCACCACTGCGCGGCGGGCCGTCCCGGCGGGCTGCTGGACGCGATGGCGCGCGGCACCTACTTCGGGCACGTCACCGAGCACGTCACGCTGGAGCTGTCCGGGCTGATCGGCCGGGACGCGTTCTTCGGCCGGACGGTCCTGGCGGGTCCGCCGGGACGCTACGACGTGGTGCTGGAGTGCCCGCGGGACGAGCCGGCGGGCAGCACGGTCGTGGAGCGGCTGGTCGGCGTCGCGCTGCGGGTGGTGCAGGGCGCGCTGGCCGGGCGGGTGCCGGACACCGCGGACGAGCTCGCGGAGATCGCCGCCGAGCACGAGGCGGAGCGGCTCGGGGTGAGCACCGCCGCGCTGGCCGCGGCGGCGCGGCGGCGGGGCGTCCCGGTCCGCCGGGTCGGGGGCCTCAACCTGCTGCGCCTGGGGTACGGGCGGCACCGCCGGACGGTGTGGGCGGCGATGACGGACGCGACGTCGGCGATCGGCATGGAGGTCGCGGGCGACAAGCGGCTGGCGCACCGGCTGCTGGCCGACGCGGGCCTGCCGGTGCCGGCGGGGCGGGTGGCGTCGTCCCCGGCGGAGGCGCTCGAGGCGCTGCGGGAGATCGGCGGGCCGGTGGTCGTCAAGCCGGTCGCCGGGCACCAGGGCGAGGGCGTCCACATCGAGCTGACGGAGCCGCAGGAGGTGGTCGCGGCGTTCACGGCGGCCGCCGGAGGCGCGGCGACGGCCGCGGGCGCGGGCGCGGGGCCGGCCGCCGGCGGCGACGGGGCCGCGGTGATCGTCGAGTCGTACGTCCCGGGCCGCGACTACCGGGTCCTCGTGGTGGGCGGCCGGGTGGCGGCCGCCGCGGAGCTGACCGCGGCGCGGGTCGTCGGCGACGGCGCCGCGACCGTGGCGGAGCTGGTGGAGCGGGTGAACGCCGACCCGGCGCGCGGGGAGGGCCACGACCGGCCGCTGACCCGGCTGGTGCTGGGCCCGGCCGAGCTGGGGCTGCTGGCGCGGCAGGGGCACGGCCCCGCCGCGATCCCGACCGCCGGGGAGACGGTGTGGCTGCGCCGGAACGCGAACCTGTCGACCGGCGGCACCAGCCGGGACGTGACCGGCGACGTGCATCCGGAGGTGGCCGCGCTGTGCGTGCGGGCGGCCGCGACGGTCGGCATGGACGTGTGCGGCATCGACCTGCGGCTGCCCGACATCGCGGCGCCGCCCCCGCCCGAGCCGGGCGCCGCCGGGATCCTGGAGGTGAACGCCGCCCCCGGCCTGCGCATGCACCTGGCGCCCAGCGAGGGCGAGGGGCGGGACGTCGCGGGCGACATCATCGGCCTGCTGTACCCGGACGGCGCGCCGTCGCGGGTGCCGATCGTGTCGGTGACGGGCACCAACGGCAAGACCACGACGGTGCGGATGATCGCGCACATGCTGGAACTGGACGGCCGCCGCACCGGCATGACGAGCACCGAGGGCGTGTACGTCGGGCGGCGGCTGGTGCACATGTCGGACGCGTCGGGCCCGCGGTCGGCGGAGATGGTGCTCGGCGACCGGACGGTGGAGGCCGCGGTGCTGGAGACGGCGCGCGGCGGGATCGTGCGGCGCGGCCTCGGCTACGAGCGGGCGGACGTCGCGGTCGTCACCAACGTCACCCGCGACCACCTCGGGGTGGACGACACCGAGTCGCTGGACGACCTGGTGGACATCAAGGCGCTGGTCGCCGAGGAGGTGCGGCGCGGCGGGCGGCTCGTGCTGAACGCCGAGGACCCCGCGTCGGCGGGGCTGGCGGAGCGGCCCGCGGTCCGCGACCGGGACCCGTCGGTGCGGTACTTCGCGCAGGCTCCGGACGCGCCGGTGCTGGCCGCGCACCTGCGGCACGGCGGGGTCGGGTACTGCGTCGAGCACGGCTGGGTGACGGAGGCGACCGGCGACCGCCGCACCCGCGTGCTGCCGGTCGAGGAGATCGCCGGGGCGTTCGGGGGGCGCGCGGCGCACGTGGTGGCGAACGCGCTGGCGGCCGTCGCGGCGGCCCGGGGCCTGGGCGTGCCGCTGGACGTGGTGGCGCGGGCGCTGCGCACGTTCGAGCCGCACACCCGCAATCCGGGGCGGGGCTGCGTGTACCGGGTCGGGGAGAACCCGGTGCTGGTGGACTACGCGCACAACCCGGCGGCGGTCGCGGCGATGGGCGCGTTCACGGCGGCGCGCTGGGGCGGGCCCGACCGCGGCGGCCCCGGCGGCCCCGGCGGCGCGGCGGCCGCCGGTCCGGGTGTCGCGGCGGTGACGCTGCCGGGCGACCGCTGCGACGACCTGGTCGTCGAGACCGCCCGGATCCTGGGGCGCGCGTTCGGGCGCGTCGTCGTCTACGAGGACGAGGACCTGCGGGGCCGCCGCTCCGGCGAGATGACCCGGCTGATCGTCCGGGGGCTGCGGGAGGCCCGCCCGGACGTCCGGCACCATCCGGCGGGCGACCTGAAGGGCGCGCTGACGTCGGCGCTCGACATGGCCGAGCCCGGCGAGCCCGTCCTGCTGCTGTACGAGAAGCTGCAGCCGGTTTTGGAACTGCTGGAGACGCTGGGGGCCGAGCCGGAGGAGACCTGACCGCGCGGGCCGGCCCCTCCCCCGGCGGGGCCGTCCGGGCGCGTCAGGCGATGGGCAGGCCGACGTAGTTCTCGGCCAGCGACGCCTTCGCGGCCTCGGAGGACGCCACGTACGCGAGGTGCGACCGCTGCAGGCGGCGGTCGAACGCGTCGGCGGCCGGGTCGACGTGCAGCAGCGTGGTCATCCAGTACGAGAAGTGCTCGGCGCGCCAGACCCGCCGCAGGCACGCCTCGGAGTACCCGTCCAGCAGCGTCTCGGACCCGTTCGCGTACCGCTCGGTGAGCGCGCGCGCCAGCACGATGACGTCCGAGACGGCCAGGTTGAGGCCCTTCGCGCCGGTCGGCGGGACGATGTGGGCCGCATCGCCCGCGAGGAACAGCCGGTCGTGGCGCATCGGCTCCGCCACGAAACTGCGCATCGGCGTGACCGACTTGTCGGTGATGGGGCCCTCGTGCAGCTCCCAGCCGTCGTCGGTGGCGAACCGCGTCGCCAGCTCGTCCCAGATCCGGGCGTCGGACCAGGCGGCGAGGTCCTCGTCCGGGGCGACCTGCAGGTACAGGCGGCTGACCTTGGGCGAGCGGAGGCTGTGCAGCGCGAACCCGCGCTCGTGGTTCGCGTAGATCAGCTCGTCGGTGGACGGCGGGACGTCCGCGAGGACGCCGAGCCACGCGAACGGGTACTCGCGGGAGAACGTCCGCAGGTCCGGGACGGCCGGGCGGCTGACGCCGTGGAACCCGTCGCACCCCGCGATGTAGTCGCACTCCAGCGTGCGGACGACGCCGTCCGGGCCGCGGAACGCGACGCTCGGCGCGGACGCGTCCAGCTCCACGACCTCGGCCTCGAACCGGATGTCGCCGCCGTCCTCGAGCCGCTTGGCGATGAGGTCCTTGACGATCTCGGTCTGCGCGTAGACGGTGACCGTCCGGCCGGTGAGGTCGGTGAGCGGGATCCGGTGCCCCGCCCCGTCGAACCGCAGCTCCAGCCCGTGGTGGACGAGCCCCTCGCGGTCGAGCCGTTCCCCGGCTCCGGTCTCGCGGAGCACGTCCGTCGTGCCCTGCTCCAGCATCCCGGCGCGCTGCCGCCGCTCCACGTAGCCGCGATCACGGCTCTCCAGGACCACCGAGTCGATCCCCTGCAGGTGGAGCAGATGGGACAGCAGCAGCCCGGCGGGCCCTCCGCCGATGATCGCGACCTGGGTGCGCATCATGTCTCCTGTTCGTCAATGCGTGCAATGCGGGCCCCGCCGTCCCGGGGGCGCGCGGGGGGCGGCTCAGGCGCCGGTCTTCCGCTCGGCGGAGAACGACTCGGGCTGCCCGCGCCAGTGGACGGCGACGTCCCGCGAGAGGGCGCGCGCCGCCGTGGTGAGCGGCGGCAGCAGCCGCCGCAGGTCCGCGCTGCGGGTGCGCGACACCAGCGACAGCGCCGCGACGACCTGCCCGGACCCGTCCCGCACGGGCGCGCCGACAGAGGACGCGCCGAGCGTCATCTCGTCGCGGGTCAGCGCGTAACCGGAGCGGCGGACCTGCTCGATGCAGCGCCGCAGCTCCGCGGGGTCGGTGATGGAGCGGGCGGTGCGGCGCGACAGCGGCGCGGCCAGCACCGCCTCCCGCACGTCCGGCGGCGCGAACGCCAGCAGCACCTTCCCGACCCCGGTGGTGTGCAGCGGCAGGGACGCCCCGACCTGCGTGAGGACGGGCACCGACCGGGTGCCGCGCAGCCGTTCGACGACCAGCACGTGGTCGTCGCGCAGCACGGCGAGCTGCACGTTGTCGTGGGTGGCCTCGTAGAGGTCCTCCATGTGCGGCAGGGCCAGCTCGCGCAGGCCGGTCACGGCGGGCGCCTGGCTGCCGATCCGCCACAGCCGGGTGCCGATGCGGTACGTGCCGTCCGGCACCCGCTCCAGGAACCCGCCCGCGACCAGCTCGCCGACGAGGCGGTGCCCGGTCGCCGGGGGCAGCCCGGCGCGGCGGCAGATCTCCGTGAGGTTGAGGCGGACCTCGCCCTGGGCGAACGCGTTGAGGATGGCCATCACCTTGCCGGCCACGCTGACCGGGCGCGCCCCCTCGGCCATGCCCCCGCCCTCGCCCTTCCCGCCGACCGCCCTGATCGGTCCGCCGCGGCCGGTCGCCCCGGTCATCCGGTCACTCCCGTCACTCCTGCTCGGCCAGTACCCGCTGGGCGACCGCGAACGCCGAGTTCGCGGCGGGCACCCCGCAGTAGATCGCGGTCTGCAGGAGCACCTCCTTGATCTCGTCCGGGGTGAGCCCGTTGCGCAGGGCGGCCCGCACGTGCATCGCCAGCTCGTCCAGGTGCCCGTGCGCGACCAGGGCGGTGAGGGTGATGCAGCTGCGGGTCTTGCGGTCCAGGCCCGGCCGGGTCCAGATCTCGCCCCACGCGTAGCGGGTGATCATGTCCTGGAAGTCGGCGGTGAAGCCGTCCTTGCGGGCCTCGGCGCGGTCCACGTGGGCGTCGCCGAGCACCGCGCGGCGCACCGTCATGCCGTCCGCGCGCCGTTCCGCGTCGCCCGTCGCCCCGGTCATGGAGTCGCTCATCGTCCCAGTCCCTTCCATGTGCGGTCCAGATGCGCGGTCATCGCCTCGGTGACCGGACCCGGCCGTTCGGCCCCGGCCAGGTGCGCGGCGCCCTCGACGACGACCAGCCCGGCGTCCGGGATGCCCTCCGCGAGCCGGTCGGCGTGCCCGGCGGGCGGCGTCGGCCCGTCCTGCGCCCCGGCGATCACCAGGGTGGGCGCGGACACCTCCGGCAGCCGCGCCGCGGCGTCGAACTCCGCGAGGGCGTCGCAGCAGCCGGCGTAGCCCTCGGGGTCGGTGCCGCGCAGCATCGCGACGTACGGCTCCGCGCCGGTGAACGACGGGGTGAACCAGCGGTCCGCCGCCGTCCGCGCGACCGGCTCGACGCCCTCGCGGCGGACGAGCGCGGCCCGGTCCCGCCAGGCGGCCGGGTCGCCGAACCGGGGCGAGGTGCACACGAGGACGAGGCTGGCGACCCGTCCGGGGTGGCGCAGCGCGAGCGTCGTCCCGACGGCGCCGCCCAGCGACACCCCGGCGTAGGCGGCCTCGGCGGCGCCGATCCGGTCGAGCAGCGCGGCGACGCCGTCGGCGAGGTCGGCGACGGTGAACGGTCCGCCCGGCGCGGGCGAGCCGCCGTGGCCCGGCAGGTCGTAGCGCAGCACCCGCCAGGACCGGGTCAGTTCGGGGAGCTGCGGCTGCCACAGGTCCATGGTGGTGCCGAGCGACGGCCCGAGGACGAGGACGGGCGCTCCGGGCGGGCCCTCCACGCGGTGGTGCGGGACGTACGCGGCCCGCCCGCCGCGGGCGGGGCCGGGCGGGGTGCGGCCGGCGGACGGGTCGGCGGACGGGTCGGTGGGCGTCATGCGCGGCTCCTGCGGTACGTGTCGAGGGCCCGGTCGACGAGCGCGGGCGCGGCGCCGGGCCCGGGGTCACGGCCGAGGACGGCCAGGAGGGCGTCGAGGCCGGCCCGCATCCGGTCCGGCGCGACCTCGAGGCCGCCGAGCAGTTCGGCGGCGGTCTCGGCGGCGCCGCCGGTGAGCCGCAGCGCCTCGCGCAGCGGCTGCCACTCGGCGTGCCACTCCCCCGCCGGACGCTCGTGCGGCGCGGCCTGCGCCGCGTGCAGGATCTGGACGTGCGCGGGGACCTGCAGCGCCGCCGACCGGATCAGCGCGGACAGGGCGGGGTTGCGCTTGTGCGGCATCGCCGACGAGCCGCCGCGGCCGGGTCCGGCGGCCTCGGCCGCCTCGTCGACCTCGCTCTGCGCGAGCAGCCACACGTCGGTGGCGGCCTTGCCGAGGGCCCCCGCGGTGACCGCGAGCGCGGCGCCGAGGTCCGCGACCGGGGTGCGGCGGGTGTGCCAGGGCAGGACCGGCGCGTCGAGGCCGGTCTCGGCGGCGAACGCGGCCACGAGGTCGGCGCCGCGGTCGCCGAACGCGTCGAGCGTCCCGGCGGCGCCGCCGAGCTGGACGGGCAGCGCCGCCGCGGCCAGCCGGTCGCGGGCCTCCAGGCAGCCCAGCAGCCAGCCGGCGGCCTTCGCGCCGAACGTGGTCGGCAGCGCGTGCCGGCCGAGGGTGCGGGCGGCCATCGGGGTGTCGCGGTGCCGCCCGGCGAGGTCCGCCAGGGCGGCGAGGGCGTCGTCGAGCGCCGCGAGGATCACGCGGCGGGCGCGGGACGCGACGAGCATCGCGCCGGTGTCGACGATGTCCTGGCTGGTGGCGCCCCGGTGGACGTGCTCGCCCGCGGCCCCGGCGAGGGCGCGCAGGTCGGCGACCAGCGGGACGACCGGGTTGCCGGCGCCGCGCGCGCGGCGGGCGACGCCGGCGAGATCGAACCGGGCCGGGTCGGCGGCCGCGGCGATCGCCGCGGCCGCGTCCGCGGGGACGATCCCGAGGCCCGCCTGCGCGCGGGCGAGCGCGGCCTCGGCGTCCAGCATGGCCGCCAGGTAGGCGGAGTCGCCGGTGGCCGCCTCGGTCCGGGTGGCGGCGCGGACCGGGGACAGCAGCCCCGCGTCGGGCGACACGGTGCCGGGCGCCGTCCCCTGTTCCGGCCGGTGGTCAGAAGGCAAGGAAGACCGTCTCCCCGTCGCCCTGGAGGCGGACGTCGAACCGGTACTCGCGTTCGGCCGTCCGCTCGGCGACCAGCGTGCCGCGGCGCTCGGCCGGGACGTCGCGGAGCAGCGGGTCGGACGCGTGCGCGGCCTCGTCCTCCGGGAAGTACAGGCGGGTGAACACCGGCTTGAGCAGGCCCCGCGCGAACACCAGCACGGCGATGTAGGGGGCGCCGCCGCCGACCGCGCCGGGCTTGACGGTGCTGAACCAGTAGCCGCCCGCGGGGTCGGTGGCGCACCGGCCGAAACCGGAGAAGTCGTGGCCGTCGCGGACCCGGCCGCCGGGCCCGGCCGGAATCACGCCGTTCCCGTCCGCCTGCCAGATCTCGACGAGCGCGTCCGGGACCGGCTCGCCGGCCCCGTCGTACACGGTGCCGCGGACCCGGATCGCGTCCGGCCGCCAGTCGGGGACGACCCGGGGGCCCTCCTCGTAGGGCAGCGCGTACCCGAAGAACGGGCCGACCGTCTGCGACGGGGTGACCGGGGACGGGCGGAGCGGAGTCGACTCGGTCATCGGTCCTCCATCGGGGTGTCGCCGAGCACGATGTCCCACTGGTAGCCCAGTGCCCACTCCGGCTCGGTGGTCTCCATGTCGAACCGGGAGATCAGGTTCTCCCGGTCCCGCTGCTCGGGGATCGACTGGAAGATCGGGTCGAAGGGGAACAGCGGGTCGCCCGGGAAGTACATCTGGGTGACGAGGCGCTGGGTGAACGCCGTCCCGAACACCGAGAAGTGGATGTGCGCGGGCCGCCAGGCGTTGCGGTGGTTGCGCCACGGGTAGGCGCCCGGCTTGATCGTGACGAACCGGTAGCGGCCGTCGTCGTCGGTGAGGCAGCGGCCCGCGCCGGTGAAGTTGGGGTCGAGCGGCGCGGGGTGCTGGTCGCCCGCGTGCAGGTACCGTCCGGCCGCGTTGGCCTGCCAGACCTCGACGAGGGCGCCGCGGATCGGGCGTCCGGCGGTGTCCAGCAGCCGGCCGGTGACGATGATGCGCTCGCCGAGCGGCTCGCCGGGGTGCTGCCGGGTGAGGTCCCAGTCGAGGCGGCCGAGCTCCTGGTGCCCGAAGACGGGGGAGGTCAGCTCGACGCTGTCGGGCCCGAGCCCGGGCATCGCGAGCTCGCGCCCGGGCGCGCGCAGGGCGGTGCTCTTGTACCCGGGGTGGAGGTACGGGGGGTGGGTCATGCCGGGGTCCCTTCTGCTGCGGCGGGCGCGAGGAGCCGCGGTCCGGTCGCGGCGCGGATCTCGTCGGCGGTCACGCCGGGCGCCGTCTCGACCAGCGCCAAGCCGTCCGGGACGACGTCGACGACACCGAGGTCGGTGATGATCCGGTCGACGCAGCCCGCGCCGGTCAGCGGCAGCGCGCACTCCTCGACGATCTTCGGTTCGCCGTCGCGGGTGGTGTGGCTCATCACGACGATCACCTTGCGGGCGCCGTGCACCAGGTCCATGGCCCCGCCCATGCCCTTGATCATTTTACCGGGGACGGACCAGTTGGCGAGGTCGCCGCGGGCGGAGACCTGCATGGCGCCCAGCACGGCGATGTCGATGTGGCCGCCGCGGATCATGCCGAACGACAGGGCGGAGTCGAAGCAGGCCGCGCCGGGCAGGGCCGTGACCGTCTCCTTGCCGGCGTTGATCAGGTCGGGGTCGACCTCGTCCTCGGCCGGGTACGGGCCGACGCCGAGGACGCCGTTCTCGGCGTGCAGCGTCACGTGGCGGCCCTCGGGGACGTACCCGGGGATCAGGGTGGGCAGGCCGATGCCGAGGTTGACGTACGCGCCGTCGGGCAGCTCGGCCGCCGCGCGCGCGGCGATCTCGTTCCTGGACCAGGCCATCAGGCGCCCTCCCCGTCCGCCGGCGCGGCGGGGCGCACCGTCCGCTTCTCGATGGGCTTGTCCGCCGCCTGCTCGGGCGTCAGCTCCAGCACCCGCTGGACGAACACGCCGGGCAGGTGGACGGCGTCGGGGTCGAGCTCGCCGGGTTCGACGAGCCGCTCGACCTCCGCGACCGTGATCCGCCCGGCCATCGCGGCGAGCGGGTTGAAGTTCCGGGCGGCCTTGTCGAAGACCAGGTTGCCGTGCCGGTCGCCGACGGCGGCGCGCACCAGCGCGAAGTCGGTGGTGATGCTCTCCTCGAGCACGTACCGGCGGCCGCCGAACTCGCGGACCTCCTTGGGCGGCGACGCGACCGCGACGGTGCCGTCCGGGGCGTACCGCCAGGGCATGCCGCCCTCGGCGACCATCGTGCCGACGCCCGCGGGGGTGTAGAACGCGGGGATGCCCGAGCCGCCCGCGCGGAGCCGTTCGGCGAGCGTGCCCTGCGGCATCAGCTCGACCTCGATCTCGCCGGCGAGGTACTGGCGGGCGAACTCCTTGTTCTCGCCGACGTAGGAGCCCATCGCCCGCGCGATCCGCCCCGCGGCGAGGAGCTGCCCGAGGCCCCGGCCGTCCAGCCCGCAGTTGTTCGACACGACCGTCAGGTTCCCGGCGCCCCGCTCGTACAGGGCGGAGATCAGGACCGCGGGCACCCCGCACAGCCCGAATCCGCCGACGGCCAGCGAAGCCCCGTCGCCGATGCCGGCGACCGCGTCCGCCGCCGAGGGCACGACCTTGTCCATGTGCCTCCCATTCCGCTCCGGCGGCGCCCGGCCATGCCGCCGGAACCGCCGGTCACCACAGTGGCAGCCGGCGGCGGAGGCCGTGGACATCGTTTTCCGCTGAACGGAAGAACAGCGCTCCGGTCAGGCGCTTTGCGGGAGGCCGAACAGCGGGAACAGGGACGTGTCGAAGAACGCGGAGACGTGCGCGACCCCGTCGGCGGTGATCGAGAGGACCTGCAGCTGGTACGGCCGGTGCACGCCCTCCTCGTCGCGCCGGTAGAGGCCGAACGCGGGCTGGCCGTTCGCGGCGGACGGGAGCATGCGCAGCTCCCCCGGCTCGGGGGCGCACTGCGCGGTGATGAGCCGCACGATGGGTTCGGCGCCGACGAACCATTCGGGGAACGGCGGCATCTCCCAGACGGCGTCCTGCTTGAACAGTTCGAGGAGCGCGGCGATGTCGGCGTCCTCGAACGCCTTGGCGTAGCGGTCGAGCAGGTTCCGGACGGACGGGTCGGTGGGCTCGACGAGCTCGTCGCGGGCGGGGCCGTCCTGCTCCAGGCGTTCCCGGGCCCGCTGCAGGGCGCTGTTGACGGCGGCGGTGCTGGTGCCGAGCAGTTCGGCGACCTCGGCGGCCCGCCACTTCAGGACGTCCCGCAGGATCAGCACGACCCGCTGCTTGGCGGGCAGGTGCTGCAGCGCCGCGACGAACGCGAGCCGGGTGCTCTCCCGGGCGGCGACGATGGCGGCCGGGTCGGCGGCGTCCGCGGCGACGACGGCGTCGGGGGCGGGCTCCAGCCACGGCACCTCGGGGGACGCGACGACGGGCCGTTCGGGCTCGTCGCTCGGGGCGCCCAGCCCGGACGGCATGGGCCGGTGGCCGCGCTGGTCGATCGCGGTGAGGCAGGCGTTGGTGGCGATGCGGTACAGCCACGTCCGCAGCGAGGACCTGCCCTCGAAGCGCTCGTAGGACTTCCAGGCCCGCAGGTAGGTCTCCTGGACGAGGTCCTCGGCGTCGTGGATGGACCCGAGCATCCGGTAGCAGTGCGCGAGCAGCTCGCGCCGGTAGGGGTCGGCCTGGTCGAGGAACGCGCGGTCGTCCGCGGCGGCGCGGCCGCCCGCGGGGGCGCGGTCGTCCACGGTCGCGGCGGCGTTCTTCTGCTGCGTGCGGTCGGCTGGCATGGTCGTCGTCACCTTCGCTCGGCGATGTACCTCGCGGCGGCGCGGGCCGGCGGCCGCCCGTTCGTCCCGACCGTAGACCGCCCCACCGACAGAACCCGTGCGCCGCTCCATCCTACGCGGTTGACCTGCGGCGCAGCCGGTGGACGGGTCAGAACTCGAACCCGCCGGGGCGGCCGTTGCGGTCGGCGATCAGCCCGGCGAGGGTCGCGACGGCGATCTCGGCGGGCGTCCGGGACCCGATGTTGAGGCCGATGGGCCGGCGCACCCGGGCGATGTCGTCGTACGGGACGCCGAGTTCGGTGAGCGCGGGGATGTGCGGGGCGGGGTGGCGCGGGTTGCCCATCACGCCGACCCAGCGGACGGGCTGGGTGAGCACGGCGGCCAGCACCCGCCCGAGTTCGGGGCGGTGGTGGTCGGTGACGACGACGTCGGCCGAGGCGTCCAGCGGCGGGAGCGCCGCCGCGCCGTCCCGCCGTTCGTCGGGGTCCACGAGGAAGGTGCGGTACCCGAGGTCGGCGCCGTACCTCAGCAGGTGCTCGGCCACCGGGGTGGCGAAGACGGCGACGAGGGTGCGGTCGCCGGTCCCGGGACGGACGTCGCCGTGCGCGACGGCGCACGCGGTGCCGTCGTCCGCGCCGCCGCGCACGTGCTCGTCGGAGGCGCCGGATGCGGCCGGCGTCGGTGTGCCCATGGCGGAAGTCTGCCGGGCCGCCGCCCGGCGGTCCAGCGGGGCGCGCGCCGCCGCCCGGAACGGCGGAATCGCCGAGAACCGGAGGTGAACCGAGGCGAAACACTTCCGCGGAGGCGGGTATTCCTTCAATGTAAGGTGAACCACCTCACCCCGCAGGCTTCAGGAGGGACCGTGATCGTGAGGCCGGAGGGCGGCCCCCGTGTCGTGGTGGGGGTCGACGACTCCGCCGGCGCGCGCTGTGCGCTCTCCTGGGCGATCGGCGAGGCGCGGCTGCGGCGGCTCCCCCTGCTGGTGGCGCACGCCGCCCCGCTCCCCCCGCACGTGTCGGCGGCCGGGCAGCTCGGCTGCGGCGTCACCGACGCGCTGCGCGGCTCCGGCGCGGACCTCATCGCCCGGCTGCTGTCGGACGTGTGCGACGGCCCGCCGGACGGCGTGGACATGACGGCGCTGGCCCTGGTCGGCGAGCCGGGCGCGACGCTGGTGCGGCTCGCGGGCGAGGACGACATCCTCGTCGTCGGGCACGGCCGCCGGGGAGTGCTGTCGCGGCTGGTGCGCCCGTCGGTGCGGCTGCACTGCGCCCGCCGCTCCCGGGCGACGCTGGTGTGCGTCGGCCCGCCCGCGTTCGACTCGCTGCTCGAGCGGCTCGCGGCCGGGGGCGCGAGCCCGGAGCACGTCCCGGACGAGTCCCGGTTCCGGCGGCTGGGCCGCCGGCTCGGGCTCGACCGGTAGGACCGGCCCGGCCGGTCCCACCGGCGGCCCCGCGGCGGGGCGGCGTCAGGCGGGCGGCAGGTCCGCCAGCGCGGCGAGCGCCGCGCGGTGCCGGTCGGGCGACCCGAGCGCGATCGAGTCGGCCTTGGCCCGCTTGAGGAACAGGTGCGCCGAGTGCTCCCACGTGAACCCGATGCCGCCGTGCATCTGCACGCACTCCTCGGCGGCCTTGACCGCGACGGCCGAGCAGTGCGCCTGCGCGACGGCGGCGGCGACCGGCAGGTCGGGGTCCGCGGCGGCCGCGCAGGACGCGGCGTAGCGGGCGGCGGCGCGGGCCTGCGTGATCGACGTCCACAGGTCCGCGAGGCGGTGCTTGAGGGCCTGGTAGGAGCCGATCTGGCGGCCGAACTGGTAGCGGGTCTTGACGTAGGCGACGGTGTCGTCCAGGCAGCGTTCGGCGATGCCGAGCTGCTCGGAGGCGAGCAGCGCGGCACCGGTCAGCAGCGCGGCGCGGACCGCGTCCGGCCCGTCGGCGACCGGCCGGGCCGGGGCGCCGTCGAAGGCGACGTCGGCGAGGCGGCGGGTCATGTCCAGGGACGTCACGGCGGTGCGGCGCGCGTGGGCGGCGTCCACCGCGTACAGCCCGCCGGCGGCCGGGACGAGGAGCACGTCGGCGGCCATGCCGTCGGCGACGCCCGCGACCGCGCCGGTGAGCGCGCCGCCGGACAGGGTCGGCGCGCCGGGGCCGGCCGCCGGGTCGGCGCCGGGCGCGGCGGCGAACGGGACGGCGAGGACGGCGATCGCCTCCCCGGCGGCGAGCCGGCCGAGCAGGTCCCGCTCGCCCGCGGCGAGCAGCGCCGCGGTGGCGACGACGGAGCTGGTGAGGAACGGGACGGGCGCGGCGGCGCGGCCCAGCTCCTCCATCACCACGGCGGTCTCCCGCCAGCTCGCGCCCGCGCCGCCGAGGTCCTCGGGGACGGGCAGCCCGGCGCAGCCGAGCTGCGCGGCGACGGCCGTCCACAGGGCGGCGTCGTGCGGCTCGTCCTTCTCGGTGCCGGCGAGCACGGCCGTCCAGGGGGCCTTGTCCTCGAGGACCTCGCGGACGCTCGCGCGCAGGTCGTTCTCGATCTCGGTGTAGAGGAGGTCGGTCACTTCGGCAGGTCCTTCCACGGCACGTCCTTGTCGACCCGGATCTCGCCGGGCAGGCCGAGGACGCGTTCGGCGATGATGTTGCGCAGGATCTCCGAGGTGCCGCCCTCGATGGAGTTGCCCTTGGCGCGCAGGTACCGGTAGCCGGGCGAGCGGCGGGTGAAGTCGACCTCGGACGGGCGGCGCATCGTCCAGTCGTCGTAGCGCAGGCCGTCGGCGCCGAGGAGTTCCAGCTCGAGCCCGGACGTGCGCTGGTTGATGTCGGCGAAGGCGAGCTTGGCGGCCGAGCCCTCGGGGCCGGGCTTGCCGACCGCGAGCTGCTGGCGGAGCCGCTCGCCGGTGAGGCGGGCGGCCTCGGACTCGACCCACAGCCGCAGCAGGGCGTCGTGCAGCCCGGCGGTGCGCAGCTCGGGGCGGTCCCGCCAGAGCTTCGCGACGACGCCGATCATGCCGCCCTCGCGGGGCGCGGCGGCGCCGCCGATCGCGACCCGCTCGTTCATGAGGGTGGTCGTGGAGACGCGCCAGCCGTCCCCGACCTCGCCGAGGCGGTGCTCGTCGGGGATCCGGACGTCGGTGAGGAAGACTTCGTTGAACTCGGCCTCGCCGGTGATCTGCCGGAGCGGCCTGACCTCGACGCCGGGCGCGGTCATGTCGCACACGAAGTACGTCATGCCGCGGTGCTTGGGGACGTCGGGGTCGGTGCGGGTCACCAGGATCGCCCAGCGGGCCTCGTGGGCCATGGACGTCCAGACCTTCTGGCCGTTGACGATCCAGTGGTCGCCGTCGCGGACGGCGCGGGTGCCGAGCGCGGCGAGGTCGGAGCCGGCGCCGGGCTCGCTGAACAGCTGGCACCAGATCTCCTCGCCGGTCCAGAGGGGGCGCAGGAAGCGGCGCTTCTGCTCCTCGGTGCCGAACGCGAGGACCGTGGGGGCCGCCATGCCGAGGCCGATGCCGTTGCGCTCGGGCTGGTTGGTGGGGGCGCCCGCCTCGCGGAACCGCCGGTCGACGGCGGGCTGGAGGGCGCGGGGGGCGCCGAGGCCGCCGTGCCCCTCCGGGTAGTGGACCCACGCCAGGCCGGCGTCGTAGCGGGCCCGGAGGAACTCTCCCGGCTCGGCGGCCGCGGGGTCGTGCTCGGCGAGGAAGGCGTCGACCCTCCTGTCCAGCTCGTCGGCGTCGGGCGGTGCTGTGCTCACAGGGCGGACCTCCGCGCGGTGTCGGGCGGCGCCGCGTGTCGGGCGGCGCGGCGTCGCCATCGGACATACCAACCGGTCGGTATGGCAGGTCCACCCTAGGAACCCGCGCGCACGGGCGTCAACAGGGGCACCCCGTCCGGGCGGGCCCGGGCACCGGAGGCGGGCGCGAGGGTAACGGCAGGGTCCGGCCCGGCGATGCGCCTTGCCGGGCCGCCCGCGGCTGTGCCACGTTCGCCGCATGGTGACTTTGGCGGGACGGTCGGCGCTGGTCACGGGCGCCTCGTCGGGGATCGGCGCGGCGGTCGCGGAGGCGCTCGCCGCCGCCGGCGCCCGGGTGGGGCTGACGGCGCGGCGCGCGGACCGGCTGGCGGACGTGCTGGCCCGGTGCCGGGAGCACGCGCCGGGCTCGGCGATGTGGCCGGCCGACCTGGCCGACCCGGACGCCGCGGCGGCGCTGGCCGCGGCGGCCGAGGCGGAGTTCGGCGGCGTCGACGTGCTGGTCAACAACGCGGGGGCGCCGAAGCGGCGGCACGTCCTGGACCTGGCGCCCGCCGACGCCGAGGAGGTGCTGCGGCTGAACTACCTGTCGGCCGTGCGGCTCACCCTCGCGGTGCTGCCCGGCATGGTCGCGCGGGGGCGCGGGCACCTGGTGGCGATCGGGTCGGTCGCGGCGCGGCTCGGCCCGCCGCACGAGGCCGCGTACGCCGCGTCGAAGGCCGCGCTGACCGCGTTCTGGGAGAGCATGGCCGTCGACCTGGACGGCACGGGCGTGCAGGTTCACGTGGTGCAGCCGGCGCTCATCGGCGGCACGGAGCTGTTCGACGCGCGGCCCGGCGAGGAGGAGCCGCTGAGCGACCTCGCGGACGCCCGCCCGCCGGGCGATGTGGCGGCGGCCGTCCTCGAGGTCATCGGCGACGGGCGGTTCGAGCGGTACGTCCCGGACTGGTTCGACCAGATGGCCTCGGGCAAGGCCGCCGACGTGGAGGGGTTCGTCGCCGGGGTCAAGGAGTGGCGCCGCGAACGGCTCGGCGAGATCGCCGGTTCCGGCGCCGCCGCGGGCCCCGCGGAGGGCGTTGCCGCCGCGCCGCCTCCTCAGTAAGGTGAGGAACCGGTGATCTAGATCACATGATCCGGGTCACGGCCGTCCTCGTGCCCCGCCGGGAGGTGCGGATGCTCCCCACCGCCATGTCCCCGACCGCCGGAGGACTGCTCGTGTCGGGCGTGACCGTCCGGTTCGGCGCGCTCACCGCCGTGGACCGGGCCGCGCTCGCCGCGCCCGCCGGCGCGGTCACCGGCCTGATCGGCCCGGACGGCGCGGGCAAGACCACCCTGTGCGACGTCATCAGCGGGCTGCGCCGCCCCAGCGAGGGCACCGTCCGACTCGGCGGCGCCGACCTCACCGGCGGCGCCCGCGAGCGCGCCCGCCGCGGCGTCGCCCGCACGTTCGAGCGTCCGGGCCCGCTCGGCGGCGCGACCGTGCGGGACGCCGTCCGGACGGCCGCGGTCCGGCACGCGGCGGCCCGCGAGCAGCCCGGCCGGACGGCGCGGGACCGGTGGCGGCGGCGCCGCGCGGCCCGCCGGGACGCGGCCGGACGCGCCGACGAGCTGCTCGCCCGCGTCGGCATCGGCGAGTACGCCCGCCGCTCCGCGCGCGCCGTCCCGCCGGACGTCGCCCGGCTGGCCGAACTGGCGCGCGCTCTCGCCGCGGACCCGTCCGTCCTGCTGCTCGACGAGCCGTGGACGGGCCTGCCCGAGCGGCGGTCCCGCGCGCTGGAGGTGCTGCTGCGCGATCTCGCCGCCGACGGCCTGGCGGTCCTGGTCGCCGGGCACGACCTCGAACCGGTCCTCGGCGTCTGCGACGTCGTGCACGTCCTGGACGGCGGCCGGGTCGTCGCGAGCGGCCCGCCCGCCGAGGTCCGGGCCGACGCCCGCGCACGCGGCGCGTACCGGGGCACGCGCGCACCGGAGGCGCGCCTCCCGGCCGGCTGACCGCACCGCCCGCCCGCGTTCCGGGCGGCGGGCGCCTGGCCGGAGACCGGGGAAGCGGGCCGGGTGATAATGGGGGCCCACCGACCGCCGACCGCGTCGCGGTCGACGCGTCCAGCATCCGGAGGAACGCTGATGGGCACCGCCGACCGTCCCGTGCGCGAAGCACTGCTGGACGCCGCCGCCGCGCTGCTGGTCGAGCGCGGGTACCGGGGACTGCGCATGCGGGACGTCGCGGCCGCCGCCGGGGTGAGCCGGCAGACCGTCTACAACGAGTTCGGCGACAAGTGGGGCCTGGCGCAGGCGGTGGTGATCCGCGACAACGACCGGTACCTCGACGGCATCGACCGGGTGCTGTCGGAGCACGCCGACCTGTTCGACGCGGTGGTCGCGGCCGTGCGGTACACCCTGGAGACGTCGGCGGACGACCAGCTGAAGAAGGCGGTGCTGACGGGGGCCGGCGGGGAGGAGCTGCTGCCGCTGCTGACGACGCAGGCGGAGCCGCTGCTGTTCACCGCCAGCGCGCGGCTCGCCGACCACGCGATGCGGCACTGGCCGGATCTGGACGCGGCGGCGCTGGCCGAGGTCGCGGACGCGGCCGTCCGGCTGACGATGAGCCACCTCATGCTGCCGTCCGGGCCGCCCGAGCGCGCGGCCCGCTCCGTCGCCCGGATGGTGACGGGCTACCTGGCCGCCGGAAAACCGGATGACGGCGCCGGGGGCGCGCGGTAGCGTCTCCCCCGCCTCGCGGCTGCTGAACCCGAGGAGACCGGTGCGCCCCGGACGGGCGCCCGTCCCGCCGTCGCGCCCTTCGCGCGGACGGCTCCTTTCCGTGTTCGGCCGTCACCCGGAGGCTTCCATGCCCGCGGTCCATTCCGCACGTCAAGATCATCGACTCGTCCGCACGGGCGGGCACTGGCTCACGCTGCCCAACCCCCACGGCGTCCCCGCGGAGATCTGCGCGGGGGCGGACGTCCCGCTGGAACCGGCCGCCGTCACCGAGGCGCTGGACCTGCTGGAGACGGCGCGGACCCTCGAGCGGCTCGCCGAGGCCGCGCCGGGCCCGGTCGGGGAGCCGCGCATCGCCCGCGCCGCGTTCACCCCCGACTTCCACAAGGGCGCCGGGATCCCGATCGGGACGGTCCTGGACGTGCGGGACGCGCTGCTCCCGCAGGCCGTCGGCAACGACGTGAACTGCGGCATGCGGCTGGAGGTCACCGGCCTGGACGCCGACCGCGTGCGGGCCCGGCTGGACGGGCTCGAGCGGCGGCTGCGGCACCTGTTCTTCGAGGGCGGCCGCCGGATCGCGCTCACCCCGCTGCAGCGGGAGGCGCTGCTGCGCGACGGCCTGCCCGGGCTGCTGACGACCGGCCCGGCGCCCTGGGCGGGGCTGCGCCCGGAGGACGCCGAGGACTGCCTCGACCGCGTCCACTGCGCCGGGCTGCCCGTCGGGACGGCGGAGGCGTTCGCCGACTGGATCGGCAGCGCGGGCGGGGCGCCGGACGAGCCGAGCCACGACGGCGTCATCGGCGGGATCGGCGGCGGCAACCACTTCGCCGAGCTGCAGTACGTGGCGCGCGTCCACGACGCGGCCGCCGCGCACGCGTGGGGGCTGGCGCCGGGCACCGTGACGGTGATGGTGCACAGCGGGTCGCTGTCGCTGGGGCACCAGGCGAACGCGACCGCGCTCGACCGGCTCCGCGCGCGGTGGCCGAAGGGCCTGCCGCGCCCGCGCAACGGCGTCCTGCCGTTCCTGCTGGACGAGCGTTCGGAGCCGGACCGGCGCCGCTACCTGGAGGCGTTCGGGAACGCCGCCAACTTCGCGCTCGGCAACCGGTTCTTCCTCGCGCTGACGATGCGCGCCGGGCTCGCCGCCGAGTGCGGCGGCCCGGACGCCCGGCTCCTGTACGACGCGCCCCACAACCTCTTCTGGCGGGACGGCGGCCGGGCGGTGCACCGCAAGGGCGCGACCCCGGCGGGCGGCCACGCGGAGATGGCGGGCGGACCGTATGCGATGTGGGGCGAACCGGTCATCGTGCCCGGGTCGATGGGCGCGTCCAGCTTCGTGCTGCGCGGGCACGGCGACGCCCGGACGGTCGCGAGCGCGTGCCACGGCGCCGGACGGCGGGTGCCGCGCGGAGCGGCGGCGCGCGGCGGCGACGCCGAGCTGGACGCGTTCCTGCGGGAGTTCCGGGTGGTGACGCCGCTGGACCACCGCGACCCGCGGGCGGCGCGCCGGGCGGACGTCATGGCCGCGTGGCGGCGCGACCTGAAGCAGGAGGCGCCGTGGGCCTACAAGGACATCGGCCCGGTCGTGTCGGCGCTGCACGGCGGCGGCGTCGCGTCGCCGGTCGCGGAGCTGCGGCCGCTGCTCACCGTGAAGGGGTGAGGCCCGGCCGGGGTCAGGGCGCGGCCTCGATGTGGACGACCTTGACCGCGGTCATCTCGTCGAGCAGTTCGGGCCCGTACCCGAAGCCCTCCCCTGAGGCGCCGCGCGGGGTGGCGGCGCCGCCGGGGGCGCCGCCGAACACCGCGTTGACCTTGACGGTCCCGACGGGCAGGTCCCGCCAGGCGCGCCGCGCGTGCGCCATGTCCCGGGTGAGGACGGTCGCGGCGAGGCCGTGCCGGGCGCGGCGCGCGGCGTCGAGGGCCTCGTCGAAGGACGCGACGGCGCGGACGGGCGCGACGGGCCCGAACGTCTCCTCGGCCATGACCGCCATCTGGTCGGTGCAGCCGTCCAGCACGGTCGCCGGGTAGAACGCGCCGGGGCCGTCCGGGACCGCGCCCCCGGCCAGGACCCGGGCGCCGTCGGCGACGGCCTTCTCGACGTGCTCGTGCACCCGGGCGCGGTGCCGTTCGTCCACGAGCGGCCCGAGTTCGGTGGCGGGGTCGAAGCCCGGTCCCGTGCGCATGGCGCGGGCGCGTTCGGCGAGCGCGTCGAGGAAGCCGGCGTGCACCGACTCGTGCACGTAGATCCGTTCGACGGACGTGCAGATCTGCCCGGCGTTCGCGAAGCAGCCGACGGCGGCCTGCTCGGCGGCCCGGTGCGGGTCGACGCCGGCGTCGACGATGAGGGGGTCGGTGCCGCCGTTCTCCAGCAGCGCCTTCGCGCCGTTGCGGGCGGCCAGCTCGGCGATGCGGCGGCCCGCGCGGGTGGAGCCGACGTGCGCGACGACGTCCGGGCGCGGGTCGGCGGCCAGCGCCTCGCCGGTGCGGCCGTCGCCGGTGACGAGGTTGAGGACGCCGTCCGGCAGGGCGCCCGCGAGCAGTTCGGCGAGCAGCGCGCCGGCGTGCGGGGTCCGCTCGGACGGTTTGTGCACCACCGCGTTGCCGGTGACGGCTGCGGCGCCGATCAGCCCGCAGGCGATGGCGACCGGATCGTTCCACGGGGTGATCACCGCGACGACGCCGCGCGGCTCGCGGACCATGAGGTCGGTCGCCGTCGGGCCGCCCTGCAGGCTGCGGCCGCGGTGCAGCGGCCCCAGCTCGGCGTACTGCCGCAGGGTGCCGATCCCGGCCTCGACGCCGCCGCGCGCGTCGTCCGCGGGCTTGCCCATCTCGGTCGTGACCAGCGCGGCCAGCTCGTCGGCCCGCTCCTCGACGGCGTCCGCCGCGGCGTGCAGCGCGGCGCCGCGCTCGGCGGCCGGGACGGCGGCCCAGCCGGGCGCGGCGGCGGCCGCGGCGGACACGGCGTCCTCGACGTCGGCGGCGGAGCAGACCGGCACCTCCCCCACCGGCTCGCCGGTCGCCGGGTCGGCCACCGTGAACGTCTCGTCCCCGGTGCCGCCGCTCCACCGGCCGCCCGCCAGCGTCCAGCCGTCCCGCACCCGCATCCGAACCTCCGCGTCGTCTCCCCGGTCCCCTGTCGTCGCGTCCCGCCTACCCGGGACGGGAGGGTTCAATGGCCGCCGCCCCGATGTCAGTGACCACTTACCACATCGGCTACGGTGGGGGGCCTGATCGGGCGCCCGGCCTGATCGGACGCCGAACAGGACAGACGCCAGGAGGCTTGCGTGGACTTCGACCTGCCGGAGAGCGCGATCGCGGTGCGCGACGGCGTGCGGGCCATCGCCGGGAAGTACGACCAGGAGTACTGGAGCCGGTGCGACGCCGAGAAGCGGTGGCCCGAGGAGGTGTGGCGGGAGCTGGTCGCGGGCGGCTGGCACAGCCTCGCGATCCCCGAGGAGCACGGCGGCGCCGGGCAGGGCCTCCTCGAGCTCGCGGTCGCGCTGGAGTCGCTCGCCGAGGGCGGCGCGGGCGGCGCCGCGTCGTTCATGTACCTGCTCACCCCCGCGTTCGGCGGGCTGACCATCGCCCGCCACGGGACGGAGGCGCAGCGCGCCGAGTTCCTGCCGAAGATCGCCGCCGGGGAGCTGGAGACCTGCTTCGCGATCACCGAGCCCGACGCGGGCAGCAACGCGATGAACATCTCCACCCAAGCCCGCCGCGACGGCGACGGCTACCTGGTGACCGGCCAGAAGATCTGGATCTCCGGCATGGAGCGCGCCGACTTCCTCGTGCTCGTGACCCGGACGATCCCGGCCGCCGAGGCGCGCCCCCGCACCGCGGGCTTCACCGTCCTGCTCGTGGACATCAAGGAGGCCGTCGAGGCGGGCACGCTGACCTACCAGCCGATCCCGAAGCTCGGCACGAACACCGTCGCGTCCAGCATGGTCTTCCTGGACGACGTGCGCGTGCCGGCCGACCGGGTGCTGGGCGAGCCCGACCAGGGCTTCGCCGTCCTGTGGGACATCCTCAACCCCGAGCGCATCCTCGCGGCGGCCGGCGGCGTCGGCTCCGGCGAGCTGGTGCTGCGGATCGCGTGCGACTACGCGCGGGACCGGGCGCCGTTCGGGCGGCCGATCGGCGCCAACCAGGGCATCGCGTTCCCGCTCGCCCGGATCAAGGCGCAGGTCGAGCTGGCCCGGCTGATGACCTACAAGGCCGCCTGGCTGTGGGACCGCGGCCGGCCGTGCGGGTCGGAGGCCAACATCGCCAAGCTCACCGCGGCGGACGCGGCGTGGCAGGCGGCCGACCGCGCGTTCCAGACGCACGGCGGGATGGCGTACTCGCTGGAGTACCCGGTCGCGCGGATGTTCCGCGACGCCCGCATCGCCAAGAACATCCCCGTCGCCGAGGAGCTCGTGCTGGCCCACATCGCCCAGCACGAACTGGGGCTGCCGCGCTCGTACTGAGATCCGGTGCCGCCGGGTGTTGCCAAGATCACACCGGCGGGGCGAGCATGAGGGGCACCAGCGCCCCCGTCGCCCGAGGAGACCGCGATGCCCAGGTCCTACGCCAGCGCCGTGATCGACGCGACCGCCGACGACGTGTGGGCCTACCTGCGGGACTTCGGGAACGCCGCGGAGTGGCTGCCGGGCGTGGAGACCGGGGTCATCGAGGACGGCGGCCCGGCCGACCGGGTCGGCTGCGTCCGCCGCCTCATCGGCCCCGGCGACTCGGTGTTCCGCGAGCGCCTCACCGCCCTCGACGACGCCGGCCGCGCCTACCGCTACGAGATCCTCGAGTGCCCGCTGCCGGTGCGGGACGTGCGCGGCCGGCTGCGGGTCTCCCCCGTCGCCGGCCCACCCGGCGGGCCCGCGGCCTCCGCCGGCGCCGGGCGCGCGTTCGTGGAGTGGTCGGCGGACTTCTCCGCCGACACGGCCGACGAACTGGCCATGGGCCGGACGCTCGAACTCGGCATCTACGCGACGGGCCTGGAGGCGCTCGCCCGCCGGTTCGGCTGACGCGGGACCGGCGGGCGTGCCCGGACCGGCGGTCAGCCGAACTCGGGCGAGCGCTTCTCGCGGAGCGCCGCCACGCCCTCGCGCACGTCCGGTCCGGTGAACCCGAAGAACTCCATCGCCAGCGACGCGTCGAACGCCGGTCCCGCCGAGCGCAGCCAGTTGTTGAGCGCGTGCTTGGTGAACTGGATCGCCTCGGCGGGCCCGGCGGCCAGCCGCCCCGCGATCTCCAGCGCGCGGTCGTGCACCTCGGCGTCGTCCACGCACAGCGACACCAGGCCGATCCGCTCGGCCTCCTCGCCCGTCAGGACGTCGTTGAGCAGCAGGTAGTACTTCGCCTTCGCCATCCCGCACAGCAGCGGCCAGACGATCGCCGCGTGGTCGCCCGCCGCGACGCCCAGCCGGGTGTGCCCGTCGATGATCTTCGCCGAGCGGCCCGCCACCGACACGTCCGCGAGCAGCGCCACCGCGAGCCCCGCGCCGACCACCGGGCCCTGGATCGCGCTGACCACCGGCTTCGCGCAGTCGATCACGTTCATCACGATGTCGCGCGCCTCCCGCATGATCCGGCGGCGCGCCGCGTGGTCGCCCATCATCTCCTCGATCATGGACAGGTCGCCGCCCGCCGAGAACGCCTCGCCCTCGCCGCGCACCACGATCGCGCGCACCTCGTCGTCGGCGTCCGCGTCCCGCCAGATCCGCGCGAGCTCCCCGTGCCCCACCGTGTCGACCGCGTTCAGCCGCCCCGGCGCGCTCAGCGTCACCCGCAGCACCCCCGGCGCCGCCCAGTCGATCCGCAGCCGCTCGTACGTCCCGTACCGGTCGCTCATGACGCCTCCCGCTCGCAGTGACCGAATGCCGTTCGCAATCGTGCCACGGCGTACGCCACCGCCTCGGCACCGGCGTCGAAGACCTCCGGCATCAGGAAGAACGAGTGCACCACCCCGTCGTAGCGCCGCAGCTCGACCGGCACCCCCGCCGCCGCGAGGCGCCGCGCGTACGCCTCGCCCTCGTCCCGCAGGATGTCGTACTCCGCGGTGATCACCGTCGCGGGCGCGGCCCCGCGCAGGTCGGGGGCGCGCAGCGGCGCCAGCCGCGGATCCCGCGGGTCGGCGCCGCCGCGGTACAGGTCCATGAACCGGGACAGCGCGGCGGCGTCCAGCCCGTACCCGCTGCCGTACTCCCGCCAGCTCGGGGCGTCCCGCGCCGTGTCCGTCACCGGGTAGACCAGCAGCTGGTGCGCCAGCCCGACGCCCCGGTCGCGGGCGAGCAGCGCGACCGCCGCGGCGACGTTGCCGCCCGCGCTGTCCCCGGCCACCGCCACCGCCCCCGGTCCCGGCCGGATCCCGAACCGCCCCGGCTCCCGGACGGCCGCCGCGACGACGGCCCACGCGTCGTCCACCGCGGCCGGGAACGGGTGCTCGGGCGCCAGCCGGTACCCGACGCTCAGCACGGCGCAGCCCGCGTCCGCCGCGAGACCGCGGCACAGGCCGTCCACGTTCTCGACCCCGCCCAGCACCCAGCCGCCGCCGTGCAGGTAGACCACCGCGGGCAGCGGCCCCTCCGCCGGACGGTACAGCCGCACCGGCACCGGACCGTCCGGGCCCCGCACGGCCAGGTCGTCCACGAAGGGCAGCTCGCGGCGCCCCACCGGGAACACCGCGCCGACCCGCTCCCGCATCTCCTCGATCGTGGGTTCCGGCTCGCCCGGGGGCACCGCCGTCCACCTGCGCAGCATCTGCAGGAAGCTCACGGTCTGCGGGTGCAGCGGCATGCGGCGACCTCCGGGGGGAAGCGACGGAAACTACCGGTTCGTCTTCCCCGCCCTCGGGACGCCAACCGCTACCCGCCGCGCGCCGCCGACACCAGCGCCTCGAACAGTCGGCCGTCGTCCCCCTCCTCGGGATGCCACTGCACGGCCACCCCGAACCGGTGCCCCTGCACCTCCGCGGCCTCGACGACCTGGTCGTCCGCCCACGCCACCGCGGCCAGCCCCTTCCCGAGCCGCCCCACCGCCTGATGGTGCAGCGTCGGCACGTCCGCCGACTCCCCGAGCACCTTCCCGATCAGGCTGTTCGGGGCGATCCGCACCGCGTGCGCCCCCATCGCGGCCGGCACCGGCGCGTGCCCCTCGTGCCCGACCGCCTCCGGCAGATGCTGCACGAGCGTCCCGCCCCGCGCCACGTTCAGGATCTGCAGGCCCCGGCAGATCCCCAGGAACGGGACGTCCGCGTCCACCACGGCCCGGGCCAGCGCGAGCTCGAAGCGGTCCCGCTGCGGCTGCGGCGGATCCGTCTCGGGGTGCCGCTCCGCCCCGTACAGCTCCGGGTCCACGTCGCCGCCGCCCGCGAGGACGATCCCGTCGAGCCGCTCGACCAGCGCGCCCACGCCGCGCAGCGACGCCGCCGGGGGCAGCAGCACCGGCACGCCGCCGGCCCGCTCCACCCACCGCGGGTACGGGACCGGCAGGAGCGCCGCCTCCCGCACCCACATGCCCCAGCGCGCCGGCTCCTGGCACGCGGTGATGCCGATGAGCGGCATCCGGCCGGGCTCTGACATGGGTCGTTCCCCTCTCCCGGCCGGTGTCGGCGGCCGGGCGGCTCGTCCGTCAGGAGAGTCCCCCCACCCTGTCGTCCCGCCTCCCCCGCCGCAAGAGGGCGCACCCGGCGCGGCCGCCTCACCAGCCCGCGCGTTCCCGCAGATAGGCGCTCGTCTCCGCGTCCGCCGGGTAGAACGACTCGATCGCCAGCTCCGCGACC
Source organism: Actinomadura rifamycini DSM 43936 (assembly GCF_000425065.1). GTDB lineage: Bacteria > Actinomycetota > Actinomycetes > Streptosporangiales > Streptosporangiaceae > Spirillospora > Spirillospora rifamycini. The sequence continues at coordinate 308,080 of NZ_KE384301.1, forward strand.
GTGATGTCGACCGGCGTCCCGAACGTCGCGATCGTGCTGAAGAACGACAGATCCCGGTCGTCCACGCGGATCCGCAGCGGAACGAACACCTCGTGGTCCGCCGGCGGCGCGATCGCCTCGCCGACGTCCCCCGGGAAGTCGCGCAGCTCCCGGTACAGCTGCGCCAGCGACGCGTCCGCCGTCAGCCGGACGTGCCGCCGCACCCGGTCGATCATGTGGGCGCGCCACTCCGCCAGGTTCAGGATGTTCTTCGCCATCCCGTCCGGGTGCATGCTGAGCCGCAGCACGTTCAGCGGCGGCTCCAGCAGCTCCGGCGGCGCGCCGTCCATGAACAGCGCCGCCGCGCCGTTCGCGTCGATCAGGTTCCAGAACCGGTCCACCACCACCGCCGGGAACGGCTCGTGCCCCCGCAGCACCTGCTTCAGCGCCGCCCGGACCGAGTCCATCCGCGGCTCCTCGATCGGCGTCTCCTCGAACACCGGCGCGTACCCGGCCGACACCAGCAGCAGGTTGCGGTCCCGCAGCGGGACGTCCAGGTGCTCGGCCAGCCGCAGCACCATCTCCCGGCTCGGCGCCGACCGCCCCGTCTCGACGAAGCTCAGATGCCGCGTCGACACGCCCGCCTCGGACGCCAGCTCGAGCTGGCTCAGCCTCCGCCGCTGCCGCCACGCCCGCAGCCGCTCCCCGACCGGCCGCACCTCGTTCATGATCGTCGTCACCGCACCGACGCTACCGGCCCGCACGTCACGGCGGCGATGACGTCGGAGGTAATGGACGCGCCGCCGCCCGGTCGCGAGGCTGGCCCGGTCCGCAGTCCGGAGGAGGAACCATGCAGCCCAGTCCCGACCTGCTCGTCGACGCGATGCCGTTCGCCCGCGCCCTCGGCGTCGAGATCGACACCGCGGGCCCCGACGAGGTCACCGGCGGCCTCGACTGGGCGCCCGACCGCTGCACCGCAGGCGGCGTCCTGCACGGCGGCGCCCTCATGGCCCTCGCCGACACCCTCGGCGCCGCGTGCGCGTTCCTCAACCTGCCCGACGGCGCGTCCACCACGACGCTCGAGTCCAAGACGAACTTCTTCCGCGGCGTCCGCGAGGGCCGCGTCCGCGGTACGTCCCGCCCGCTGCACGCGGGCCGCACGGTCGTCGTCGTCCAGACCGACCTGCACGACGGCGAGGGCCGCCGCGTCGCGCAGGTGACGCAGACCCAGGCCGTCCTGAGCCCCTGACGGTCCGGCCGGGGTATCCGCGCCCCGGGTCACTCGCGGACGTGCTCGTCGAAGAACGCGAGGATGCGGGACCAGCCGTCGGGCGCGTTCTCGCGGCCCTTGCCCATACCGAAGACGATCTTCGAGACGGGGCCGAGCGGGCCCGGCGGCTCGCTGTCGGTGAGGAAGCCGTGCCCCGTGCCCGGGTACTCCTTCACGTCGTGCGGCACGCCGGCGTCCGCCAGCACCCGCTCCAGCTTCCGCGCCGCCCCGCGGAGCGTGGGGTCGGCGGCGCCGTAGCCGGCGACGATCGGGCACGCGTCCCGCAGCGCCTCGTCCGGACGGCGGGGCAGCATGCCGTAGTTGACCGCGGCGGCCCGGAAGTCGTACCGGGCGGCGGCGACGAGCGCGAAGCCGCCACCCATGCAGAAGCCGCACACGCCGACGGCGCCGGTGCAGTCGGCGCGTCCGGCCAGCCAGGCCCGCGTCGCCTCGATCGCGTCGTAGGTCGCGCCCCGCCCGGCGCGCATGTCCCGCATCGCCTTGGACACGCACCGCAGCCACGGCGCGCCGCCGTACAGGTCGGGCAGGACGGCGAGGTAGCCGTGCGCGGCGAAGCGGTCGGCCTGGGCGCGCATGTCCGCGGTCGCCCCGAGGGCCTCGAACAGGACGACCACGCCGGGCCAGGGGCCCTCGCCCTCGGGGACGGCCAGGTACCCGGGGAGGTCGCGTGCTCCGGTGGGAATCTCGACGTCGGTCATACCGCCCAAGCCTCCCCCACCCGGAAGCCGCCGCCCACCCCCGGGCGCGGTCTTCCGCGGATTACGAGGTCAGACCTTGCGCCACTGCGGGACCCACGCGCCGTCCTCGACGACGTAGTCGCCGAACAGGTCGGGGGCCTCCTTGCGCATCACCTCGCCGATCTTGCCGAAGAGCAGGCGGATCTCCTCCTCGGCGCCGGGGGCCGTGCGGTTCTCCAGGGTGTGCCGCAGCGTGCGGACGTTGGCCGTCCACACGAGGCCGGTGGCGACGCCCTCCGGGGCGAAGCGGCGCATGAACGAGGTCTTGTGCTTCTTCTCCTTGAACGGCACGCCCTCGTCGTCCAGGCCGAAGCGGTCGGCCATCCAGCCCTGGAACTCCTCCATCTGCTCGAGCAGGGCGGTGGCGCGCTCCATCAGCTCCGCGTCCTCCCGGGCCCACTCGGGGAACCAGAACGGGATGTCCTGGAGCCGGACGAACCGGAGCGACTCCTGCGAGATCGCCACACCGGGGCGGTGCCGCACGAGCTCGTGGGTGAGGACACGGCTGCAGTTGTGCAGGACGAAGCTGAAGCTGACGTGCTCGAGCACCGACCCGTGCAGGCTGCGGAGGATGTTCTCGAGGTACTGCCCCTGGTCGGTCCGGACCTTCGTCACGTTGGGGTTGAGGCCGGGCTCCCACGAGCGGTAGCACAGGCGGCCCGCGAACTCGGCGAGGTTCTGCGGGTCGTTCAGCTCCGCGTCGAGCTCGCCGCGGTCGAGCCGCGCCAGCCAGCTCTCCCCGCCCACGTCCCGCAGGTACCGGGCGACCTCCTCGTAGTCCAGCTCCGGCCGTGCGACGAGGTACACCTCGGGCTCGACGCTCTTCACTCTCGCATCCCCCTACGCTCCGCTTCGGTCGCCCTAAGGAAACCATCATCGCCGCGTGCCCGCGACATGGGCTCCCCAGAGGTCGTCAGGTGCGTCGAGGTGCCACGCTGCTGATGTATGACGCACACTGGAGGGATTCGTCCGGGGTCGGAGGGACGCGACGGACGTCGCACGAACGGGGCGCGTCCCGGAGAGGAGCGGCTGATGGGGCCCGAACTGAAGGTGCTGGGAGCCTGCCCGCTGGACTGCCCCGACGGCTGCTCCTGGGTGGTCACGGTCCGGGACGGCGAGGCGGTGCGGCTGCGCGGCAACCCCGAGCACCCGTACACGCGGGGCGCGCTGTGCGCGAAGGTGAACCGGTGGCTCGAACGCGCGGCCCAGCCCGACCGGATCCTGCACCCGATGCGGCGGGTGGGCCGCAAGGGCGAGGGGCGGTTCGAGCGGATCTCGTGGGACGAGGCGCTCGACGAGATCGCGGAGCGCCTCGGGGACGCCGTGCGGGAGCACGGCGGCGAGGCGGTCTGGCCGTACTGGGGCACCGGGACGCTGGGTTACCTGCAGGGCCTCGAAGGGTACTCGGGGCGCCGGTTCTTCAACGTGCTCGGCGCGTCCGCGCACTACGCCAACATCTGCTCGGCGGCGGGCGCCGCGGGCATGGAGGCGACCGTCGGCTCGGCGGGCGGCATGGACCCGGAGGACCTCGCGCACGCGCGGCTGATCCTGCTGTGGGGCTCGAACCCGCTGACGAGCGGCCACCACGTGTGGAAGTTCGTGCAGGACGCGCGGAAGGCCGGGGCGCACCTGGTGGCGATCGACCCCGTGCGGACGCGGACCGCGCAGCAGGCGGACGAGCACCTCGCGCCGCTCCCCGGGACCGACGCGGCCCTCGCGCTCGGGCTGCTGAACGTCGTCGTGGCGGCGGGCGGCCAGGACGAGCGGTTCCTGCGCGAGCACACGGCGGGCTGGGCCGAGTTCCGCGAGCGGATCGCGGAGTTCCCGCCGGAGCGGGCCGCGCGGATCACCGGGGTGCCGGTGGAGCGGATCACGGCGCTCGGCGAGCGGATCGCCCGCACCCGGCCGACCGCGATCCGCGCGACGCAGGGGCTCCAGCGGCACGCGGGCGGCGGGACGGCGCTGCGGGTGCTGGCGGGGTTCGCGGCGGTGACCGGCGACTGGGCGCGGCGCGGCGGCGGGCTGGCGTTCTCCACGTCCGGCCACAACCGGCTGGACAAGGCGGCGCTGTGGCGCGACGACCTGCGGCCGGGGCCGGTGCGGACGCTGTCAATGACGCGGCTCGGCGAGGCGCTCCTGGACGTCCAGGACCCGCCGGTCAAGGCGCTGTTCGTGATCGCCGCGAACCCGGTGGGCAGCACCCCGCACCAGAACCGGGTGCGGGCGGGCCTGGCGCGCGAGGACCTGTTCACCGTGGTGCTGGAGCAGTTCCCGACCGACACGGTCGACTACGCCGACATCGTGCTGCCGGCGACGGCGCAGCACGAGCACATGGACCTGCACGAGGGCTACGGGCACCTGTACCTGACGTGGAACGAGCCGGCGGTGGCGCCGCCCGGCGAGTGCCTGCCGACGACGGAGACGTTCCGCCGGCTGGCGCGGCGGATGGGGCTGACCGAGCCGAGCCTGTACGACTCGGACGAGAGCCTCGCCGAGCAGCTCGTCGCGTCCGGCCATCCGTGGATGGCGGGCGTCACGCTGGACCGGCTGCGCAAGGAGGGCTTCGTGCGCATGTCGGTGCCGGACCCGTTCCTGCCGTACGCCGAGGGGTTCCCGACGCCGTCCGGGCGGCTGGAGTTCCCCCGCGACGCCGCGTACGTCCCGCCCGCGGAGGTCGCCGACCCGGACCGGGCGGCGCGGTACCCGCTGGCGCTGATCTCGGCGGCCTCGCACGAGTTCCTGAACACGCAGTTCGCGAACAACCCGGAGCTGCGGCGGCGGTCGGGCGGCCTGGCCGTCCGGCTCCATCCGGACGACGCCGCCGCGCGGGGCCTGGCGGACGGGCAGCCGGTCCGGGTGGCCAACGACCGGGGCGGCTTCGACGCGGTCCTGCGGGTGACCGACCAGGTCAGGCCGGGCGTCGCGGCGACGAGCAAGGGGCACTGGGCCAAGTTCTCCGGCGGCTCGAACGCCAACGCGGTCGTCGCCGAGCGCGACACCGACCTCGGCGCGGGACCGGTCTTCCACGACACCCGCGTGGAGATCACCGCGCGCGCCTGACCGCGGCACCGCAGTGCCGCGGCCCCCGGCGCGGACGTCCGGAACGGCGCGTCCGCGAAGAATGCCGCTCCGCGCGGCTCCGCTCGGTACGGTGTCGCCCGGAGGAAACCATGACGATCGATGCCGATCCGGGCGCCTTGCTCGACCGGGCCCGGAAGTACGAGCGGCAGGGCCGCCCCGAGGAGGCCGCGAAGGCGTTCGGGGAGGCCGCCGGACGGCTGGCGGCGCGCGGCGACCGGGCCGCCGCGGCCGGGGTCGCGGCCCGCCGGGCGCGGGCGCTCGCGGCGGCCGGGCGCGTCGACGACGCGCTCCGGGTGCTCGCGGCCGCCGAGGAGGCGGCCGGTCCGGCGGGCGGGGAGCTGCGCGCGGCGCTCGACGGGCACGCCGCGCACGTCCTGGCCGCGGCCGGGCGCGCGGGCGAGGCGGCGCGGCGGGCGTGGGCGGCGATGGCCGCGTTCCGCACGCTGGGCGACGACCGCCGCGCGGACGTCGCGGGCGTCCACGCGGCGCGGCTCATCGTCGAGGACGCGGGGCCCCGCGCGGCGGTGGAACCGCTGCGCGACCTGCTGGGGCGGCTGGCGCCGGACGGCGACGGGCACCGCCGGGTCGCGCGCCTGCTGGCGGACGCCGAGCGGCGGCCCGACCGCGACTTCGACGTGCTCGTCACCGACCCGAACGGGGCGGGGTGGGGCGCGCTCGCGGCGGCGCTCGGCGTGGGCGCGCACCTGGCCGTCGGCAACGGCGTCGCGTGGAACACGCTCGGCGAGCCGGGATCGCGGGACGACCGCGCGCTGCTGGAACGCGACTGGGGCGTGACCGACGCGGCGGGCTGGCGGGAGCAGGTCCGGGCGCTGCTGGACGCGGAGAACTCCGACCCCGGCATCCAGATGGTCCTCGACCGGCGGGCGCCCGGCATGGAGCCGGCCTCGTGGCGGGCCGCGATCGCCGGGTGGTGCGCCGAGCGGAACGTGTCGGAGGCGACCACCCGGAACGTGATCGAGATGTCGGGGCTGGTCCTGCGGTACGAGGAGCGGTTCCGCGCGGACGGTCTCCTCGGGCCGGACGAGCTGGTGGAGAGCGTGTACGGCTACGACTTCGGGCGCGCCGTGAACATGGCCCGCTGGGGTCTGGGCGCCGGGTTCTGCGAGGCCGACGAGGCGGAGCGGTGCGTCCTGACGGCCGGGCGCCGCGCCCACCAGGTGTACTCGTCGTGGGAGTCGTTCTCCGCCGGGTACGTGCTCGGCCGGATGCTGCGGTTCGACGAGGGCGAGTTCGGCCAGTGGTACGCGCGCTCGGTGGTCGGGCACCGCATCCTCGCCGAAGACCCCGCCAGCCCCTGGCGCCGCATGGCGTGGGGCTGACGGGCGCGGGCGGCGGCCTCAGGCGAGGGCGTCGATCTCCGCGGTGAGGGCCCGCTTGGCGGCGCCGTCCAGGCAGGACGCCGCGACGGCGTTGCGGGCGAGCGCGGCCAGTTCGGCGCGGCCGAGCCCGAACGCCGCGGCGGCGGCGCGGTACTCGCCGGTCAGCGTGGTGTCGAACATGGGCGGGTCGTCGCTGTTCAGCGTGACGAACAGGCCGGCCTCCAGCATGCGGGGCAGCGGGTGGTCGGCGAGCGCGGCGACCTGGCCGGTGCAGACGTTGGAGGTCGGGCAGACCTCGAGGGGCGTGCCGGTGTCGCGGAGATGCGCCATCAGCCGCTCGTCGCGGACGCAGGCGATGCCGTGCCCGAGCCGCTCGGCGCCGAGGTGCTCGATGGCCTCCCACATCGTCTCGGGCCCGGTCATCTCGCCGGCGTGCGGGAGGCTGCGGAGCCCGGCGGCGCGGGCGGCGCGGAACGCGTCCCGGATCTCGTCGCGGATCGCGGCGCGCATCTGCTCGATGCCGCCGATCCCGAAGCCGACGAGCGCCTCCGCCGGGTGCTCCAGCGCGGCGGTGGCGGTGCCCTTCACCCCTTCGATCCCGAAGTCGGCGGGGATGTCGTAGATGTAGGCGACCTGGATGCCGTGCAGCTCCCGCGCCCGCCGCGCGGCGATGTCGAGCGCCTCGCGCACCGCGTGGTGCGGGATCCCCGCGCGGGTGTGCGCCTGCGGGGTGACGGTCAGCTCGACGTACCGGACGTTCTGGGCGGCGAGGTCGCGGGCGGCGCCGAGCACGAGCGTCGCGACGTCCTCGGGCGTCCGGACGAGGTGGTTCACCCGGTCGTAGACCTGGGCGAAGTGGGGGAAGTCGGTGAACTTGTAGAACGCGCGCAGCTCGCGCTCGTCCACGGGCACCCCGCCGTCGGGGTGCCGGCGGGCGAGTTCCAGGACGGTCGGGACGGACGCCGAGCCCACGAGATGCACGTGGAGTTCGACCTTGGGCAGGGCGTCGATGAAAGCCTCGATGGACGTGGTCTGGGTCAGCACGCGGCGACGCTAACAGCGGCACGAGCGGCCGGAACAGGGAAACCGGGCGAACCTGCCACGAAATTGTGAAGTTCCCCCGGAGCGGGCACGATGGGGGTGTGCGCGCGTCCCGGTTGATCTCCCTCGTCCTGCTTCTGCAGTCGCGCGACCGCATGACGGCGGCCGAGCTGGCGCGGGAGCTGGAGGTGTCGGAGCGGACCGTGTACCGGGACGTCGAGGCGCTCTCGGCCGCCGGGGTCCCGGTGTACGCCGAGCAGGGCCGCGCCGGGGGCTACCGCCTCGTCGCCGGGTACCGGACCCGGCTGACCGGGCTCAGCCGGGAGGAGGCCGAGGCGCTCTTCCTGTCGGGCCTGCCGGGCCCGGCCGGGGACATGGGCCTCGCCGACGCCGTGGCCGCCGCCGAGCTGAAGGTGCTCGCCGCGCTGCCGGGCCCGCTGCGGGACGCGCCCGCCCGCGCCGGGCAGCGGTTCCACCTGGACGCGCCCGGCTGGTTCCACGCCCCGGCGCCTCCGCCGCTGCTGCGCGGGCTCGCCGCCGCCGTGTGGTCGGACGCGGAGGTCGAGCTGCGGTACCGGCGCAAGGACGGCGAGGTGACGCGGACGGCCGACCCGTACGGGCTCGTCCTGAAGAACGGCACCTGGTACCTGGTGGCGCTCGTCGACGGGCGGGGCCGCACGTACCGGGTGGACCGGATCGCGGCGGTGGCGCCGACGGGCGCGACGTTCGACCGCGACGTGGGGTTCGACCTCGCGGGGTACTGGCGGGAGCAGGCGGACGCGTTCGCCCGGTCGATGCTGCACGAGGAGATCACCGTGCGGCTCGGCCCGGAGGGGATGCGCCGGCTGCGGTTCGCGGCGACCGAGCACGCGGTGCGCCGGGCCGTCGAGGCGGCCGGGGAGCCCGACGCGGACGGGTGGCGGACGACCGTGCTGCCGGTCGAGTCGCTCGACGTCGCGGCGACCGAGATGCGGATCCTCGGCGCGGACGTCGAGGTGCTGGGCCCGCCGGAGCTGCGGGCGCGGATGGCCGAGACCGCCGCCCGGCTCGCGGCGCTGTACGCGCGGCCGGGCGGCGGCGGTGGCCGCGGGGACGGCGGTATCTGCGACGGCGTTCCAAGGACGGTGCCGACGACGGTGCCGCCGGTGGCGCCGACGGCGCGGGGCCCGGTCAGCGGTAGCCGGTGACGTCGGCGGGCCTGCCCGCCATCGCGACCTCGGTGATGTAGGTGTAGGCGTCCGGCCGGCTGCCGTCGACGTCGGTGAACCCGTAGACCTTCGCGAGCCCGCCGCTGGACTGCGACGTCCCGTTCCAGCGGGCCCGCTCCGGGTCGGCCGCGAGGGCCGCGACGGCGCGGCCGACGAACGCGGGCGTCTCGGAGATCGCGAAGTGCGGGTCCTTCGCCGTCCCGTCGGTCCAGGTGTCCTCGGTGACGCCGAAGTGCTCGAGCATCGCCTCCGATCGCAGCCAGCCGGGCGTCACCGACACGGCCGTCCCGCCGTACGGGGCGATCTCCACGGACTGGGCGAGCGCCATGCGGATCACGGCGGTCTTGGCCAGGTCGTAGAAGTAGCCGCAGTCCTTGCGGTAGTCCGCGTTGAACTCGGCGGTCCCGTCGGTGATCTCGACGACGAGACCGCCGGGCTCGCGGACCAGCAGGGGCAGCGCCGTGTGGCTGGTGACGGCGTGGGTGTCGACGGCGAGCCGCAGCATGCGCAGCCCGTTCTCCAGCGACTGCTCCCACAGCGGCTTGCCGAACTCGAAGAGGTGGTCGCTGCCCCAGATGTCGTTGACCAGGACGTCGAGCCGGCCCCGTTCGCCGTCGATGCGGCGGACGAGGCCGTCCACCTGCGCGGGGTCCAGGTGGTCGACCCGGACGGCGATCCCCTCGCCGCCCGCCGCCGTGACCAGCTCGGCGGTGTCCTCGATGGTCTCGGGACGGTCCATCTCCGACCGCGCGGACCGGGTGGTCCGTCCCGTGCAGTACACGGTGGCTCCGGCGGCGCCGAGCTCGACGGCGATGCCGCGGCCCGCGCCCCGGGTGGCGCCGGCGACCAGCGCGACCTTCCCCGCCAGCGGCGCGCTCTCGGTTTCGTGCTCGCTCATGCCGCCGATGCTGGCAGCGAAACCTGACAGCGCGCGTCAGTCTTCGGCCGGGCCGCCGGAGATCTTCTCCGGCGTCAGCCGAAGATGCTGACGCCGCCGGGGCCGACGAGCAGGCCGACGACGATGAGGACGATGCCCCAGAGGAGGTCGCGACGGGCGATCAGGACGTAAGCGCCGGCGATCACGAGGATCACCGCGATGAGCCAAAGAATGAACATCATGGCTCCGGGGTCCCCCGGTAGATGACCACGAAACACCCAACTCGATCCGGCCGACCGAAAACCGGGTTCTGTGCCCGGCAAAGGAGGCCCCGGGCCATGGCCGCCGACGCGGAGGAGGGAGCGCGCCTCCCTCCTCCGCCGGGATAACGGCGATCACGCGCGCCGCGAGCGGCGCGGTGGCCGAACCCCGATTCTGCCGTGCCGGACCGGACGAAGTCAGCACCTCAAGGACCATTTTCGGCAGTCCGCAATCCGCCTCCGGAACGATGTTCGGTTCATCACTCCGGAGGGGGCGGCGGACCGGGCCGCCCGCCCGCCCGGGACCGGAGACGGTCAGCGGCAGAGCCGCAGCACGTTCGCCACGATGCGGTGCCCGGCGCCGCCCGCCGCCGTGAGGATCGACTCCGGATGGAACTGGACGGCCCAGCGCCGCCGCTCCGCGTTCTCGATCGCCATCACCACGTCCCCGGTGGTCGCCGTCACCTGGAAGCCCCGCACCCGGTCGGGCGTGGCGTGCAGCGAGTGGTAGCGGGCGGCGGTGAACTCGTCCGGGAGCCCCTCGAACAGCCCGCCGCCGGTCACCTTCACCTGGCCGGGCTTGCCGTGCGACGGCTCGGGCAGCAGGTCCAGGGAGCCGCCCGCGTGCTCGACCATCGCCTGCAGGCCGAGGCAGACGCCGAAGACGGGCAGGCCCCGGGCGTCCAGGGCGTCCAGCAGGTCCCGCGTCGCGAAGTCGTCCGGGCGTCCCGGCCCCGGCGACAGGACGACCAGGTCGGGGGCGTGCTCGTCCAGGAGCCGCGCGGGGAAGCCGTGCCGGAGCGTGACCACGCCGGCGCCGTGCTGCCGGAAGTAGTCGGCGAGGGTGTTGACGAACGAGTCCTCGTGGTCGACGAGCAGCACCTTCAGCCCGTCCCCCGGGCGCTCCGGCGCGGGCTCCGGCTCCCGGTCCGCCTCCGGCTCCGCGCCGTCCCGCGCGGTCGCCGCGAGCGCGCCCAGCAGCGCGCTCGCCTTCAGGTGCGTCTCGCGCTCCTCCTCGTCGGGGTCGGAGTCGTAGAGCAGCGTCGCCCCCGCCCGCACGGTCGCGACGCCGTCGCGGATCTGCGCCGTCCGGAGGGTGAGGCCGGTGTTCATGGACCCGTCGAACCCGACGAACCCGACCGCGCCGCCGTACCAGCGGCGCGGCGAGTCCTCGTGGTCCTCGATGAACTGCATCGCCCACGTCTTCGGCGCCCCGGTCACCGTCACGGCCCACATGTGGGTGAGGAACGCGTCGAGCGCGTCGAACTCCGGCCGCAGCCGCCCCTCGATGTGGTCCACGGTGTGGATGAGCCGCGAGTACATCTCGATCTGCCGGCGGCCCAGCACCCGCACGCTGCCCGGCACGCACACCCGCGACTTGTCGTTGCGGTCCACGTCCGTGCACATCGTCAGCTCGGACTCGTCCTTCGCCGACGCCAGGATCGTGCGGATCTGCTCGGCGTCCTGCAGCGCGTCGCCGCCGCGCTTGATCGTCCCCGCGATCGGGCAGGTCTCCACGCGGTCGCCGGTCACCCGCACGAACATCTCGGGCGACGCGCCCACCAGGTACTCGCCGTCACCGAGGTTGAACAGGAACTCGTACGGCGCCGGGTTCGTCTCGCGCAGCCGCTCGAAGAACGCGGCGGGCGAGTCGCAGCGGCCGTGCATGGCGTGGCCGGGCGTCACCTCGAACAGGTCGCCGCGGACGAACCGCTCCTTGGCGTCCCGCACCATCTGCGCGTACACGCCCGGAACGGGCTGCGGGGGGAGTTCCGCCGGGACGACGGGAGGCGTCGGCTCCGTGTCCCGCGGGAGCCCGGCGGTGGCGGTCCCGCCGACCTCGAAGTCGTAGGAGATGCGGTGCGAGGTCTCGCGCTTGCGGTCCACGACGACCATCTCGTCGGCCAGGTGCAGCACGAGGTCCCGCTGGTCGTCCGGCCGCTCCAGGCGCGGTCGCAGCGGCTCGAACTGCAGCGACAGGTCGTAGCCGAACGCCCCGTACAGGCCGAGGTGCGGGTCGTCGCAGCGGAACAGGTCGACGACGGCGCGCAGGGCGGTGAAGACCGTCGGCTGCCGGCTGCGCTCCTCCTCGGGGAAGAACTCCTCCGTGGGCGGGACGAACACCGCGCACTCGCCGGGCCCGTCGGCCCGCACCTCGCCCGTCCCGCGCAGCACTTCGGCGACCGCGGGCAGCACGACCCGGCCGCGCCCGTTGAGGGCCCGCGCCGCGACCGTCCGGCCGCGCGCGACGATCTCCAGGCACGGGTCGACGTACGCCATGTGCCAGCGGCTGTACCGGCCGGGATACTCCATGCCGGAGCTGAGCACCCCGCCGCGCCGCTCCCCCACGGCGGCGACGAGCGCGTTCAGCACGTCGGACTTGCGCTCGGGGTCGACGGGCGCGGCGGTACGGGTCACCCGTACGCCCCCGGCCGTGACGAACTCGCCGGTCGTCGGCTGTTGTGAGACGGTCTCCACCGCGGTGGCCCCTCATCGTCGGGCCCTGCACCGGACGGACGAGAGGTCACCGACCGCCGGGTGAGGGCGGTCGCCTGGTTTTGGAACGTGCACGAACCGGCGCCGCCTTAGCGGCGCCACCACCACTGGCCGGTGATTCGGCGGGGCACGGTTCGCATGCGACGAGCCTACCGGGTCGCGGCACCCCGGGTCGACAGGCGGAGAAAGTGCGGCGCCACCTGCGGCGACGCGGACCGGAACGCTCCACTCAAGTCGTGGCGCGACCGATATCGACCCGTGACCCCCGTCACGGTACGCTCACCCGGTTTCACCCGTGACACGGCCCCGTCTCGCCATCCGGACGGGCCGGGCGCCGATCGTCCGCGACGAGGAGGACCCCCTTGACCTCGAAGGAAAGACCCGACGAACCGGAGACCCCGGCATCGGCCGGGGAGCCCCGCTCGGACCGCAGCCCGTGGAACTGGCTGCTGATCGTGCCGGTCGTCGTGCCGCTGCTGACCTTCTTCTACAACAGCGACTCGCCCCGGCTGGCCGGTGTCCCCGCCTTCTACTGGATGCAGATGATGTTCATCCCGCTCGGCGTGGCGTGCACCGTCATCGTGTACCGCATGACCAGGAAGCGGGGCTGAGCCGGTGGCGAGCGATCACATCACCGAGATCGTCATCTTCTCGGTGCTCTTCCTTCTGGTCAGCGGGATGGGCTTCGTCGCGGCGCGGTGGCGCAAGGCCGAGACGATGGACAACCTGGACGAGTGGGGGCTGGGCGGCCGCAGCTTCGGGAGCTGGATCACCTGGTTCCTGATCGGCGGCGACCTCTACACCGCGTACACGTTCGTCGCGGTTCCCGCGCTGGTGTTCGGCGCCGGCGCGGCGGGCTTCTTCGCGGTCCCGTACACGATCGTCGTGTACCCGCTGGTGTTCCTCGTGCTGATCCGGCTCTGGTCGGTGTCGCACGTGCACGGTTTCGTCACGCCCGCGGACTTCGTCCGGGCGCGGTTCGGCTCCCCGACGCTGGCGCTGGCCATCGCGATCACCGGCATCGTCGCGACGATGCCGTACATCGCGCTGCAGCTCGTCGGGATCGAGGCCGTGCTCAAGGCGATGGGCGTGCACGGGCACTGGCCGATCATCATCGCGTTCGTGATCCTGGCGGCCTACACCTACCAGTCGGGGCTGCGGGCGCCGGCGCTGATCGCGTTCGTCAAGGACATCCTGATCTACCTGGTGATCATCGTCGCGGTGCTGTACATCCCCGCGAAGCTCGGCGGCTGGGGCGACATCTTCGACTCGGCGCAGGCCAAGTTCGACGCGTCGGAGAACCCCGGGGACGGCATCCTGCTGGACGGCTCGAACCAGCTGAACTACGCGATGCTGGCGCTGGGCTCGGCGATGGCGCTGTTCCTGTACCCGCACAGCATCACCGGCGTCCTGGCCAGCAAGAACCGCAACGTGATCAAGCGGAACATGGCGGCGCTGCCGGCGTACAGCCTCGTGCTCGGCCTGATCGCGCTGCTCGGCTACATGGCGATCGCCGCCGGGGTGAAGCCGGTCAGCCACGACGGCGAGGCGGACGGCAACACGGTCGTGCCCGTGCTGTTCGACCAGATGTTCCCGGACTGGTTCGCCGGCGTCGCCTTCGCGGCCGTCGGCATCGGCGCGCTCGTCCCGGCGGCCATCATGTCGATCGCGGCGGCGAACCTGTTCACGCGCAACATCTACCGGGAGTACTTCAACCGGAACGCGACGGAGAAGCAGGAGGCGACGGTCAGCAAGCTGGTGTCGCTGGTCGTCAAGGCGGGCGCGGTCGCGTGCATCCTGATGCTCGACCCGCAGTTCTCCATCGACCTGCAGCTGATCGGCGGCGTGATCATCCTGCAGACGCTGCCGGCGGTCGCGCTCGGCCTGATGACGCGCTGGTTCCACCGGGGCGCGCTCATCGCCGGGTGGGCGGCGGGCCTGCTCGTGGGCCTGGCGCTGCTGTACCAGATCCCGAACCCGGCCAAGGGCAAGGAGCACTTCGGCGGCTCCGCCTACCCGCTGAGCGACTTCGGCTTCGACACGAAGATGACCCTCTACGTGGGCGTCATCGCGCTGCTGGTCAACGTGGTCGTCGCGGTGGTCGGCACGGTGGTCTGCCGGGCGGCGAACCTCAAGGACGGGGTGGACGCGACCAAGGAGGCCGACTACCTCGCCGACGAGAACGACCCGAAGATCAAGGAGATCGAGATGACCGGCAGCACCTGAGCGGTCCCCCGATTCCCGGCGGCCCGCGGCCGGCTCTCCCCGAGCCGGCCGCGGGCCGCTCCGCGTTCCGGCGCCGCAACGGCCGATCGCGCGCGTTTCCGGGCACGCCGATGGCCCGACCGTCTGCTCGTTCGGACGGCCGGGCCGATTCCTTTTCGGCTCTTGACAGGCGGACGGCAGGACATCGAAGGTATGTGAACGATCACGTTAACGTTAATGTGACGCAGCCGACATGGGAAGGCCCCCACGCGACATGAGGAAACCCCGTCCCCCCGCCCGCTCGACCGCCGCGCGGCTGGCCGCCGTGCTCGCGGCCGCCGGGTGCGGCGCGGCGCTGCTCGCGCCGCCCGCGAACGCGCAGCCCCGGCCGGACCGGCGCCCCCTCGACCTGCGGATCGCGACGTACAACACCTGCGGGCACGGGTGCCTGCCGACCGAGCAGGAGTGCGTCGACACGATCGGCCGCGACTGCGCGACCAAGCTGGCCCCGTGGGCCGGCGGCCGCGCCGCCGAGGTCGCCGACGACGTGGCGCGGGCCCGCGCCGGAGTCGTCGTCACCCAGGAGATCGGCAACAACGCGACGCCGACGCAGCCGGGCGTGGACGTCGAGTCGTTCCGGGCGCCGCTGACCGAGGCGATGCGGGAACGCGGCTACGCCGAGGCGCCCGCCGACTACGCCGGAACCCGCCACCCGGTGGAGGGCTATCCGCTGAAGTCGGGCGCGGGCCGCTTCACCTACTACGACGCGCGCCGGTTCTCCCACCTGGACGAGCGCGGCCGGGAACTGCCGCACGACCTGCTGTGGCTGCCCGACTCCACCGAGATCTACGGCAAGACGATGACCTGGAACACCCTCCGCGACCTGCGGACGGGGACGCGCTTCGTCGTCGTCGACATGCACCTGGAGTACCGCAAGAACGGCGCCACCGACCCGAACGGCTGGACGAAGAACTGGGACGAGGTCCGGTACGCGGACGCGCTCCGCACGGCCCGGTACCTCACCCGCGACAACCCGTACACGCGGCGGCTGCCGATCGTGTTCGCCGGCGACATGAACTCCGCCTCGACGGCGGACGGCGCGAGCCCGCACGACGCGTTCGCCGACGCGGGCTACGCCGACGCCTTCGAGTCCGCGCCCGCCGCGCGGCGCACGGGCGCCGAGTACGCGTCGTTCAACGGCGGCCGGATCCCGCTGCCGCGCTCCGCGGACAAGATCGACCGCATCTTCGTCCGGAACGGGACGCGCGTCCTGCAGTGGACGCTCGTCCCGCAGACGGACGCGCAGGCCGGCGAGCCGCGCGACCTGCTGCGTTCCGACCACAACATGGTGCACGCCACCGTCAGGATTCAGGAGCCCACCCGATGAGCGTTACCCCGAGCGAGCGGTCCCTGGCCGCGGAACTCCGGCGGGCCGACCCGGCCCTGTCGCGCTTCAACCCGCTGGAGCGCATCCTCGTCCACGACGACTTCAACACCGGCACGCACGGCTGGATCGAGCTGCTCGGCAACTACGACGGGCACGGGAACCTCGACACCGTCGACGACCACATGCGCGACTTCCGGCCGCCGCAGCTCAGCTCGTGCAACTTCTTCGACGTCGGCACGCACGGCGCGATGTCGGGGACGTACGCGCTGAAGGTCGCCACGCGCCCGCTGGCCGGGCACACCGGCGTCGCGATCCGGCGGCTCACGATGGCCGGGCGGGGCCGCGTCCAGTTCGAGGCGTACCTGACGTTCAAGACCGAGGCGGCGTCGGAGGAGAACCGGGCGGCCGACAAGGCCGGCGCCGGGCCGTGGGACGCGAACCTGCACCCGTCCGAGCAGCAGTTCGGCGCCTTCACGATCGCGACCGACATCTGCGACGGCGTCCGGTACCACTGCGTCGCCCGCTACCTGAACACCGACCTGGAGAACCGGCTCCGCCGCGAGTGGGTGTACCCGACGGTGCCGGAGCCGACCCCGCGCGAGCACTTCGAGGGCAAGATCAAGCTCCCGCCGACCGCCGACTTCACCGCGCCGGAGCCGGACGACTGGAAGCCGTTCGGCGGCCCGCAGGAGCTCTGCTACAACGAGGTGCCGACCAAGGTGAACTGGCACTACGTGCGGTGGCTGATCGACACGAGCACCAGGTCGAACATCGAACTCCAGGTCAACGACACCGTCTACGACATGCGGGACGTGCCCGTCCCCCCGTACGACGAGGAGTACGGCTCGCTGCAGAATCTGCTCAACTTCTACGTCTCGGTCAGGACGCACACGGACGTGCGGAACTTCCTGTACCTGGACTCGGTACTGATTTCGGTGGACTGGTGAGGAGCACCGGCACGATGCGCGAATCGTTCACGGCCGTCCTGGAACGCAACCGCACCCTGGCGGGCGAGTTCGCGACGGAACCCTATGAGGCGGCGTGGGCCGCGGAGGCGCGCTGGTTCGTCCGGACGCTGGAGCGGACGGGCGCGGCGGCGCGGATGCGGGTGACCACGCAGGTCTCCCCCGACGGGCTGCACTGGTGCGACCTCGACGCGGAGCGCGAGATCGCCGGCGACCTCGTGAGCTGGGAGTCGACCGGGTTCGGCGGCTGGCTGCGGCTGAAGGGCGTCGTCGACGCCGCCGACGGCACCGACGCCGCGGACGGCGCGGACGGCGCGGACGCGCCCGCCGCCAAGGTGATGATCTACCTCGCGCTGAAGAGCTAGGAGGGGCCCGTCATGGACCTGCGCAGGCGCGAGTTCCTCGCGCTGACCGGCCTGGCCGCGTCGGCGGTGGCGCTCGGCGGATGCGGCCGGGCCGGCGGGTCCGCGCCGGACGGCTCGCTGCGCGCCGCGTTCGGGCAGCCGGTCACCGACCTGGACCCCTACAACGCGGGGACGGCGGTGGACGAGGCGTCGCTCATCGTCAAGCGGCTCGTGTTCGACACCCTCGTCCGGCACGAGGACGGGCGGCTGGTACCGGGTCTGGCGACCTCGTGGAAGCGGGCGGACGACACGACGTGGGTGTTCGACCTGCGTCCGGGCGTCCGCTTCCACGACGGGAGCCCGCTCACCGCGCGGGACGTCGTCGCCTGCGTCGAGCGGACGAAGGCGGTCAAGTCGGCCCAGTCCGCGCTGTGGGCGCCCGTCGCGTCGGTGCGCGCGGACGGCGACCGGCGCGTCACGTTCACCACGGACGGCCCGATGGGCACGCTGCCGGTGAACCTGACGCTGCTGTTCGTCGTCCCCGCGCGGCTCGTCGCCGACCCGGCGCAGAAGCGCCGCCCCGTCGGCTCGGGGCCCTTCCGGGTCACCGGGTTCACCCCGTCGACCGCCGTCGAGCTCGCCCGCTTCGACGGCTACTGGGGCGGCCCCGCCGCGCTCCCCGGCGTCTCGATGCCGTACATCGGGGAGACGTCCAGCGCCGTCACCGCGCTGCGCAACGGGGATGTCGACCTGCTGTGGCCCGTGCCGTCCGACCAGCTCGGCGAGGTGGAGGGGCGGCGCGGGGTGCGCGTCGAGACGGTGCCGAGCTGGACGTACTACCTGGCGTGGTTCAACTGTCGGCGCGAGCCGTTCACCGACCCGCGCGTCCGGCGCGCGATGTGGCAGGCGCTGGACCTGGAGACGATCGTCGGGCGGCTGTTCGGCCGGGGCGCCGAGCGGATGCGCGCGCCGATCCCGTCGACGGTGTTCGGGTACGCCGAGCAGCCGCCGTACCGGTACGACCCGGACGCCGCGCGCCGGGCGCTGCGGGACGCCGGCCTCGGGGACGGCTTCGACACCACGATGATGTGGTTCGACGCGACCGGGCCGCTCGCCCGCGAGCTGGCCCAGTCGATGATCTCGGACTGGGACGCGGTCGGCGTCCGGGTCCGGCCGCAGAGCATCGAGAAGGCCCAGTGGCTCCAGCGCCTCAACTCCCTCGACTGGGACATGGAGCTGCAGACCAACACCGTCACCACCGGCGACGCGGCGTTCACCCTCGGCCGCCTCTACACCTCGGAGGCCGACCGGATGGGGTACCGCAACCCCGACCTGGACGCCGTCCTCGCCGAGGCGGGCGAGAGCGCCGACCCCGCGCGGCGCCGGGAGCTGTACGCGCGGGCGTGCGGCACCATCTGGGAGGACGCGGTCGGGATCTTCCCGGCCGCGCTGACCACCGCGTACGGCCTGCGTTCCGGGCTCACCGGGTTCACCGCGGCCGCCAACAACCAGCCCGACCTGTCGACGGTCGGAAGGAGGGCGGGAACGCCATGACACCGCGCCGCAGGGCCACCCTGCGCGACATCGCCGCCGCGCTCGACCTCTCGGTGAACACCGTGTCCCGCGCCCTCGCCGGCAAGGACGCGGTGAGCGCGGAGACCCGCGAGCGGGTGCGCGCCGAGGCGGAACGGCTCGGCTACGTGCCGAACACGATGGCGCGCTCCCTGGTGCAGGGGAACGCGATGACGATCGGGCTCGTCATCACCAACCCGTCGAACCCGTTCTACACCCGGCTGATCAGCGCCATCGAGGAGCGCGGCCGGGTCCGCGGCTACTCGCTGATGCTGATGGTCACCGAGGACAGCGTCGACAACGAGCGCCGCGTGGTGGACGAGCTGATGCGCTGGGGCGTGGACGGCGTGCTCGCCGTGCCCGTCCAGCACGGGTCGGACCACTGGGCGCGGCTCGGCGCGGCCGGGACGCCCGTGGTGCTCGTCAACCGCGACCTGCCGGGGCTCGACGCCGACCTGATCGGCGTGGACTACTACGGCAGCGCGCGGCTGGCCACCGAGCACCTGCTCGCCGGCGGGGCCCGCGAGCTGTTCCTCGTCGAGGAGGACCTGGACATCTCCCCCGTCGCGGAGCGCGTCCGGGGGTTCCGGGCGGTGCTCGCCGAGCACGGCGTGCCGCTCCGCGACGACCACATGGTCAAGGTCCCGACGCGGCGGCGGGAGGCCAGCTCGCAGCCGTGGGACCCCGTCGACTCCTACGAGATAGGGCGGGGGCTCGCCGCGCGCATCGGGCCCGGCGCCGCCGTCCTGGCGGGCAACGACTACTTCGCGCTCGGGGTGTACCGGGCGTTCACCGAGCACGGGCTGAGCGTCCCGCGCGACGTCCGCGTGGCGGGCCACGGCGACCACCCCTTCGCCGCCTACCTGGCGCCGCCGCTCACCACGGTCCGGCTGCCCGCCGCCGAGGTCGGCGCCGCGGCCGTGGACCGGCTGCTGGAGCGGATGGGCGACGGGCCCGCCGCGGGCGGGCCGGCCGCGGACGGGCCGCGGCGGACACTGCTGCCCGCCGAACTGGTCGTCCGCGCGTCGTCCGCGCCCCCGGAGGGAGGGATCTGATGGGACGGTTCCTGCTCAAACGGGCGTGGCAGGCGGTGATCGTCGCCTGGGGCGCCGTCACCCTCGTGTTCGTCGTCGTCCGCGTCGTCCCCGGCGACCCGGCCGCGCTGATCCTCGGGCCGGACGCCTCCGCCGACCAGCTCGCCGAGGTCCGGGCCCGGTTCGGACTCGACGACCCGCTGTGGCGGCAGTACGCCGTCCACATGGGCGAGGTGCTGCGCGGCGACTTCGGCGACTCGTGGCGGCTCGGCGGCGGCGCGATGGGGGCCGTCCTGGAGCGGTTCCCCGCCACCCTGGCGCTCGCCGCGCTCGCGCTCGTCATCACCCTCGCCGCCGGGTACCCGCTCGGGATGCTGTGCGCCCGCCGGCCGGGCGGGATCCTGGACATGCTGGTGTCCGCAGGCTCGCTGGTCGGCCAGGCCCTGCCGTCGTTCTGGCTCGGCATCGTGCTGATCCTGCTGTTCGCGCGGCAGCTGAACTGGCTGCCGAGCACGGCCGGCGGCGGCCCCGAGGCGGTGATCCTGCCGTCGGTGACGCTCGCCCTGCCGTTCGTCGGATGGCTGGCGCGGCTCGTCCGCAACGGCGCCCTGGAGGAGAGCGGCAAGGACTACGTCCGCACCGCCCGCGCCAAGGGCACCGGCGAGGGGGCCGTGCTGTACGTGCACGTCGCCCGCAACATCGCCCTCCCCGTCGTCACCGTGCTCGGGCTGCTGATGGGCAATTTCATCGCCAACGCCGTGATCATCGAGGTCGTCTTCTCCTGGCCCGGCATCGGCTCGCTGATGGTCGACGCGATCACGAACCGCGACTACGCGGTCGTCGAGGCGGCGATCGTCACGATCACCGTGTCCTACATCGCGCTGAACCTGCTCGTGGACGTCCTCTGCGTCGCCCTCGACCCTCGTCTCACCCCGGAGTCGGCATGAGCGCACTCGCCCCCACCGCCACCTCCGCCCCGAAGTCCCGCTTCCGGGTGCCCGCGCTGCCGGCGCGCGCGTGGGCCGGGCTCGCCGTCGTCGGCCTGTTCGTGCTGGCCGCGCTCATCGGGCCGCTGCTGCTGCCGTACGACCCGGTGGCGACGGACCTGCCGCACCGGCTCCTGCCGCCGGGGTCGCGGCTCGCGGACGGGTCGATCGCCTGGCTCGGCACCGACCAGGTCGGCCGCGACATGCTCGCGACGCTGCTCGCCGGGAGCCGGGTATCGCTGCTGGTCGGCGCGGCGACCGTGCTGATCGGCGGCGCCGCCGGCCTGGTCGCCGGGCTCGTCTCGGGCTACTTCGGCGGCCGGATCGACACGCTGCTGTCGCGCTTCGGGGACGTGCAGCTCGCGTTCCCGTCGATCCTGCTCGCGATCCTCATCGCGGGCGTCCTCGGCCCGAGCATCACCAACATCGTCATCACGCTGGCCGTGACCCGCTGGGTGGTCTTCGCCCGGGTGGTGCGGGCGTCCGCGCTCGCCACCCGCGGCCTCGAGTTCGTCGACTCGGCGCGCGTCCTCGGCGCGGGGCACGCCCGGATCCTGTTCCGGCACGTCCTGCCGTCCTGCTGGCAGCCGCTGCTGGTCGCCGCGACCGTGCAGATCGGCCTGGTGATGGTCGCGGAGGCGTCGCTGAGCTTCCTCGGCCTCGGCATCCCGCCGGACCGGGCGTCGTGGGGCGCGACGGTGTCGGCGGGCCGCGACTACCTCGGCTCCGCGTGGTGGATCTCGACGATGCCCGCGTTCGCGCTGGCCGCGGTGGTCACCGCGGTGGGCGTCGTCGGCGACGCGTTCCGGGACCTGACCGACCCCCGGGCCCAGATCTGAGAGGAACCGCGATGACCGTTCCAGCCGTTCGTCCCCCGCGGCCGCCGGACGCCGCGGACGTCGCCGCGGAACTGCGCGACGTGCACATCGGGTTCCGGTCGGGGCGCGACGTCGTCCCGGTCGTCCGGGGCGTCGGGCTGCGCCTGCGGCGCGGCCGGGTGCTCGCCCTGGTCGGCGAGTCCGGCAGCGGCAAGAGCCTGACCTCCCTCGCGCTGATCGGCCTGCTGCCGCCCGGCGCCGAGATCACCGCGGGCGCCGTCCTGCTCGACGGCGAGGACACCGCCGGGTTCTCCGCCCGGCGGTGGCGGGAGGCGCGCGGCGACCGCGTCGCGATGGTCTTCCAGGACCCGATGGCCGCGCTGAACCCGGGCTTCACCGTCGGCCGGCAGATCGCCGAGCCGTTCCGGCGGCGGCTCGGCCTCGGCAGGCGCGAGGCCCGCGAGCGGGCCGTCGCGCTGATGCGCGAGGTCGGCATCGCCGACGCCGAGTCCCGCTACGACGACCACCCGCACGAGTTCTCCGGCGGCATGCGGCAGCGCGCCGTGATCGCGATGGCGCTGGCGCTCGGCCCGTCCGTCCTGCTCGCCGACGAGCCCACCACCGCCCTGGACGTCACCGTGCAGGCGCAGATCCTGCGGCTGCTCGCGCGGCGGCAGCAGGAGTCGGACCTCGCGACGCTGCTGGTGTCGCACGACCTCGGCGTCGTCGCGAAGGTGGCGCAGGAGGTCGCCGTCATGTACGCGGGCCGCATCGTGGAGCGGGGCCCGCTGGACGCCGTCTACACCCGGCCCGCGCACCCCTACACGCTCGGTCTGCTGGAGGCCATGCCGGACGCGCGGGAGGGCGGGCGGCTGAAGCCGATCCCGGGCGCGCCGCCGGACCCGCGCCGCCCGCCGGGCGGGTGCGCGTTCCACCCGCGCTGCCCGTTCGCGACGGACGTGTGCCGGACCGAGGACCCGCCCGCCACCGAGGACGGCGACCGCGCCGTCGCCTGCCACCACGCCGACGAGGTGACCGCGTCCCGGCCCGCGGCCGCCCGGAGCACCGAGGAGCCACGATGACGACCACCGCGCGGGACACCGGGCACGTCCTGAAGGTCAGCGGCCTGGTGGCCGGGTACGAGCGGCCCGGCCGGCACGGCTTCGGGCGGCGGCGGGTGCCGGTCGTCGCGGGCGTGGACCTGGCCGTCCGGGCGGGCCGGACGCTCGGCGTCGTCGGCGAGTCGGGGTGCGGCAAGTCGACCCTGGCGCGGGCCGTCGTGGGGCTGCGGCCGGCGTTCGCCGGGTCGATCGAGTTCGCCGGGACCGACCTGGCGTCCGTCCCGGCGCGGCGGCGGCGCCGGCTGAGCCGCGACCTGCAGATGGTGTTCCAGGACCCCTACACGTCGCTGAACCCGAGGATGACGGTCGCCGCCGTCGTCGCGGAGGGCTGGCGCGTCCATCCCGGGATCGTGCCGCGCGCGCGGGAGGCCGCCGAGGTGGCGCGGCTGCTCGAGATGGTCGGGCTGCGTCCCGACCACGGGTCGCGGCGCCTGCACGAGCTGTCCGGCGGCCAGTGCCAGCGCGTCGCCATCGCGCGGGCGCTGGCGCTGCGGCCCAAGCTGATCGTGTGCGACGAGGCCGTGTCCGCGCTGGACGTCTCGGTCCGCGCGCAGATCCTCAACCTGCTCGCCGACCTGCAGGCCGAGCTGGGCGTCGCGTACCTGTTCATCTCCCACGACCTGGACGTGGTCCGGCACGTCGCGGACGACGTGGCGGTCATGTACCTCGGGACGATCGTCGAGCAGGGGACCGCCGCGGACGTGCTCGGCGACCCGCAGCACCCGTACACGCGGGCGCTGGTGTCGGCCGCGCCGTCCGTCCACGACCGGCCGGACCACGACGCGCGGGAGATCGTCCTCGGCGGGGAGGTGCCGTCGCCGGCGTCGCCGCCGGGCGGCTGCCGGTTCCGGACCCGCTGCTACATGGCCGCCGCGGTGTGCGCCGAGCGGGCGCCGGAACCGGTCCGGCGGGACGGGCTGCCGCAGGAGGTGGCCTGCCATTTCGCGGACTCCTCCGGCGGCACCGCCCCGCGCGGACCGGGTCAGGCGCGGCCGTAGGAGTCCTCGAGGCGCTCGATGTCGTCCTCGTCGAAGTGCCCGAACGCGATCTCCATGACCCGCACGGCGGGGCCGTCCGAGCTCAGCCGGTGCGTCTCCCCGGCGCGGATGAACACCCGCTCCCCCACCTGCGGCAGGATGCGGCGGCCCGCCACCTCGAAGACCGCGCCGGGGTCGAGGGCGACCCACAGCTCGTCGCGGTCGCGGTGCCGCTGCAGGCTGAGGCGCTGCCCCGGCTCCACGTGGATCAGCTTCACCGTGGACGGCTCGTTGAGCGTGAAGCGCTCGAAGCCGCCCCAGGGCCGCCGCTCGGTCTCGATCTCCGGCGCCGGGCGCAGGTCGGCGTCGGCGGCCGGGTCGGGTCGCAGGTCGGTCTGCACAGTCACCTCGGGGATTCTGGTTCGCGGAACACCCCGGGCCGCAGCGCGCATATGCCGCGCACCCACACGTCGACCGGGACGCCCGCGCGCGACGCCCGGTACAGCGCGTCGATGACGACCTCGTCGACGAGCGAGTTGCACTTGACGCGGACCCGCGCCGGATGCCCGCCGCGGTGGTTGTCGATCTCGTGCTCGATGCGCTGGACGAGCCCCGACCGCAGGCTGTGCGGCGCGACCAGCAGCCGGTGGTAGGAGCCCTGCCGCGAGTAGCCGGTGAGGTGGTTGAACAGGGCGCTGACGTCCTCGCCGACCTCCGCGTCCGCCGTCAGCAGCCCGAAGTCCTCGTACAGGCGGGCCGTCTTCGGGTGGTAGTTGCCGGTGCCGATGTGGCAGTAGCGGCGCAGGACGCCGTCCGGGTCCTGCCGGACGACGAGCGCCAGCTTGCAGTGCGTCTTGAGCCCGACGAACCCGTAGACGACGTGGCAGCCCGCGGTCTCCAGCTTGCGCGCCCACGCGATGTTGGCGCGCTCGTCGAACCGCGCCTTCAGTTCCACCACCACGACGACCTGCTTACCCGCTTCGGCCGCACTCATGAGCGCGTCCACGATCGGGGAGTCGCCGCTCGTCCGGTACAGGGTCTGCTTGATCGCCAGGACGCGCGGGTCGGCCGCGGCGTCCTCGATGAGCCGCTGCACGGTCGTCGTGAACGAGTCGTACGGGTGCTGGACGAGCACGTCCCGCTCGCGGATCGCGCCGAAGACGCTCGCGTCCTCGGGGAGCGCCTCCTTCGACGGGACGAACGGCGGGTACTTCAGGTCCGGCCGGTCGAGGTCGGCGATCGCGGCGAGCCCGCCGAGGTCGAGCGGCCCGCCCACCCGGTAGATCTGGCCCTCCTCGATCGCCAGCTCGGTCGTCAGCAGCTCCAGGACGCCCGCGGAGATCGACTCCTCGACCTCCAGCCGGACGACGGGCCCGAACCGGCGCCGCAGCAGCTCCCGCTCGAGCGCCTGCAGCAGCCCCTCGCTGATGTCCTCGTCGATCTCGAGGTCCTGGTTGCGGGTGACGCGGAACGCGTGGTGCTCGACGACCTCCATGCCGACGAACAGCTGCCCGAGGTGCGCGGCGATGACGTCCTCGAGCGGGGTGAACCGGTCGGGGGACGCCTCGATGAAGCGGGGCAGCAGCGGCGGGACCTTGACGCGCGCGAACATCGTGGCGTCGGTCTCCGGGTCCCGGACGATGACGGCCAGGTTCAGCGACAGGCCCGAGATGTACGGGAACGGGTGCGCGGAGTCGACGACCAGCGGCGTCAGCACGGGGTAGATGCGGTCGCGGAAGAACCGCCGCAGCCGCTCCTGCTCGGTCTCCGCCAGTTCGTCCCAGCGCAGCAGGTCGATGCCCTCCTTGCCGAGGGCGGGGCGGATCTCGTCGCGGAAGCAGGCCGCGTGCCGCAGCATCAGCTCGTGCGCGACCGTCCCGGTGCGCTCCAGCACCTCGCGCGGCTGCCGCCCGCTGGCGGACTGCACGGCCAGGCCGGTCGCCATCCGGCGCGCGAGGCCGGCGACCCGGACCATGAAGAACTCGTCGAGGTTGCTGGAGAAGATCGACAGGAAGCGGACGCGTTCCAGGAGGGGGAGCGCCGGGTCCTCGGCGAGTTCCAGAACGCGCTGGTTGAAGCGGAGCCAGCTCTCCTCCCGGTCGAGGAAGCGGTCGTCGGGCAGCGCCTCACCGGAACGGGGGATGTGTCCTGGGTTGACGGTCATGTTCGTATTTTCCCTGACCAAGATGAACGGCTGCGGAACACGCGGGGTGCCGAAGAGTCAGACACCGTAGATCGTGCCCGTGGTTCCCGCTGATCACTCCGCCGCCCGGCCGCCGATACGGAACGTCGCCGCCCGCTCGCGCGCCGACTCCGCGCCCCGGGACCGTCCGGACCGTCCCCCGGCGACGGCCCGGCGGCGGCCCGGCGAGGCCCTGCATGCCCGGTCGCGCCGGGCGGGCTTGCGCGCCTTCTAAAACAAGGGTGCCGTTTTGTCAGACCCTTGGGTAATCATCTTTGTTATGAGCAGAGACACCCATCCGGGGGCGCAGTGCCCGCACTGCCGAACACATCTCGCGCTCGTCCCCCTGTCCGCAAATGGCACGACCGGCCCCGCACTCCCCGTCGTCCTCAAGGAGGAATGGCAGCCTCCCCCCGTCTC
This sequence comes from Actinomadura rifamycini DSM 43936, assembly GCF_000425065.1. Taxonomy (GTDB): domain Bacteria; phylum Actinomycetota; class Actinomycetes; order Streptosporangiales; family Streptosporangiaceae; genus Spirillospora; species Spirillospora rifamycini. The sequence goes on from NZ_KE384301.1 coordinate 334,401, forward strand.
CGAGGTGCTCGCGGTATACGCCGGGCGCGCCGTCGACACCGCGACCGCCGCCCGCGGCGCCGCCAAGGCGAGGGAAAGTCTGAACCGCGCCCGCACCGCCGCGGCCCAGCGCAGGGCCGCACAGAAATCCGCCCGGCACCGCGCCCGGGCCACGACTCCGACCCCTAAGAGCGCCTGATCACATACCGATCACGCAGCCGCGCGAGCGGCCGCGAGAGTTGACGCGCCAAGGGACGGCGCCCGGCCGGTGGCCGAGGCACCGCCCCTGCGATTACCGATGCCCGGAACAGATCAGCGCGGTGCCGAGTCCGTCCATTCCATCGCCGTGACGGCGGCGGAACTCAGCACCGTTCCCGCGGCCCGCTCCACGCCCGCCGCGGGCTTCAGCAGCACCTGCTCGTCCGCCAGCGCCCGGCCGGACGCCGGGTCGATGACGAGCCGGTGCCGGATCGTCCCGAGCGGCGTGTCCTCGTCGATCGCCACGCCCTGGCCCGTCCGGCCCCGCGAGTCCGTGACCTCGCCCGCACCCTCGACGGACTCCAGCCCGGCCAGCATCCGGAACGCCGCCGCCCGCACCCGCGGCTCGACCGGCATGTCCGTCACCAGCCCCACCGACGTCCGGAAGAGCCACGCGTCGGCCTCCATCGGCCGGGACGACGACTCCGTGTCGTGCCCCTCGTACCAGCGCAGCAGCTCGGCCTTCAGCTCCGCCGGGTCGGCCGGAAGCGCCCGCAGGTCCTTCATCGTCACGTTCCGGCCGAGCCAGAACACCTTGTCCCCGTCGACGAGCGGGGAGCTGGACGTCTCCACCCGGCCGGGCGCGGTCGTCACCCGCAGCGGCTTCAGCTTCCCCCCGCCGGGCGTGGTGGGCACCTCGACGGAGAACGCCGACGGCGACCCCGCGCGCCGCCAGGCCGCCGCGTCCGCCGGCGTCGCCGCCCGCGCCCCGAGCTCCCGCTGCCGCGACCGGACCTCGCCCCCCGGCTCCCGCGGCGTCCAGGACTCGTGCTCGGAGCCGACGGCGATCGTGTACCGCGCCCCCGGCTCGCCCACCTCGTAGTACCGGGTGTCGACCTTGGCCACCCGCCAGAACGCGCCCGCCCCGGCGGGCCGGGCCTCGGTCTTCGCGGCGGCCGCGAGCAGCACCGTCCCGGCGTCGAGCGTCCGGACCGGGCCCCCGGCGACGGACGTCCCGGCGCCCGGGTCCGCGTCGTCGGCCGCGGGCAGGGACACCGCGACCAGCGCGGCGGCGACCGCCGCGCCCGCGAGGCCCAGCCCCCACACCGGCCGCCACCGGCGCGCCGCCGTGCGGGGGAGCGGCACCGCCCGCCCGGCCGCCCCGCCGGGGCCGCCCGCCATCGCCCGCGCCAGCTCGGCGCGCCGGACCTCCGGGTCGACCGGAGCGTCCGGGGCCAGCTCGTCCGGGCGCGCCTCGCGCAGCGTCCGCAGCACGTCGCTCATGACAGTTCCTCCCTGATGATCCCCACTCGCGGACGCTCCCCCGGTCCCGTCCGGTCCGGTTCGGCGCCCTCCTCGACCGCCCTGACCAGGCGCCGCCGCGCCCGGTGCAGCCGCACGCGCAGCGCCGCCGCCGAGCAGCCCACCACCTTGGCCGCGTCCCTCGGGGCGAGCCCCTGCCACGCGACCAGGATCAGCACCTCCCGGTCGGCGTCCGGCAGCGCGGCCATCGCGCGCAGCACCGCGAGGCGCTCGGCCACCTCCTCGCCGACGTCGCCGCGGGGCCGCGGCGCCCGGCGCTCCAGTTCCGCCGCGAACGCCGCGCGCCGGGCCTCGGCCCGGTGGTCGGCGCGCAGCACGTTCCGCGCGACGCCGAGCAGCCACGGCAGCGGCGGGTCGGGCACGTCGGCCAGGCGCCGCCACGCCACCGTGAAGGTCTCGCTCACCACCTCGTCCGCGACCTGCCGCCCGGCACGGCTCGCCGCGTACGCCCACACGCGCTGCCTGCACGTGTCGTACATCGCGGTGAACCGCCGCCGGTCGGCGTCCTGATCGGGGGCTTCGTCCGCCACCGTGGGCTCCTCCGTCCGCCAGGTGTGTGTTCCGTCACGAGGTAGTGGCACGGGGGGCACCATCGTTACGGGGGTGTCCCGGACTCGCGGGCACTGCCTCTAATATTTGCTCGACTGCAAGGAAGAGCCTGTTCGCCGAGTCCTCCCCCTGGGGCTAAGGAGCTGAGCCATGACCGCGATGCCCAGTCGCGGCGCCGAACGTCTGCTAGGCGTCACAGGCTCCCTCCGCCTGCTGCTCGTCGAGGACGATCCGGGCGACGCGTTCCTGTTCGAGGAGCTCCTGACGGAGGTCCGACCGGGCGTCGACATCACGGTGGCCCGCACGCTCGCCGAGGCGCTGGACGCGATCCACCCGGGCCTGAACTGCATCATCGTCGACCTGTCCCTGCCGGACGCGCAGGAGCTCGACGCGCTGCGGCAGGTGCTCGACCACGCGCCCGACACCGCCGTGCTCGTCCTGACCGGCCTCGCCGACACGCACGTCGGCGTGGAGGCCGTCGCCGCCGGCGCGCAGGACTACCTGGTCAAGCAGGACGTGGACGGCGCGCTGCTCAGCCGCGCGATCAGCTACGCGATCGAGCGCAAGCGGGCGGACGAGTCGGAGAAGCAGCTCGTCGAGGCGCGGGTGGTGGCGCGGGAGAACGCGCGGCTGGAGCGCGGCCTGCTGCCGGTGCCGATCCTCAAGGACGGGTCGGTGCGGCACTGCACCCGCTACCGGCCGGGCCGCGACCGCGCGTTGCTCGGCGGCGACTTCCACGACACGGTGGAGACCGCGGACGGGACGGTCCACGCGATCATCGGCGACGTCAGCGGGCACGGTGCGGACGAGGCGTCCCTCGGGGTGCGGCTGCGCATGGCGTGGCGGACGCTGAACAACTGCTGGGCGCGGGCGCCGGTCGCGGCGGCCGGCAGCCCGCCGAGGATGAGGTCGGCGAGGCCGTCCACCACCGCCTCCCTCGGCACCTCGGCGTCGTGGTCGAGCCACCAGTCGCCGGCGGTCTGCACCATGCCGACGATCGCGTGGCCCCACACGTAGGCGCGGGTCCGGTCCGTCATCTCGCCCTGGGCGACCATGACCTCGGCCAGTTCCCGGCTCAGGTCGCGGATCATCGTGCTCATCACGCTGTGCGTGGCGGCGTCCTCCGCCCCGGCCCGGTGCATGAGGAACCGGTACAGGTTGAGGTTCTTGGAGATCGTCGACAGGTAGGCGTCGATGGTGGACCGGGTGCGCTGCCGGATCGGATCGTCCCGGGAGAACTCGTCCCGGATCGTCCCGATCAGCCGGCGGATGTGCCGTTCGGCCAGCGCCTGGTACAGGCCGCTCTTGTCGCCGAAGTGCCGGTACAGGATCGGCTTGCTGATCCCGGCCTCGGCGGCGATCGCGGCCATGGACGCTTCGGGGCCCTCCCGCTGGATGACCCGGTCGGCGGCCTCCAGCAGGGCGCGCCGGCGGCCGGGATCGCGCCTCGATCCCGGTCCGCCGCCCGCCGTGCCCGTCATGATCCGTTCACCGTACGCCCGGCCCGCGGGCGGGACGGCGGCAGGGTGACCGGAATCGGCCGGGACGGTCGGGCATGCCCCGAACCGTATCGGGGGTGTTACCGGGTGACAACACCGCCGTCCCGGCACCGGTGAGGGCACCGCCGGGGCGCGGCCGCCCCGGGTTCGCCCGCGCGCCGATCATGGGCCGTCCCACCTCCGCGCCGCCGCTACCGGACCGGGAGGCCGGTGACGGTGCGGCCGATGACCAGGCGCTGGATCTCCGACGTGCCCTCGAAGATTGTGAAGATCTTGGAGTCGCGGTGCATCCGCTCGACCGGGTACTCGCGGGTGTAGCCGTTGCCGCCGAGGATCTGGATGGCCTCCTCGGTGACGTACACCGACATCTCGCTGGCGACGAGCTTGGCCATCGAGCCCTCGGCGTTCTCGAAGTCCTTGCCGTTGCGGGCCATCCACGCGGCCCGCCACACCATGAGGCGCGCGGCGTCCAGGCGGGTCTTCATGTCGGCGAGCTTGAACGCGATCGCCTGGAAGTCGCCGATCTTCTTGCCGAACTGCTCGCGCTCGCGCGCGTACTGCAGGGCGTAGTCGTAGGCGGCGCGGCCGACGCCGAGGGCCATCGCGCCGACGGACGGGCGGGTGGTCTCGAACGTCTTCAGCGCGGCCTGGCCCTTGGAGCTCTTGCCCTCCCGGGCCCGCGCGATGCGCTCGTCGAACTTCTCCTTGCCGCCGACGATCAGCCCGGACGGGATGCGCACGTCCTCGAGGATCACCTCGGCGGTGTGGGAGGCGCGGATGCCGTGCTTCTTGAACTTCTGCCCCTGCCGCAGGCCGGGCGTGTTCGGCGGGATGATGAAGCTGGCCTGGCCGCGGCTGCCCAGGTCGGGATGGACGGACGCCACCACGACGTGGACGTCGGCGATGCCGCCGTTCGTCGCCCAGGTCTTGGTGCCGTTCAGCACCCACTCGTCCTTGGCCTCGTCGAACACCGCGCGGGTGCGGATCGACCCGACGTCGCTGCCGGCGTCGGGCTCGGAGGCGCAGAACGCGCCGAGCCGCACGTCGTCGGACGTCCCGAACATCTGCGGCACCCACTCGGCGACCTGGTCCTGGGTCCCCACGGCGGCGACGGACGCGGCGGCCAGGCCGGTGCCGACGATGGACAGCGCGATGCCGGCGTCACCCCAGAACAGCTCCTCGAAGGCGACCGGGATGCCGAGCCCGGTCGGCTCGAGCCACTGGGTGGCGAAGAAGTCGAGCGAGTACAGCCCGACCTTGGACGCCTCCTGGATCAGCGGCCAGGGGGTCTCCTCGCGCTCGTCCCACTCCTCCGCCGCGGGACGGATGACGTCCCGGGCGAACTCGTGCACCCAATCCCTGACCTCGCGCACGTCCTCGCTGGGCTCCAGCGAGAACGGCGCCGTCTCCACACTCGTCATGCCAATTGACCCCTTCTCCAATAAGCCTGTGTTACCCACGGTAGCACCACCCGGCGTTACCGCGGGTAACACGGTGGCCGGAGTCACAGGGGAGAAGGGCGCGGAGAGCGTGCCCGAGTCAGCGGCGGCCCGGCGTGACGGGCCGGGACGACGCGTAGCCCGGCACCTCGATCATCGGCGGGCGCTCCCCCACGCCCATGTCGGCCGTGCGGGGATCGTGCCCGTCCGCGGACCGCCGGAACTGGGTGAGCGCCGTCGAGGGGGCGCCCAGCGGAACCATCCGGCCGTGCCGCTCCAGCCGCGACCAGGCGGTCACCATGATCTGCCCGGACATGACGCCGAGCGCCTCGGTGCCCTGGTTGGTGTGCACCCGGCGGCCGAGGTCGACCTGCGCGATGGCGTCCAGCCCCGAGTCGCGGTAGATGTCGACCAGCAGGCCGATCTCCACGCCGTAGCCGGTGACGAACGGCAGCCGCTCCAGCAGCGCGCGGCGTCCCGCGTACTCCCCGCCGAGCGGCTGCATCACGCCCGCGAGCAGCGGCCAGTGCATGTTGATCAGCGGGCGGGCGACCAGTTCGGTCACCCGCCCGCCGCCGCCCTCCACGCTGCGCCGCCCGTCGACCAGGGGCCGGTCGTAGCACGCCTTGACGTAGCCGACGGACGGGTCCGTCAGCAGCGGCCCGAGCAGCCCGGTCACGTACGACGAGGTGAACTCGCGCAGGTCGGCGTCCACGAACACGATGATGTCCCCGGACGTCACGGCGAGGGACTTCCACAGCGCCTCGCCCTTCCCGGACATGCGGCCCAGGGCGGGGAGCACCGAGTCCTGCGCCACCACCCGCGCGCCCGCGGCGCGCGCGACGGCGGCCGTCCGGTCGGTGGACCGCGAGTCGATCACGACGATCTCGTCGACGAGCGGGACGCGCCGGACCAGGTCGCCGCGGATGCACTCCACGATGGTCCCGACGGTCGCCTCCTCGTCGCGCGCCGGCAGCACGACGCTGATCCTGCTCGTCCCCTTGGCGGCGAGCAGGACGTGCGGGGGCCAGTCCTCCGCCGTGCTCGTGCGGCGGCGCAGCCACGAAGCCACCTCAGGAAGCACGCGCTCTCCCTCCGACGACGAGCTCTGAAAACCGGACATCCCCCGGAAGGCACACCGGACACCCCAAATCATTCCCTGTCGGGACGACAGTGGACCAATCGCCCTGCCGTGCAGGGGCGTGCGCCATCGTAAAAAGAATCCGGGCCGCCGGCCGGGGCGGCGGAGGTCAGTCGGTGTGGCGGTCGAGGAACTCGTAGACGTCGCGGTCGTCCACGCCGGGGAAGGCGCCGGGCGGGAGGACGGACAGGACGTGCGAGTGCGCGCGGGCGGACGGCCAGGCCATGCCCTCCCACCGGTCGGCGAGGGCCTTGGGCGGGCGCTGGCAGCAGTCGCCGTCCGGGCAGGCCGACTTGACCCGGCGGGTCGTCTCCCGGCCGCGGAACCAGCGGGAGTCCTCGAAGCGGACGCCGAGCGTGATCGCGAAGTCGCGCTCGTGGCTGGGGTCGATGTGCGACAGGCACCAGTACGTCCCGTTCGGGGTGTCGGTGTACTGGTAGTAGACGGAGAAGCGGTCCTCGGCGCCGAACACGTGGCGGCCCGCCCACTGGCGGCACATCCGCTGGCCCTCGATCGCGCCGTCCTCGTCCTGCGGGAACTCCAGCCCGTCGTTGGCGTACGCCTTGTAGATCGTGCCGCTCTCGTCGTTCTTGGTGAAGTGCAGCTGGAGGCCCAGGTGGTGGGTCGCGATGTTGGTGAAGCGGTGCGCGGCCATCTCGTAGGAGACGGAGAAGACGTCGGCGAGGTCCTCGACGGAGAGCTCCCGGGCGGCCTTGGCCTCCTGCAGGAACGGGACGACGCTGCGCTCGGGCATCAGGATCGCGGCGCCGAAGTAGTTGGCCTCGACGCGCTGCCTCAGGAAGTCGGCGAAGTCGCGGGGCTGGTCGTGGTCGAGGGCGATGTGCCCGAGGGTCTGCAGCAGGATCGTCCGGGGGGTGTGCATGCCGAGCTGCTCGCGCTCGAGGTAGATGCGGCGGTGGCGCAGGTCGGTGACGGACCGGACCGAGCGCGGCAGGTCCTGCACGTACTGCAGGCTGAAGCCGAAGTGCCCGACCAGCGACATGAGGGTGCCCTGCGAGACGGCGCGGCCCCGGTAGCCGACGGCGTCGAGCGTCTGCGCGGCGATCTTCTCGATGCCGGGGAAGTGGTTGCCCCGCTCGTGCATCTGGCGGCGCAGCTCCGCGTTGGCCTTGCGGGCCTCCTCCGGGCTCGCGGTGGGCTTGGTGCGGCTGCGCTTCAGCTCCCCGTAGAGGGCGAGGATGTGCTCGATGACCTCGTTCGGCATGCGCTTGCCGACCTTGAGGTGCGACAGGCCGAGCGTCCGGTAGAGGGGGTCGCGCTGCGCCTCCTCCAGGGCGATCTCGAGCTGGGCGCGGCGGCTCGGCGGCTGGCGGCGCAGGAGCTCCTCGACGGGGCATTCCAGCGCGGCGGCGAGCGCCTGCAGCAGCGACAGCTTGGGCTCGCGCCGCCCGTTCTCCAGCAGGGAGAGCTGGGAGGGGGCGCGTCCGACGCGCTCGCCGAGGTCGGCGAGGGTCATGCCGCGGGCGCGCCGCAGGTGGCGGAGCCGCTGCCCGAAGGTGACGAGGTCTACGTCGCTCGTCAAGTTGAGGGGTTCTTCTGGCTGCAAGGTCGTCACGGCTTCATATTAGCGGAAATTTCGCAGTTCTTCTGTTACTCACGAGTTCATTAAGCCTGGCGAACCGGGGCATAGTCGTCTCCAAGCACCCAGGGGACGACACGGAAGGGCAGAACAATGAGCGACAGTCGCCTCAAGGGCGCAGCCGAGGAGCTGCGGCGTCAGTGGGAGACCGACGCCCGCTGGAAGGGCGTCGAGCGGACCTACACGGCCGAGGACGTCGTCCGAATCCGCGGGTCGGTCCAGGAGGAGCACACGCTCGCGCGCCTCGGCGCGGAGCGCCTGTGGAAGCTGCTGCACGAGGAGGACTACGTCCACTCGCTCGGCGCGCTCACCGGCATGCAGGCCGTCCAGCAGGTGAAGGCCGGCCTGAAGGCCATCTACCTGTCCGGCTGGCAGGTCGCGGCGGACGCCAACCTGGCGGGCCAGACCTACCCGGACCAGAGCATCTACCCGGCGAACTCGGTTCCGGCCGTCGTGCGCCGCATCAACAACGCGCTGCTGCGCGCCGACCAGGTCCAGTGGGCCGAGGGCGAGGGCGACACCCACTACCTCGCCCCGATCGTGGCCGACGCCGAGGCCGGCTTCGGCGGCGTCCTGAACGCCTTCGAGCTGATGAAGGGCATGATCGCCGCGGGCGCCGCGGGCGTGCACTGGGAGGACCAGCTCGCCTCCGAGAAGAAGTGCGGCCACCTCGGCGGCAAGGTCCTCATCCCGACCTCGCAGCACATCAAGACCCTGAACACGGCCCGTCTCGCGGCCGACATCTCCAACGTTCCCTCGCTGATCATCGCGCGGACCGACGCCGAGGCCGCGACCCTGATCACGACGGACGTGGACGAGCGCGACCGCGAGTTCATCACCGGCGAGCGCACCGCCGAGGGCTTCTACCGGGTCCGCAACGGCATCGAGCCCTGCATCGCCCGCGCCAAGGCTTACGCGCCGTACTCCGACCTCATCTGGATGGAGACCGGCACCCCGGACCTGGAGCAGGCCCGCAAGTTCGCCGAGGCGGTCAAGGCCGAGTACCCGGACCAGATGCTCGCCTACAACTGCTCGCCCTCCTTCAACTGGAAGGCGCACCTGGACGACTCCACCATCGCCAAGTTCCAGCGCGAGCTCGGCCACATGGGGTTCAAGTTCCAGTTCATCACCCTGGCGGGCTTCCACGCGCTCAACTACGGCATGTTCGACCTGGCGCACGGCTACGCCCGCGAGGGCATGACGGCCTACGTCGACCTGCAGGAGCGCGAGTTCGCCGCGACGGAGAAGGGCTTCTCCGCGGTCAAGCACCAGCGCGAGGCCGGCACCGGCTACTTCGACATGGTCAGCACCGCGATCGCGCCGGACTCGTCGACCACCGCCCTGAAGGGCTCCACGGAAGAGGGCCAGTTCCACTGATCCTCGCCGGCTGAACCTTCCTCCCCCACGGAAGGCCCCCGCGTCCCTACACCCGCGGGGGCCTTTCCGTGTCCCGGGACATTCTCGACGGCACCACGGGCCGGGCCGCGTACGCGGCCCGGCCGTCCCCGGACCCGGCGCGCCGCCCGTTCCGGCCCGTCCTCGCGAAACCTGTGGCCCCGGCGTTTCGCGACCTCTAGGCTCTCGGCAAGTGGGCGTTCTCCCCTGGGTCTACTTGTACGGCTACCGCCGTCACACCGCGTATCCGCTCGCATCCGCAGCGGAAGCGGTCACCAACACGGTCTTCGGCTTCATCCGCGCGTACGTCCTGTTGGCGCTGTGGGACGCGCGGCCGGGCCTCGGCGGCTACGACGCGGCCGACGCCGTCACCTTCTGCTTCCTCACCCAGGCGCTCATCGGCCCCGTCCAGATCTTCGGCGGGATGGAGTTGAGCCGGCGGATCCGGGACGGCGACGTGGCGATCGACCTGCACCGTCCGGTGGGCCTCCAGGCGTGGTGGCTCGCGGACGACCTGGGCCGCGCGGCGGCCGCGCTCCTCCTGCGCGGCGGGCCGCCGCTGCTGGCGGGGGCGCTGGTGTTCCCGTTCCGGTGGCCGGGCCCGGCCGCGGCGGCGGCGTTCGCGGTGTCGCTCGTCCTGGCGTTCCTCGTCGGGTTCGCGCTGCGCTACCTGGTGGCGCTGGGGACGTTCTGGCTGCACGACGACCGCGGGCTGAGCACGGTCGCGGTGGTGATGTCGCTGTTCTTCTCCGGGATGATCCTGCCGCTGGTGGCGTTCCCCGGCGCGTTCGGCGACGTCGCGGCGGCGATGCCGTGGTCGGCGCTGATCCAGGTGCCGGCCGACGTGTGGCTGGGCCGCGGCCTCGGCGCGGACGTCCCGGCCGCGCTGGCGTTCCAGGCGGGCTGGGCGGCGCTGCTGCTCGCGGGCGGGGCGCTGCTCACCCGGGCGGCGCGGCGGAAGCTGGTGGTGCACGGTGGCTGATCCGGTGACGCGCGAGGTGCGCATGTACGCGCTGCTGGCGTGGACGTGGGTCCGGGCCGCGGCGCAGTACCCGGTGTCGCTCGTCCTGATGGTGGTCGCGACGGCGGCCATCACCGGGCTGGACGCGCTCGCGATCGTGCTGCTGTTCGCGCACGCCGAGAGCATCGCGGGGTTCCGCGCGGAGGAGGTCCTGTTCCTGTACGGGACGTCCGCGCTGGCGTTCGCGCTGTCGGACTGCGTCCTCGGCACCGCCGACCGGCTCGGCGAGCACGTGCGGAACGGGACGCTGGACGCGATGCTCGTGCGTCCGGTGAGCCCGCTGGTGCAGGTCGCGACCGAGGAGTTCACGCCCCGCCGCGTCGGCAAGCTCGTCCCGGCCCTGCTCGTCCTGGCGTTCGCGCTGCCGCGGCTGGAGGCGGACTGGACGCCCGGCCGCGCGGCGATGGTCCCGCTGATGATCGCGGCAGGCGCGGCGATCTTCGCGGGACTGTGGGTGGTCGTGGGGGCGGCGCAGTTCTTCCTCGTCGAGAGCCACGGGGCCACCAAGGCGATCACCTACGGGGGCGCGTTCCTGACGCAGTACCCGCCGACGATGTTCGCCCGCGACCTCGTGCGCGGGGCGACGTTCGTCGTGCCGCTCGCCTTCGTGAACTGGCAGCCCGCGCTGTACGTCCTGGACCGCCCCGATCCGCTGGGGCTGCCGGACGCGGCGCGGTTCGCGTCGCCCGCCGTCGCCCTCGCGGTGTGCGCGGCGGCGGCGCTCGCGTGGCGGGCGGGGCTGCGGCGCTACCGGTCGACGGGCAGCTAGGGCGCCGGGGGGCCGGGCCCGCCGAGCGGAACGAACGAACGGAACGACCGGGCGAGACGGCGGAGGGAGCAACGGGATGGGCGGGGACGAAGAGGGCGACGCGATGATCGTCGCCGAGCGGGTCGGCAAGGCGTTCACGGTGCGCGCGCGGCGCGACGGCCGCCGCCGGCGCGTCCGCACGGCGGTGCGGGCGGTGGACGACGTGTCGTTCACCGTCGGGCGGGGCGAGTTCGTCGGGTACCTCGGCCCGAACGGCGCGGGGAAGTCCACGACGATCAAGATGCTGACGGGCATCCTGACGGCCTCGTCCGGGACGCTGCGCGTGTGCGGGCTGGACCCGTCGCGGCGGCGCACGGCCCTCGCCCGCCGGATCGGGGTGGTGTTCGGGCAGCGCACCACCCTGTGGTGGGACCTGCCGCTGCGCGACAGCCTGGCGCTCGTCCGGAGGCTCTACGGGGTCGAGCCGGAAGCCCACCGGACCCGGCTCGCGGAGCTGACGGGGCTGCTGGAGCTCGGCCCGTTCCTCGACACGCCGGTGCGGCAGCTCAGCCTGGGCCAGCGGATGCGGGGCGACCTGGCCGCGGCGCTGCTGCACGATCCGGAGGTGCTCGTCCTGGACGAGCCGACGATCGGCCTCGACGTCGTCAGCAAGACCACCGTCCGGGAGTTCCTGGCCCGGACGAACGCCGAGCGCGGCACCACGGTCCTGCTGACCACGCACGACCTCGGCGACATCGAGCGGCTCTGCCGCCGCGTCATGATCATCGACCGGGGGCGGCTGGCGTTCGACGGCGGTCTCGGCGAGCTGCGCCGGACCGTGGACGCCGACCGGATGCTGGTCGTCGAGCTGGCCCGGCCCGGCCCGCCGATCACGGTGGACGGCGCCGGGCCCGAGCGGGTCGCGGCCGAGCGGACCGAAGGTCCCCGGCAGTGGCTGCGGCTGCCCCGGTCGACCAACGCGGCGGCGGTCGTCGCCGCGATCGCGCACGACCACGACGTCCGCGACATCGCGCTGCGGGAGGCCGGCATCGAGGACGTCCTGGCGGGCCTGTACCGGGGGGAGCACGCCTACGGCGCTCCGGGGGCCGCGGAGCCCGGGGCGTCCGGCGCCGTCGGATCCGCCGAGGCGCTCGCCGCCGAGTGACCCGCGCCCGGTCCCCACCGGGTTCGTACATCCGTCGAAACCAACGCCCCCTGAAACGCGGACGGGCCTTCGGGCAAGTACTAGCGGGAGACGCGGCGTGTCCGCCCGCGCATGGAGCGGACGGTCGCGGGAACGGAAACAGACCGGAATCCGCCAAGATCGTCGGCGCGGACAACTTCGGGCCCCGCACCCGCGTCTCTGAAGCATCGCGGAAGCGGCCCGGTGCCGACCCGGCACCGGAGGTACGCACGGATCGGGGACAAGGGATGACCGAGGTGAGGGACCGCGTGGCCGGACCGGGGACCGGGGACGGCCGCGGCGCGGCCGGGGGCCGGAGACCGGGCGCGTGGACACGGGTCACGCGGGCCGTGGACGGGCTCGTCGACGCGGCGGTGCTCGCGTTCGCGGCGTGGACCGTCGTCTACCACGTGTGCCTGGCGCTCCAGCCGCCGACCTGGGCGATGCTGGCGTGCTGGGCGACGGTGTCGGCGGCCGGGACCGCCGTGTGGTTCCGCCTCCCGGCGGGACGCCCGCTGTGGGACGACCGCGTCGCGGCGGCGGCCGTGCACCGGGTCCTGGCGGGCGTCGCCGTCGCGGCCGCGGTGGCGGCGGGGACGAGCGCGGGCCTGCACGGGGAGGGCGTCCCGTGGTGGTGCACGTGGGCGGCGGGCGCGGTCAGCGTCGCGGCGACCGCGGCGGCGCTGCTGCGCCGCCCCGCCGAGCGGGCCGGGGGCGCGGACGGGGACGGCGGCGGGCGGCCCCGCGGGGACGGGGCACGCGGCGAAGCCGGGGACCGCGGCGATGAGGAGGCCGCCCGGTGGGGCACGCCGCTCGCGCTGCTCACCGGGGCCGGGCTCGCGGTCGCGTCGCTGTTCGTCCTCAACTCCGACGGGGACGACGCCTACTTCGTGTCCCGGTCGGTGGCGACGGCCGAGACGGGCCGCATCCCCATGAACGACGTCATCTTCACCCGGGGTGCCACCGACCCGATCGCCGGGGAGCCCCCGGTGTCGTCGATCGAGGTGTTCGCCGGAGCGCTCGCACGGATCCTCGGCGTGCCCGGCGCGTCGTTCGTCTGGTACGTGCTGCTGCCGGCGGTCACGTTCCTGGCGGTCTGGGCGCTGTGGCGCCTCGTGCGGGCGTGGGCGCCGCGCCGCGCCGCGCTCTGCCTCGCCGTCGGCGTCGTCTACCTGCTGTGGACGGGCCTGAGCCCGGCGTCGCTCGGCTCGTTCCACCTGCTGCGGATGTGGCAGGGCAAGGCGGTGCTGGTGTCGCTGCTCGTCCCGCTGCTGTTCGCCTATCTGACGCACTGGGCGGAACGGCGCACCCGGCGCGACCTCGTGCTGCTGGGCGCCGCCGGCGTCGCGGCGGTGGGGCTGACCTCGACGGCCGCGTTCGTGGTGTCGCTGGTCGTGCTCGCGGCGGCCGCGCCGCTCGTCGTCGCCGGACGGGTCCGGACGGGCCTGGCGGCGTGCGCGGCGATGGCGTACCCGGTCGCGGCCGGCCTCGCGGTCATCCTGCTGTACGACAGCGTGTCGGTGCACGGCACCGTCCACGACGCCCCGGCCAGTTACCGGGCCGTCCTGCTGTACGCCGCCCTGGGGGTGCTGGCCGGGTGCGCGCTGTGGCTCGGGCCGTGGACGGTCCGGCCCGGCGTGCCCGCGCTGATCTGCGGGGGCGCCGCCGCGCTGCTGACGCTGCTGATCCTGCCGGGGGTGCTGGCGCTCGCCGCCGACGTCACCGGCGCCGGGCAGGTGCTGTGGCGGACGATGTGGCTGGTGCCCGCGCCCGCGCTGATCGGCCTGCTCGCCGCCGTGCGGCTCCCCGGCGCGGTGCGCCCGCGGATCTCCGGCCGGGGCGCGCGGGCCGCCGCGGCCGGCGCGCCCGCGGCCGTCCTGGCCGCCGCGATCGTCGTGGGCGGAACCCCGGTCTGGGCGGAGTCGAACGGGTCGGTGCTCGCGGACCGGCCGTCCTGGAAGGCGTACCCGGCCCATCTGGGGACGGCGCGCGAGGTCGTCGAGGCGGCCGGGCCGGGCGGGATCGTGCTGATGCCGGGCCGGTACATGCGGCTCGTCCCGCTGCTGACCACCGAGACGCACGCGGTGAACCCGAACTCGCACTACCTGTCGATGCTGCCCGCGCCGGAACGGGCGATCCACGACCGGGAGCTGCTGTCGGCGGCCGTCCGGTCGGCGCGGAGCGAGAAGCCCGCCCCGGCGGAGGTCGCGGAGGCGCTGCGGCGCCTGGACGTCCGGGTGGCGTGCGCGTACCGGCGGGACGGGCGCGGCCTGCACCTCCTGCAAGCCGCCGGGTACGGCGGCGCGCGGCGCATCGGCTCGCTTGCGTGCGTTTTCCCAGGTGGCGGCCGGTAGTAAGGGCCGACCACCTGCTTCGCCCGTTTGACCGCCCTTTACCCGGGCATCGGCGTGTCGTTCGATCCGACGCACGTTGGAGGATGACATGTCGACCGTGGTGATGGTCGTCATCGCCGTGATCATCGTCGCCGCCGCGGTCGCCGCGGTCGCGTTCCTGGGCCGGACCCGGGCGCGCACCCGGCGGCTGCGGCGGCGCTTCGGCCCCGAGTACGACCGGGCCGTGCAGCGCCACGGCGGCCGGGCGGCCGCCGAGGAGGACCTGCTCGGCCGCGAGCGCAAGCACCGCGAGCTGGAGCTGCGCGAGCGGGAGCCGCAGCGCCGCGAGGAGTTCCGCGCGCGGTGGGTCGGCGTCCAGGAGCGGTTCGTGGACGCGCCCGTCCAGGCCGTCGAGGAGGCCGACGACCTCGTCCGGGTGGTGATGGGCGAGCGCGGCTACCCGACGCGCGGTTTCGAGGACCAGATCGCCCACCTGTCGGTGGAGCACGCCCGGACGCTGGACCACTACCGCAGCGCGCACGCCATCGGCGGGAAGGCCGCGGCAGGCGAGGCGTCGACCGAGGAGCTGCGGCAGGCGATGGTGCACTACCGCGCCCTGTTCGAGGACCTGCTGAGGGCGCCCGGCGAGGACCGCCGCGCCGCCCCCGCCGCCCCCGCGGCGCCCGCCGGGGAGGCGGTCGCGGAACCGGCCGCCGGTCCTGCCCGAGACCCGAGGAGGTGACCCGATGGTGCACAGGCGATCCGACGCTCCGGCCCCGGGCGGGCCGGTCACCGAGGACGAGCGCGCCCGCGCCGCCGGCACGGCCGATCCGGGCGTGGCGGGCGACACGCACGTCGCGGGCCCGCGTTCCACCCCGGCCCGGCCGGCCGAGGCCGCACGGCCCGCGCCGCCCCGGCCCGCCGGCGCGCCCCGCGACGGCGGGACCGCCGCCGGCCCGGACACCAGGCCCGATGCCCGGCCCGGAACCGCGCCGGACGCGTCACCCGGCCGATCCCCCGCCGGCACCCCCGCCGGATCTCCCGGCGGCGCGCCCGGCCGCGCGCCCGGCCAATCCCCCGGCGGGGCGCCCGGCCAATCCCCCGGCGGGGCGCCCGGCCGGTCCACCGGCGGCACCCCCAGCGGGTCTCCCGGCGGGGCGCCCGGCCGGTCGCCCGGCGAGGCGCCCGGCCGATCCCCCGCCGGCACCACCGGCGGGTCCCCCGGCGGGACGCACGGTCGGTTCGCCGGCGGGGCGGCCGAAGCGGGGGCGGACGCGGGGCGCGGCCTCGAGAAGTCCGGCGGGCCGGAGGGGGCCGCGGGGGCGCCCGCGCCCGACCGGCTGCTGGAGCCGGCGGAGGCCGACCGGCTCCGCGCCCGCTTCCGGGAGCTCCAGGCGGCGTTCGTCGACGACCCGCGCACGGCCGTCCGGGACGCGGACGGCCTCGTGACCGAGGCCGCCGACGCTCTCGCCCGCGCGCTGGCCGGCCGCCGCGAGGCCCTCGCCGGCGGCCTCGGCACAGGCACGGGTCCGGACGCGGACGCCGGCGGGCCCGACACCGAGCGGCTGCGGCTCGCCCTGCGCGCCTACCGCGACCTTCTCGACCGCGTCGCCGGGCTCTGACCGCCCCCCGCACCGGCGGGCGCCCCGTGCTCCCACGGGGCGCCCGCCGCTTTTCGGTCCGCGGGGCGCCTCGTCAAAGCACCGCCCCACGGTGAATACTGAATCCCGTTCGGTTAGCCCCGGGAGTGGAGGATCAACGGTGTCCGACGAGTTCTCGATGACCATCGACGGCCGGGCGGTGGACGCGCCCGCCACCTTCGGCGTGATCGACCCCGCCACGGGCGAGGTGGCGGAGCAGGCCCCCGACGCGTCCCGGGAGCAGCTGGACGCGGCGATGGACTCGGCGCGGGCCGCGTACGCCGAGTGGCGCCGGGACGAGTCCGTCCGGCGGGAGGCGCTGCGGGCCGCCGCCGACCTGATGTTCGCCAAGTCCGAGGAGATCGGCCGCGTCATCACGCTGGAGCAGGGCAAGCCGCTCGCCGACGCGACGATGGAGGTCGTCGGGGCGGGCGTCTGGCTCAAGTACTTCGCGGACCTGGAACTGCCCGTCGAGGTGATCCAGGACGACGACAACGCGCGCGTCGAGGTGCTGCGGCGGCCGATGGGCGTGGTCGCGGCGATCACCCCGTGGAACTTCCCGCTGCTGCTGGCGACCTGGAAGATCGCGCCCGCGCTGCTGGCGGGCAACACGATGGTCCTCAAGCCGTCGCCGTTCACCCCGCTGTCGAGCCTGAAGCTCGGCGCGGAGCTGCGCGACGTCCTGCCGCCCGGCGTGCTCAACGTGGTGACCGGCGGCGACGAGCTGGGCGCCTGGATGACCGCGCACGACGTCCCCCGCAAGATCAGCTTCACCGGCAGCGTCGCCACCGGCAAGCGGGTCGCCGCGGCGGCCGCGCCCGACCTCAAGCGGGTGACGCTGGAGCTGGGCGGCAACGACCCGGCGATCCTGCTGGACGACGCCGACCCGGCCGCGGTCGCCGACCGGCTGTTCGGCGGCGCCTTCCAGAACAACGGCCAGGTCTGCTCGGCGATCAAGCGGGTGTACGCGCCGGACGCGCTGTACGACGACGTCGTGGACGCCCTCGCCGAGCGCGCGAAGGCCGCCAAGGTCGGACCCGGCACGCAGGAGGGCGTCCAGTACGGGCCCATCAACAACAAGCCGCAGTTCGAGCGGGTCGGGGAGCTGGTCGCCGACGCCATCGCCGGGGGCGCCCGCGCCGCGGCGGGCGGCGCGCCGATCGACGGGCCGGGATACTTCTTCCAGCCGACGATCCTCGCCGACGTCTCCGACGGCACCAGGATCGTGGACGAGGAGCAGTTCGGCCCCGCGCTGCCGGTGATCCGCTACAGCGACCTGGACGAGGCGGTCGACCGCGCCAACGGCACGCACTTCGGCCTGTCCGGCTCGGTGTGGAGCGCCGACGCCGACCGCGCCGCCGAGGTCGCGGGACGCCTGGAGTGCGGCACCGCCTGGGTCAACACCCACCTCGCGCTCGCGCCGAACCAGCCGTTCGGCGGGTTCAAGTGGAGCGGCCTCGGCGTCGAGAACGGGACGTGGGGCCTCCAGGCGTTCACCGAGCTCCAGGTGGTGCACCGCTCGAAGCTCTGACCCGGCCGACCCGCCGCCGCCCGCCGCCGCGCCGCGGGCGGCGGCGCCGGGCGGACGGGGTGCGGGCCCGGTCCGCGCCGCTTGCGCGGAAGGTCACGACTTCGAGTCCGGAAAGTGATATGTCCGCTACTGGCGGTCCGGGGGCCGGCCACCGACACTTGATCAACGGGGGCCGAGCAGCACAGCCGACCGCGGAGGACGAATGCACACGTGGGACGTCATGCGCCAGGACGACAACGGCAACCGGGTCCACATGGCGGCGCACGACTCCCGGATCTCCGCGCTCGCCCACGTGCTGGCGATGGAAAGCGGCGTCCGGCACAAGCAGACGTACTGGGTCGACGGCCCGGCGAGCCCGGTCGTCCGGACGAACCGGGACCTGTACCTGGTGTTCCTGCACCTCGGGCAGGAGGCGCGGGCGGCGTCCTGGTCGCTGTCGGCGTTCCTGCGCGCCCTGTGGAAGGTGAGCGTCCCGCTCCGCGACCGGACGGACCTGGAGCCCGACGACGTCGCGGCGATGTTCTCCGCCGCCGCGACCGTGCCGCCCGCCCCGTTCGACCCCGCGTGGAGCGCCCGGGACCTCGCGCTCCCGGGTCCCGAGCCCGGCGGGTACGCCGACTGGGAACGGGTCGTCCTCTCGCAGGTCGCCGACCTGGAGGACTTCCTCGCCGCCCCGCCCGGCCCGCGGGCCCGGTTCGGCGTGGACGCGCCTCGCCCGCCGGGTTCCGGGGCCCGCGCGACGCCCGCCCGCTGGTACAACTTCGACCCGGCGACCTACCTGGAGTGCGCGGTCGCCGGGAGCCTCGGCGGCTGGGACGCCGCGGACGGGGCGCGGGTGCCGCTGCCGGCCGCGCCCGGCGCCCCGGCCGTCCGGTCCTACGTCCGGGAGATCCGTGCGATGAGCTGGGCCGAGCTGGCCCGGATCGCCGTGTGCGGGCAGGTGTACGAGTAGCGCCCCGGTCCGGCGGGCCGCGCGGCCGGGGACCGTCGGTCCCGGGTGGTAGTAGTGGGGGCATGAGCGAGAGGCCGGTCGCGATCTCCGACCGGGGCGGCTGGTGCCTGGCCGCGGGGCGCCCGCACCCGGCCCTCCGCCCGTTCCTGCGCTCCTACGCGGGCTACTGGGAGACGGAGGCCCTCCCCTCCCGGATGCGCACCCTGCCGACCCGCACCGTCGTCGTGATCTTCAATCTGGGCCCGCCGATGTTCCTGCGGACCCCCGACCCGTCCGGCGGGAACCGCGACTTCGGCTCGTTCGCCGCGGGCATGTACGACGGCCCCGGCCTGTACGAGCACCCGGGCGGGCAGCTCGGCGTCCAGCTCGACCTCACGCCGCTCGGCGCCTACACGCTGCTCGGCGTGCCGATGGCGCGGCTGGCCAACTCCGCCGCCGACCTGCCCGACCTGCTCGGCCCGAGCGCCGCCGCCCTCACCGGCCGGCTCGCCGGGACGCCCGGCTGGGGCGACCGGTTCGACCTGCTCGACGCCTACCTGCTGCGCCGCCTCGAGACCGGGCCCGTCCCCGATCCGGAGGTGCGGCGCGCGTGGGACCTGCTCCTGCGCAGCGGCGGCACCGCCGGCGTCGCCGAACTCGCCGCCGACGTCGGCTGGAGCCGCAAGCACCTGACGCACCGGTTCCGCGAGCAGGCCGGGCTCCCGCCCAAGGTCATGGGCCGGGTGCTGCGGTTCGAGCGCGCCGTCGGGATGCTGGCGCGCGGCGGCGACCTGGCCGCCACCGCGTCAGCCTGCGGCTACTACGACCAGGCGCACCTCAACCGCGAGTTCCGAACGCTCGCCGGCTGCACCCCGACCACCCTCCGCGCCGAGGGCGCCGAACCGCAGCTCCTCACAAGCGGCGACGCCCCCAGCCCGCCCTGACGCCACCGCGCACGAACCGAACTCCACCACCGCGCCGCTCCCAGACGCCCTGGCGCCACCGAACTCCGCTGGGCCCGAGCCGAATTTCGCCGCCACGCCGCACCCGGCCGCCCTGACACCACCGCGCGAACCGAGCCCCGCCGCGCGCGAGCCGAACCCCGCCATGCCGCTCTCGGCGCGTCCGCCGCGCCGCGGGCGCCGGGCGTGCCTTGCGCCGCGGTTCCGGGGCTCCTCAGCCGCCGGTTCCGTGCTCGGCGGCGATCGCCTCGAACACGGCCATGTCGGCGTCCCACCGCGTTCCGAGCCTGGGCCAGTGCAGCACGATGTCGGTGACGCCGAGTTCGGCGTACCGCCCCGCCAGGTCGGCGAACGCCTGCGGCGACTCCAGCCACGGCTCGTCGGTGAATCCCGTCAGCAGGACGCGGTCGCGCGCCTCCCGCCCCTCCGCCTCGCACGCGGCGCCCAGCGCGTCCAGCCGGGACCGGACGACCTCGTCCGGCGCGCGGCCCGGGGCGACGGCGGTGGTGACCCATCCGGCGCCGTGCCGGGCCGCCACGCGCATCCCGCGCGGCCCGTCCGCCGCGATCAGGAACGGGACGCGCGGCCGCTGCACGCATCCGGGCTCCGTCACGACCTCGCGGGACGAGTAGTACTCGCCCTCGACGGTGGTCTCGGGTCCGCGCAGGAGCCGGTCCAGCAGCCCGACCCATTCGGCGAACCGGGCGGCGCGTTCGGCGCGCGTCCACTCGGGGCCGCCGAGGACGCCCGCGTCCGACGTCCGGTTCGTCCCGCCCGACCCGATCCCGACGGTGAGCCGCCCGCCGCTCACGTGGTCGATCGTCTTGATCGCGTGCGCGGTGGGCACCGGGTGGCGGAAGTTCGGCGACGTCACCATCGTCCCGAGGCGCACCCGGGACGTCACGGCGGCCGCGGCGGCGAGCGTGGTGTAGGCGTCGTACCAGGGCGTCGCGCCGCGCCAGGCGAGGTGGTCGTACACCCAGGCGTGGTGGAACCCCAGTTCCTCGGCGCGCCGCCACGTCTCCCCCGCCTCCGGCCAGGACTGCATGGGCCACACCACCGTGCCGATCCGAGGTCCGCTCACCGGCTCTCCTTCCGTTCGCCGCGGGCGCCCCGCCGCGGAGCGCCGCACCCATGAGATCACGAACCGGCGCCCCGCCCGTCCGGCGGCGGACCGGCCCGGGTCGGCGGGCGCGGGTCAGCGGGCGCGGGCGTCGGCCAGCCAGCGGCGCAGCGCCCACCACAGGTGCGCGGTCCGGGCGACCGCCGCGCCGTCGGACGGGTCGAGCAGCGGGCGGCCCGTCAGCTCCTGAAGCCGCCGCACCCGGTACTTGACCGTGTTGCCGTGGACGTGCAGCGACGCGGCCGTCGGTTCGATGCGGCCGCCGTGGTCGAGGTAGGCGAGGGCGGTCTCGGCGAGCTCCCGGTGGAACGGGTCGCCGGGGTCCAGCCCGTGCAGGAGCGCGGCCGCCAGCAGCCCGCCCAGCTCGGGTTCGGCGTCGGTGACCGTGGCGAGGGCCAGGTCGGCGAGGTCGCGCAGCCCGGTCAGGCCCGCGGCGGCGCCCGCCCGCAGCGCCCGGCGTCCGAGCGCGTACAGCGGCGCGACGCCGCCGGGACGGGCGGGCGGCGCGGCCACCAGCAGCGGCCCGGCGGGCGGCGGGTCGGGCAGCCGGGCGACGAGGGCGGCGAAGCGGCCGTCGACGAGCCCGCACAGGCCCGGCCCGGCCGCCGTCAGGCGGGCCTCCAGCCGCGCCGCGACCGCCGGGTCGCTGACGTCGGAGACGACGCAGTGGTAGGCGGCGCGGGAGTCCAGCGGGGCGGGCACGGCGACCGGTTCGCCGTGCAGCAGCTGCCGGAGCGTCTGCAGGGTGCTCTCCCGGGCGGTGCGGGCCGCCTCCAGCTCGGCCACCCGGTGCGCGTGCACCATCCGGTGGACGAGCGCGGTGGTGATCTCGTCGATGCGGCTGACCCCGTCGAGGAGCTGCGCGTCGGGGACGCCGAGGCGGCGGCCGTCGGCGATGAGCGTCCGGACGAGGTGGGCGCGGCCCGCCTGGAAGCCGTCCAGGAACGCGGCGACCGGCACCCCCTGGCGGGCGCGGTCGGAGCCGAGCCGCTCCGCCGCCGCGAGCACCTCCGGCCCCGGACCGCCCTCCTCGAGCGCGGCGAGGACGCCCCGGACGAGCGCGGCGGTGTGCCGCCGCGTCTCCTCCTCCGGCAGCGCCGCGACGAGCTCCGAACGGGTGCGGGCGGCGCGGACCGTCGCGTCCAGCACCGCCGGGTCCGCGCTGCGCTCGACCAGCAGCCGCAGGAACCGGTCGCCCTCTCGTGGCTCCATGCCGCCATTGTGCGGCCTCGTTGTCCCCGCCGGACAACCGGGCGCACCGGGGTTGGGCGGCGCGGATCTAGCCGGACGGCGGCCGGGTGGTGTTCGGTGGAGGCAGCCGAGCACCCGAGGAGCGACCGATGGCCGAGGACGAAGAGTTCCTGGAGAAGCTGCCGACCGACCTGATCTTCCGGCTGCCGCCGAACTTCGACAGCGTCGAGGACGAGCGCCGGCACCGCAAGGAGCGGCTGGCCGCCGCGCTGCGGATCTTCGGCAAGTTCGGCTTCGAGGAGGGCGTGGCCGGGCACATCACCGCGCGCGACCCCGAGCGCACCGACCACTTCTGGGTGAACCCGTTCGGGATGTCCTTCAAGCACATCAAGGTCAGCGACCTGATCCTGGTGAACCACGAGGGCAAGGTCGTCGAGGGCCGCTACCCGGTGAACGAGGCGGCGTTCGCGATCCACTCGCAGGTGCACCAGGCCCGGCCGGACGTGGTGGCCGCCGCGCACAGCCACTCGACGTACGGGCGGGCGATGTCGGCGCTCGGCCGCAAGCTGGAGCCGATCACGCAGGACGTGTGCGCGTTCTACCAGGACCACGGCCTGTTCGACGACTACACCGGCGTCGTCACCGACCTGGAGGAGGGCAAGCGGATCGCCGCCGCCCTCGGCGGGCACAAGGCCGTCATCCTGCGCAACCACGGCCTGCTGACGGTCGGCGACACCGTGGACGCCGCCGCCTGGTGGTTCATCACGATGGAGCGGTCCTGCCAGGTGCAGCTGCTCGCGCAGGCCGCGGGCCCGGTCGTCCCGATCGAGCACGACAACGCCGTCCTCACCCACGAGCAGATCGGCAACGACCTGGTCGGCTGGATCAACTACCAGCCGCTGTACGACCAGATCACCCGCGAGCAGCCCGACCTGTTCGACTGACGCCGCCCCGGGGGGGTCCTCGCCGCGTCCGGTGCGCGGGCGGAATGCCGTGCGCCGCAGGCCAGGGCCCACCCCGCCGCCGGTCGGCCCGGGCGGCATCGGCCATGATCGTGGCATGGACCTGCGTGTTGCCTTGATCGGATACGGCACCGGGGGCGCGGTCTTCCACGCCCCGCTCATCTCGTCCGTCCCCGGGATGCGCCTGGCGGCGGTCGTGACCGGGGACCCCGAGCGGCGCAAGGCCGTCGAGGAGCGGTACCCGGACGCGCGGGTCCTCGACCACGCCGACCGGCTGTGGGAGGTGTCGGGGGCCTACGACCTGGTGGTGGTCGCGGCGCCGAACCGGTACCACGTCGCCCTCGCCCGGACGGCGCTGACGTCGGGCGTCCCGGTCGTCGTGGACAAGCCGGCGGCGGCCACCGCCGCCGACGCCCGCTCCCTCGCCGCGCTCAGCGCCGTCCGGGGCCTGCCGGTCGTCCCGTTCCACAACCGCCGCTGGGACGGCGACTTCCTGACCGCGCAGCGCCTCGTCGGGTCGGGGGCGCTCGGCGACGTGCTGCGCTTCGAGTCGCGGTTCGAGCGGTGGCGGCCGACGATCAAGCCCGGGTGGAAGGAGAGCGCCGACCCGCGGGACGCTGGCGGCATCCTGTACGACCTGGGCTCGCACCTGATCGACCAGGCGGTCGCGCTGTTCGGGCGCCCGGTCCGGGTGCACGCGGAGATCGACGTCCGGCGGAGCGGCGCGACGGCCCCCGACGACGTGTTCGTCGCCCTCGAGCACCGCGGCGGCACCCGGTCGCACCTGTGGGCGAGCGCGACCGCCGCGCAGCTCGGCCCGCGGTTCCGCGTCCTCGGGTCGCGCGCCGCGTACACCGTCCACGGCATGGACGTGCAGGAGGACGCGCTCCGCGCCGGGCTCGTCCCGAACGATCCGGGCTACGGCATCGCCCCGCCCGAGTCGTACGGCCGCGTCGGCGTCCCGGGCGACGAGCGGCCCGAGCCGACCGCGCCGGGCGCCTACCACGACTTCTACGCCGCCGTGGCGCGCACGCTGCGGGACGGTGCTCCCCCGCCGGTCGACCTCGCCGACGCGATCACCGGCCTGGAGGTCATCGAGGCGGCGCTGCTGTCCGCCCGCGACCGCGCGACGGTGCCGCTGGACTGAGCGCGTCCCCGGGCACGGCCGTCACGGCGCGTCCGGCGTCACAGGACGGAGACGTGGACGTGGTCGTAGTGGTTCTGGGTGACGCTGCCGCGGTCTTCCATCTGGCTCCAGCCGCCGCCGCTGCGCGAGTCCCAGATGCGCTGCTTCCAGATGATGTACTTGATGCCGAGACGGCTCGCGTTGTCGATGAGGTACTGGGCGACCTGGTCGCCGTGGGCGCTGGCCGACGAGCTCGGCATCTGGCCGCCGGTGCTCTCCATGAAGTCGCAGGCGTGCCCGGACCCGTGGTCCTGCGGGTCGCCGGGGCGCATGCAGCCGATCGTGGGGAACGGCCCGAACTTGCCGTCGACCTCCTGGAGGACGGTGCGCATGCGCGCGGTCATCGAGTTGCCGGTGACGGGCGACTTGGTGCCGGACGCCCCGTCCGGCCGGGCCGACCCGGAACCGGAGCCCGACGAAGCCGACGCGGTGGGCGTCTCGGGCTTGTACTTCGCGAGCAGCTTCTTGACGCGCTCGCGCTGGCTCTCGAGCTTCTCGATCTCCTTCTCGACCTTCTCGAGCTTCGCCTCCGCCTTCTCGCGGGCCTGCTCGGCCTGCGCGTCCAGCGCCCGCAGCGCCTGGACGCGGCGGCCGTTGTTGCGGCTGATGTGCTCGAGGCCGCTCGCGGCGCGCAGCGCGGCCTGCGGATCGCCGTCGGTGACGATCGGGATCGACTCGTAGCGCCCGGTCATGTAGGCGGTGGAGGCGATCGCGGCGACGGACGAGCGGGCCCGGTCGTAGTCGCCGGAGGCGCGCTCGGCGGCCGAGCGCGCCTTCTCGGCGCCCTTCTCGGCGTCTTCGAGGGTGACCAGCCCGCCGCGGTACTCCTTGGAGAGCTTGTCGGCGCGCTTCTTCAGCTCGGCGTACTTGGCCGCCGGATCCTTGGGGGCGCGGGGGACGGCGGCGGCGCGGGCGGACGGGACGGCCGTCACGCCCAGCGCGAGCGCGAGCGCCAGCGCGCCGGTCCGCGCGCGCCGAGCCGTCGGGCGTCCGCCGGCAGGACGCTCCGTGCCGCCGGAGGGAACGAGGGCCGCCACAGATCACTCCTAGATAACACGCCTCAAGATTGGCGGCACGCTACCACATACGACCATTTTGTCTCAGTTGATGCGAAAATTACATAGCGTAACGAAAGGTGTACGGTATCCGGGGTGCGGGCCGGGGCGCGCGGCCCCGGCCCGGAGCGGGAAGCCCGGCGTCACAGGCCCATGAGCTCCTCCCAGCGCGGCACGCGGGGGGTGCCGCGCAGCCGGAGGCCGGCCTCGGCCGGCGTCCGGTTCCCCTTGCGGTTGTTGCACTTCCCACACGCCAGGACGGTGTTCTCCCACGTGTCCCCGCCGCCGCGCGACTGCGGGTGGACGTGGTCGACGGTGTCGCCGCGGCGCCCGCAGTACGCGCAGCGGCCGCGATCGCGCAGGTGGACGCCGCGCTTGCTCCACGGCGGGCGGCGGCCGTGGCGCCAGCGCATCGCGACGTACCGGACGAGGCGCAGGACGCGCGGGACGGGGAACGCGCCGATCGTCCGGCCCTCCTCGACCTCCTCGACGACCGCCACCTCGCGCACCAGCATGCGGATGGCGTGCCGCAGGTCGACCTTCTGTAACGGCTCGTACGTCGCGTTCAGGACGAGCACGTGCATGCGACACCTCCCCTGCCCCTGCCGCTTCCCCGCCAGGATTCGAACCTGGAGCATCCGCATTAACGGTGCGGCGTTCTGCCGTTGAACTACGAGGAAAAGGTCCGGCAATTCTGCTGACTTCCGGGCATTTCCCGGAAGCCGCTATCAGCCTGCCGATTCCCGGCGGGGCGGGCAACGCATTTTCCGGCCGTTCAGGACGGAAGGTCGGCCGCCGCGGCCTGGTACTCCATGGACTCGCGCTCCACCCGGAAGCCCAGTTCCTCGTTCACCGCGATCATGTGGACGTTGTCGCCGGCGTTGTCGGTCTCGATCTCGCGGACCTCGGGACGCTCGGCGGCGAGCCAGCGCAGCATCTCCGCCTTCACCCAGATGCCGATCCGGCGGCCGCGGTGCTCGGGCACCACCGCGGTGTCGTACTGCATGGCGCGGCCCGCCGCCCCGGCCGGGACGACCGTCTCGGTGAAACCCGCGATCGACGCGCCGTCGCCGGTGAGGGCCGCGACGGTGTACAGGTCGTCGCCGCGCTTGGCGACCAGTTCGGCCATCTCGCGGACGCGCGCGGCGTCCCAGGGGGCGCCCTCGTACTCGGCGAGGTCGGCCATCGCGGTCTTGGCGCGGGCGAGCGCGGCGGCCCGCCCGTCCGGGACGACGCCGCGCCAGCGGACGAGCCGGTACCCCGGGGGCCCGTCCGCGACCAGGCGGGCGACGCGCTCCGCCGGGAGCCCGTCGAGGTCGAGCACCATGCCGCGCAGCGTCAGTACGCACTCGAAGCCGTGCGACTCCAGGAACGGGACGGCCGGGGTGCCCGCGAGCACCTGCGCGATCACGCTTGTGCGGCCGTCGGCGCGCAGGCCCGCGGCGGCCGCCCGCAGCAGCCGCCGGCCGAGGCCGCGGCGGCGGTGCTCGGGCCGCACCCGGATGTCGATCTCTCCCGGCCGTCCGGTCCCCGGATCGCCGGGCAGCAGCAGGGCGGCCACGGCGGCGAGGCCGCCGTCCGGGCCGCCGCCGGCCGCGGGGTCCCCGGCGGGCACCGCCCAGAGCCGCTGCCGGCCCGCGGGGACGCCGCCCAGCAGCCGCGCGGCCGTGTGGGCGGGCTCGGGCGCGGGCTCGGCCGCCGGATCGTCGGCGTGCACGGCGGCCAGCACCCCGTGCCACTGCCTGATCTGCGCGTCCGTCGGGTCGTCGAGCGCGATGACGTCCATCCGACTGTTGTACCGGATCGGAGCCCGCCGGACCCGGGCCCTCGTGACAACGCGTGGTTTCGGACGCACGCGCGGTCCCCGGCGGCCGGACCTCAGCGGCCCCGCGCGAACGCCTCCAGGATGCGGTCGGCGGCCAGCGCGGGGGTGAGCGCGCCATCCGCGACCTCCCGCTCCACCTCGGGGGCGATTGTGCGGACGTCCGGATCGGCGTGCAGGTCGGCGAGGAGCCGGTCGCGGACCATCGCCCACGCCCAGCCGACGAGCTGGCGGCGCCGCCGGGCGTCCAGTTCGCCGCTCTCGCGGAGGGCGTCCTGATGGGCGGTGATCTCGTCCCACACCCGCTCGAGGCCGGTGCCCTCGCGGGCGCTGCAGGTGAGGACGGGGATGTCGCGGGCGTGCTCGTCGCCGCGCAGCATCCGCAGGGCGCCCGACAGCTCCCGCGCGGCCCGCTTCGCCTCGATCTTGTGGTCGCCGTCGGCCTTGTTCACCGCGATGACGTCGGCCAGCTCGAGGACGCCCTTCTTGATGCCCTGGAGCTGGTCGCCGGTGCGGGCGAGCGTCAGGAACAGGAACGCGTCGACCATCTCAGACACGGCCGTCTCGGACTGCCCGACCCCCACCGTCTCCACGAGGACGACGTCGTACCCGGCGGCCTCCATCACGACCATCGCCTCGCGGGTGGCCTTGGCGACGCCGCCGAGCGTGCCGGCGGTCGGCGACGGCCGGATGAAGGCGTTCTCGTCGGCGGAGAGCCGCTGCATGCGGGTCTTGTCGCCGAGGATGCTGCCGCCGGTCCGGGTGGACGACGGGTCGACGGCCAGTACGGCGACCCGGTGCCCGCGCCCGGTGAGCAGGGTGCCGAGCGCGTCGATGAACGTGGACTTGCCGACCCCCGGCACGCCGGTGATGCCGACGCGCCGGGCGCCGCCGGCGTGCGGGGTCAGCTCCACCAGCAGCCGCTGCGCGAGCGCGCGGTGGTCGGGGCGGGCCGACTCGACGAGCGTGATGGCCCGCGCGATCCACGCGCGCGAACCGTCCCGCACCCCGGCGACGTAGTCCTCCAGGGGCCTCACCGGTCGCCGTTCTCCCCCGCCTTCTCGTGGCCCAGCCGCGCCGCCAGCTCGTCCAGCAGGCCCTGCGCGGCGTCGGCGAGGACGGTCCCCGGCGGGAAGATCGCGGACGCTCCGGCGGCGCGCAGCTCGTCGAAGTCCTGCGGCGGGATCACCCCGCCGACGACGATCATGACGTCCTCGGCGCCGAGCGCGGCCAGCTCCTCGCGCAGCGCGGGCACCAGCGTGAGGTGGCCGGCCGCGAGCGAGTTGACGCCGACGATGTGCACGTCGGCCTCCACCGCCTGCCGGGCGACCTCGGCGGGGGTCTGGAACAGCGGGCCCACGTCGACGTCGAAGCCGAGGTCGGCGAACCCGGTCGCGATCACCTTCTGGCCGCGGTCGTGGCCGTCCTGCCCCATCTTGGCGACCAGGATGCGCGGGCGGCGCCCCTCGGCCTCCTCGAAGGCGGCGGTCGCGGCGCGCGCCCGCTCGATGCCCTCGGCGGGCCCTGCCTCGTCGCGGTACACACCGGAGATCGTACGGATCTGCGCGGCGTGCCGCCCCCACGCCCGCTCCAGGGCGTCGGAGATCTCGCCGACGGTCGCCTTGGCGCGGGCGGCGTCGATCGCGAGGGTGAGCAGGTTGTGCTCCAGCCCGGACGGGCGGTTCCCGTTCGTCGCCGCGTCGGCGGCGGCGGTCAGCGCCGCGAGGGCCGACCCGACCGCGGCGTCGTCCCGCTCCTCGCGGAGCCGCCGCAGCTTGTCGAGCTGCTGCGCCCGGACGGACGCGTTGTCGACCTTGAGGACCTCGATCTGCTCCTCGGCGTCCGCGCGGTACTTGTTGACGCCGATGACGGGCTGCCGCCCGGAGTCGATGCGGGCCTGGGTGCGGGCCGCGGCCTCCTCGATGCGCAGCTTCGGCAGCCCCTCGTCGATCGCCTTCGCCATGCCGCCGGCCTCTTCGACCTCGGCGATGTGGCCCCAGGCGCGGCGGGCGAGGTCGTAGGTGAGCCGCTCGACGTAGGCGCTGCCGCCCCAGGGGTCGATGGCGCGGGTCGTCCCGGACTCCTGCTGCAGCAGCAGCTGCGTGTTGCGGGCGATGCGGGCGGAGAAGTCGGTCGGCAGCGCGAGTGCCTCGTCCAGCGCGTTGGTGTGCAGCGACTGGGTGTGGCCCTGCGTGGCGGCCATCGCCTCGATGCAGGTGCGGGCGACGTTGTTGTAGACGTCCTGCGCGGTCAGCGACCAGCCGGACGTCTGCGAGTGCGTCCGCAGCGACAGCGACTTCGGGTTCTTCGGATCGAAGCCCCTGACGAGCTTCGCCCACAGCAGCCGCGCGGCGCGGAGCTTCGCGACCTCCATGAAGAAGTTCATGCCGATCGCCCAGAAGAACGACAGCCGCGGCGCGAACGCGTCGATGTCGAGGCCCGCCTCGCGCCCGGCGCGGATGTACTCGACGCCGTCCGCGAGGGTGTAGGCGAGCTCCAGGTCGGCCGTGGCCCCGGCCTCCTGGATGTGGTAGCCGGAGATCGAGATCGAGTTGTACTTCGGCATCCGCTGCGAGGTGTACTCGAAGATGTCGGAGATGATCCGCATCGACGGCTGCGGCGGGTAGATGTAGGTGTTGCGGACCATGAACTCCTTGAGGATGTCGTTCTGGATGGTCCCCGCGAGGGCCTCCGGCTTCACCCCCTGCTCCTCGGCCGCGGCGATGTAGAGCGCCAGCACCGGCAGCACGGCGCCGTTCATCGTCATCGACACGCTCATCCGGTCGAGCGGGATGCCGTCGAAGAGCTGCCGCATGTCGTAGATCGAGTCGATCGCGACCCCGGCCATGCCGACGTCCCCGGCCACGCGCGGGTGGTCGGAGTCGTAGCCGCGGTGGGTGGCGAGGTCGAACGCGACCGACAGGCCCTTCTGCCCCGCGGCGAGGTTGCGCCGGTAGAAGGCGTTGGACTCCTCCGCGGTGGAGAACCCGGCGTACTGGCGGATCGTCCACGGCTGCGTCGCGTACATGGCGGGGTAGGGGCCGCGCAGGTACGGCGCGATGCCGGGGAGGGTGCCCAGGAAGTCGACGCCGCCGAGGTCGTCCGCGGTGTAGAGCGGCAGGACGTCGACGCCCTCCGGGGTGTCCCACGTCTGCGCCTCGGGCTCCTTGCCGGTGGCCTCGGCGACGGCCGCGCGCCACCGGGCGGCGGCGCCGGCCGCGGGCGGCGGCGTCCCGAGCTCGATGTCGCTGAAGTCGGGGATCATCACTTCACTCCCAGATCGTGGAGGGTCGTCTCCAGCACCTCGACCGCGTCGCATCCGGCGAACACGTTGGCGTCCACGCCCTCGTACGTTCCCTTGCCCGCGAGCCAGACCCGCTTCGCGCCCGCGTCCCTCAGCGTGCGGGCGGCGTCCGCGGCCCGCTCGGCGTACACCTTGTCGCTGGAGCAGACGCACGCGACCGGCGCGCCGGACGCGGCGAACTCCTCGGGCGGCCCGGCCACGGTCTCGACGCCGCCGGCCTGGAACAGGTTCGCGGCGAAGGACGCGCGGGCGGTGTGGACGGCGACCGGCCCGAGCGTCGCGAGGAACACCGCGGGACGGGCGCCGGTCGCGTCGGCGTGCGCGTCGGAGCGGTCGCGGAGGGCCTCGAAGTCCTGCGCGTACGTCACGACGGGCAGCCCGCCGCCGGGACGGGCCGGCGCGGGCTCCCGCTCGGGGAGCCGCTCGGCGAGGTTCGGGAACTCGCTGACGCCGGTGAGCGGCGCGGTGCGCCGGGCGATGTCCTTGCGGCGCCGCTCCCACGTCGCGGCGATGCGGCCGGCGACGAGCCCGGACTCGAGGGCGGCGGCGAGGCCGCCGGCCCGCTCGATCTCGGTGAAGCGGTCCCAGGCGGCCTGCGCGATGTCCTCGGTGAGGCGCTCGGCGTACCAGGAGCCGCCCGCCGGGTCGACGACGCGGGCCAGGCTCGACTCCTCCAGCAGCAGCGTCTGCGTGTTGCGGGCGATGCGCCGGGCGAAGTCGTCCGGCAGGCCGAGGCGCGCGTCGAACGGCAGGACCGTGACGGCGTCGGCGCCGCCGACCCCGGCGGCGAACGCGGCGACGGTGGTGCGCAGCATGTTCACCCACGGGTCGCGGCGCGTCATCATCGCCGCGGACGTCACCGCGTGGATCCGCGCGGACGTCCCCTCCGCCGCGCCGCTCGCCTCGGCGACGCGGGTCCACAGGCGGCGCGCGGCGCGGAGCTTGGCGATGGAGGAGAACTGGTCGGCGTTGGCGGCGAGCCGGAACTCGATCTGCGCGAACGCCTCGTCCACGCCGAGCCCGGCGTCGGTGAGGGCCCGCAGGTAGGCGACTCCGGCGGCGACGGCGGCGCCCAGCTCCTCGGCGTCCGAGCCGCCCGCGTCGTGGTACGGGGTGCCGTCGGCGACGACCGCGCGCAGCCGCGGGAACTCGCGGGCGCAGCGGGCGGCGAGCGCGGCGGCGGCGCCGAGCGGCCGGGCCGTGCCGGTGCGGGCGGCGAGGCCGAGCGGGTCGAGCCCGAGGTTCCCGGCGACGGCGTCGGCGTCGCCGCGCTCCGCCGCCAGCGCGAGGAACGCCTCGGCGGCGTCGGCTGCCTGCTCCCCCGCGTCCAGCACGACGGGCGCGAGCCCGAGCAGGACGCCGCGCAGCGCCTCGGGCAGCGCGGCGACGGGCGGGCCCGCCTCGCCGAGCCGCAGCCAGATCGAGGTCGCGCCGTTCTCCAGGTCGGCGAGGATCGCCTCCCGGGTGACCGCCGGGTCGGGGTGGTCGTGCCGCTGCCGTACGTCCCAGCCCGCGAGGCCCTCGCCGTCGGGCCGCACCTCGCGGACGTACGGGGCGAGCCCCGGGCGTCCGGCGGGGGCGTCCTCGGCGGTGTACAGGGCGCCGATCGGGACGCCGTCGTACGACTCGCGGGTCAGCAGACCCTCGATCTCCTCAGGGGGCGTGTCGTCGGTCGCCGCGCCGGACTTGCGCAGCACCCCCTTCACCATCTCCCGCCACCGGTCCCGCTCGGCCGGGGGGAAGGCGGCGGCCAGTTCGAGTTCTTCAGGCGGCACCGTCATGCCCTGGATGGTAAGCGAGCGCATACCGGGCGTTCGCGGGCGGGGTCCCGGTGGCCGGGAGACCCGTCCGCGGGCGCGCGCCGGACGCCCGGCGGCTCAGGTTAGGAGCCCGGCCACCGGGAAGGTGGCCCGCATGACCTTGGATTCCCTTCCCGGTGACCTCTATCGCATGCAGGACCTCCTCGACGAGCGCGAGCAGGAGATCGTCGGGCGGGTGCGGGCCTTCCTGGAGGAGAAGGTCGCGCCGATCGCGAACGACTGCTGGGCCCGCGCGGAGTTCCCGTTCGACCTGATCCCCGGGTACGCCGAGCTGGGCGTCGCCGGCCTGCCCTACGAGGAGTGCCCCGGGGAGCGGCCCAGCAGCCTGCTGACCGGGTTCCTCGCGATGGACATGGCCCGCGTCGACCCGTCCATGGCCACGTTCTTCGGCGTCCACTCGGGGCTGGCGATGGGCAGCATCGGCCGGTGCGGGTCGCCGGAGCAGCGCGCCCGGTGGCTGCCCGCGATGGGGCGGATGGAGAAGATCGGGGCGTTCGCGCTGACCGAGCCGGAGGGCGGGTCGGACGTCGCACTGGGCCTGCGGACGACCGCGCGCCGCGACGGGGACCACTGGATCCTGAACGGCGCCAAGCGGTGGATCGGCAACGCCACGTTCGCGGACCTGACCGTCGTGTGGGCGCGCGACGCCGACGACGGGCAGGTGAAGGGGTTCGTGGTCGGCAAGGACACGCCGGGGTTCACCGCCACCCGCATCGAGAACAAGATCGCGCTGCGGACGGTGCAGAACGCCGACATCGTGCTCGAGGACTGCCGGGTGCCCGAGGAGGACCGGCTGGTGGACGCCCGCACGTTCCGCGACACCGCCGCCGTGCTGCGCCGGACGCGCAGCGGCGTCGCGTGGCAGGCGGTCGGGGTGATGCTCGCGGCGTACGAGATCGCCCGCCGCTACGCGGTCGAGCGGGAGCAGTTCGGCCGGGTGATCGCCGAGTTCCAGCTCGTCCAGGACCTGCTGGTGCGGATGCTGGGCAACGCGACGGCCTCCCTCGGCATGGTCGTGCGGCTCGCGCAGCTCCAGGACGCGGGCCTGTACCGCGACGAGCACTCGGCCCTCGCGAAGGCGTACTGCACCACCCGGATGCGGGAGGCGGTCGGCTGGGCGCGGGAGCTGATGGCGGGCAACGGCATCGTCCTGGACTACGGCATCGGGCGGTTCGTCGCCGACGCCGAGGCGCTGTACTCCTACGAGGGCACCCGGGAGATCAACACGCTGATCGTCGGCCGCGCGGCGACCGGCCACGGCGCCTTCGTGTGAGGGGCTCGTGTGAGGGGCTCGTGTGACGGCTCGCGGGGCGGTACGGGCACCCCGGAAACGCCGGTGCGGAGGGTCGTTGCTAGAGTTCGGCCACGTAGATCGAATCCCCACCGGAACCTGCTAGAGGGAAGACAACGCGCATGTCGAGCGGCAGCCACGCCGGGCGCCCGAAGTCCTGGGTCGCCGTCAGCATCATCTTCATCGGTTTCGCCATCGGCGGCGCGGGGCTCGTCATGGGGCCGAGCTGGGTGGTCTTCGGCGCCGGGGCCGCGGTGGTCGCCCTCGGCGGAGTGGTCGCCCTCGCCGTCGACATCATGAGCGACGTCGTCGTCGACGATCCCCGGGCGTAGCGGTGTTCGGCCGTCCGCCGCTCGAGGAGCGGATCGCCGCCCGGCAGCGTGAACTCGGCCCGCTGAAGCAGGGCAAGTACTTCCCGCACGGCCCGGCGAAGATGCTGTTCATCGTGAGCCTGGGCATCGTTGTGATCACGCACCTCGCGGCTCTCGCGGTCCTGTGGGTCGACTCGGGGCCCTGACACACCGAAAAGGCACGTGCCAAGCCGCCGTCCGTCACGTAACGTCGAAGTGATGTGCCGTCGCGGTGACGCGGCTGTGACGTGACAGGCGGCCCGCGGCGCGCACGAGCCGAGGTGGGGGAATGGCGCCGCGTTTCGGAATCGAGGAAGAGTACTTCGTCGTCGATCCCGGCACGCGCGAGGTCGTCCCCCGCGCCGCCGACGTGGTGCGCCGCGCCGCGGCGACTTTGGGCGAGCGGGCGTCCACCGAGCTGGTCGGGTTCCTCGCCGAGGCCAAGACCCCGCCCTGCGACGACTTGGTGAAGCTCGAGGAGCAGGTCCGGCAGATGCGGGCCGCGATGGCGGACGCCGCCGCGGCGGAGGGGCTGCGGCTCGCCGCGACCGGCACGCCGGTGCTGGGCGACCTCGTGCCGGCGCCGATCACCGCGGGCGCCCGGTACGCCGAGAGCGTCGCGACCTACCGCGGTTTGGACGACGAGC
The DNA here is from genome assembly GCF_000425065.1 of Actinomadura rifamycini DSM 43936. Taxonomy (GTDB): domain Bacteria; phylum Actinomycetota; class Actinomycetes; order Streptosporangiales; family Streptosporangiaceae; genus Spirillospora; species Spirillospora rifamycini. The sequence goes on from NZ_KE384301.1 coordinate 368,624, forward strand.
AGAGCATCTGCTCGTGCCACGTGCACGTCGAGATGCCCGACCGGGAGCGCGCGGTCCTCGTCGGCAACCACCTGCGGCCCTGGCTGCCGACGCTGCTGGCGCTGGCGGCCAACTCGCCGTTCTGGGCGGGCCGCGACACCGGGCACGCCTGCTGGCGGGCGCTGACGTGGGCGCGCTGGCCGGTGGCCGGGCCCCCGCCCTACTTCGCGTCGCTGTCCCACTACGAGGAGCTGGTCGCGTCCCTCCTGGAGTGCGGCGCGCTCATGGACACCGGGACGATCTTCTGGGACGTCCGGCCGTCCGCGCGGCTCCCGACGGTGGAGGTGCGGGTCGCCGACGTGGCGCTGACGGCGGCGGACGCGGCGGCGCTCGCCGGGCTGATCCGGGCGCTGGTGGAGACGGCCGCCGCCGCCGTCGACGCGGGCGATCCGGCGCCCGCCCCGCCGCAGGAGATGCTGCGCGCCGCGTACTGGCTGGCGGCCCGCGACGGGACCGCGGGGACGGGCCTGGACGTGCGGACCGGGCGTCCCGCGGCGCAGCGCGACCTGGCCGCCGCCCTGCTCGCCCGCGCGGCGCCCGCGCTGCGCGACAGCGGCGACGCGGACAGCGTCGCGCGCGGGGTCGGGCGGCTGCTGGCCGGCGGGACGGGCGCCGAGCGGCAGCGCGCCGCGCACCGCAGGCGGGACCGGCTGACGGACGTCGTGGACGCCGCGCTGCTGCCGGAGCCGGCGGAGGCGACAGCGCGCTTCCGGCAGGTAACGTAGCGGAAATGATGCGAAACCTCCCGTTTTTGCGTTTCGCTGCGGGGTAACCGTTAGGTGAACGGCGTTCACCGAGTCAGGGGGCAGATCATCGACGGGGGCCATACCGAACCGCCGCCGCAGGGCGCGTACGCTCGGGCCGATGGACGAGATGGGGGCGCCGTGCGGGGCGGCGACGCGATGAGCTCCGCGGACACGGGTTTCACGGGCACGGGTTTCACGGGCACGGCGGCGACGGACCGCGGCGCGGACGCCGACGCGTTCGTCCACCCCGCCCTGTTCTACGGGAGCGACGAGGAGTACCTCGCGGGGACCGTGCCGTTCGTCCGGGACGGCGTCGCGGAGGGCGAGCCCGTCGCCGTGGCGGTGCCGGGCGAGAAGCTGGCGACGCTGCGGGACGCTCTCGGCGGCGACGCCCCGGGCGCCGCGGCGGCGTCCGTCACCTGGCTCGACATGACCGAGGCGGGGCGCAACCCGGGACGGATCATCCCCGGTGTGCTGCGCGACTTCGCCGACCGGCACCGGGCCGCGCGGGTGCGGATCATCGGCGAACCGATCTGGCCGGGCCGGTCGGAGACCGAGTACCCGGCCTGCGCCCAGCACGAGGCGCTGATCAACCTCGCGTTCGCGGGACGGCGCGTGACGATACTGTGCCCGTACGACGCGACCCGGCTGGACGACCGCGCGCTCGCCGACGCCCGCGCCACGCACCCGGTGCTCATCGACGCGGACGGCGAGCGCGAGAGCGGCGACTACGCGCCGGACCGGATCGTCAGCGACTACAACCGGCCGCTGCCGCCGCCCGCCGAGGCGTACCGCATCGACTTCGATCTCGACGCGCTGCCGATGGTCCGGGAGTTCGCGTGGGCCTGGGCGACGCGGCTCGGCCTCGCCCCGGACGCGGCGGGCGACATGGAGCTGGCCGTCAACGAGCTGGCCGCGAACTCCTGCCTGCACGGCGGCGGGACGGGCACCGCGCGGATCTGGGCCGAGGACGGCCGGGTCGTCTGCGAGGTGCGGGACGCCGGGACGATCGCCGATCCGCTCGCCGGGCGGATCCCGGTGGAGATGAGCCCGCACGGCGGCCGCGGGATTCTGCTCGTCAACCACCTCGCCGACCTGGTGCGCGTGCACACCGGCCCGGACGGCACCGCGATCCGCGTCTACATGCGCACCTGACCGCACCCGGCGGCGCCGGGGCGGCGGCTCAGTGCGCGAGCGCCCGCCCGATCCCGGCGAGCGACTCCGCCAGCAGCGCCGCGAGCCCTTCGGACGCGGCGTACTCGGCGAGCGCGGCGGCGATGAACAGCGCCAGCACCCGCGCCGCCCGCTCCCGGTCCGGCGGCACGGGCCCGTAGGCGTCCAGGAACGCGGCACGGTCGCCGCCGGTGAACGCGGCGTACGCCAGGGACAGGTCCACGGCCGGGTCGGCGCGGCAGACGTCGCCCCAGTCGATCACGCCCGCGGCCTCCCCCGCGGGCCCGACCAGGACGTGCCGGACGTGCAGGTCGCCGTGCACGATCACGGGCTCCCCGGCGGGCGGTGCGGCGTCGCGGGCAGCGTCCAGGAAGCCGCGGACGGCGGCGTCCGGCTCCCACAGGCCGAGCGCGGCGAGCCGGGCCAGCCGCTCGGCGGCCGCCGCGGCCCGGTGGGCGGGATCGCTCCGCCGGAGCGGGTCCACGGGCAGTCCGGCGCCCGCGGCAGGGACGAGCGCGGGGTCGTGCAGCGCCCGCAGGAAGCCGCCGACGGCGGCGGCGATCCCCGCGCGCCGCCCGTCCGGCGGCCGGACCTCGGCGAGCTCCCGCCCCGGGAGGAGCCGCGCGCCGAAGAACGGCCAGGGGAACCCGCCGCCGGGCCCGCCCACGTAGCGCGGCACGGGGATCGGCAGCGGCAGGCGGGGTGCCAGCGCGGGGAGCGTCGCGATCTCGCGCTCGACGCCCGGCACGGCGATCTTCCGGCGCGGGAACCGGAACGCCCAGTCGCCGCCGACGCGGAACACCGTGTTGTCCCAGCCGGTCGCGAGCGGCTCGACCGGCGCGCCGCGCAGCTCGGGGAACCGCTCCCCCACGAGCGCCGCCGCGGCGCCGGACGTGATCTCGTGCTCCGCCGCCCACTCCATGGGCCCGACGTTAGCGCGCGGGCCGCGCGGCGGCCGCCCGTTCCGTCCCGGCGGGGACCGCGGGCACCGCGTCCTGCGGCGGCGGGGGCTCGCGGCGCCCGGCCAGCCGGACGGCGGCGACGACCAGGGCACAGCCGGCGAGCTGGGCCGGCGCGGGCCGCTCGGCCAGCACCGCGGCGCCGAGCAGCACGGCGAGCACCGGCTGGAGGAGCAGCAGCGCCCCGCCGACCTCGGCGCGCAGCCGCGGCAGCCCGGCGTTGATCAGCAGCCAGCCGCAGACCTGGCCGGTCACCGCCAGCGCGGCCAGCCAGCCGAACGCGGCCCAGCCGGGGGCGAGGTCGACGCCGTGCCAGGGGGCGCCGACCGCGACGGACGCGGCGCCCGCGCCGAGCGTCGCGAGCAGCACGGGCCGCGCCCGGTGGGGCTCGTGCCGCCCGGCGACGCGCGTCAGGAACAGGTATCCGCCGTAGGCGACCCCGGCGCCGACACCGTAGAGCGCCCCGCGCACCGGGTCGGCGGCGCGGGGCCCCTGGTCGGCGAGGCCGGCCGCGAGAGCGACGCCCGCGAGCATGACCGGGAGCGCCGCCGCGAACGCCCGCGACGGGCGCTCGCGGAACGCGGCCAGCGCGAGCAGCGGCACCACCACGACCTGCACGTTGACGAGGACGGTCGCGATGCCCGCGCCGACGCCCTCGATGGCCGCGCCCCACAGGACCAGGTCCGCGCCGAGCAGGAGCCCGGCGGCGACGTGCGCCGCCCCGCCGCGCCCCGGGCCCGCCCGCCGCCGCTCCCACCGGACGAGCGGGACCAGCAGCGGCACGGCGAGCGCGCAGCGGAAGAACGCGGCCGTCGCGGCGGATACGCCGGAAAGCCCGACGAAGATCGCGGAGGCGGAGATGAAGGCGGCGCCGGCGATCACCTGGAGCCGCGGGTCGGTCCTTCGCACGCGCTCCACGCTCCCGCAGCGCAACATTTAGCACAAGCAACGCTTTTTAAGTCCAAATCGGTAGCATTCCTACCGTGACGATGAACATCGAACGGCTGCGGGCCCTGCACGCGGTTTCGGTCCACGGCACGATCGCGGCCGCCGCCGAGTCCCTGCACGTGACGCCGTCCGGGGTGTCGCAGCAGCTCGCGAAGCTGGAGCGGGAGACCGGGCACCGGCTGCTCGAGCCGCGGGGCCGCGGCGTCCGGCTCACCGGCGCCGGGCACGTCCTGGCCGGGCACGCCGCGCGGGTGCTGGCCCAGCTCGCGGCCGCCCGCGCGGAGCTGGACGGGCTGCGCGAGGACGCGGTCGGGCCCGTACGGCTCGGCTCGTTCGTCACCGCGGCCCGCGCGGTGCTGCCGCAGGCGCTCGCCGCGCTGCGGGAGCGCCACCCGCGCCTGTCGCCCACCCTGGACGAGGGCGAGGCCGAGACCGTCCTGCCCGCCCTGGACCGCGGGGACATCGACGTCGCGGTGGTGGAGAGCTGGGACACGCTGCCGACGCCGCTGCCCGCCGCGGTGTCGCGGCTGCTCCTGGCGTCGGACGTCATCGACCTCGCGCTCCCCGCCGGGCATCCGCTCGCCCGGCGGCGGACGGTCGACCTGGCCGAGCTGGGCGGGCTGCGGTGGGCGGCGTGGACGGCGGGCGGCACCTGCGAGCGGCAGCTGCTGCACACGCTGCGCGAGCACGGCGCCGACCCGGAGATCGTCTGCAACGTCGCCGACTACTCCACGCAGCTCGCGTTCGTGGCGGCCGGCCTGGCCGCCGCGCTGGTCCCCCGGCTCGGCCGCGACCCCGTCCCCGCCGGGGTGCGGATGCTCGCCACCCGCCCGGCCGTCCGCCGCGCGATCTACGTGGTCTGGCGGACGGACGCCGACCGGCCGGCGGTGCGGGCGTGCGTCGAGGCGCTGCGCGCGGTGGCGGAGCGCCTCGCCGACGAACCGGGCTGAGCCCGCGGTGCCGCTCGGGGCCGGGGTCAGGGGCGGCGGTCGGGGCGGCGCGGCCAGGGCATTCGGCCGCGCGGCTTGAAGATCGACAGGCCGGTGGCCGCCAGCAGCATGGCGAGCTGGACGGCGACCACCGCGACCTCCCGCCACCTGCGCGCGGTGTCCGGAAGGGTCCCGGCGGCCGCCGCCTCCGCCAGCGCCTCGGGCTGCCCCAGCAGGGCCCCGAACAGGATCACCACGACCAGCAGCAGCAGTTTCGCGAACACCCACCGGTGCCGCAGCACCCCCCACTTGCTGCCCAGGCCGAGCGCGATCCCGGTGGCCAGCGCGATGAAGCTCAGCGGGATCCCGCCGCTCATCACCAGCACGGGCATCAGCCGGTACGCGGGCTCGACCAGCGCGGCGTCCGCCGTCACCGTCGCCGCGAGGTTGAGCATGACGAGCGCCCACACCTCGCCGACCAGCCCCACGGAGGCGAGGACGTGCACCAGCAGCAGCGTCTTGCGGACGGCCGGACGCGGCCGCCACGCACGTCCCGCGGGGCTCCTCCCCGGGACGGCTTCCTGTACCGACATCTCGCGACTCCTCACTCTCGGTGCGACCCTGCGATGGTGCGAGGCCGGCACGGGGGCCGTCGTCGGATGCGCGGATGCTCCGGGAGTCCGCCGCCGGGAGCAGAGCGCCCGGGCCGGGCTGCGCCCGGCGGGGTAGCGGGCCGGCGATGCCGAAAATTGACCGCGCCTCCGGGTGCCCGTGGGAATCGGCGGGAATGACAGGGTGCGCCCGGACTCACCTGATCCTTGTGGGGAACGATGCGTTTTCTTGCTCGCGCGCACCAGATGCCGGCCCGCGTGGTCGTGGGCGCGTTCATCCTGAACTCGGGGCTGTCGAAGCTGAAGGGCGACCCGGGGACCGCGGACTACATCCACGGCACGGCGAAGACGGCGTACCCCTTCCTGGCGTCGAAGGACCCGCACAAGTTCACCCGCATGCTGGGGACGGCCGAGGCGGCGCTCGGCGCCGCGCTGATGGCGCCGTTCGTCCCGACCGCGCTCGCGGGCGCCGCGCTCACCGCGTTCGCGGGCGGCCTGACCGGCCTCTACCTGCGGCTGCCCGGGATGCACGAGAAGGGGAGCATCCGCCCCACCCAGGACGGCATCCCGCTCGCGAAGGACACGTGGCTGGCCGGGATCGGCGCGACGCTCGTGCTCGAGGAGCTGAGCCGGGCCGCCGAGGAGAGCCGCGGGCGCCGCGGGCGCTGCCGCCGCTGAGCCCCGGCCGGGGGCGCCGCCCCGGCGGGGCCTATGGTGAGATGCGCCATACGGGCGGGCGGCAGACGGCGAATTTCGACAACCCTTCACACCGCCGGTCAACTCGCTGTCATGGCCGGAAGCGGCCAATCCGGTGGAACCCTCCGCTCACAGCCGCGCAGCGCTCGTCCCTTCTCCGCGACCGCCTCTACCTGCGGCGCCGCACTCGTCTCTCCCGGCCCGCCGCACCGCCGCACAAACGCGCGTGACCCGATCCGGACACCCGGCGCGGGCGTTTCGGTCCACCCGGACTCCGGGCCCCGCGCGACCCGCCCCGGGCGTTCTACCGTCGATGGCAGCCACCGCACTTGCTCCCCAGGGGAAGGCGACAGGTGATGCCAGGGACGGCGACGAGCGGACGGGCCCCCGGCCGGGGCCCCGCGAACGAGCGGGCGCCCGCCGCCGCGCCCGGGACCCCACCGGAGCGCGGGCCGGGCCCCGTCCCCGACCTGCACCGCCCGGGCCTCGCCCGGGTCCAGGACCGCCTGCTCGGCGGCAAGGACAACTACGCCGCCGACCGCGATCTCGCCGACCGGCTGCTGGACGTGCTGCCGGGCGCGGCCGCGGCGGCCCGGGACGGCCGCGCGTTCGTCGCCCGCGCCGTCCGGACGCTCGCCGCGCGCGGCGTCCGGCAGTTCCTCGACCTCGGCTGCGGGCTGCCCACCGACGACAACCTGCACCAGATGGCGGCCCGGTACGTCCACGGCCCCCGCGTCGTGTACGTCGACGCCGACCCGCTGGTCATCGCGCACGCCCGCGCCCGGCTCGCCGCCGACGGCGTCGCGGCGCTGCGGGCGGACCTGCGCGACCCGGCGGCGATCCTGGCCAGCGCGGAGGTGCGCCGGCTGATCGACCCCACCGAGCCGGTCGCGCTCGTGTTCGCGTCCGTCCTGCACTTCCTGGCCGACCCGTACGGGCCCGTCGCCGCGCTGGCCGCGGCGGCCGCGCCGGGCAGCGCGCTGGTCGTCGCGCACGCCACCGGCGACTTCGCGCCCGCCGCGACGGCCGAGGCGGCGCGGCTGTACCGGGACGCGGGCGTCCCGCTGCACCCGCGCGGCGCCGCGGAGGTCGGGCGGCTGCTCGGGCCGTTCGTGCCGCTGGAGCCCGGCGTGGCCCCCGCGGCGGGGTGGCGTCCCGAACGGCCGCGCATCGTGACCGGCCCGCCCCTGCTGTACGGCGCGGTGGGCGTCCTCCCCGGCTGACCGCCGCCCGCCCGCGGGGACGTTCCACCATCGACAGGTCGATCCCGGTATGAACCGGACGGCGACACGCCGCAAGGCGACGACCTGGCGTTCAGCGAACGTTCAGGGGGCGCTGGGCGGAGCACCGGGAAAGGGCACCTAGGGTGGCCGGGATGCCGGCGAACACTCTGACCCCACCGGACACTCGGATCGACGCGCCCGCGGCGAACCGGCCGCGGATGGGCTGGCTGGACGCCCTGCGCGGGATCGCCGCCCTGGTCGTGGTCTTCGAGCACTCGCTCGACGTGCTGCTGCCCGAGGTCCGCGCCACCGCGAGTCCCTGGTTCGACTTCGGACGCTACGGCGTCTTCGTGTTCTTCCTCGTCAGCGGCTACGTGGTGCCGTTCTCGCTGGAGCGGCGCGGCAGCGTCCGCGCGTTCTGGGTCGGGCGGTTCTTCCGCCTGTACCCGGCGTGGGCGGTGTCGGTGGCGCTCGCGCTGGCGCTCGCCGTGGCGGGTTTGGGCTACGGCCTGCCCGCCGCGCTCGGCGACCGTCCGTGGACGGCGGCGCTCGCCCACCTGACGATGTTGCAGGACCTCCTCGGCGTGCCGAACGTCGTGAACGTGTTCTGGACGCTCTCGTACGAGATGATCTTCTACCTGCTGGTGACGGCGATGTTCGTCGCCGGGGTGAAGCGGGCCAGCGCGCGGATCGCGCTCGGGTTCGGGATCGCGGCGGCCCTGCTCGGCGTGGTGCTGCCGTCGCAGCTGCTGGCGGCCCGCTGGCCGGACGGGACGACGCTCGTCGCGGCGGCCGTCCTCGCGGCCGGGCTCGCGGCGCTGTTCGGCGGACCGGCCGTCCGGCGGATCGGGGTCGCCGTGGTGGCGACGCTGGCGCTGACGCTGCTGGTGCTCAACAGCCGCATCGGCGGGGTCGAGAGCCTGTGCATCATCGCGACGATGTTCGCCGGGACCGCCGTCCGCGGGCTGCAGGACGGCCGGCTGCGGGCCTGGCCCGCCGCCGCGATGATCGCGGTGGTGCCGGTGCTGACGCTGCTCGCGGGGCTGCGGCCGCCGCCCACCTGGTCGCAGCACGGGTACCCGGAGTCGCTCGGCCTCGACTGGTCGCTCGCCGTCGCGGCGGCCTGGCTGACGTTCCTCGCGGGCCTCGCCCTGCGGCACCGGACGATGCCGCGGGCGCTCGTGTGGTCGGGCCTGGTCAGCTACTCGATGTACCTGCTGCACCCGCTGGTGGTCCAGGCGGTCTGGTCGGCCGCCGGGGAGGACCCGGGGTCGCTGCCGGTACCGGAGCGGCTCGGCTGGGGCGCGCTGCTGGTCGCGGGCGTCCTCGGGGCGTCCGCGCTGGCGTACCGGTTCGTGGAGAAGCCCGCGCAACGGCTGGGCAAACGGCTGACGCGGCCCCCAGGGTGACAGCGATCACCCGGGACGCCTAAGGTGAGCCCGTCCCCGGAGGGAGGTCTTCGTGGTCGGTCCCCTGCCCGACGAACTGCCCGGCATGCTGCGCCAGCACGTGCAGGAAGCCGTACGGGAGATGGAGCGGGAGATCCGTGAGCAGGTCCCCGAGTACTCCGGCGACGACGGCGAGTACGCCGAGCGGGTCGAGCGCGCGGTCCGCGACGCGGTCGCGTTCTTCGTCGACTCGGTCGACCATCCCGACGCCGACCCCCGCAAGCTCACCGAGCTGTACACGCGCCTCGGCGAGCTCGAGGCCCGGCAGGGCCGCGGCCTGGACGCGCTGCAGACGGCGATGCGGGTGAGCTGCCAGGTCGCGTGCCAGCGGTTCATCATGGACGCCTACCGGCTCGGCTGGTCGCGGGAGACGCTGGGCCGCCTCACCGACTCGCTGTTCATGCTGGTCTCCCGGATCGCCGACGCCGCCGCGCAGGGCTACGCGCGCGAGCAGGGCCAGCTCGCGACCGCGCGGGAGCGGCGCCGCGAACGGCTCCGCGACATGCTGATCCTCGAGCCGCCCCCCGCGCACGAGGCGATCGCCGAGCTGGCGGTCGCGGCGCGCTGGGACCTGCCGAAGAGCATCGGACTGGTCGCGCTCCCGGCGGGCGCGCCCGCCGGGGCCCGGATCCTGCCGCCGTCGGTGCTGGCCGACTGGGACGCGCCCATCCCGTTCCTGGTGGTGCCCGACCCGGACGGCCCCGGGCAGGAGCGGCTGTGGCCCGCCCTGCACCGGCTCGGCACCGCCGCGATCGGCCCGACCGTGCCGGTGGCGCAGGGCGCGGTGTCGCTGCGCTGGGCGCGGCACGCGCTGACGCTGATCGAGCGGGGGATGCTGCCGCGCGGCGAGCCCGTCCGCTGCGCCGAGCACGTGGCGTCGCTGGCGACGCTCGCCGCCGAGGAACTCGTCGGCGCCACCGCGGGCGCCGTCCTCGGGCCGCTGCTGGAGCTGCCCCGCCAGCGGCGGCAGCCGCTGGCGGAGACGCTGCTGACGTACCTGCAGTCCGGCGACAACGCCGTCGTCGCGGCCGAGCGGCTGCACATCCACGAGCAGACCGTCCGGTACCGGCTGCGCCGCATCCACGAACTGACCGGCGGCCGGTTCACCGAGCTCGACGGCCGGCTGGACGTGATGCTGCTGCTGAGCTGGCTCGTCCGGTCCGGCGGCGGCCGCTGACGGTCCGGGGCGGTCCGGGTCAGAGGAAGGCGGCGACGCGGTCGGCGAACTCCTCCGGGGTGACGATCTCGACGCCGAGCTTCTCGGCCTTGGCCCGCTTGGACCCGGCCTTCTCCCCGGCGACGAGCAGCGACGTCTTCGCCGACACCGACGAGGACGCCCGTCCCCCGGCGCGTTCGATGAGCTCGTTGACCTCGTTGCGGGACAGCCCGTCGAGCGGGCCGGACATCGCGCCGGTCGCGACCACCGACAGCCCGGCGAGCGGGAGGTCCGCCGCGCCCTCCGCCGCCCCGGCCGCCGCGTCCGTCCCGTCCGTCCCGTCCTGGGACGGCGCCGCCGCGGGCCGGCCGGTCGCGCCGGGCTCGGTCATGTTCACCCCGGCGGCGACGAGCTTGTCGATCAGCGGCGCGAGCGCGGCGATCTCCTCGACGCAGACCTCGGCCTTGTCCGCGCCGATCCCGTCGACCTCCTGGAACGCCTCGGCGTCCGCCGCGCGGATCGCGTCCATCGTGCCGAAGTGGCGGGCGATGCGCCGGGACAGGGAGCGGCCGGTCTTGCGCACCCCGAGCGCGCAGAAGACCTTGTTCAGCGGCTTCGCCTTCGCGGCCTCGATCGCGGCGAGCAGGTTCGCGGTGCTCGTCTCGCCCATCCGGTCGAGCCCGATGACCTGCTCGCGGGTGAGGGCGAACAGGTCGGCGAAGTCCGCGATGAGCCCGGCCGCGACGAGCTGGTCGATGCGGCTCCCGGCGAGGCCCTCGATGTCCAGGGCGTCGCGGCCGGCGGCGTAGCGGACGGACGCGACGGCGTGGCAGTCGCGGCCGCGCACGCAGCGCCACCGCTGCTGCGACACGTCGATCTCGTCGCCGCAGCGCGGGCAGACCTCGGGGACCTCGATCGGCTTCTCGTCGCCGGTGCGCAGGTGCGCCACCGGCGCCTCCACGCGGGGGATCACGTCCCCCGCCTTGTAGACGGTGACGTGGTCGCCGAGCAGCAGCCCGCGCCGCTCGATGTCGGCGGCGTTGTGCAGGGTGGCGTACTCGATGACCGAGCCGTCCACCTCGACGGGCTCGAGATGGGCGCGGGGCGCGATGACGCCGGTGCGGCCCACGTTCCACTCGACGCCGACCAGGCGGGTGATCTTCTCGACGGCCGGGAGCTTGTAGGCGACCGCCCAGCGCGGCGCGCGCGACGACAGCCCCGCGTCGGCCTGGTCGGCGGCGGCGTCCGCCTTGATCACGATGCCGTCGATGCCGAAGTCGAGGTCCGCGCGCAGCGCCGCGATCTCCCGGACCCGCTCCAGCACCGCCTCCACGCTCGTCGCGGTCGTCCCGGGGACGGGCGTGACGGCGACGGTGCGCGCGCCGAGCCCGGCGACGAACTCCATCACCTCGCTGTGCGGCAGCCCGCGGAGCCGCTCCGCGAGCTCCTCCCCGGTGCCGTCCATCGGCAGCGCGCCGTAGGCGAAGAAGGTCATCTCGACCTGGTAGGCGCGGTCCCGGGCGCGCAGCGACCCGGCGGCGGCGCTGCGCGGGTTGGCGAACGCGGCGCCGCCCGCGCCGGTGCGCGCCGCGTTGGCGGCCTCGAACTGGGCGCGGGTCATCAGCACCTCGCCGCGCAGTTCCACGGTGACCGGCTCGGCGAGCCGCTCCGGCAGCCCCTCGATCATGCCCTTGCCGTGCGAGACGTCCTCGCCCGCGGCCCCGTCGCCCCGCGTCACCAGCCGCGCGAGCCGGCCGTCCTCGTAGCGGGCGGAGATGGCGAGGCCGTCCAGCTTCGGCTCCACGCTCCAGACCTCGACGTCGCGGCCGATCCGGCGGGCGACCCCGGCGGCCCACGACTCGAGGTCGTCGGCGGAGAACACGTTGTCCAGGCTCAGCATGGGGACGGTGTGCGGCACGTCCCCGACCACGGCTCCCCCGGCGACCTTGCCGGTCGGCGAGTCGGGCAGGACGTGCTCGGGGTGCGCGGCCTCGTAGGCGGCGATGCCGCGCACGAGCCGGTCGAACGCGTCGTCGTCCAGCGGCGAGTCGCCGCCGCCGTAGTAGGCGGCGGACGCGGTGACGGCGGTCTGGACGGCGGCGGCGTACGCGGCCTGGTCGCCGATCTCGGTCGTGGGGGCCGGTGTCTCGGTCATGTCCGTATCCTTCCCGGCGGCACCGACATTTCCGGCGTTTCGGGAGGTGGCGGGCCCGGCTCCGCTCAGGTGGGCGTCCTGCGGGGCGGCCCGGCCTCCGGCAGCGCGCCGCTCCCGGCGGCCGGCGCGGCGCCCGGCCCGGCGGTCAGCTCCTCGAAGGCCCGGACGAGCGCTCCCGCGAAGCCGTCCGCCTCGGGCAGCAGGCGCGGATCGGCGGTCACCGCGACGTGCAGCGCGCCGTTCCAGCCGAGCGCCCCCACCGCGAGGGGCACCCCGTCGGCCAGCGGCAGGATCGGGTGGACGTCGCCCAGCGGCACCCCCGCGAGCGACATCGCCGTGTCCGGGCCGGGCATGTTCGACACGATCGCGCCGAAGAACCGCGCACGGTACACGGCGCGGGCGGCGCGCGCGTGCAACCGGGGCGGCAGCGCGCCGAGGAGCCGCAGGACGGCGGTGCTCGCCACCGCCCGCCCGGACGCGCGGCGCCGCTCGGCGGAGCGGTGCACGGCCGCGAGCCGGTCCCGCAGCGGGCGGCGGTCGACCGGCACGTCCAGCCGCAGCGCGGCGGTCAGGTTGCCGGGGACGGCGGTGCGGCCGCGGCCCGGCGGGGCGGGGGCGCGCAGCGTGACCGGCACCGCCGCGCGCAGCACCGGCGGCGCGCCCGCGCGCCGGGTCGCCGCGCCCGGCGAGGACCCCGGCGACGACCTCCCCGACCAGCGCGAGGAGCAGGTCGGTCACCCGCACCCCGGCGGCGCGGGCGGCGGCGCGGACACGGTCCAGCGGGAGGGTCGCGGTGCCGTACCGGCGGCGGGCGCCGAGCGGCCCGGTGATCACGACGGCGGGCGCGGCGCCGTCACGGGCGAGCGCGACGAGCCCCGGGACGACCGCGGCGGCGCGCACCAGCCGTCCGGGGCCGCGCGGGACGTCCGCCTCGGGGAGCGGGGGCTCGAGGATGCCGCGCAGGATGTCGACGACGCCGATCCCGTCGGCGATCGCGTGGTGCATGACGATCACCGCCGCGTCCCGCCCGCCGGGCCCGCCCCGGACGAGGCAGAACCGCCACAGCGGCCGGTCGCGGTCCAGCGGGGTCGCCGCCAGCCGCGCCACGACCTCGTCCAGGGCGCGGCGGCCGTCCCGTTCGGCCGCGGGCGCCTCGACCTCCACGACGTGCAGGTCGAGGTCGACCTCGTCGACCGGCACCCACCGCGGACGGCGCAGGAGCCCGGCCGGGGCGACGCGCTGGGTGAGGCGGGGCAGCCGGGGCAGCCGCTCGGCCAGCAGGGCGCGGACCCGCTCCACCGGCGGGCCGGGCCCGGCGAACTCGGCGACCCCGCCGACGACCTGCGGGACGCCGCCGTCCTCGACGTACAGGAAGAACGCGTCGGGCGCCGCCACGCGCTGCGCGCGCCCGGCGCCGCCGGCGTCCGCCCGGCCGCGGCGGCCGCGCCGCAGCCGGACGCGCAGCCGCTCGGCGGCCGCGGCGGCGGGGACCAGCAGCAGCCCGCCGGGGATGTCGATGACGTAGTGGGCGGCGGTCGCGACGATGACCGCGCTCGTCACCGCCAGGTGCAGGACGCAGAGCCACAGGAACGCGGGCCCGCAGCGGGCGCGGACGGCGGCGGCGCCGATCCACGCGATCCACCCGATGTGCAGGCTCGGCATCGCCGCGTAGGGGTTGGCGCCCGCCGAGACCACGCCCGTCCCCCAGGTGGCGGGCGGATGGTGCAGCGCGATGATGTCGGTGTAGCCGCCGCCGGGCAGCAGGCGCGGCGGGGCGACCGGCCACAGCGCGAAGCACACGACCGCGATCAGCGTCATCCAGATCAGCGTGTTGCGGGCCCACGGGTACGCGGGGCTCCGCCGCCACCACAGGTACCCGAGGAACCCGAAGGTGCCGATGACGTAGGTGGTCGCGTACTCCCAGGCGGCGAGGGCGCCGAGCACCTCGTGCCCCGCCAGGGCGGCGTTGAGGGACAGCTCGACGTCCAGCCCGATCCGGCGCTCGAGGTCGAGCAGGAAGCGGCCGTTCGCGTCGGCGGCCGCGCGGTCCCCGGCGAACGCGTGCGTGGCCAGCACGTACACGGCGAGGACGAGCAGGCCGACGGCGATCTCCCGCGCCGGCGCCGCGCGCCCGTGTCGTGCCACGCCGTCCTCCCCGGCTCGGCCGCCTGCCCCCACACCGCTCATCCTTCCCCGCTCGCGCCGCGAGTCCACGGCCGACCGGCGTCCGGGACGGGCCGCGGCGCATGTGGGTTTTTCTGCGATGAACCACGCCTCCCCCCTTGACTCGGACACAAGTGAGGCATAAATACAAGAGAACAAGCTCAAACAGGAGGAAACCAACATGCTTTCGGGAACGGGCCGCGCATGATCGTCACGCTGACGCTCAACCCGAGCCTCGACCGGACGATCGAGGTGGACGTGCTGACGCGCGGCGCGGTGATCCGGGCCCGTTCGGCGCGCCTCGACCCGGGCGGCAAGGGCGTCAACGTCTCCCGCGCGCTGCTGGCCAACGGCGCCGACTCCACCGCCGTGCTCGCGGTGGGCGGCGCCGACGGCGAGGAGCTGCGGCGGCTGCTGCGGGCCGAGGGGCTCCCCGTCCGCGCGGTCCGGGTCGCCGGGCGCACCCGCTCCAACGTCACCGTCGTCGAGCCGGACGGCGTCGTCACCAAGCTCAACGAGCCGGGCGGACCGCTGTCCCCCGCGGAGCTGGACGAGGTCACCGGCGCCGTCGAGGCCGCGGCGGCGGGCGGGGCCGGCTGGGTGGTCTGCTGCGGGAGCCTGCCGCCGGGCGTCCCCGACACCGCCTACGCCGCGCTGTGCCGCCGGTTCGCGGCGGACGGCGCCCGGGTCGCGGTCGACACCAGCGGGCCCGCGCTGCGCGCGGCGGTCGCCGCCGGCCCCGACCTGGTCAAGCCGAACCTGGAGGAGCTCGCCGAGGCCGTCGGCGGCCCGGTCGGCACGGTCGCCGACGCCGTCGAGGCGGCGGGCGAGCTGCGCGCGCAGGGCGCCCGCGGCGTGCTCGTCAGCCTCGGCGCCGAGGGGGCCGTGCTGGTCGACGACGACGGCGTGCTCAGCGGCGACGCCCCGGTGGCGCGGCCGCGCAGCACGGTCGGCGCCGGCGACGCCCTGCTCGCCGGGTTCCTCGCCGCGGGCGCGCGCGGCGAGCGCGCCCTCGCCGAGGGCCTGGCCTGGGGCGCCGCCGCGGTCCGGCTGCCCGCCAGCCGGATGCCGGGGGCGCGCGACGTCCGCCGCGACATCGTCCGCATCCACCCGCGCCCCGACCTGGCCCGTCCCCTCCTCACCTGACCCCTCCCGGGCCGCCCGGGACCACCCCACCCCCGAACGACAGGAGGCCGCGATGGCCACCGCGTACACCCCCGAGCCCGCGGGCGGCGGGCTCCGCGCGACCGTCCAGCGGTTCGGCGGCAAGCTCGCCGGGATGGTGATGCCCAACATCGGCGCGTTCATCGCCTGGGGCCTGATCACCGCGCTGTTCATCCCGACCGGCTGGCTGCCGAACGAGGACCTGGCCGAGCTCGTCGACCCGATGATCAAGATGCTGCTGCCGGTGCTGATCGGCTACACCGGCGGCCGCATGGTGCACGGGCAGCGCGGCGCCGTGGTGGGCGCCGTCGCCACCGTCGGCATCGCCGTCGGCGCGGAGCAGCCGATGTTCCTCGGCGCGATGATCATCGGCCCGCTCACCGCGTACCTGCTGAAGCTGTTCGACGACCTCGTGCAGGACCGCGTCCGCACCGGCTTCGAGATGCTGGTGGACAACTTCTCCGCCGGGATCATCGGCGCCGCCATGGCGGTCGCCGGGCGCGCCGTGATCGGGCCGGTGATGGGCACCGTGTCCGACTGGGCCGGGGACGCCGTCGGGTGGCTCGTCGAGCACAACCTGCTGCCGCTGACGTCCCTGCTGGTCGAGCCCGCGAAGGTGCTGTTCCTCAACAACGCCGTGAACCACGGCGTGCTCACCCCGCTCGGCATCCAGCAGGCGACCGAGACCGGCAAGTCCGTCCTGTTCATGATCGAGTCGAACCCCGGTCCGGGCATCGGCGTGCTGCTCGCGTACCTGTTCTTCGGCCCGAAGCGGCTGCGCCCGAGCGTCCCCGCCGCCGCGATCATCCAGTTCTTCGGCGGCATCCACGAGATCTACTTCCCGTACATCCTGATGAAGCCGCGGATGATCCTCGCGGCGATCGCGGGCGGCATGACCGGCGTGGCGATCTTCGCGGCGACCGGCGTCGGGCTGGTCGCGTCGCCGTCCCCCGGCAGCATCTTCGCCTACCTGGCGCAGACGCCGCGGGGCGCCGGGAACTGGTTCGGCGTGTACGGCGGCCTGCTCGCCTCCGCCGCCGTCTCGTTCGGGGTCGGCGCCGCCCTGCTCGGCTTCGGGCGGCTGGCCGAGCCGGACGGCGCCGGCGACGGCGGCGACGGGACGGCCGCGAAGGACGGCGAGGACGCGTCCGACGCGCCCGGCACGCGGACCGAGGCCGGCGCGCAGAGCGAGGCCGGCGGGAACGAGGCCGGCGAGGACGCCGCCGGCGGCAAGGCCGACGAGACGAAGGTGGGCGCCGGCGGGCGGGCCGGCGACGAGACCGCCCCCGAGACCGACGCCGCCCCGGTGACCGACCGACCCACCGAAGGGACCCCACGATGAACGGCAAGGACGTCCGCAAGCTCGTGATCGCGTGCGACGCCGGGATGGGCAGCAGCGTCATGCTCGCCGGCCACCTCCGCAAGACGCTGAAGAAGCAGGACGTGACGGTCGAGCACACCCCCGTCGACTCGATCCCCGCCGACGCCGACGTGGTCGTCTGCCACAGCGGCCTCGCCGCGCGGGCCCGGCGGGGCGCCGCCGACGGCACCCCGGTGATCCCGTTCGAGGTCTACCTCGGCGACCCGGCCGTCGACCGGCTCGTCAAGGCGATCAAGGACGGCGGTGAGGTCGGTGGCTGACCCCGCCGCGGGCGCGGCGGCGCGGCTGCTGGACCCGGCCGCGATCCGGTTGCACGAGCGGGCCGCCGGCCGCGACGAGGCCGTCCGGCTGTGCGGGCGGGTGCTCGTGGACGCCGGCGCGGTCGAACCCGGCTACGTCGACGCGATGCTCGAGCGGGAACGCTCGATCTCCACCTTCCTCGGGGAGGGCGTGGCGATCCCGCACGGGACCGCGGCGGGCCGCGACCTGGTCCGCCGCGACGCCCTCGCTGTCGTCCGGTTCCCGGACGGCGTCGACTGGGGCGGCCCGGAGACCACCGTGTGCATCGCGATCGCGGCGCGCGGCGACGGCCACATCGGGATCCTGGCGGAACTCGCCCAGGTCCTGCTCGACCCGGACCGGGCCCGCGCGCTGCGCGAGGCCGCGGCCCCCGAGGACGTCCTGCGCCTGCTCGACCCGGCGGGCGCGGACGGAACGACCGAAGACGACCGACTCGAAGAACAGGAACCGACCGGATGAAGGTAGCCCGTTTCCACGCCCCCGGCGACATCCGCCTGGAGGACGCGCCCGAGCCGGAGCCCGGCCCGGGCGAGCTGAAGATCCGCGTGCGGAACTGCTCCGCCTGCGGGACGGACGTGAAGATCTCCCGGTTCGGGCACCACCACATCGTCCCGCCGCGGGTGATGGGGCACGAGATCGCCGGGGAGGTCGTCGCGGCGGGCCCCGGCGCGGACGGCTGGGCGCCGGGCGACCGCGTCCAGGTCATCGCCGCGATCCCGTGCGGCGACTGCGCCGAGTGCCGGCGCGGCCGGATGACGGTGTGCGCCGCGCAGGAGTCGATGGGCTACCACTACGACGGCGCGTTCGCCCAGTACATGATCGTCCCGGCGAAGGTGCTCGCCGTGAACGGGGTGAACCGCGTCCCGGACGGCGTGTCGTTCGCGGAGGCGTCGGTGGCCGAGCCGCTCGCGTGCGTCCTCAACGGGCAGGAGCTGGCGCGGGTCGGCGAGGGCGACGACGTCGTGGTGTTCGGGTCGGGGCCGGTGGGGTGCCTGCACGTGCGGGTGGCGCGGGCGCGCGGCGCGGCGCGGGTGTTCCTCGTCGAGGTCAACGCCGAGCGGCTGGAGCGGGCGGCGGCGGTGGTCAAGCCGGACGCGGCGATCGACGCGGGCGCGTCCGACGTCGTCACCGAGATCCTGGACCGGACGGGCGGGCGCGGCGCCGACGTCGCGATCACCGCGGCCGCGTCGGGCGCGGCGCAGGAGACGGCGCAGCGGCTGATGGCGCCCGGCGGGCGGGTCAGCCTGTTCGGCGGCCTGCCGAAGGACGCGCCGGTCATCTCCGTCGACGCGAACCGGGTGCACTACCGGGAGCTGAGCCTCGTCGGCGCGAACGGCTCCAGCCCCGCCCACAACGCCCGCGCGCTGGACCTGATCGCCTCCGGGGCGGTCCCGGTCGACGACCTGATCACGCACCGGCTGCCCCTGGACGACCTGCACGAGGCGCTCGACCTCGTCACCCGGGGCGCCGCCATCAAGGTGACCATCGAACCCTGACCGGAAGGAGGGCACGCGATGCCCGAACGGACCGTGGTCCTCGGCTCGGCGCAGGGGCTGCACGCCCGGCCGGCGAAGATCTTCGTGGAGGAGGCGGCGCGGCAGCCCGTCCCGGTGTTCGTCCGGACCGGGGAGCGCGGCCCGGTCCCGGCCGGGGGCCTGCTGGGGGTGCTGTCGCTGGGCGCCGGACCGGGCGCCGAGGTGACCCTGTCGGCGGACGGCGACGGCGCCGACGCCGTCCTGGACGCGCTGGCGGCGCTGCTCGCCCGCGACCTGGACGCCGAACCGGACGCCGAACCGGACGCCGGGCCCGGCCCCGCGGCCGGCGCGGCGCCCTGACCGGGCCGCCGCGGGAACGTCGGGCGGGCCGGGGGCGTCGGGGACAATGGCGGGCATGTACGCCGAGGAACGACAGCAGGCGATCCTTGCCCTGGCCCGCTCGAAGGGGCGGGTGGACGTCGTGGCGCTCGCGGAGGAGTTCTCGGTGACGACCGAGACGATCCGCCGCGACCTGACCGTCCTGGAGCGGGCCGGGACGATCCGGCGGGTGCACGGCGGCGCGATGCCGGTCGAGCGCCTCGGCTTCGAGCCGGAGCTGGCCGCGCGGGACGCGGTGCTGACCGAGGAGAAGCAGCGGATCGCGAAGGCCGCGCTGGCCGAGCTGCCCGCCGAGGGGTCGATCATCGTGGACGCCGGGACGACCACGGCCCGGTTCGTCCAGCTCCTGCCGACCGACCGCGAACTGACCGTGATCGTCAACTCGCCGCCGCACGCGGCCGTGCTCGCCGCCCGCCCCAACCTCACGGTGATCATCCTGGGCGGGCGGGTGCGGCCGCGGACGCTGGCCACGGTGGACGACTGGGTGCTGCGGCCGCTCGCCGACCTGTGGGTGGACGTGGCGTTCATGGCGACGAACGGATGCTCGGTGGAGCGCGGCCTGACCACGTCCGACCAGGCGGAGGCCGCGGTGAAGCGGGCGATGATCGCCTCGTCGCGGCGGCGGGTGCTGCTCGCCGACCGCACCAAGATCGGGCACGATCACCTGGTGCGGTTCGGCGACGTGTCGGACATGGACGTCCTGATCACCGACACCGGGCTGGACACCGACCTCGCCGCCGACCTCGCCGCCGCCGGTCCCGAGATCGTCCGGGCGTGACCGGACCGGCCGGTAGGCTGTCGGCCGGTCTCGGGGCGGTGCGGGAACGGCGCGCCCGCCCGGGGCCGCCGGACGGAGGTGGAGCGGTGGCGCGGGCGTCGGCAGAGCGGGCCCCGGAGGAGGCGTCCGTCCCGGACCGGCTCCTGGCCGAGGCGACCCGGCTGTTCGCCGAGAAGGGGTTCGCCGACGCCTCGGTGCAGGAGATCGTGGCCGCGGCGGGCGTCACCAAGGGCGCGATGTACCACTACTTCGGCTCCAAGGACGACCTGCTCTACGAGATCTACCACCGGCTGCTCGCGCTGCAGATGGGCAGGCTGGAGCGGATCGCCGACGGGCCCGGCACGGCGGCGGAGCGGCTGCGCGCCGCCGCCGTCGACGTCCTGGAGACCTCGTTCCGGCACCTGGACGACTTCACCGTGTTCTTCCAGTCGACGCACCTGCTGCGGCGCGACCGGCGGGAGGCCGTCCGGGCGGAGCGCCGCCGGTACCACGAGCGGTTCCGGGCGCTGGTCGAGGAGGGGCAGCGCGAGGGGTCGTTCCGCGCGCCGCCCCCGGCCGACATCGCCGTGCACTTCTTCTTCGGCACCGTCCACCAGCTCGGCACGTGGTACCGGCCGGGCGGGCGGCTGGAGACGGCGGCGATCAGCGAGCACTACGTCGACCTGTTCCTCAACGGCCTGCGGAGCTGAGGCCGGGGGCCCGCTCAGTCCTTCTCGACGCGCTCCACCTTCAGTTCCGATCCGGCGTGGCGCGCCCGGAGCGGCTTCTTGTCCCACTTCCCGACCGTGGTCTTGGGGATCTCGTCCAGGAACGTCCAGTTCTCGGGGACCTGCCAGCGGGCGACCTTGCCGGCGAGGAACGCGGCGAGTTCGGCGGCGGTCGCGGTTTCGCCGTCCCGCAGGACGACGCAGGCGAGCGGGCGCTCGTCCCAGCGGGGGTCCGGGATCCCGATGACGGCGGCCTCCGCCACCGCCGGGTGCGCCATGAGGTGGTTCTCCAGCTCGACGGACGAGATCCACTCGCCGCCGGACTTGATGACGTCCTTGACCCGGTCGGTGATCTGGTAGAAGCCGCGGTCGTCGATCGTGCCGATGTCGCCGGTGCGCAGCCAGCCGTCGTGGAACTTCTCCGGCGCCGGGTCCCGGTGGTAGGCGCCGGTGATCCACGGGCCGCGGACCTCGATCTCGCCGACGCTCGTCCCGTCCCACGGCAGCTCGTCGCCCGCGTCGCCCACGATCCGCATCTCGACGCCGGCGGCGACGCGGCCCGACTTCATCCGCCAGTCGACGTCCCGCGCGGTGCCGGGCTCGACGCCGGGCGGCGGGAACGCCATGCCGCCGAGCGGGCTGGTCTCGGTCATCCCCCAGCCCTGGATGATCCGCAGGCCGTAGCGCTCCTCGAAGCGCTCCAGCAGGACGCGGGGCGCGGCGGCGCCGCCGGACGTGCCGGACCGCAGCGACGACAGGTCGATCTCGTGCTGCTCGCCGTGCGCGAGGATCGCGTTCCAGATCGTCGGGACGGCCGAGGCGAGCGTGCTGCGCTCGGCCTCGATGAACGCCGTCAGGTGCTCGGCCTGCATGAACGGCCCGGGCATGTGCAGGGTCGCGCCCGACAGGAACGCCCCGTACGGCAGCCCCCACGCGTTGACGTGGAACATCGGGACGATCGCCAGCACCCGGTCGGCCTCGGTGATGCCGACGAGCGACGCCGACTGGACGGCCATCGCGTGCAGGAACGTGGACCGGTGCGAGTACACGACGCCCTTGGGGTCGCCGGTGGTGCCGCTGGTGTAGCACATGGACGCGGCGGCGCGCTCGTCCACGTCGGGCCACGCGAAGCCGGGCTCCTCGGCGGCGAGCAGGTCGCGGTAGCGCAGCACGGGCGCGCCGTTGCCGTTGCGCTCGAGCGGCGCGGCGTCGCCGTCGCCGACCACGACGAACGCCTCCACGGCGGGGAGCCGGTGGACGACGCGGGCCAGCAGCGGGACCAGGCTGTCGTCGACGATCACGACCTGGTCGTCGGCGTGGTTGATGATGTGCGCGAGCTGCTCGGGGAAGAGCCGGATGTTCAGGGTGTGCAGGACGGCGCCCATCGCGGGCACCGCGAAGTACGCCTCGAGGTGCTCCTGGTTGTTCCACTGGAACGTCGCGACCCGGTCGCCGGGGCGCACGCCGAGCCGGGTGAGGGCCGCGGCGAGCCGCTCGGCGTTGGCGGCGACCTCCGCGAAGGTCGCCCGCCGGGGTTCCCCGCCGCCGGTCCACGTCACGCACTCGCTGCGCCCGTAGACCCGGGCCCCGTGCCGCAGGATCGCGGCGACCGACAGAGGGAAGTCCTGCATCGTGCTCTGGATCATTGCTTTTCTCCCAGTTCTTCCAGGGCCTCCAGCCCCGACTTCAGCAGCGGCTCCACGGCGGCGCCGATCGCCTCGAAGCCCTCCCCCACCGTCTGGCCGCGCAGGTACCGGTAGTGGATGCCTTCGGAGATGACCGCGAGCTTGAAGCAGGCGAGCCCGACGTAGAAGCCGAGCGCCGCCAGGTCGCGGCCGCTCCGCTCGGCGTAGCGGGCGGCGACGTCGTCCGGCGACGGGAACCCGGGCGCCCGCATGGCGTCGCCCCGCCCCGGCTCGGGCGCCGGCCGCCGCATGTAGACGAGGAGGAGCGCCAGGTCGGTGAGGGGGTCGCCGAGCGTCGCCATCTCCCAGTCGAGGACCGCGGCGACGCGGTCGTCCGCGTCGACGAGGAGGTTGTCGAGCCGGTAGTCGCCGTGCACGACGGCGGCCGGGGACCGGGCGGGGACGTTCGCCGCCAGCCGGGCGTGCAGGGCGTCGGCGTCCGGGAGGTCGCGGCTGCGGGACGCGTCGAGCTGCTTCTTCCAGCGCCGCACCTGCCGCTCCAGGAAGCCGTCAGGACGGCCGAAGCCGGCGAGTCCCGCCTCGTCCGGATCGACGCGGTGCAGCGCGGCGAGGGTGTCGACCATCCGCTCCCCGACGGCCGCGGTGCGCTCCGGGCCGAGCGGCGCCAGCTCGGCGGCGTCCCGGTACGGGGTGCCCTCGACCTTCTCCATCACGTAGAACGGCGCGCCGATGACGTCGGGGTCCGCGCAGAGGGCGTACGTCTCGGGGACGGGCACGCCGCCGCCCGCGAGCGCGCTCATCACCCGGTGCTCGCGGGACATGTCGTGGGCGGTGGCGAGCACGTGGCCGAGCGGCGGCCGGCGCACGATCCAGCGGGCGGCGCCGTCGGTGACCTCGTAGGTGAGGTTGGAGCGGCCGCCCGCGACGACGCGGGCGCGCAGCGGGCCGGTGACGGCGCCCGGGCGGGCCGCGTCGAAGAAGGCGCGGAACCGGTCGAGGTCGAGGCCGGGCACGTCGGTCCCGAACGCGGCGGGTCCGGGGGCCGCGGGCCCGCGCGCGTCCGGGGCGGGGGCGGCGGAGTCGTCGAGCACCCGCCGAGGACACCATACCGACCGGTCGGTACGCAAGGGTCGGGCCTGATCCGCCGCCGAGACTGTGCCCGGCGACCAAAGGCCGCCCGGGATTTCTGTGGTTCGGGACGTATCGCCCGGGGCGGCCCGGGGCGTTTGATCGGGGCCATGAAGATCGCCGCGCGGGCGGCGGCGGTCACCGCGGCACTGGTGCTCGCGATGACCGCCGCCCACCCCCTGCCCGCCGGGGCGTCACCGGACGCGAGCCCGTCCGCGACCGGCCCGAGCCCCGCC
>NZ_KE384301.1:392148-473144 GCF_000425065.1 Actinomadura rifamycini DSM 43936
CCCAGACGCCGGCCCCGACCCCGTCCGGCACGACCGATCCGTCCGGAACGACCGAGCACACCATCGCCATGGGCGACTGGAAACGCCCCTACCTCCTGCACCTCCCGCCGGACCGGAAGGACGGCGAGCCGCTGCCGCTCATCGTCGCGCTGCACGGCGGGCTCAACGATCCGCGGTACGTCCGCGAGCAGAGCGGCCTCGACGCCGTCGCCGACGCGCGGGGCTACGCCGTCGCGTACCCGGAGGGCCTGCTCGGCACCTGGAACGCGGGCGCCTGCTGCTGGTTCGCGCGCTGGGCCGGCGTCGACGACGTCGCGTTCCTCGACCGGCTCATCGACACGCTCGTGCGGGAGGGCGTCGCGGACCGCCGCCGGGTGTTCCTCACCGGGTTCTCCAACGGCGGCGGGATGGCGTACCGGTACGCGTGCGAGCGCGCCGGGCGGGTCGCCGGGGTCGCGGTCGTGTCGGGGGCGCTCGCCGTCGGCTGCACGCCCGACCGGCCGATCTCCGTGCTGGCGTTCCACGGCACGTGGGATCCGTCCGTCCCGTATTTCGGCGGCGGGAACATGGACGCCGACGTGAAGTTCCCGTTCCTGCCCGTCCGGCTCCTCATGGAGTTCTGGCGGTGGATCGGGGGCCTGTCCGAACTGTCCTACCCGCTGCGGAACGCCCCGGACGGCTGCGTCGGGACCGCGCCCGGCCCGGTGCTGGTCGCACTGTGCACGATCCAGCGGGGCGGGCACGAGTGGCCGTCGTTCGCGAGCGCGCTGATCGGCGAGTTCTTCGACGCCCGGCCGTCCTCGCCCGGCGCGTGAGCGCCGGGGCGCGGCGGGCGGCGCGGGCCGCCCGCCGCGCCCCGGTCAGGACCGCAGGCTGCGCGGGCGGAGGTCCGTCCAGTTCTCGTTGACGTACTCGACGCACGCGGCGCGGGGCGCCGGGCCGGACGCGACCGTCCAGCCGCCGGGCACGTCGGCGAACGCGGGCCACAGCGAGTGCTGGCCCTCGTCGTTGACCAGGACGAGGAACGTCCCGTCGGCGTCGTCGAACGGGTTGGACATCATGCCTCCTGGGCGACGGGGGCGGACCGGCGGGCGATCGAGCGGACGATGTCGCCGGTGCGCACCGCCGTCATGGACAGCAGCGACGAGGCGATGCCGTGGCTGTGCTCGGTCGCGCCCTGCAGGTAGACGTTCCACCGGCAGCCGGGCTCGGTGGCGACGCGGTAGTCGCGCTCCATCGCGACGCGGCCGTCCGGGCCGGTGACGCACTGCCGCCCGGCCTCGCCGAGCAGCGCCACCGGGTCGCGCTCGCGGTACCCGGTCGCGTACACGACCGCGTCGGCGTCCAGGTCGGCGGTCTCCCCGGTCGGCAGGAACCCGACGCGCATCCGGACGGCGTCCGGGTCCTCGCGCACGTCCAGGACGCGCGAGACGTTGAGGATCCGGAGCCGCTGCACGCCCGCGACCTTCTCGGCGTAGGCGCGGCGGTACAGCTCGTCGATGAGGTCGAGGTCCACCACGGAGTAGTTGGTGTTGCGGGAGTAGTCCATCAGCATCCGCTTCACCTCGTCCGGCGCCGCGTAGTAGTGCTCGACGGCCTCCGGGTCGAAGATGCGGTTGGCGAAGGAGCTGTCGTCGGCCGGCGAGTAGCCGTACCGGGCGAACACCGCGCACACCTCGGTGTCCGGGTACGTCCGGTGCAGGTACTCCACGGCCTCGGCGGCGCTCTGCCCGGCGCCGACCACGACGACGCGCCGCGGGTCCCAGCCGGGCCGCCCGGCCAGCCGGGTCAGCAGGTCCTCGCTGTGCCAGATCCGGTCGCCCGCCCGCACCCCCTCCGGCAGGACGGGCTCGAGTCCGGCGCCGATGACCACGTTGCGCGCGAGATGCGTTTCGAGCTCGTCGTCGCGCCGCACGACGACGGCGAGCGTCGCGTCGTCGTGCGGCTTCAGCGCGACCACCTCGGAGCGGTAGCGGACCCGGCCGGCGAACGCGGCGGCCGTCCATTCCAGGTAGTCGTGGAACTCCACCCGGGTCGGGAACATCGTCTTGTGGTTGACGAAGTCGACCAGGCGGCCTTTGCCGTGCAGGTAGGACAGGAAGGAGTAGCGGCTGGACGGGTTGCGCAGCGACACCAGGTCCTTGAGGAAATGGACCTGCATGGTGGCGCCGTCGATGAGCATCCCCTTGTGCCAGCCGAACTCGGCCTGCCGTTCGAAGAACACGGCGTCCGCGCCCGGTCCGTACTCCTCCTCCAGCGCCACCGCGAGCGCGAGGTTGGAAGGTCCGAACCCGACGCCCACGACGTCATGGACGGGGATCTGCATACGCTCCTCCGGCATCAGGCGGACTCGGCCTTCGCGGCCGCCTCCGCGATCTTGGGGACGACGTTGTCGATGAGGTACGGGACGGCCAGCGGCGTCGGGGTCCGCAGCGCCCAGAACTCCTTGAGGTCGATCGGGACGTAGGAGCCGCGCTCGACGACGTCCAGACCGGAGAACAGCTGCGAGTCCTCGAACTTCTTCTGCGTCGCGGGGTCGTCGTTGTAGTGGGCGACCAGCACGTCGACGTCGAGGACGGCCAGCTTCTCCATGCTCAGCTCGGCGGCGAAGCCCTCGCCGGAGAGCTCCGAGATCTGCCCGGGCAGCGTCATGCCGAACTGGTTCAGCAGCTTGACGCTGGTGTCCTCCGGGGACTTCATCACGGCGATGTTCCCGGACGGCATGACGCTGGTGAACGCGACGCCCTTGCCGGCGAGCGGGGGGTGCTCGGACTTGACGGCGGCGATCTTCGCCTCGACGTCCGCGACGAGCTTCTCGCCCTCGGCCTTGCGGCCGATCGCCGTGGCGGCGTTCACGGTGATCTGCTGCCAGGAGTCCTCGGCCGGTCCGGTCTGGTAGGCGACCGTGGGCGCGAGCCGGGACAGCTTCTCGTACTCCTTGTCGATCCAGAAGTCGCCGCCCGCGAGGATGAGGTCGGGTCGCAGCGCCGCGATCTCCTCGAGGTTGAACCCGGCCTCGCCGGCCTTCAGCAGCTTCGGCTTCTCGCCGGTGAGCTTGGGCGCGGTCCACGGGGCGAAGCCGTCCTGCTGGACGCCGGTCAGCTCGGTCATCCCGACGGGCTGGACGCCGAAGGCGAGCAGCGTGTCCTGGTCGACCTCGCCCAGCGTGACGATCCGCTCCGGCTCGGACTCGATGACGGCCTTGCCGAGCTTGTGGGTGATCGTGACCGGGAAGGCTCCGCCGGCGGCGCCGGACGTCTCCTGGGCGGGTTCGTCGTCGCCGCACGCGGCCGTCGCGCTCAGGCCGAGGACGAGCGCGCCCGCGACGGCCAGCCGCCGCATCATGTTGCGCATAGTGGACCGGTGTCCTTCCACGTTTCCAGGGGGTTACCGTCGGAAGATCTTAGGTTAGGCTCGCCTAACTTGACAATGGCCGGGTTCGATATTGAGAGCCCTCTCACCGCCGTCCGGCCAGTTCCGGACGTTCCAGCAGCGCGGCGACGCTCGGCGCGGCCATCAGCGTGGCGATCTTCACGGTCTCGTGCCCGGTCTCCCTCCTGATCCGCCGGACGAGCCGCATGGCGAGCAGCGAGTGCCCGCCGAGGTCGAAGAAGTCGTCGTCCGGCCCCACGTGCGGGACGCCCAGCTCGGCGGCGAAGATGCGGCACAGCGCGTCCCGCAGGTCCGTGGCCGCGCGCGCGGTCCGCGCGGGCGCGGGGACGTCCGGCCGGTCCCCCGCCGGGCCTGCGGTGGCCGGGACGGCCGGGCCGGTGGCGGGCGCGGGCAGCGCGGCGACCGGGACGCCCGGGTCGGCGGCGACCGCCTCCAGCACCGCGACGAGGCCGTCGGCCAGCGCGGCGGCGGTCGCGGCGTCGAACAGGTCGGCGGAGTAGTCGAGGACCAGCCGCAGCCCGCCGTCCGGCGTCTCGCGGAAGATGAAGTCCAGGTCGAACTTCGCCGCGCTCGGCGCGAACGGCGCCTCGCGCTGCTCGAGGCCCGGGAACCGGACGTCCCCCACCCCCTGGTTCTCGTAGCCGACCATCACCTGGAACAGCGGGTTGCGGCCCGGCACCCGGCGGGGGCGCAGCGCCTCGACCAGCGCCTCGAACGGCAGGTCCTGGTGGGCCAGGGCCGCGAGGTCGGCCTCCCGGACGCGGGCGAGCAGGTCGGCGAACGTCGGCGCGCCGGACAGGTCGGCGCGCAGGACCAGCGTGTTGACGAAGAACCCGACGAGGTCGGCGGCGGCCTCCTCGGTGCGGCCCGCGACCGGGCTCCCGAGCGGGACGTCGTCGCCCGCGCCCGCCCGGTGCAGCAGCGCCGCCACGGCGGCCTGGCCGACCATGAACATGCTGGCCCCCGCGTCGCGCGCGACGCGGCGGAGCCGTCCGGTGAGGCCCGGCGGCAGGTCCGCGGTCAGGACGGCGCCGCGCTGCCCGACCGTCCCGGGGCGGGCCCGGTCGACCGGCAGCGGGACCTCCTCCGGGGCGCCCGCGAGCGTCCGCGCCCAGTGGTCGAGCTGCCGGGCGTGCACGCCGCCCGGGTCGAGCGGGTCGCCGAGCAGCTCCCGCTGCCACAGGGCGTGGTCGGCGTACTGGACGGGCGGCGGCGCCCAGCCGGGCGCCTCCCCGCGGAGCCGGGCGGCGTACGCCGCGGCAACGTCGCGCGCGAACGGGCCGAAGGACCACTCGTCGAACGCGATGTGGTGGAACACCGCGAGCAGCAGGTGCTCGCGCTCCCCTTCGGGGAACAGCGCGACCCGGAGCGGGATGTCGGCGGCGAGGTCGAACGGCCGGGCGATGAACGCGGCCGGGTCGCCCTCCGCGACCTCCAGGACGGGACGCGCCTCCTCCGGCGGCAGGATCCGCTGGTGCGGGGCGCCCTCGTGCTCGACGAACACGGTGCGCAGGGCCTCGTGCCGTTCGACGACGTCGCCGAGCGCCGCCTCCAGCGCGGCCCGGTCCAGGTCGCCGCGCAGCCGGACGCCGAGCGGCAGGTGGTAGGCGTCGCGCGGGCCGTCGTCCTCGCGGAGCAGCTGGTCGAGCAGCCACAGCCGGTTCTGCGCGGACGACGCCGGGACGAGCCCGGCGCGGTCGCGCGGCGCGAGGGCGGGCCGGGCGGCGGCGCCCGCGTTACGGTGCACCCGCTCGGCCAGCTCGGCGACCGTCGGCGCCTCGAACAGGTCGCGGACGGCCAGTTCGGCGCCCAGCACCGCGCGGGCCCGGCCGACGAGGCGGGTGGCCAGCAGCGAGTGCCCGCCGAGGTCGAAGAAGTCGTCGTCGATCCCGGCGCCCGGCGCGTCCAGCACCTCCGCGAACAGCGTGCACAGCAGCTGCTCGACGGGCGTGCGCGGCGGGCGCCCGGCGCGGCGCGGGCCGTCCCGGCCGGGGTCGGGCAGGGCGCGGCGGTCGAGCTTGCCGTTGACGGTGAGCGGCAGCGCGTCCAGCGTCATGACCGCGCTCGGCACGAGGTACCCGGGCAGCCGCCGCTTCAGCCCTTCCCGGACGCGGGCGGCGAGCACCCCGAGGTCGCGCGCGGCGAGGGGGTCGTTGGCGTAGGACGCGGGCGGACGGCCGGGCGCGGCGGGCAGGTGCGCGGGCGCGCCGCCGAACACGGCGTCGTACCGTCCGATCCGGTCGGACGGCGTGAGGACCGCGTCCGGGAACCGCGCGAGGAACTCCTCCGGCTCGATCCCGGCGGGCGGCGCGGCCAGCGCCTCCCGCGCCTCGTCGGCGGACCCGCCGTCCCGCAGGACCCGCAGCGCCGCGGCCTCGCCGGAGAGCCGGGGGTCCGGGATGCCCCGGACGCGCACCGCTCCGGACGTCCCCGCGAGCAGCGCCTCGACCTCCGCCGCGCCCGGCACGCCGTCCGCGCCGGGCGGCGCGGGCGCCGCGGGCCAGTCGACGACGGCGGCTTCGGGGGCGGCGGGGAGGCCGGGACCGGCCTTCCGGAGGACCGCGTCGTAGCGGTGGCGGGTCAGCTCGTTGTGGCGGACGCCGCGCCGGGTGAGGACGTCGACGCGGGCGGGGCCGTCCAGCGCCGCGAAGAACGCGGGGTCGAGGAGGAGCTCCTTCTCCATCCGGACGGCGCGCTCGACCGCGGCGGCGTCGGCGTCGCCCCGCCCGAGGCGGACGGCGGCGTGCAGGCAGCGGACGGTGCGCAGGTCGCGGACGTCGCCGACGAACAGCGCTCCCCCGGGCGCGAGCAGCCGCATGGCCTTGGCGACGACGTCCTCCAGGTATCCGGCGCCCGGGAAGTACTGGACGACCGAGTTGATGACGATCGTGTCGAAGTGCTCTTCCGGGAGGCCGTCGGTGTCGTGCGCGGGGCGGCAGCTCAGCCGGACCGGGGAGTCGGGGCCGAGGTCGGCGCGGAGCTTGTCGATGACGGGTGCGGAGAAGTCGGTGCCCCAGTACTCCTCGGCGTCCGGGGCGAGGCGGGTCAGCAGGAGGCCCGCGCCGACGCCGATCTCCAGGACGCGGCGCGGGTTCAGGTCCCGGATCCGCGCCACGGTCGTCTCGCGCCACTCGCGCATGTCGTCGAGCGGGATCGGCGCGCCGTCGTAGCTGCTGTCCCAGCCGGCGAACTCCTCGGTCCGGACGACGGTCCCGACCTCGGTGTACTCGGCGTCGTAGATCTGCCGCCACTCGGCGAGCTGCTCGTCGGCGGCGCCGTCGCGGGCGCCGTCGGGGACGACGTAGCCGACGAGCCGCTTGACGCCGGGCACGTCGGTGTCGGCGGCGATCACGGCGGCCTGCCCGACGCCGGGTTCGGCGGCGAGCGCCGCCTCGACCTCGGCGAGCTCCACCCGGTAGCCGCGGATCTTGACCTGGTCGTCGGTGCGGCCGAGGAAGTCGATGTTGCCGTCGTCGCGGACCCGGACCAGGTCGCCGGTGCGGTACATGCGGCCGCCGGAGCCGTCGAACGGGTCGGCGACGAACCGCTCGGCGGTGAGGTCGGGGCGCCCGAGGTAGCCGCGGGCCAGACCGGCCCCCGCGATGTACAGCTCGCCGGGCGTGCCCGGCGGGACGGGGCGCAGCGCGCCGTCGAGCACGTATCCGCGCGTGTTCCAGATGGGCTTGCCGACGGTCGGGGTGGCGCTGTCCTCGGTGCCGCCGCCGAGCGTGTTGATCGTGTACTCGGTCGGCCCGTACAGGTTGTAGCCGAGGACGCCGTCCGCGTCGGCGAGCCGCTCCCAGACGGACGCGGGGACGGCCTCGCCGCCGAGCAGGACGAGCGGCGGCCGGTGCTCCCCGTCGAGCAGCCCTTCGTCGAGGAGCTGCTGCGCGTAGGTCGGGGTCACGTTGATGACGTCGATGCGGTGCCGCCGCAGGTAGTCGGTGAGGGCCTCGGCGTCGCGGCGCAGGTCCTCGTCGCAGACGTGCACCTCGTGGCCCTCCACGAGCCAGAGGAGTTCCTCCCACGACATGTCGAACGAGAACGACACCGTGTGCGCGATCCGCAGCGGGCGGCCGTCCGTCGCCTCCATGACCGGCTCGAAGATGTTGGCGCGGTGGTTGTACTGCATGTTCGTCAGGCCCCGGTACGGGGTGACGACGCCCTTCGGGCGCCCGGTGGAGCCGGAGGTGTAGATGACGTACGCCGGGTGGTCGAGCCGGCCGGGCGTCCCGGGCGCGAAGCCGGGCGTCTCCTCGGGGGCGAGGTCGTGCCCGGGGAGGTCGGCGAGGGTCTTGGCGGTGGCGGGGTCGTCCAGCGCGAGGACGGTCCCGGCGTGCGCCAGCCCGGCGGCGATGCCGCGGTGCGACACCAGGACGGCGGGACCGGCGTCGGCCAGCATGTAGTCGAGCCGGTCGGCGGGGTAGTCGAGTTCGAGCGGCAGGTAGGCGGCGCCGGTGCGCAGGACCGCGAACAGGGCGACCACCGTCTGCGCGGAGCGCGGCAGCGCGAGCGCGACGACCCGTTCCGGGCCGGCGCCGTGCGCGAGCAGCAGCCGCGCGAGCCGGTTGACCTCGGCGTTCAGCTCCCCGTAGGTGAGCCGGACGTCCGGCTGCGACACGAGCGCGGGCGCGTCGGGCCGCCGCCCGGCGCGCTCGGCGAGCAGTTCGGCGACCGTGACCTCGGGGACGGGCCGCACCGCCGCGTCCCGGTCGCGGCGCAGCCGGTCGTGCTCGGCGGGCACGAGCAGGTCGACCCGGTGGCACGGCGTCTCCGGCGCGGCCGCCAGCGTCTCCAGGACCCGGACGTACCGGTCGGTGATCCGCTCGGCCTCCGCCTCGGTGAACGCGTCGCCCCGGTACATGACGCGCAGTCCCGCGCGGGACCGGGCCGCGTCCGGCTCGACGACCATCGTCACCGGGTAGTGGGTGGCGTCGCGGACCTCGCGGCCGCGGACCCGCAGGTCGCCGGACGGGCCGAAGCCCCGGTCGGTGGGCATGCCGGGGAAGTTCTGGAAGACGAACAGCGTGTCGAACAGGGTGCCGAGGCCGGTGGCGCGCTGCACGTCGGCGAGCGCGACGAAGGAGTGGTCGAACAGGTCCGACTGCTCGGCCTGCACGCGTGCGAGGACGTCCGCCAGCGGGTCGGCGGGGCCCGCCTGCACGCGGACGGGGATGGTGTTGAACAGCAGCCCGACCATCGACTCGACGCCGTCGACGTCGGGGTGGCGGCCGGACACCGAGGCGCCGAACACGACGTCGTCCCGCCCGGTCATCGCCGTGAGCACCAGGCCCCAGGCGGTCTCGTAGAGGGTGCCGGGGGTGACGCCGCGGTCGCGGGCGACCGCGTCGAGCCGGTCGGCGAGCCCGGCGGGCAGGTCGCGGCGGACCTCGCCCGCGTCGGCGAGGTCGGCGGGGGCGTCCACCAGGCCCGGCCGGACGAGCGCGGGCTCGTCGAACCCGGACAGGGCGCGCCGCCACGCGTCCACGGCGGCGTCCCGGTCGCGCGCGTTCACCCAGTCGAGGAACGCGCGGAACGGCGGGACGGGCCGCGCGGCTTCGGCGGCCGCGTCGGTGTAGGCGTCGAGCAGCGAGGTGACCAGCAGGCCGCCGGACCAGCCGTCGAGCAGGATGAGCTCGGACGTCAGCACCAGCCGGTGGTCGTCAGGGGCGAGGCTCGCGAGGCCGAACCGGATGAGCGGCGGCGCGGCCGGGTCGAACCGCTCGGCGCGCTGCGCGTCGACGAACGCCTCCAGCTCGTCCTCCCCGGCCACCCGCGCGTGCGTCCACGGTGTCGCGATCTCGTCGGGGACGAACTGGACGGCGCGGTCGCCGTCGGTCCGGAACCCGGCTCGCAGGTTGGGGAACTTGCGCAGGACGGTGCGGGCGGCTTCGGCCATCCGCTCCGCGTCGACCGGCCCGGACAGCGTCACGACGGCCTGCTGCACGTAGATGTCGCGGCCCTCGCCGGCGAGCATCAGGTGGAACAGCAGCCCCTCCTGCAGCGGCGACAGCGGCAGCTCACCGGACCCGTCCTCCTCCCCGGCGGCGCCGGGTCCGGCGGCCGGGGCCTCGGCGGCCTTCGCGAGGGCCTCGACGGTCCGCAGCCGGAACACGTCCCGGACGGTGAACGACAGGCCGGCGCGGCGGGCGCGGGCGACCAGCAGGGCCGCGCCGATGCTGTCGCCGCCGGCGCGGAAGAAGTCGTCGTCGGCGCCGACCTCGGGACGGTCGAGGACGGCGGCGGCGAGCCGCGCCAGGACCCGCTCGGTCCCGGTGGCGGGCGCGCGCCCGGCGCGGCGGCCCGGCGCGGGCAGCGCCCGCCGGTCGGTCTTGCCGTTGGGGTTGAGCGGCAGCTCGTCCAGCACGACCAGGTCGGCGGGGACGAGGTAGTCGGGCAGGACGGCGCGGAGCCCGTCGAGGACCGCGTCCGGGTCCGGCTCGGCGCCGGGCGCGCCGGTGACGTACCCGACGAGCCGGGAGCCGTGCGCGGCGACGGCGGCGCGGCGGACGCCCGGCCGCGCGGCCAGCGCCGCCTCGACCTCGCCGGGCTCGATCCGGAACCCGCGGATCTTCACCTGGTCGTCGGCGCGGCCGAGGAACTCCAGGCGGCCGTCGCGGCGGCGCCGCACCCGGTCGCCGGTGCGGTACAGGCGGGACCCGGGCGGGCCGAACGGGTTCGCGACGAACCGCTCCGCGGTGCGGGCCGGGTCGCCGAGGTAGCCGCGCGCCAGCCCGTCCCCCGCGAGGTACAGCTCGCCGACCGGCGCCTCGCGCAGCGCCGGGTCGAGGACGTACGCGCGGGTGTTCGCGATCGGCTCCAGCCCGGCGCCTTCGGAGACCAGGCTGTCGCCCGCGGCCTCGGAGCAGCCGTACAGGTCGACGAGCCGCGCCGGGATCCGGCCGGCCAGCGCGGGCGGCAGCGCCTCGCCGCTGCTGATCCAGGTGGTGACGGAGGCCGGGAGCCCGTTCTCGGCGAGCGCGGCGAGCAGGCTCGGGACGAGCGTGACGGTGCGGACTTCGTGCCGCTCGATGAACGCGGCGAGCGCGACGGCGTCCGCGGCGGTGGCGTCGTCGGCGATGACGACGGTGTCGCCGGCGACGAGGCCGCCGAGCAGCTCGGTCGTCCCGTCGATGAACGCGGGCGAGGACTTGGCGACGCGGACGCCGCCCGGTTCGGTGAGGTCGGCGCCCCACGCGAGGCGGTTCGCCAGGGCGCGCTGCGTGCCGGCGACGGCCTTCGGGACGCCGGTCGACCCCGACGTGAAGATCACGTAGGCGGGGTGGTCGGGCCGGACGTCCGGGCGGGGGCGCGGCGGCGCGGCGGCGGGCGGCTCGTCCCGGCCGAGGACGAGCAGCGGCCGGACGGCGTCCAGCATCGCGTCGATCCGGGCGGGCGGGTACGTGAGGTCGATCGGCAGGTACGCGGCCCCGGTCTTGAGGACGGCGAGCAGCGCGACGGCGAACTCGGCGGAGCGCGGCAGGGCGAGCGCGACCGTCCGCTCCGGTCCCGCGCCCGCCGCCGCGAGCCGGTCGGCGAGGGCCTCGGCGCGGCGGTCCAGCTCGGCGTAGGTGAGGCGGGTGTCGCCGAACACGACGGCGACGGCGTCGGGGTCGCTCGCGGCCCGCTTCTCGACGAGCCGCGCGGCGGTCGCGGGCGTCGCGCGGGCGGTGTCGGGGTGCTCGACGGGCGCGGCGAGCGACGACAGCCGGACGGACGGGTCGGCGGTGACGCGGTCGAGCAGCTCGGCGAGGTCGCCCAGCAGGCCCTCGACGGTGGCGGCGTCGAACAGGTCGGCGGCGTACGCGGCGAACCCCTCGACCTCCTCGTCGCCCTCCGCGAAGTAGACGTCGAGGTCGAACTTGACGCCGCCGGTCTCGGGCAGGAACGGCTCGGCGCGCACGCCGGGCAGCGCGAGCCGCACGTCGTCCAGCCGCTGGTGGACGATCATCACCTGGAACAGCGGGCCGCGGGCCAGCGACCGTTCGGGCGCGAGCCGCTCCACGACCCGCTCGAACGGCACGTCGGCGCGGGAGAACGCGGCGAGGTCGGCGGCGCGGACCCGCTCCAGCAGTTCGGCGAACGAAGGGTCGCCGGACAGGTCGGTGCGCAGCACCAGCGGGTTGACGAACACGCCGACGAGGCCCGCGAGGTCGTCGTCGGCGCGGCCCGCGATGGGCGAGCCGAGCGCGATGTCGTCGCCCGCGCCCGCCCGCCGCAGCAGCGCGGCGACGGCGGCGTGCAGCACCATGAACACGCTGGTGCCGGTCTCGCGCGCGAGCCGCCGCGCCCCGGCGGCCGGCAGCCGGAACGGGACGAGCCCGCCGCGGTGGCTCGGCTCCGCCGGGCGGGGCCGGTCGAACGGCAGGACGGTCTCCTCCGGCAGCCCCGCGAGCGCGCGTTCCCACGCGTCGAGCCCGTCGGCGGTGTCCGGGGCGGCCTCGCGCTGCCAGGTCGCGTACTCGGCGTACTGCACCGGCAGCGGCTCCCAGTCCGGGACGTCCCCGGCGGCGCGCGCCGCGTAGGCGCGGCCGAGGTCGGCGAGCAGCGGCGTGAACGACCACTCGTCGGCCGCGGCGTGGTGCAGCAGCAGGACGAGCGTCCACGCCTCGTCGCCCGTCCGGACCAGGGTGCCGCGGACGGGGAGGTCCGCGCCGAGGTCGAAGGCGTGCGCCGCCGCGGCCGCCTCGATCTCCGCGCGCCGCGCGGCCGTCTCGCCGCGCGCGTCCACGGCGGTGAACGGCGCGCCCGTCCCCGCGGGCAGGACGCGCTGGACGGGCAGCCCGTCGGCGTCCTCGACGAGCAGCGTGCGGAGGGCCTCGTGGCGGTCGACGACGTCGTGGAACGCGGCTTCGAGCGCGGCGGCGTCCACGGGGCCGGTGAGCCGCATGCCGAGCGGCAGCGCGTAGGACGCGGACGGGCCGCGGAGCCGCTCCTCCAGCCACAGGCCGAGCTGCGCCGCCGACGCCGGGACGGTCTCGGGCCGGACCACGTCGCGGACGCGCGGGCCCTCGGCGGCCGCGAGCCGCGGCGCGAGCGCCGCGACCGTCGGGGCCTCGAAGACGTCGGCGATGGACAGCGACCGGCCCAGCTCGGCGCGGGCCTTCGCGGCGACGCGGGCGGCCAGCAGCGAGTGCCCGCCGAGCGCGAAGAAGTCGTCGTCGATGCCGACCCGGTCGAGGCCGAGCAGTTCGGCGAAGACGGCGCACAGCGCGGCCTCGCGGGCGTCGCGCGGCCCCCGGTCGGAGACGTCGGCGTCCGGCGCGGGCAGCGCGGCCCGGTCGAGCTTGCCGTTCACCGTGCGGGGCAGCTCCGCCAGCGGCACGAGCGCGGACGGCGCCATGTAGTCGGGCAGCGCGGCGGCGAGCGCCGCGCGCAGGTCGCCGGGGTCCGCGTCGCCGACGTAGTAGCCGACGAGGCGGGGCTCGCCCGGCCGGTCCTCGCGGACCGTGACGGCCGCCTGCTCGACGCCGGGCCGGGCCGCGAGGACGGCCTGCGCCTCGGCGGGCTCGATCCGGAACCCGCGGATCTTCACCTGGTCGTCGGTGCGGCCGAGGTACTCCAGGGAGCCGTCGCGGGCGCGGCGCGCCAGGTCGCCCGTCCGGTACATGCGGGACCCGGGCGGGCCGAACGGGTCGGCGACGAACCGCTCGGCCGTCAGGTCGGGGCGGTTCACGTAGCCGCGGGCGAGCTGCTCGCCCGCGAGGTACAGCTCGCCGGGCACGCCGGGCGGGACGGGGCGCAGCCCCGCGTCCAGGACGTGCGCGCGGGTGTTGCGGAACGGCAGGCCGATGCCGGACGCGGGCAGGTCGGCGGCGGTCGCCCAGATCGTCGCCTCGGTCGGCCCGTACATGTTCGTGGCGAGCGCGGCCGTCCCGGCGAGGGACTCGGCGAGCGCGGGCGGCAGCGCCTCCCCGCCGACGAGCACCCGCAGGCCCGCGAGCGCCGCCGGGTCGAGGGTGCCGAGCAGGGACGGCGTGCCCTGCACGACGGTGGCGTCCGCCAGCAGGGCGGCGAGCCGGGCCGGGTCGCGGACGTCGTCGCGGCCGGCGAGCACCACCGTCGCGCCGTCGACGAGCGGCGCGTACAGCTCGAGCGCGGCGATGTCGAACGCGATCGTGGTGACGGCGACGAGCCGGTCGTCCGGGGTCAGGCGCAGCCGGTCGCGGGTGTCGAGGAGGAAGTTCGCGAGGGCCCGGTGCGGGACCGCCACGCCCTTGGGCCGCCCCGTCGACCCCGACGTGTAGATGACGTACGCGAGGTCGTCGCCGCGGACGGGCACCGGGGCGGACGGGGCGTCCTCCAGGGGGCCGTCGAGGACGAACACGGCGGTGCCGTCCGGCAGCAGCCCGGCCGTCTCGGGCGCGGCGACGGCGCAGACCGGACGGGCGTCGCCGAGCATGTACGCGAGGCGCTCGGGCGGGTGCTCCAGGTCGAGCGGCAGGTAGGCGGCGCCCGCCCTGAGCACCCCGAGCAGGGCCGCGACGAGGTCGGGCGTGCGCGGCAGCGCGAGCGCGACGACGGTGCCCGGCCCGGCGCCGCGCGCCCGCAGCGCCGCGGCGAGCGCGGCCGACCGCCGGTCCAGCTCGGCGTAGGTGAGCGCGCCGTCCCGGGTCTCGACCGCCGTCGCGGCGGGCGTCCGCGCCGCCTGCGCGGCGAACAGCCCGACGACCGTGGTGTCCGGGAGGGGGGCGTCCGTGGCGTTGGCGCCGTCGATGGCGGCGCGTTCGGCGCCGTCCATCAGCTCCAGCGCGCCGAGCGGGCGGTCGGGGTCGGCGAGCGCGTCGCCGAGGAGGGTCTCCAGGTGCGCCAGGAGCGCGTCGATGCGCGCGTCGTCGAACAGCTCGCGGCGGAACGTCGCCTCGACCGTCATGCCCCGCGGCCGGACGAACGCCTCCAGCGAGAGGTCGAAGTGGGTGGTGCCGTTGTGGACGTGCGTCCAGCTCGTCGTCACGCCCGGCAGGTCGAGCTCGCCGATCTCCTGGGCCAGGAACAGCAGCATCGTGTCGAAGAACGGGGACCGGCCGCCCGCCCGCGCGGGCCGCAGCTCCCGCACGATCCGGTCGTAGGGCGCCGCCTGGTGCGCGAACGCGTCGGCGCAGGTCCGGCCGACGCGGCGCAGCGCCTCCCGGAACGTCGGCGCGCCCGACAGGTCCGCGCGCAGGACCAGCGTGTTGCCGAAGTTGCCGACGAGCCGCTCGACCTCGGCGTGCTCCCGGTTCATCACCGCCGACCCGATCGCGACGTCGTCCGCGCCGGTGTACCGGTGCAGCAGGGCCGCGTACGCCGTCAGCATCACCATGTACGAGGTGAGGTTCTCCTCGGCGGCGAGCTTGCGCATCCCCTCGGTGACGTCGTCGCCGAACCGCCGGGCGCGGCGCCCGCCGCGCTCGGACGCGGTCGCGCCGCGCGGCCGGTCGGCGGGCAGGTCGAGCGGCGCGGGTGGCGGGTCGAGCCGCGCGCGCCAGAAGGCCAGGTCGTCCTCGTTGACCGGCCGCCGCTGCTCCCACTCGGCGAAGTCGGCGTACTGGACGGCGAGGGCGGGCAGGCCGTCGGGCTCCCCCGTGAGGGCGGAGCGGTAGAGCGCCGACAGGTCGCGCGACAGCGAACCCCAGGTCATGCCGTCCCACGCGATGTGGTGGACGACGAGGACGAGCGCGTGCGCGTCCGGGCCGAGCCGCAGCAGCTCCAGCCGGATCGGCCGCTCGGCGCGCAGGTCGAACGGCCGCGCCGCCAGTTCCGCCGCCCGCGCGTCCGCGTCGGCGCACTCGACGGGCGCGAGGCCGAGCGCGTCGTCGTCCGTCACGACCTGCACGGCGCCGAGGCCGTCGGACGCTTCCGGGCCGCCCTCGGCACCGGACTGGCCGCCGGGGCGTGCGGCTGCGTCCGGGGCGTCGCGGTAGACCGTGCGGAGGATCGCGTGGCGGCGGATCAGGGCGCGGAGCGCCCGCTCCAAGGCGCCGGTGTCGAGAGGCCCGTCCATGCGGACGAGGAGGCACACGTTGTAGGCGGCGCTGTCCGGGAACGTCCGGTGGTGCAGCCACATGCTCTGCTGCGCGTGGGACAGGGGCGCGGGCCCGTCGTGTCCTCGCGGGGCGAGCCGGGCGGCGCCCGGGCCGAGGCCCCTCTCCGCCATCATCCGCCGCATCAGTTCGCGTCGCCGGGCCGCCGTTTCGCCGAGGCTCGTCTGCTGCTCCTGCACGCTCAACTCTTTCGTTGTCGGCTTCACCACCGCCGGTTAGGTTAGCCTTGCCTACGAAAAGCGCACAAGGTTAGCCTTACCTAAGTTTTCGGGTGACCCCCCCGGCCCGGCGAAAGGGAGTTGGCTGCCTTGTCCATCGGTGTCACGTATGAAGAGCCCACGGAAACGGTCGTGGAGAGCACCGCCGACCCGCTGGCCCTGATGGCCGGACTGGCCGGTTCCGGGCTGTTCGACGACCACGTGGTCTACGAGCGGCCCGGCTCGTGGACGTTCGCGGGCGGCGCGCTCGGCGAGGTGGTACTGGAGGACGGCGAGGTCCGCACCCGCTGGCCGGGTGCGGAACCCGTGGTCAGGCCGTGGACGGGACGTCCCGCCGAGGCGCTGCGCGAGGCGTTCGCCGCGGCCCCGCTGCCGGTGTGGAACGCCTACGGATGGATCGCGTTCGAATTCGCTGCGAAGCGGCAGAACGACACTGCTGCGAAGCGGCGCGACGGTACTGCTGCGGAGCGGACGAGCGGGCGGCTCGCGCACCTGGTCGTCCCGCGTGTCGAGGTCCGGGTGCGGGACGGTCGGGCGCACATCACGGGCGTGGACGCCGACGAGATCGAGCGGGTGGCGAAGCTGGTCGCGGCGGGCGGCGCGCCCGCGCCGGCCCCGGCGTCCCCGGTGGACGTGCGGGTCGGCGGGGACGCCTACCGGGAGCGGGTCGCGCGGGCCGTCGCCGACATCGGCGCCGGCCGCTACCAGAAGGTGATCGTGTCCCGGAGGCTGGACGTTCCTTACCCCGTGAACACGGTCGCGACGTACGTGCGCGGCCGCGCCGCCAACACCCCCGCGCGGTCGTTCCTGCTCGACCTCGGCGGCTTCCAGGCGACCGGGTTCAGCCCCGAGGTGCTCGCGAGCGTCGACGCGGACGGCACCGTGATGACGCAGCCGCTCGCGGGGACGCGGGCGTTCGGGCGGGGCGCGGACGTGGACGCGCGGACGCGCCGGGAGCTGGAGAGCGACCCGAAGGAGATCTTCGAGCACGCGGTGTCGGTCCGCACGTCGCAGGAGGAGCTGGACCGGGTGTGCGCGCCGGGCAGCGTCCGGGTCACCGGGTTCATGACCGTGAAGGAGCGGGGCAGCGTGCAGCACCTCGGGTCGAGCGTGAGCGGCGTGCTCGCGCCGGGCCGGACGTGCTGGGACGCGCTCGACGCGCTCTTCCCGGGGGTGACGGCGTCGGGCATCCCGAAGCCGGAGGCCATCGAGGCGATCGGCGGGCTGGAGGAGCGGCGCGGGCTCTACTCCGGCGCCGTCCTGGCGGTGTCGCACGACGGGGCGCTCGACTCGGCGCTCGTCCTGCGGGCGCTCTACAGCCGGGACGGACGGGCCTGGCTGCGGGCGGGCGCGGGGATCGTCAGCGGCTCGACGCCGGAGCGCGAGTACGAGGAGACGTGCGAGAAGCTGTCGAGCATCGCGCCGCACGTCGTCCCGCTGGGCCGGTAGGCCGGGGGCCCGGCCGGGCGCGCCGCCCGCCCCCGCGTCGCGGGGCGGGCGGCGCGCCGTTTCCGCGCCGGGTCGCCGCCGGGCTCAGGAGAGGCGGGCGGCCAGCTCCTTCTTGCTGATCTTGCCGACGGGGGTGCGGGGGAACGCGTCGACGGTCTCGATCCGGTCGGGCCACTTGTAGGCGGCGAGGCCGCGCTCGCGCAGGAAGTCCTTGAGTTCGGGCAGCGTCGGCGCGGCGCCGCGGACGACGAGGAACGCGCACGTCCGCTCCCCCATCAGCGCGTCGGGGACGCCGACGACGGCGGCGTCGTGCACGGCCGGGTGGGCGAGCAGGTGGTTCTCCAGCTCCTCGGCGGAGACCTTGTCGCCGCCCCGGTTGATCTGGTCCTTCTCGCGCCCTTCCACGATGAGGTGGCCGGACGGGAGCCGGCGGACGAGGTCGCCGGTGCGGTAGAAGCCGTCGGGGGTGAACGAGCGCGCGTTGTGCTCGGGGGCCCGGTAGTAGCCGCGCAGCGTGTACGGGCCGCGGGTGAGCAGCTCCCCCACCTCGCCCGGCGCGACGTCGGCGCCGTCGGCGTCCACGACGCGGACCTCGTCGGCCGGGGACAGCGGGCGGCCCTGGGTCCGCTCGACGATGTCGCGGGGGTCGTCGAGCCGGGTGTAGTTGAGCAGCCCCTCGGCCATCCCGAACACCTGCTGGACGCGGCAGCCGAGCGTCCGCGGCACCTCGGCGGCGCGTTCGGCCGCGAACTTGGCGCCGCCGACCTGGAGAAGTTCGAGAGACGACACGTCCTCCTCGGTCCACGACACGGCGTCCAGCCACAGGAGGGCAATCGGCGGGACGACGGCGCACACGGTCGCGCGCTCGCGCTCGATGAGCG
Source organism: Actinomadura rifamycini DSM 43936 (assembly GCF_000425065.1). GTDB lineage: Bacteria > Actinomycetota > Actinomycetes > Streptosporangiales > Streptosporangiaceae > Spirillospora > Spirillospora rifamycini. The sequence goes on from NZ_KE384301.1 coordinate 410,113, forward strand.
GGAACGCCTCGTCCGGCGACCCGGACGGCGCGAGCACGACCGTCCCGCCGGTGGCGAACACGCCGAGGATCCCGGGGCAGGCGAGCGCGAAGTTGTGCGCGGCCGGGAGCACCACGAGGTAGACGGTGTCGCGGCCGAAGCCGCACACCTCGGCGCTGGCCTCCAGGTTGTAGACGTAGTCGCGGTGCGTCCGCGGGATCAGCTTCGGCAGCCCGGTGGTGCCGCCCGACAGCAGGAAGACCCCGACGCCGGCCGGATCCGGCCGCGGCGCGGCGGCGAGCCCGGCGGGGTCGGCGTCGACGTCGGCGAGGGCGGTGAACTCCTCCGCGTCGCCCTCGATGACGACGTGCTCGACCGGCAGCGTGCGGGCCATGGCCCGGTAGTCGAACGCGCCGTCGCGGTCGGCGGCGACGTAGGCGCGGGCCTCCGCCAGCTCGCACAGGTAGCCGATCTCGCTCTCCCGGTGCGCGGGCAGCGCGAGGACGGGCGCGGCGCCGATCCGCACGAGCGCCAGGAACGTCACGACGAACCCGGCGGAGTTGGGGAGCTGCACGACGACGCGGTCGCCGCGGCGGACGCCGAGCCGCAGCCAGCCCGCGGCGGCGCGGTCGGCGCGCCGGTCCAGCTCGGCGTACGAGATCCGCTCGTCGCCGGCGACGAGCGCGGTGCGGTCCGGGTCGTCGCGCAGGACGTCGCCGTCCAGGACGTCGCCGAGGAGGCGGTCGCCCCAGTAGCCCTCGGCCGCGTAGCGGTCGGCGAGGTCCTTCGGCCAGGGGGTGAAGCCGTCGGGGGCCGGGTCGGCGGGCGCGGCCCCGGACGGCTCGGCGGGCGGGTTGGCGCCGGTCACCGCGCTCACCGCCCGGCGAACTGCGCGTCGCGTCCGGCGGTGGGCGCCCCCGGGACGGGCTCGGCCGCGTCGTCGCCGAGCGCGACGACGCGGTTGGCGCCGTCCACGTGCACGACGCGCGGCCGGTGCGCGTCGCGGTCGGCGTCCTCCACGGCCGCGTAGGAGATGATGATGACGAGGTCGCCGGGCTGCACGAGCCGGGCGGCGGCGCCGTTGATGCCGATCACCCCGCTCCCCGCCTCCCCGGTGATGGCGTAGGTGACCAGCCGGGACCCGTTCGTGATGTCGACGACGTGGACCTGTTCGCCCTCCACGATGTCGGCGGCGGCCATCAGCTCGGCGTCGATCGTCAGCGACCCGACATAGTGCAGGTCCGCCTGTGTCACAGTCGCACGGTGGATCTTTCCGTTCATCAGCACGCGCTGCACGACATAGCCCTCTTTCTCAAGACCAACTAAGGCTAGGCTTACCTTAGCTATTCCCCCTCCCGAGGAGAACCCCGACGATGCTCCGGGAAACGTTCAGGCGCCTGGCCATGGACATCGGCCCGCTGCGCGACAGCCGGCCGTTCCGCGACGTGTTCATCGCCCGCACCGTCTCGGTCTTCGGGATCGGCATGCTGGCGGTCGCCCTGCCCGTGCAGGTGTACGCCATGACCGGCTCGACGGTGCACGTCGGCGCGGTGTCGGCCGCGGAGGGGTTCGCCCTGCTGGCCGGGTTCCTGTGGGGCGGCGTGCTCGCCGACCGGCACGACCGGCGGCGGCTGATGCTGCGGGCGCGGATCTTCGCCGGCGTCGGGTTCGCGCTGCTGACCCTGAACGCGTTCCTGCCGTCCCCGTCCCTCGCCGCGCTCTACGTCCTCGCCGCGTGGGACGGCTTCGCGACGGGCATCAGCGTCACCGCGCTGCTCGCCGCGACGCCCGCGCTCGTCCGTCCCGACAAGCTCGTCGCGGCGGGCGCGCTGAACGCGCTGACCGTCCGGCTCGGGTCGATGCTGTCGCCCGCCCTCGGCGGCGTGGTGGTGTCGGCGTTCGGCGTCGGCTGGAACTACGCGGCGGCCGCCCTCGGCACCCTCGGCACCGTCACGCTGCTCACCCGGCTCCCCGCCCTGCCGCCCGCGGAGGACGGGGAGGTCGCCGACCAGAACCCGCTGCGCGCCATCGGCTCCGGGCTGCACTTCGTCGCCACCCACCGCGTCGTGGGGTCCCTGATGCTCCTCGGCCTGCTGTTCATGGTCGCGGGCGGCATCCCCGTGCTGATGCCGGCGTTCGCCGAGCACGCCCTGGACGGCGGCCCCACGACCGTCGGGCTGCTGTACGCGGCGCCCGCGTGCGGCGCGGTGCTGGCGTCGGTCACCAGCGGCTGGGCGGGACGGTCGCGGCGGCCCGGCCGCGCGCTGCTGACGGCGTCCGTGGCCGGGTTCGCCGCGCTCGCCTGCCTCGGCCTCGCCCGGCATCCCGCGCTCGCCGTCGCGATCCTGTTCGGGTACGGGTTCGTCGCGTCGGTCGAGGAGATCCTGCGGTACGGGCTCATCCAGACGCACACGCCCGCGTCCCACCTCGGCCGCGTCAACGCGCTGTGGGCGGCGCAGGAGACCGGCGGCGAGGCCGTCGGGGCGATCGGCGCCGGCGCGCTCGGCCGCTACCTGGCGCCCGGCGCCGCCATCGTCGTGTACGGGACGGTCAGCGCCGTCCTCGCCCTCATGCTCGCGCTCACCCTCACGGGCCTGCGCACCGCGACGCTCGGGCCCGGCGCCGCCCCCGACGACGCCGGACCGGACGCCGGCACCGGCACCGGCACCGGCACCGACACGGGCACGGGGCCCGGTTCCGGCGTCGCGCTCGACGCCGGGCCCGAGCCCCGCTGATCCCCCACCGCCCGCGTCACCCGAGGCGGGCGGCGATCTCCTCCTCGGACAGCGCCTCGACCTCGAGCCAGATCGCGGCGACCGCCTCCAGACGTCCGGGCGTCTCCTCCAGCTCGGCGAACCGCCGGCACACGCGCGCGACCGTCCGCTCGGCGAACAGCACCCGCACCGGCAGCGCGCCGGTGTCGAGGGCCTCGCGGAGCCGGGCGACGACCGTCGTGGCGAGGACGGAGTCGCCGCCGAGGGCGAAGAAGTCGGCGTCCGCGCCGACGCGCTCCCTCCCCAGCACCTCGGCGACGATCCGGGCCGCCACCCTCTCCAGGGCGGTCTCGGGTTCGGCGTCCGCCGCGTCCGCGCGGCCCGCCTCGGCGGCGGCCGCCGCGGCCAGCGCGGTCCGGTCGACCTTGCCGTTGGCGGTGAGCGGCAGCGCGTCCAGCGCGACCAGCAGTTCGGGGACCATGTGCGGCGGCAGCAGCTCCTGGGCGCGGGCGAGCACCGCGTCCCGGTCGAGCCCGCCGCCCGGCCCGACCCGCGGGACGAGCGCGGCGGCGAGCCGGCCGCCGGCGACGAACGCCACGGCCCGTCCGACGGACGGGTGGTCGCGCAGCGCGGCCTCGACCTCGCCCAGCTCGATCCGGAACCCGCGGATCTTCACCTGGTGGTCGCGGCGGCCGAGGAACTCGATCGTCCCGTCCGGCCGGTAGCGGGCCAGGTCACCGGTCCGGTACCAGCGGACGCCCTCCACGGTGACGAACCGGTCGGCGGTCCGCTCCGGGTCGCCCGCGTAGCCGTCGGCGACGCCCGCGCCGCCGATCCACAGCTCGCCCGCCGCCCAGTCCGGGCGGTCGCGGCCCAGCTCGTCCACGACCCGGCAGGCGACGCCGCCGAGCGGCACGCCGTACGGGACGGCCGTCCAGTCGGCGGGGACGTCGCCCGCGACCTCCTGCACGGTGGAGTGGATGGCGGTCTCGGTCGTCCCGCCGAGCGCGACGAACCGGGCGTCCGGGGCGGTCTCGCGCAGCAGCGCGGGCAGGTGCGTCCCGACCCAGTCGCCGCCGAGCAGCACCAGCCGCAGCGCGGGCGCGGGCGGCCCGTCCGGCGAACCGGCCCGCAGCAGCATCTCCAGCACCGACGGGACGCAGTTCAGCACCGTCACCGACCACCGGCGGGCCAGCGCGGCCCAGCGGGCCGGGTCGCGCCGCTCGTCCTCGCGCGGGACGGCGATGGCGCCGCCCGCGGTCCACGCGGCGAACAGGTCGAACACCGACAGGTCGAAGTCCAGCGCCGACACCGCGAGCGTGACGTCGTCCGGGCCCATGCCGAAGCGCTCGACGAGGTCGCCGATGGTGTTCATCGCGGCGCCGTGGGACACCTCGACGCCCTTCGGCTCGCCCGTCGATCCCGACGTGAACAGCACGTACGCGACCTGGTCCGGCCGCACCGCGGCCGGTTCCGCCAGGGGCTCGACGGCGCCGGCCGCGTCGAGGGCGACGAACGCGGGGGGACGGCCGTCCCCGCGGCCGGACGAGCCGAGTCCGGCGTCCGCCGCGGTCGAGGTCAGCACGGCGGCGACGCGGGCGCTCTCGCGGATCCCGGCGCGGCGGGCCGCGGGCTGCTCCGGGCCGATCGGCACGTACGCGGCGCCCGCCGCGAGGACGCCGAGGGCGGCGACGGCCTGGTCGGGGCCCTTGGGCAGCTCGATCGACACGCGGTCGCCGGGACGGACGCCCGCGGCGGCGAGCGCGGCCGCCGTGCGCAGGGCGCGGTCGGCGAGGCCCCCGTAGGTGAGGACGCCGTCGTCGCCCCAGTGCAGGGCGGGCGCGCCGGGCGCGCGGCGCGCATGGTCGAAGAAGCCGCGGACCAGGGTCGACGGGGGCGGCGGCGGGGTGGAGTTGAGGCGGTGCCGGAGCCGCAGCCGGTCGGGGGACGCGCCGGCGCCGAGCCGCACGTCCCAGTCGGCGCCGGACGCGCCCAGGCGGGTGATCGCGGACGTGTAGGCGTCGAACATCGCCTCCGCGACGCCGTCCGGGAACGCGGGCACCCGCACGTCCCAGTTGAGCAGCAGGCCGCCGGACACCTCGGTGACCTGCGCGTCCAGGAGCACCTGCGGGCCCTGCGAGATGATCCACGCGGGCTCGCCGAAGCGTTCGCGGACCGCGTCGCCGAACAGCTCGCCGAGGTTGAGGGCGCTCGTGTAGACGATGGGCGCGAGCACCTGCTCGCCGCGCGCGCGGGACAGGTCGCGCAGCACTTCCAGGCCCGAGTAGTCGCTGTGCGCCCCGGCCGTGTGCAGGGCCGCCTGCAGGGCGCGGGCCCGTTCCAGGAACGTCAGGTCGGCGGTGAGGTCGACCTCGAGCATGATGGAGCCGGTGAAGTCGCCGACGACGGCGTCCACGTCGGGGTGGACGGGCTCGCGGTGGAACAGCGGCAGGTTCAGCAGGAACCGCGGCGTCGCCGACCACGCGCCGACGACCTCGGCGAACACCGCCGCGAGCGCCATGGCGGGGGTGACGCCGGCGGCGTGCGCGCGGGCGAGGAGGCGGTCCTTGTCGGGCGGCGCCAGCCAGTGGTGCCTGCGCTCGACGCGGTCGCCGGGCTCGGGGAGGACCGGCAGTTCGGGCGGGCCGGGCAGGTCGGCGAGCCGTCCGGCCCACCACGCGCGGTCGCGCTCGCGGGCCGCGGCGCGGGGGTCGTCGGCGAGGTAGCGGGCGTAGCCGTAGCGGATCGGGGCGAGGGGCTCGCCCTCGTACAGCGCGGCGAGGTCGGCCAGCATGACGCGGTAGCTCATCGCGTCGGCGGCGACCATGTCGACGTCCAGGTGGACGCGGGCCGTGCCGTCCGGGAGCAGGCTGAGCCGGGCGTCGAACACGCGGCCGTCCTCGATGGGCAGGCGCTGCCGCGACATCTCCGCCCGGACGCGCTCGAGCCCGCCGTCGGCGTCGGCGGCGCCGCGCAGGTCGTGGACGGTGACGGCGGGCTCGGGGCGCTCCGGCAGGATGCGCTGCGTCCCGTCGTCGAGGACGGCGACGCGCAGCATCGGGTGCCGCCGGGCGAGGGCCCGGACCGCGTCCTCGAACCGGCCGGGGTCGACGGCGCGGCCGTCCAGCTCGACGTACAGGTGCGCGGCGACGGAGCCGAGCGCCTGCCCGGAGTCGCGGCCGATCCAGTACGCGTGCTGCATGAGGCCGAGCGGAAACGGGTCGGCGGGCTCGATCTCCGCGGGGTCGAGCGCGGCGGCCGCGCCGGTCTCCGCGGGCTCGGCGGGCTCGGCCTCGGCCTGGCCGCGCTGGACGAGCAGGTCCCACCACTGGCCGAGGGTGGGGCGTTCGGCCAGCTCGGCGAAGCGGATCTCGACGCCCCGGCGGCGCAGCCGTCCGGTCAGCTGCATGAGCCGGATCGAGTCCATGCCCAGCTCGATGAGGTTGTCGTCGGCCGCGGCGGGTTCGCCGAGGACGTCCGCCAGCAGGGTGTGCAGCTCTTCCCGGGTCAGCACGGAACTCCCCTCCGAATTAGGTAAGGCTAACCTAATTGAGGAGCGACCGGCCGTCAACGCCCCGGCACGCCGCCGGAGGGCGGCCGTCAGCCCATGCCGCGGCGGCCCGACGTCGACAGCAGCCAGGCCAGGTACACGCCGCCCAGGACGCCCGTCACGACGCCCACCGGCATCGCGACCGGCATGTGCAGGGAGATCAGGTCGCCGCAGGCCAGCAGCGCGGCGCCGGTCAGCGCGGCCGGGAGCAGCTGCGCCCCCGGGCGGCGGGTCAGCCGCCGGGCGAGCTGCGGCGCGGCCAGCGCGACGAACGGGACCGGCCCGGCCGCCGCGGTCGCCGCCGCGACGAGCCCCACCCCGACGATCACCAGCAGCAGCCGTGTGCGCTGCACCGGGACGCCGAGGGCCTGCGCGGCGTCGTCCCCCAGCTCCCCCATGCCGAGGCTCCGCGACAGCAGCAGCGCGGCCGGGACGAGCACGGCCAGCGCGACCGCCAGCGGCACCGCCTGGTCCCAGTCGCGCCCGTTGAGGCTGCCCGTCAGCCAGAACGCGGCCTCGTACGCCTCCGTCAGCTCGGCCCGCGTGATCAGGTAGGAGTTGAACGCCTGCAGCATCGCCGCCGCGGCGACGCCGATCAGCACGAGCCGGACGCCCACGACCCCGCCGCCGCGCCGGTACGCGACCAGGTAGACGGCGAGGGCGGTGAGCACCGCGCCGGCGGCCGAGCTGGCGGTGATGGCGACCGCGCCGCCGCCGAACACGAGGATCTGCAGCAGCGCGCCGGACGCGCCGCCCTGCGTGAAGCCGATGAGGTCGGGGCTGCCGAGCGGGTTGCGCGACATGCTCTGGAAGATCGCCCCGCTGAGGCCGAGCGCCAGCCCGACCAGCAGCCCGGTCACCGCGCGCGGCAGCCGCAGCGTCTGCACGATGAACTCGGTCGCCCGGTCGCCCTGCCCGACGAGCGCCGCGACCACGTCCGGCGGGGCGATGGGGAAGTCGCCGGAGCCGACGACCAGCACCGCGGCGCCCGCCGCGAGCAGCGCGAGCGCCGCGCACACCGCGGCGGCGCGCGGCTCCCACCGCACCGACACCGCGCCCGCGCGCACCACCCGGCCCGTCATCGCCCGGCCCGCCGCCTTCCCGGGCGGCGCGCCGCCGGGCGTCTTCGTCGAGGCGCTCACAGCTCGCGCGTCCTTCCCCGCCGGACCATCACGATGAACAGCGGCGCCCCGACGAACGCCGTGACGATGCCCGTCTCCAGCTCGCCCTGCGCCACGACCCGTCCCGCGATGTCCGCCCACAGCAGCAGGACGGGCGCCAGCAGCAGCGAGAACGGCACGACCCACCGCAGGTCGGGGCCGACGAGGGCCCGCACGATGAACGGCACCGCCAGGCCGAGGAACGTGATCGGGCCCGCCGCGGCCGTCGCCGCCCCGCACAGCAGGACGATCGTGAGCGCGCCGAGCGCGCGCGTCCGTCCGGGCCGCGCGCCGAGCGCCCGCCCCGCGTCGTCGCCGAGCCCGACCGCGTTCAGCGGGCGGGCCAGCGCCAGCGCCAGGGCGACGCCGGCGACGACGAACGGCAGCACCCGCCAGAAGACGCCGAGGTCGCGTCCCGCGAGGTACCCGACCTGCCAGAACCGGAAGCCGTTGAAGCTCTGCGGGCTGAGCAGCATGAGGCCCGCGGTGAGCGCGCTGAACACCGCGTTGACCGCGGCGCCCGCGAGGACCAGCCGGGCGGGCGACGCGCCGCCGCGCCCGCGCGCCCCGATCGCGTACACCAGGGCCGCCGCGCCGGCCGCGCCCGCGAACGCCGCCCACACGTAGACGAGGACCTCGTCGACGTCGAAGAAGCCGATGACGATGACGACCGCGAGGGCGGCGCCGCCGTTGACGCCGAGCAGGCCCGGCTCGGCGAGCGGGTTGCGGGTGAGCGCCTGCATCACGGCCCCGGCGAGCCCGAGCGAGATCCCCACCAGGATGCCGAGCACGGTGCGGGGCAGCCGCAGCTCGTGGACGATCAGCGAGTGCTGCGTCCCGTCCGGCGACAGCACCGACGGCAGCACCCGGCGGAACGGGACCGACTCGGCGCCGATCGCGAAGCTGGCGACGACCGTCAGCAGCAGCACGGCGAGGAGGAGGAGCAGGCCGCCCCAGCGGCCCGCGCGGCGCGGCACGGCCGCCTTCGGCGGCGGCTCCGCGGCAGGGGGTTTCCGCACGGAGGACAGCACAGAATGAGGTTAGCCTAACCTCATCCCGCCTTGAAGGGCGGACGGGCGCGGCACCGCGCCGCGCCCGTCCGCCCCCCTCCGGAGGCGGGCGGGTCAGCCGGTCGCCGCGCCGTGGTCCGGATGGGCGAGCAGCCAGGTCCAGACCTCCACCGGGTCGTCGGCGCGGTGCTCGGCGCCGCAGTGGCAGACGCCGGTCAGCCGGTCCGAGCCCGGGGACCACTCGACCCGCAGCAGACCGCCCGCCGCACCGCCCGCGGTCTCCGGCGTCACTGCGCCGTCAGCTTCCGCAGCATGCGGCGCGCGGCGAGGCCGCCGGTGTCGATGTTGATCGACAGCTCCTGGTAGCCGTCCGGCTCGCTCGCGATGACCTTCTCGAGCTTGTTGAGCGCCACGACGTCCTGCAGGACGACCGTCCGGTTGCTGTCGCGCAGGAACGTCGACACCTTCTCGTCGTCGAGGGCGAAGTCGCGGGCGACCCACCAGAAGTCGTGCGTGGTCGTCTCGGTCTCCGGGACGATCGCGTAGCCGACCTCGACGTGGAAGGCGTCCGAGTCGTCGCCGTCCGGGCCGGGCTCCACGCCGGTCGGCGCGATCCGGCTGTGCAGGAGGTAGAAGCCCGGCGGGTGGAACTCGATGTCCTGCCAGCGGTCGATGCGGCCCTGGATGCCGGTCGACTCGGAGTAGAACGGCGGGCACTCGACGTCCTTCATCCGGCGGCTGACGTAGACGATGCCCGCCTCCTCGTCGGTCTCCGTCGTGATCGGCGTCTGCGCGACCTCCGGCGTGCCGATGTACCCGGCGTGCAGGTACGTCTCGTGGGACAGGTCGAGGAGGTTGTCGACGAGCAGCTCGTAGCGGGCGGCGAGCGGCTCCATGCCGCGGACGGTGGTGTAGTCCGCCGACTCCAGCCACGGCGCCCGCGGGATCGCGGCCGCGTCGCCCTCGCCGTCGCCGATCCACACCCAGATCAGCGAGTCCTGCTCGACGACCTGGTAGGCGGGGACGCGCGCGGTGCGCGGGATCCGGGTCTGGCCGGGCACGGCCACGCACGTCCCGTCGGGGTCGTAGGTGAAACCGTGGTAGCCGCAGACGATGCGGTCGCCGTCCCGGTTGCTCTCCGACAGCGGGAAGCGGCGGTGCACGCACCGGTCGGCGAGCGCGACGGCCTTGCCCTCGCGCGTCCGGTACATGACGAGCGACTCGCCGCAGATCGTCCGGGCGAACAGGCCGTCGCCGACCTCCTCCCCGTAGGCGGCGACGTACCACTGGTTGCGGGCGAAGACCATCGGAGGCTCCTCGGCGGGGTGGGCTGGCAGAGTGTGACGAGCCTCTCGTCGCCGCCCCCGCCGCGCCAAGGCCGCTTCCGTTCGACGGAAGAACCCGCTCAGGCCCCGTGCAGGGCCGTCTCCGGCGGACGGACGGCGCGGGGCGCGCCGAGCGCGCGGGAGATCCCGCGGGCGCTCGCCCGGACGACCGGGGTCAGCGACCGCGCGTCCCAGCCGGTGTTCGGGACGACGATCGCGACGGCCGCCACGACCGTGTCGTCCGGTCCGAAGACGGGCGCCCCGACGGAGAGCGCGAACGACTCGACCTGCCCGTCGCTGACCGCGACGCCGGTGCGGCGGACCTCGGCGAGGGCGCGGCGCAGCTGCGGGCCGGACGAGATCGTCCGGTCGGTGAAGCGGCGCAGCGGCGCGGCGATGGCGCGTTCCTGCACGGCCCGGTCGGAGTGCGCGAGCATGGCGAGGCCGACGCCGGTGGCGTGCGCGGGCCAGCGCCCGCCGACCCGGGAGAAGACGTGCACGGCGTCGCGGGCGGAGATCCGCTCGATGTAGACGACCTCGAGCCCGTCGAGGACGGCGAGGTGCACGTTCTCGTGGGTGGCCTCGTAGAGGTCCTCGAGGAACGGCATGGCGGCCTGGCGCAGCGCCGGTCCGCGCGGGGCGAGCGCGGCGACCTCGAACAGCCGCAGCCCGATCCGGTACAGCCCGTCGGTGTCGCGTTCCAGGGCGCCCCAGCAGGTCAGCTCGCCGGCCAGGCGGTGGGCGGTGGACAGGGGCAGTCCGGCGCGCCGCGCGATCTGGGTGATGGACAGCGCGGGCCGCTCCGCCGAGAAGGCGCCCAGGATGTCCAGTACCCGCCGCGTGACGGGGGGCCGTCCCCCTCCGCTCGCCCGTTCGGTCATGGTTCGCCGTACTCCTCCCGCAGTCGTCCCTTGAGGATCTTGCCGGAGGCGTTGCGGGGCAACTCGGCGGCCGCCACCGCCGACTTGGGGACCTTGTAGCGGGCGAGCCGGCCGTCGAGCCGGGCCAGCACCGCGTCCCCGGTCAGACCGGAGCCGGGGCGCGGGACGAACACGGCGCGGCCGACCTCGCCCCACGTCTCGTCCGGGACGCCGATGACGGCGCACTCCAGGACGTCCGGGTCGGCGAGGATCGCGTGCTCGACCTCGGCCGGGTACACGTTCTCCCCGCCCGAGATGATGACGTCCTTGATGCGGTCGACGATGTAGGCGTAGCCGTCCTCGTCGAGCCGGGCGGCGTCGCCGCTGCGGAACCAGCCGTCGGTGAAGGCCGCGGCGGTCGCGTCGGGGCGCCCCCAGTACCCGCGCATCACGTGCGGGCCGCGCACGACGATCTCACCGGTCTCCCCCGGCGGGACGTCCGTCATGTCGGGGGCGACGACGCGGACGTCGCTGAAGAAGTGCGGCACGCCCGCCGACCCGGCCTTGGCCTCCGCGTGCGCGGCGTCGAGGAACAGCGCGCCCGGCGCGGCCTCGGTCATCCCGTATCCCTGCAGGAACGTCAGGCCCCTCTTCTGGTAGGTCTCGATGAGCGACGGCGGCACGGGGGCGCCGCCGCAGGTCAGGATACGGAGGGACGACAGGTCGGCGGCGTCCCAGCCGGGTTCGCGGGCGACGCGCTGGAACATGGTCGGCACCCCGAACACGAACGTGACGCGGTGCTCGGCGATGAGGTCGAGGGTGGCGGCGGGGTCGAACGCCGGGACGAGGACGCACGCGCCGCCCTTGAGCAGCACGGGCAGCGCGAGCATGTTGAGCCCGGCGGTGTGGAACAGCGGCGCGGACACGAGCGCCACCTCGCCCGCCGTCAGGTCGTGGTCGATGAGGACGTTGACCGCGTTCCAGGTGATGTTGCCGTGGGTGAGGGTCGCGCCCTTCGCGGCACCGGTCGTCCCGGACGTGTACATGATCATGCACGGGTCGTCGAGGGACACCGGGACGTCGATCGGCGCGGCGCCCGCCTCCCCCGCCGCCGCCCGCACCTCCGCGTACCCGTGCGCCCACGGGCCCGGCCCGTCCAGCGCGACGTGCTCGCGGACGGGGACGCGGGCGCGGACCCCGTCCACCAGCCCGGCGTGCGACGGGGCGTGCACGAGCACCGACACCCCGGCGTCGGCGAGCTGGTGCGCGATCTCGGGGCCGGCGAGCCGGGTGTTCAGCGGGACGAACACCGCGCCGAGCGTCCCGGCGGCGAACAGCGTCTCGAGGAAGGCGGGATGGTTCGGCCCCAGGTAGCCGACGCGGTCGCCGTGCCGGACGCCGAGGGCGCGCAGCCCGTGCGCAAGGCCGGACACGCGGCGCAGCAGCCCGGCGTAGGTGAGCGTCCGGCCGCCGTGGACGAGCGCGGCGGCGTCCGGAGTCTTGCGGGCGCGGCGGGCGGGCCACGACCCGAGTCCTTCGTTGCGCATGGCGGAGGCACCTCTCCAGGCGGTTCCGGACGGTCAGGTGACGGGCGCGGGTTGCGGTTCGGCCTCCGCCTCGGCGCCGCGCCGGCCCGGGGCGCGGCGCCGCCACCGGTCGGTGGCCGTGGGGACGAGGCCCTTCGGCACGAACAGCACCACGAGGACGAGCAGCAGCCCGTAGACGGCGTAGGACAGGACGGCCGGCGCCGACGCGGGCATCCCCTCCCGCGTGCCGACGTCGTTGAGCACCTGCAGCAGCAGCGTGACGGCGGCGGCGCCGGCGAGCGCGCCCCGGATCGTCCCGGCGCCGCCGACGACGGCCATCACGACGTACTCGAACGAGAGCAGGACGGGGAACGAGCCGGGTGCGACGTACCCGATGTAGTAGGCGTAGACGCCGCCGGCGAGGCCCGCGAACGCCGCCGACAGGGCGAACACCGCCTGCTTGTAGAGCGCGACCGGCACCCCGGCGGACGCGGCGGCGACCTCGCTGGTGGCGAGCGCGCGCAGGCCGCGGCCCGGCCGGGACCGGACGATGTTGCGGGCGACGAGCACGGTGCCGCCGAGCGCGGCGAGCGCGAGGTAGGCGTAGGCGGCGTCGTCGGCGAACTCGTACCCGGCGACCGTGAGGCGCGGGACCCCCTGCAGCCCGATGTCGCCGCCCGCCCACTCCTGCCGCCCCACGACGCTGAGCAGGATCAGCTGCACGGCGAGGGTGGCGAACGCGAGCTGGTGGCCGCGCAGCCGCAGCAGCGGGACGCCGACGAGCGCGGCGGCCGCCCCGGCGGCGGCGGGCGCGAGCAGCAGGCCCGCCCAGGTGGGCACGCCGTGGATCGCGGTGAGCGCGGCGGTGTAGGCGCCGATCATGGTGAACGCGGCCTGGCCGAGCGACACCTGCCCCGCGAAGCCCATCAGCATGGACAGCCCGGTCACGACGATCGCCGAGATCAGCAGCAGCACGTACACCGACACCTGCGGGCCCGGCAGGACGACCGGCAGCGCGAGCGCGACGGCGGCGACGGCCGACGCGGCGGCCGCCCCCCGAGACCGGGGCAGCGGCCCGCGGCGAGCGGGCGGGCGGGCGGACTCGCTCATCGGGCGGCCTCCTCCTGGAGCGCGGTCCGCCGCGACGCGCGCACCGTCATGATCGTCAGCATCAGCACCAGCGCCACGACGGTCTGGTACGACGCGGCGCCGTACCCCGCCACCAGCGACTCGGCGACGCCGAGGGCGAGCGCCCCGGCGAGCGCGACGCCCGGCCGGTCCAGCCCGCCGAGGATCGCCGCCGCGAACCCGTTGGTGATGAGCAGGACGTCGCTGTCGTAGGACATCGGCTGCAGCGGCGCGAGCAGGACGCCGCCGAGCCCGCCGAGCATGCCGCCGAGCGCGAACGCGAGCAGCCCCATGCGGACGGTGTCGATGCCGACGGCCCGCGCGGCGTACGGGTTCGACGCGCACGCGGTGAGCGCCTTGCCCGTGTACGTGCGTCCGAAGAACAGCCCGAGCAGCGCGAACACCGCGGCCGCGACGCCGATGACGAGGAACGACTGCTTCTGCACGTGGGCGCCGAACAGGACGGCGGAGCCGCCGAGGCCCGGGTGGGAGCGCGGGGTGTCGCCCCAGATCATGATCTCGACGGCGTACGCCAGGAAGCCGAGGCCGAGCGTGACGATGAGGGCCGACTGCGGGGACGTCCCGCGCTTGCCGGTCGCGGCGAGCCCGACGGCGAGGCCCACCGCCCCCGCGACGAGCACGGCCGCGGCCTCGGCGGCGCCGTGCGGCAGGCCGGACGACAGCAGCGACCCGGCCGCCATCCCGCCGACGACGGCGAACATGCCCTGCGCGAAGTTCACCACGCGCGTCACCCGGTGGATCGCCACCAGGCCGCTCGCCAGCAGCGCGAACCCGCAGCCGACCGCGATCCCGGAGACGAGGTACTGCAGGAACGCGCTCACGCCTTCTCCTCCCCCGCCGGGGACACCGCGCCGCCCAGGTAGGCGTCGGCGACCGCGCTGCCCGCCGCCAGTTCCGCCGCCGCGCCCTCGGCGCGGATCCGGCCCGCCTCCAGCACGTAGCCGCGCGTACAGAGGTCGAGGGCGAGCCGGGCGTTCTGCTCGATGAGCAGGAGCGCGAGGCCGCGCCCGGTGTTCAGCGCCCGCAGGTGCTCGGCGAGGTCCGCGGTGACGAGCGGGGCGAGCCCGAGCGACAGCTCGTCCACCACGAGCACGTCCGGGTCGGCCATGAGCGCCCGCCCGAACGCCACCATCTGCTGCTCCCCGCCGGACAGCGAGCCCGCGCGGCGGTCCCGCAGCGCGGCCAGCCGCGGCAGCACCTCGTAGACGCGGGCGGTGTCGCGGGCGCCGCGCTCGCGGCGGCGGCGCCAGGCGCCCAGGGCGAGGTTGTCCTCGACGGTCAGGCCGTCGAACATCTGCCGCCCTTCCGGGACCAGCGCCGCCCGGCCCCGGACGCGGACCCGCCCGGCGGCGGGCCGCAGCACGCCCATGACGGCGTTGACGAGGGACGTCTTCCCGGCGCCGTTCGGGCCGATGAGCGCGACCGCCTCGGCGGCCCCGACGGTCAGCGCGACGCGGTCCAGGGCGGTGGCGGTCCCGTACCGGACGACCAGCCCGGACACCTCGACGACGGGGGCCGTCACGCGGCCTCGCCGCCCAGGTAGGCCGCGACGACGGCGGGGTCCCGGCGGATCCGCTCCGGGGTGCCCTCGGCGATGAGGCGGCCGAGGTCGAGGACGCCGACGCGGTCGGCGAGGCGGGCGACGAACGCGACGTCGTGCTCGACCAGCATCATCGTCAGGCCCTCCGCGCGCAGCCCCTCGATCAGCTGGGCGAGCGCCTCCCGCTCGGCGCCGCGCAGGCCCGACGCGGGCTCGTCCAGCAGCAGGAGCCGGGGACGGGCGCAGAGCGCGCGCGCCACCTGCAGGGAGCGCTGCTGGCCGAGCGGGAGGACGTCGGCGGAGCGGTCCGCCCAGTCGCGCAGCCCGACCCGGCCGAGCGCGGCGAGGGCGTCGGCCCGGATCGCGGCCTCCTCGCGGCGGTGCGCGGGCAGCCGCAGCGCCGCCGACAGCATCCCGTGCCGGGTGCGGGCGTGCGCGCCGACCATCACGTTCTCCAGCGCGGTCATGCCCCGGAAGAGCCGCGCGCCCTGGAACACGATGGCGATGCCGAGCCGGGCCCGCGCGTGCGGGGGGAGCCGGTCGATGCGGCGGGGACCGGACCCGGCGGGCGCGTACGCGATCGTCCCGTGGTCGGGGACGAGGTGGCCGCCGATCAGGTTGAACAGGGTCGACTTCCCGGCGCCGTTGGGGCCGATGACGGCGCGGGTCTCGCCCTCCGCGACCGTCATCGACACGTCCCGGACGGCGTACACGCCGCCGAACGCCCGCCCCGCGCCGTCGATCGTGAGCAGCGGCGTCATCCGAGCGCCCGCGCGGTCTCGGCGAGCCGCGCCCCCGACCACTCGGTCGGGACCAGCTCGCCGCCCTTCACCCGGTTCATCGAGATGTCGGACGGCTTCAGCCCGGAGTGGTCGTCCGGCCCGTACTCGTACCGGCCGTTGGGCGTCACGAGGGCGAGGCCCTCCAGCGCGTCGCGGATCTTCTCGCGGTCGCCGCCCGCCTGCTCGATCGCCGCGGCCAGGAGCCGGACGGCCGCGTAGCCGTCCATCGCGAACTGCGGCGGCGTGTACCCGTGCTTCTTCTCGAACGGGACCGACATCTCCTGGATCGACTGCTTCAGCTTCCCGTCGGGCAGGTGCTCTCCGACGACCCCGATGGCGCTCTGCACGTACACGCCTTCGGCCGCCTCCCCCACGGGGTCGAGCCACAGCTTGCTCGCCTGCGAGCCGGTCATGAACAGCGGGACGTCCAGCCCGGACGACGGGTACTGCTTGGCCAGCGTCACCCCGGGCGGGCCGCTCGCCCACACGGCCAGGGCCTGCGCGCCGGAGTCGCGGACGTGGGTGAACAGCGGGCTGAAGCTGCCGGCGTTCGTCTCGAAGGGCTCCTCCCGGACGATCCGGACGCCGTGCCCGGCCGCGTGCGCCTTCATCCCCTCGAACCCGGCCATCGCGTACGCGCTCTTGGTGTCGTAGGCGACGGCGACCTCGGAGATGCCGTGCGCCTCGAAGTACTGGAGCATCGCCTGCGCGTACGTCGACGACAGCGCCGGGATCACGAACGTGTACGAGCGGATCGGGTCGACCTGCTCGTCCGCGGGGGCCAGCGAGATGTAGGGGATCTTTTCCCGCTCGGCGAGGGGCTGGACGGCGAGCGCGACGTTGGCGTACGTGGAGCCGATGATCGCGGTGACGTCCTGCGAGCGGAGCCGGTTGAAGTGCAGGACGCCCTGGTCGGGCGACGTGCGGTCGTCGAGGACGACGAGCTCGACGCGCTCGCCGCCGATGCCGCCGGCGTCGTTGATCTGCTCGACGGCCAGTTCGACCGTCTTCTTCGCCTCGCCGCCGAGCGTGGCGTAGTTGCCGGTCAGGGACTCGATGAAGCCGATCTTGAGGGCGGAGCCGTCTCCGCCGCCGGAACCGCCGCAGGCGGTGGCGGCGGCGAGGACGGCCGCGGCGAGCAGGGGGACCATCTTGCGCACTGCTGCCTCCCGGGGTGGGGGATCGCTGCGGCGGGCGCCGGGGTGGGACCGCCTTGAAGTTAGGCGTATATTTCACGGCGGTCAAGGAATTGCCGAACGTGCCCGGTCCGGCGGCGGGACGGCCGCCGGACCGCCGTTACGCTGGCGCCATGAGGGGAGCCGAACGGGTGAGCGAAGAGTGAAGGGCCCCGACGCCGTGCCCGACGAGCGCGACGGCGGCGGGGACACGCACGGCACGCGGCCCGGACCGGACGGCGGCCCCTCGCTCCGGCTCCGGCCCCAGTCGCTGATGCTGACCTACCTCGGCAACTACGTGCTCGGGCGCGACATCGCGGTCTTCTCCGGCAGTTTCATCGAGACGTTCGCCCGCCTCGGCGTCGGCGAGCACGCGGTGCGCTCCACGCTGACCCGGATGGTCGCCCGCGGCCTGCTGGCGCGGCACCGGGACGGCCGCCGCATGCACTTCGGGCTGACCGCGCGCTCCGCCGCGATCCTGCGCGACGGAGAGGAGCGCGTCTGGCGGCGCGGCGTCCTCAACTCCGACTGGGACGGCACCTGGACCGTGCTCGCGTTCTCGATGCCCGAGTCGTGGCAGCGCGCCCGCCACGACCTGCGCGCCCGGCTGACCTGGGCGGGCTTCGGCTCGCTGGGCAACGGCACGTGGATCGCCCCCTCGCGCCGGGACGTCCGCGCGATCGTCGGCGAACTCGGCCTGGAGGGGCGCCTGAAGGTGTTCTCCGGCCCGGCCGAGGAGCCCACCGACGTCCCGGCGATGCTGCGGGAGGCGTTCGACCTGGACGCCGTCGCGGACGGCTACCGCGCGTTCCTCGACCGCTGGGACCGCCCCGACCCGCTGCCGGACGCCCCCGACGACCTCGCCCGCTACCTGTGGATGACGACCGAGTGGCTGCGGCTCGTCCGCGACGACCCCCGGCTGCCCGTCGAGCACCTGCCGGGCGACTGGCCCGCCGTCCGCGGCCAGCAGGTCCTGCTGGAGCTGCGCGACCGGTACGAGGCGGGCGCCCGGCGGCTCGCCGACGCCGCCATCGAGGCCGTCCCCGTGCCGCCGCCCGCCGCCCCCGACACGGCCGCGGCGGGCTAGCGGTCCCGGGCCGCGGCCCGCAGCGCCCCCAGGCCGTGCGCGATCGGCGGCCGCCGGTCGCCGCCGCGCCGCACGCACGCGATGATCCGGCGGGACGGGACGCCCTCCCCGCGCAGCGGCACCCGCACCACCCCGTCGTCCGGCGGGAGCGGCGCCAGCCGCGGCACCAGCCCGACCCCGAACCCGCGCGCGACCAGCGCCGACACCGCGAACCACTCGTTGGCCTCGTGCACGATGCGGGGAGCGAACCCGGCGGACGCGCAGGACGCGAGCATCAGCCGGTGCTGGTCGGGGCGATCCGGCGAGCCGATCCACGGCTCCCCCGCCGCCGGGGCGCCCGCGCTGGGAATGACCACCGCGATGTCGTACCGGTGGGACAGCAGGAGGTGCGCGGCGTCCCCGCTCTCCTTCTCGCTCATCCGCACCTCGAGGCCGGGGTGCTCCTCGCGCAGCCGCGCGACGGCGGGCGCGACCAGCGCGGCGAGGGCGCTGGACACGCTGCAGATCCGCACCCGGCCGGCGTCGCCCGTCCGGTGCGCGGCGAGATCGGCGCGGGCCCGCTCCCACTGGGCGGCCAGCGCGTCGGCGTGCCGCAGCGCGGTGTGCGCCGCCGCGGTGAGCCGCACCCGGCGGCCCTGCGCCTCCAGCAGCTCGACGCCGAGGTCGCGGGCGAGCTGCCGGAGCTGCTGCGACACCGTCGAGGGCGTCAGGTGCAGCGCCTCCGCCGTCGCCGTCACGGTGCCGCGCTCCCGCAGGACGCGCAGTGTCTCCAGGCGGCGGTCGATCATGCGGCCATTCAACACGGTTCCGTGCAGAAGCATTCGATGGACCCGGACGGTCGCGGCTTCCGAGACTGGCGGCATGGTGAACAGACCCGAGGTGCCGGGCCCGGTCCTGCTGCTGGGCAGCGTCGTGACCGTCCAGGTGGGACTGGCGTGCGGCAAGGCGATGTTCGCGGTCGCGGGGACGGCGGGCGTGATCGTCCTGCGGCTGGGGTTCGCGGCGCTCGTCCTGCTGCTCCTGCGCCGCCCGCGGGCGCCGGACCGCGCGGCGCGCGGCACGGTCGCGGCGCTCGGCGTCGCCATCGCGGGCATGCACCTCATCTATCCGGCGCTGGAGCGGCTGCCCGTCGGGGTCGCGTCCACCCTGCAGTTCCTCGGGCCGCTGACGCTCGCGCTCGTCCGGGCCCGGCGCCCCCTCGACCTGCTGTGGGCGGCGCTCGCCGGGACGGGCGTGCTGCTGATCTACCGCCCGTTCGGCGATCCGGTCTCCCCGTCCGGGGCGGCGCTGGCGCTGGGGGCGGGCGCCTGCATGGCGGCCTACCTGGTGCTGACCCGGCGCGCGGGCGCGCTCGCCGGTGCCCCGCTGGCCTGGGGCGTCGCGGTCGCGGCGCTGCTCGTCCTGCCGCTGGCGCCGCTCGCGGAAGGCGCCGTGCTCCGGCCGGGCGTGCTCGCGGCCGGGCTGGGCGTCGCGCTGCTGTCGGCGGTCGTCCCGTGGTCGCTGGACCGGGCCGCGCTGCGGCGCATGCCGGAGCAGGCCGCCGCGGTCATGGTGAGCCTCGAACCGGCGGCCGCCGCGCTGGCGGGGCTCGTCCTGCTGGGCGAACGCCTGGGCCCGGCGGCGTGGCTCGCCGTCGCCTGCGTGTCGGCGGCCTCCGCCGGAGTCGCGTGCACGCAACGCCGGCCCCGCGAGCCCGCGGCGCCCGCGCCGCCGCCCGAGGACGACCGCGCCCCGGTCACGCGGGACGCACGGTGAGCGGCCGCCGCGCCGCGCTCAGGGACGGCGGCGGCCGACACCGGCCAGGGTGAACGTCCGCTCGGGCGTGTCGCCGGCCGGTGCGCCCGCGTCGGGACGCCACTGCGGCGTGTAGGTCAGGCCGGGCTCGACGAGCTCGAAGCAGCCGACGATGTCGAGGATGCGGGCGCGCGAGCGCCCCCAGAAGTGGCCGTCGGTGGGCTGGAACACCTTGCCGACGTTCCCGCCGGACTCGGGCTCGGGGTCCTGGGTGATGTGCGTGAACACCAGGTGCCCGCCGGGCGGGAGCGCGTCGTGCACGGCGCCGACGGCCTTCGCGGCCTCGGCGTCGTCGTCGATGAAGTGCAGGACGCGGTCGAGGATGCACGCGACCGGGCGGTCGACGTCGATGAGGGCGCGGACGGCCGGGTCGTCGAAGACCGCCGCGGGCCGCCGCGGATCGCACCGGACGACGGCGGTGCGGCCCGCGCCGGGGCGGCCCGCCAGCAGGGCGCGCGCGTGCGCGAGGACGACGGGGTCGCCGTCGGCGAACACCACGGCGGCGTCCGGCGCGACCTCGGCGGCGACCTCGTGGACGTTGCCGCGGGCGGGCAGCTTGGTGCCGATGTCGATGAACTGGCGGACGCCCTCGCCCGCGAGGTGGCGGACGGCGCGGCCGATGAACGCGTGGTTCTCCCGGGCCGCCGTCCGCGCCTCGGGGATGACGCCCAGCAACTGCTCGGCGACCTCGCGGTCTGCGGCGTAGTTGTCCTTGCCGCCGAGGAGGTAGTCGTAGATCCGTGCCGTGTTCGGTGTCGTCAGGTCGACGTCCGCGGGCGTCCCCCGCCTCTCGTCGCTCATGTCGTCTCCGCTCGTCCCGGGAGAGGGATCCTCTCACGGAACGCAGTGTGCTCGCGCCGGTTCACCCTGTGGTCGCGGCCGATCACGCGGGGCGTCCGGTCACTGCAGCAGGTCGACGAGTCCGGGGTCGGGGCCGCCGTCCGGGTCGGCGGCGCGGGCGGCGCGCAGCGCGGCGACGAGGGTCGCGGACGCCGTCGCGACGAGCGTCGCGCGCGGCACGTCGCGGTGCCGCAGGCGGTCGGCGATGATCTCGTCGAGGAGCGCCACCCAGCCGCGCATCGCGGTGCGCAGCGCCGGCCGCGGGGGGTCGGCGACGCCGAGGGCGTCGAGCAGCCGCCGCGCGCCCTGCCAGCGCAGGTCCTCGATGATCGCGCGCACCTCGGGGTCGGACCCGTTGCCGCCGCGCATGAGGGCGAGGAACCCGGCGGCGTTGTCCTCCATGAAGGCGATGTGCCGGTCGAGCGCCCCGCGCAGCCGCTCGGCGGGCGCGCCGTCCGCCGGCAGGGACTCGTGGACCGTGCGGAGCCGGTCGGCGGCGGCGCGGATCGTCGCCAGGTAGAGGCCGCGCTTGTTGCCGAAATGGTGCGCGATGAGCCCGTACGCGACACCGGCGCGGCGCGCGATCTCGCTGGTGGTGACCTCGTCGTACGCGCGCTCGGTGAACAGCTCGGCGGCGGCGTCGACGAGCAGCGCGCGGCGGTCGGGCCCGGTCATCGGCGGCTCCTCCGGTGTTGACGCGGCGGCGGGAACGCGCCTAGGTTCGCAGTTGACTGATAATCAGTCAACTTCGGGAGGCGGTACATGGACCTGACGGGGACGCCGATCCTGCTCACCGGCGCGTCCAGCGGCATCGGCCGGGCCCTGGCGTTCGCGCTGGCGGGGCGGGGCGCCCGGCTGGCGATCGCGGCGCGCAGGCGGGACGAGCTGGAGTCTGCGGCGGACGAGATCGCCGCCCGCGGCGGGACGCGGCCGCTGGTGTTCGGGGCCGACCTGTCGCGGGCGGGCGCCGCCGCGGAGCTCGGGCGGGAGGCGGTCGCCGCGCTCGGGTCCGTCCGGGTGCTGGTGAACAACGCGGGCGCCGGACTGGTGGGGACGCAGGCGGAGCTGGGCGACGGCGAGGCGGCGCGCGCGCTGTTCGAGACGAACTTCTGGTCGCCGATCGCGCTGACCCGCGCGGTGCTGCCCGCCCTGCGCGACGGCGGAGGCGGGGGGCTCGTCGTGAACGTCACGTCCACGCTGCAGTCCGTCCCGATCCCCACGCTCGGGTACTACGGCGCGGCCAAGGCGGCGCTCGGACACGCCACCCGGACGCTGCGCAACGAGCTGCGCGGCACGGGCGTCCGCGTGCTGGAGGTCGTCCCGGGCGCCACCGACACCGCCACCCGGGACGTCGACCTCCTGCCGTGGCGGAACGGGCCCGTCCGGACGCCGCCGCCGGTGAGCCCCGAGTCGGCCGCGCGGGCGATCGTCCGGGCGATCGAGGGCGGCGCGCGGCGGCGGGCCCACCCCGCCACGTCGCTGGTGCCGCTGGAGGTGCCGGCGGCGGGGCGGCTGATCGCGTCGTTCGTCGCCAGGCGGGTCGATACCTGACCGCCCGGCCGGGCGGTCAGGGCAGGAGCGGCGCGGGGTCGGCGAGGAGCCGCTCGATGACCAGGCCGGCGGCGCCGAGGACGGCGGCGCCGTCGGCGAGCGCGGACACCTCGACGGGCGGCACGGCGCGGCGCAGGGACCCCGGCCCCGCGGCGAGGGCGTCGCGCAGCGGCGGGACGATCCAGTCGGCGAGCGGCGGGTAGACGCCGCCCAGCACGATCGTGTCCGGGTCGAGGAGGTTGACGGCGGCGGCGAGCGCGCCGCCGAGGGCGCGGCCCGCGCGGGCCGCGGCGGCGGACGCCGTCCCGTCGCCGGCGGCCAGCCGGGCGGCGAGGGCGTCGAGCGGCGCGCCGCCCGCGGGGATCCCGGCGGCGCGCAGCAGGGCGTCCCGCCCGGCGACCTGCTCCAGGCAGCCGCGGCCGCCGCAGGGGCAGGGCGGGCCGGACGGCTCGGCGACGAGGTGGCCGAGCTCCCCGGCGAAGCCGTGCGCGCCGCGGAAGACGCGGCCGTCCACGACGATGCCGGCGCCGATGCCGATCTCGCCGGAGACGTGGACGAAGTCGCCGAGGCGGGCGCCGCCGCCGAACCACAGCTCCCCAAGCGCCGCGAGGTTGGCCTCGTTGTCGTACTCGGCGCGCAGCCCGGCGAGCGCGCCGGTCACCGGCACGTCCGTCCAGCCCAGGTTCGGGGCGTGCCGGACGACGCCGTTCTCGCGGTCGAGCAGGCCGGGCAGCGCGACGGCGGCGCCGGCCACGGTGAGGCCCTGCCCGGCGGCCGCGGCGGCGGCCTCGTCCGCGAGCCCGGCGAGCGCGGCGAGGACGGCGGCGGGTTCCCGGCCGCGGTTGTCGCCGGTGACGACGTGCCGGTAGCGGACCCGGCGGGCCAGGTCCAGGACGCACGCGGACAGGTGGTCGACGCCCACCTCCAGCCCGAGCCCGGCGGCGCCGTCGCCGCGCAGCGACACGGCCACGCCCGGGCGGCCGCGCTCGCCCTCGTGGACGGGCGCGCCGTCGACGACGAGGCCGGCGCCGTCCAGGATCCCGACGAGGTTGGACACCGTGGTCTTGGTGAACCCGGTCAGCTCGGCGAGGCGGGCCCGGGTGACGGGCTGGTGCCGGGCGATGTGCTCCAGGACGACGGCGAGGTTCCGGACGCGCATCGTGGCGTGCCGGACGGGGACGTTCCCGGAGTTCGTCATGGACGCACCCTAATTCAGTCGCGGCTATAGGCAGGTGCCGGGTCGGCTGCTACGTTACTTAAGTCCACATCGTTGACGAAAAGGGGTCCGGATGGCCGAGGGGCTGGTCGCGGGCGTCGACTCCTCGACGCAGTCGACGAAGGTCGTGCTGTGCCGCACGTCCGACGGCACCGTGGTCGACACGGCGTCGGCGCCGCATCCCGACGGCACCGAATGCCACCCGGACCGCTGGTGGGACGCGCTGTCGCGGCTGCGCCCCCTGCTCGAGCGGGCGGACGCCGTGGCCGTCGCCGCGCAGCAGCACGGCATGGTCGCGCTCGACGCCGGCGGCGAGGCGGTCCGGCCCGCCCTGCTGTGGAACGACACCCGCTCCGCCCCGCAGGCGCGCGCGCTCGTGGACGAACTCGGCGGCGCGCGGGTGTGGGCGGAGCGGACGGGCAGCGTGCCCGTCGCGTCGTTCACGGTGACCAAGCTGCGCTGGATGGCCGAGCACGAACCGGAGAACGCGCGTCGCACCGAGCGGGTGCTGCTCCCCCACGACTGGCTGACGCTGCGGCTCGGCTCCGACGGCCCGGTCACCGACCGCGGCGACGCGTCCGGCACCGGCTACTGGTCGCCCGCCGAGGGCGCCTACCTGCCGGACGTCCTGCGCGCCGCGCTCGGCCGCGACGCCGAGCCGCCGCGGGTGGCGGGCCCCGGCGAGCGGGTCGGGACGACGTCCTGGGGCGCGGCGCTCGGCGCCGGCACGGGCGACAACATGGGCGCGGCCCTCGGCCTCGGGCTGCGGCCCGGCGACGTCGTGCTGTCGGTCGGGACGTCCGGGACGGCGTTCGCGGTCGCGGACGCCCCCGCCGCCGACCCGTCCGGCCTGGTCGCGGGCTTCGCCGACGCGACCGGCCGGTTCCTGCCGCTGGTCTGCACGCTGAACGCCGCCCGGATCCCGGAGGCCGCCGCCCGCCTCACCGGCGCGACGCTGGACGAGCTGTCGGCGCTGGCCCTCGCCGCCGAGCCGGGCGCGGGCGGGCTGACGCTGCTGCCCTACCTGGACGGCGAGCGCACCCCCGACCGCCCGGACGCGACGGGCGTCCTCACCGGGCTCACCACGGTGAACGCCACCCGGGAGAACATGGCGCGGGCGGCGGTGGAGGCGCTGCTGTGCTCGCTCGCCGACGCCGTCGACCACCTCGCGGCCCAGGGCGTCCGGCCGCGCCGCACCCTGCTGATCGGCGGCGGCGCGCGCGCCGAGGCCGTCCGCCGGCTGGCCCCCGCGATCCTCGGCACGCCCGTCACCGTGCCCGACCCCGCCGAGTACGTGGCGCTCGGCGCCGCCCGGCAGGCCGCGTGGGCGCTGGCCGGGACGCCCGAACCGCCGGACTGGCCGCCGCCGGCCGCCACCGAGTACACCGCCGACCGCGTCGAGGCGGCCGTCCGCGCGCGCTACGCCGCGCTGCGCGACACCGCCCCGGCGCTGGGTACGGCGGCCGAGTAAGGAGGGACGACATGAGCGACTACACCCCGGTTCCCGAGGACCGGTTCTCGTTCGGCATCTGGACGGTCGGCTGGCAGGGCGTGGACGTGTTCGGGCCGGGCACCCGGCCGCCGATGGCCGCCGACCGGGCCGTCCGCAAGCTCGCCGAGATCGGTGCGTACGGCGTGAACTTCCACGACAACGACGTGTTCGACTTCGACGCCTCGCCCGCCGAGCGGCAGCAGAAGATCGACGCGTTCCGCAAGGCGCTGGACGAGACGGGCCTCGTCGTCACCACCGCCACGACCAACCTGTTCGGCCACCCGGTCTTCAAGGACGGCGCGTTCACCTCCAACGACCGGGACGTCCGCCGGTTCGCGCTGCGCAAGGTGATGGACAACCTGGACCTGGCCGCCGAGCTGGGCGCCCGCACCTACGTGTGCTGGGGCGGCCGGGAAGGCGCCGAGTCGGGCGCGGCCAAGGACGTCCGGGCCGCCCTGGACCGCTACAAGGAGGCGTTCGACGTCCTCGGCGCCTACGTGGCCGACCAGGGGTACGACATCCGGTTCGCGATCGAGCCGAAGCCGAACGAGCCGCGCGGCGACATCCTGCTCCCGACGATCGGGCACGCGCTCGCGTTCATCCAGGAGCTGGAGCGCCCGGAGACGGTCGGCCTGAACCCGGAGGTCGGGCACGAGGAGATGGCGGGCCTGAACTACGCGCACGGCCTGGCGCAGGCGCTGTGGCAGGGCAAGCTGTTCCACATCGACCTGAACGGGCAGCACGGCCCCCGCTACGACCAGGACCTGCGGTTCGGTGCCGGGAACGTGCGCGGCGCGTTCTGGGTGGTCGACCTGATCGAGCAGAGCGACTACGACGGCCCCATCCATTTCGACTTCAAGCCGCCGCGGACCGAGGACGACGCGGGCGTGTGGGAGTCGGCGGCGGCGTGCATGCGCAACTGGCTGATCCTGCGGGAGAAGGCGCGCGCGTTCCGCGCCGACCCCGACGTGCAGGAGGCGCTGCGGGACGCGCGGCTGGACGAGCTGGCCCGGCCGACCCTCGACGAGGGCGAGGACTGGCGGTCCGTCCGCGACGCCTCCCCCGACATCGAAGCCCTCGCGGTCCGCGGCGCGGCGCACGAGCGCCTCGACCAGCTCGCCCTCGAGCACCTCTACGGCGTCCGCGGGTAGGACCGGCGGCCCGCCCCCGCCCCGCCGGGGGGCGGGCCCCGGTCACTCCGCGCGGCGGCGGCGCGCCCGCGCCGCGAGCACCCACCGGGCGCGCGCCGTGTCCCTGGCGCCGCGCGGCCCCTCCCCCTCGCCGGTCATCGACACACCAAGAATCGATCCCGTTACGCTCAGTGTCGAGCGGATCGCCCGCATTCGGGTCCCGGGGGCCTGAAATCGCCGCGTCCCCGCACTAGGCTCGGGTCAATGACCAGTGCCGAACTGCTCACCGACGCCTTCGACCGGATCCGCGAAGAGGTCCACGCCGCCGCGGACGGCCTCACGCCCGAGCTGCTCGCGTTCCGCGCCGACCCGGAGGCGAACTCGATCGCCTGGCTGCTGTGGCACCTGACCCGCGTCCAGGACGACCACGTCGCCGACGTCGCCGGCACCGCCCAGCGCTGGACGTCCGACGGCTGGGCCGACCGCTTCGCGCTGCCGCTCGACCCGTCCGACACCGGCTTCGGCCACGGCCCCGACGAGGTCGCGTCCGTCCGCGTCGACTCCCCGGACCTGTTGACCGGCTACCACGACAGCGTCCACGCGATGACGACCGAGTACGTCGCGGGCCTCACCGACGCCGATTTGCCCGCCGTCGTCGACCGCGCCTGGGACCCGCCCGTCACCCTGGGCGTCCGTCTCGTCAGCGTCGTCTCCGACTGCCTCCAGCACGCGGGCCAGGCCGCGTTCGTCCGCGGCCTCGCCGAACGCGGGTGACGGAACCGGCGCCGCGGTCCCCGGGGCCGGGCGCCGGCCGCGTCACGGGCCGGGGGCGCGTTCCTCCTCGCGGCGGTCCAGGCGTGTGCGCGGGACGCGGGCGGCCGGCGAGGGCGACCGCGGCGGCGGGTGGAGGCCGGCGAGCAGCGCGGTCCACCGGGCGGCGACGCCGGCCGGCTCGTAGGCGCGCGCCGACGCGCGGGCCCGCTCGCCCAGCCGGTCGCGGAGCGCGGGGTCGGCGATGAGGCGGCGGAGCGCCGCGGTGAGGGCCGCGCGGTCGTCGACGGGGACGAGCAGCCCGTCCCGGTCGTGCTCGATCATCTCGCGCGGGCCGTGCGGGCAGTCGGTGGACACCACGGCGAGCCCCTTGGTCATGGCCTCGATGACGACCATCGGCATCCCCTCCCGGCGGGAGGTGAGCGCGTAGACCGCGGCGCGCTCCATCTCGGCGGGCAGCCGGCGGCTGGCGGGCCGGACCTCGACGCGTCCGGTGAGGCCGCGCTCGGCGACCAGGTCCCGCAGGGCGGCGCGCCGGGCGCCGGCGCCGAAGATCCGCAGCGTCCAGTCGGGGTGCTCGGCGGCGACCGGCGCGAACGCCTCGATGAGCAGGTCGAAGCGCTTGTTGTGGACGAGCCGCCCGGCGGCCAGGACGACCTTGTCGGTGCGGCGGGACGGGCCGCCGGGCATGTCCGGCACGGCATTCGGGATGCGGACGATCCGGACCGGCGAGCCGGCGAGGGCGTCCTCGTACTCGGTGCGGGCCGCCTCGGTGAGCGTGGTCAGGACGTCGAGCCGCCGGTAGTCGCGCAGGATCTCGCGCCGCAGCGGCGGCTTGTAGGAGCCGAGGCTCATGTGGTCCTGCCCGATGAGGGTGACGCCGCGCGGGGAGAGCGCCGCGATGAGCAGGTTCAGCGAGGGCCTGGTGGCGATGAGGACGTCCGGGGGCGCGGCCCGCAGCGCGGCGAGCAGCCGCAGGTCGGTCCAGAGGTTCATCCACTTGAAGGACGCCTCTTCCTTCGGGATGAGGACGCTCGGCAGCCGGGACAGAAGCCGGGCGGTGCGCCCGCGCGGCCCGAGGCGGTCGTCGGCGTAGGTGATCGCGACGCCGTCGGGCAGCGGGAAGAACGGCTCGGGGGTGCCGCGCAGCACGCTGACGATCTCGACGTCGTGGTCGCGGGCGAGGGCGCCGCTCAGGTTGACCACGGTGCGGATGGTGCCGCCGGTGCCGTGGGCGTTCTGCAGGAGGATGCGCACGCGGAGGCGCCCGCCCCGGGGCGGGGGCCGCCGCAGCAGCAGGGGGCGCGCGGCCCGCAGCGCCGTCCGGCGGAGCGCGCGGTGGGCCCCCCGCCGGACGCGGCGGCGCAGCGGCAGCGGGCGTGCGGGCCCGTTCGCCGGTCGGTCGTTCGCCGGTTCGTCGTTCGCCGGTTCGTCGTTCACCGGGTCCCCGTTCGCAGACGGCGTTCCCGGCTTTGGTACCCGCTCTGGGTCAGCGCAACATCATCCGGTCGTCACGGTGCGGTTCAGGGCGCTGCCCTTCACCCACTTCTCCCAGGACATCTGGTAGTAGCTCCACCCGTTGTTCCAGTCCAGCTTCCGCTTGCTCCCGGTGATGAGGACCGGGTCGCCGCGGTAGGACCACTTGTAGAACCAGCGGGCGTCCTTGGGCGGGGAGTTGACGCAGCCGTGGCTGACGTTCTGCCGGCCCTGGGCCCAGACGGTGGAGGCCATCGAGTGGACGTACTCGCCGCTGTTGGAGATCCGCACGGCGTGCGGGATGACCTCGCGGTAGCCGCCGTTCGCCTTGTCCTTCGGATCGACGCCCATCCACTCGGACGTCATGATCGCCGGGTTCTCTTTGCCCATGGTCAGGTGGACGCCGCTGGTGGTGAGGAAGGTGTCGACGCCGTTGACCACCCGGCCGCCCTTGCCCGCGCTGATCGGCCAGGAGCGGACCTTCTCGCCGTTCTCGTACGCGACGGCCTTCTTCGACTTCGTGCTGATCTTCAGGATGTGGGAGTCGCCGATGCGGAACTCGCGGCCGACGTCCTTGGCGCCGTAGGTGCCCTTGCCCGACTTCACGCCGGCGAGGTCGGCCTCGAAGGACACCTTCTGGTTCGGCTTCCAGTAGTCGCCGTTCTTGGTGCGGAAGATGACCTGCTTGTCGCTCACCCAGTACCAGGCGCCGGTGGCGGGCTTGGACGACTTGATCCGCAGGGCCTGCTCGACGGCCTTCTTGTCGTCGACGTCGCGGTTGAACGTGACGGTGATCGGCATGCCGACGCCGACCTTCTCGCCCTTGCGCGGGATGATGTCGGCGACCTCGAGCGTCCGCTTCGCCTCCAGGGTGGCGATGCTCGCGTTGACGGTCGTCGTCTTCCCCTCGGGGGAGACCGCGACCGCGGACACCTGGAACTCGGTGTCCGGGCGCAGCGTCCGCGACTTCCAGCTCGTCCGGTCGGCGGACATGGTCCCGGCGTCGGTGATCGGGCCGTTCTTCCAGGAGAGCGTGACGTTCTTGAGCGTGCCGCCCGCGGCCTTCACCACCACGCCCGCTTCCGGGAGGGCCTTGGTGTTGCCGTCGCCCGGGGCGATCGTCACCTGCGGCGCGGCCGCCTCGGCCTGCTCGCCGGCGACGCCGGCCTTCTTCTCTTCTCCCGAACAGGCGGCGGTGAGCAGGATCACGACCCCCGCCACCGCCGTACCGGTCCCGCTCCGTCGCCGCGTTCGCCGTGCGGACACGTGCTGCACCGCCACCTCCAGATACCCCGCCGTACCAGAGAGACATTAGCGACAAAAGATGCCGATCATGCCTTCTTCCAGGCCGTTCGGCGCCCGTCGAGATCAAAGCGTTGCACGGCGGGGGCCTGCACGGACCCGGGCCCGGCCGTTCGGAACGGCCGGGCCCGGGTCCGGTTCACCGGAGGACGGTCACCGCAGGGCGGTCACTGCAGGGCGGTCACCGCAGGGCGCTGCCTTCCTTCCACTCGTTGAACGACAGCTGCCAGTAGCCCCAGCCGTTGTTCCACTCGAGGTCGCGGTCGCTGCCCGTCAGCTCGATGACGTCGCCGCGCTGCATGATGTCGTAGTACCACTTGGCGTTCTTCGGGCTGAGGTTGAGGCAGCCGTGGCTGACGTTCGCGCTCCCCTGGACGCCGACGGTGGACGCCATGGCGTGCGTGTACTCGCCGCTGTTGGAGAACCGGACCCCGTGGTTCACGACCGTCTTGTAGTAGCCGGGGTCTCCGGGCTTGCGGCCCGGCGAGATCATCGTGACCGGGTTCTCCTTGCCCATCAGCAGGTGGACGCCGCTGGTGGTGGTGTACTCCCGGGTGGTGCCGTTGCCGGCGCTGAACGGGACCTTGCGGAGCTTCTTCCCGTCCCGGTACACCGTCATGTGGTGCTTGCTGATGTCGCCCTTGGTGATCTGCTCGGCGCCGACCGTGATGGTGGCCTCTTCGTCGGCCTCCCCGTAGACGCCGCCGCCCGCGTTGACGCCCGCGAGGTCGGCGTCGAACTCGATCTTCTGGTGGGGCTCCCAGTACGTCTTGGTCCGGTAGATGACCTGCTTGTCGTCGATCCACCGCCACGCGCCCTCGACGGGCTTCTGCGGGGTCACCTCGAGGACCTTCTCGACGGCGGCCCGGTTCTTCACCGGGCGGTTGAACCGCACGATGATCGGCGCGCCGACGCCGACCTCCTCGCCCTTCAGGTTCGGGGTCACGTCGACGATCTCGAGCGTCTGCGCGGGGTCGAGCGTGGAGAACGAACTGGTCGTGGTCTGGGACTTGCCGTCGTTGGCGGCCACGGCCGTCACGGTGTACTGCGTGTCGGGCTTCAACGTCCGGTCCGAGCGCCACGCGGTGCGGTCCGCGGACAGCTTGCCGGTGATCTGGGCGCCCTGCCCCTGGACGGTGACCTTCTCGAGCGTGCCGTCGGCGACCTTGACCTCGATCGTGCCGTCCGGCTTGACCTGGGTCGTCCCGTTGGCCGGCGTGATCGTCACCGTGGTCTTCGTCTCGTCGGACGCGAGCCCCGCACCGGAGCTGTCGCCGCTGCAGCCGGCGGCGAGCATCACCACCGCGCCCGCGCCCCCGGTCACCGCGAGACCCAACCGCCTCTTGCCAGCCACAAACTCCCCCATTCACCAAGATCGGCTCAGTGTTCTACAAACCTATCTAAGCCAGATAGACGAGCCTACACGCGGGAAAGTTCAGGTCATGGGCCGGACAAAAAGTCGTCCCGCCGCCCACGTGGGGCGACGGGACGTGCTAAGCCCCTGCGGGGCTCAGGCGCTGCCCGCGGGCTTCCAGTCGATGTGGCGCAGGAGCCGCTTGAACCCCCACACCGAGAGGCCGACGCCGACCGCGCCGAGCGCGGCGACGATGCTGGTCCGCAGCCACAGGTACGTGCCGATCGACTGGTTGAACAGCATCCAGACGCTGACGAGCACGTTCGTGAACAGGACCATCGACCACAGCAGAGAGATCTTCAAGAAGAAGCGGTGCACTCTGCCGTGCTTCAGGAACGCCTCCGGGATGGGGGCCATGTCCTTGGCGAGCTTCATCGCCAGGGGCTTGCCCAGCGGCACCGACGCCAGGAACGACATGCTGACGATCAGCGTGCCGAGGGTCGGCTGGAGGAAGTAGACCACCGCGCTGCCCGTCGCGGCCGACAGGCCCGCGCGGACCGTCACGCCGACCGCGGCCAGCATGAGCATCCCCGACACGGGATGGCCGCGCAGGTACCGGTACGCGATGCCGCCGTACACCCACGCGACGGCGGCGACGAGCGCGCCGTTCAGGCCGAGCAGCGTGAGCGCGGCGTAGAACACCAGGACCGGGGCGATGACGCCCTCGAAGAAGCGCGGCAGCGCGTGCACGAGGAGGGCACGGATCCGCGGCAGCTCGAAGACGTGGTGCCCCTCGTCCTCGTCCTGCGCGGCCGTGGCCCCCGCGGGCGCCGGTCCGGAGGACGCCGCTTCGGCGGACGCGGGTCCGCCCGGCTCGGGGACGATCGCCCCGTGCCGTCCGTCGTCCGCCCGCGCCTCCGCGGCCCGCGCCTCGGCGAGGACCGCGTCCTCGAGGTGTGCGTGCGGAGGCCGTACGAGTTCGGCCGGTGCCGCCGGAGCGGACGGCGCCGTCACCGCGGACGGCTCCGTGTGCGTGGTCGCCGGTCGTTCCATCGAGCGCTGCGCTCCCCGATCGGTGTGCAAAGTCTCGGATGTCGTCACGATTCGCCCCACCGTACGTGATGATCCGCGCGAATCCGGCCGATTCGAGGTCAAAACTCGCGCGTGCCGTCCCGCACCGTGTCCCCCCCAGACACCGGAGCACACCCGCGCCACCTGCGGGGACGCCCGCAACCGCGCTCCGGTCGGGGAAATCCGGCCGGCGCCGGGGGTCACCCCTCGGGCGCCGCCGGCTGGACGTCACGCGCGGCCGCGTAGATGGCGCGGAGCGTGACCGCGACGGACGGGCGGCGCACGCTGGCGCTGCGGGTCACGGCGTACACCTCGCGCGCCAGCGTGCATTCGGGGATCCGGCGGACGGCGACGCCGCGGTCGCCCGCGGCGAGGGCGAGGGCGGGCACGGCGGTGACGCCGATGCCGCGCGCCACGAGGCTGAGGATCGTGTGCAGCCCCTCGAACTCCCACGGCACCGGCCGGTGGCCGCCCACGGTGTCCAGCAGCCGCTCGACGGCGTCCCGGGACGGCTCGCCGCTCGGCGCCGCCATCCACGGCTCCTCGCGCAGCCGCTGCAGGTCGACGGGCAGGTCCGGGTCCGACAGGGGGTGGGAGGCGGGGACGACCAGCACGAGCGGGTCGCGGCGCAGGTGGAAGAACTCGAGCGCGGCGGGCGACTGGTGGGGGACGTTGCCGGTCCAGTCGTCGATCAGGGCGATGTCGACCTCGCCGTTCTGCACCTGCCGGATGCCGTCGACCGGACGGGTCTGCCGCAGCACGAACGTCAGCCCCTCGTGCTCCCCGAGGCTGTGCGCGAGCGCGGGCGCGAACGCGACGGCGGCGGTCGGGAAGGCGGTCACCACCACCCGTCCGGTGGGGGTGTCGGACGCGGCGGACAGCTCCGCCTCGGCGGTCTCGACCAGCCCCAGGATCTCCTCGGCGCGCGCGGCCAACCGGCGCCCGGCGTCGGTGAGCTCGGCGCTGCGGGCGGTGCGGTCCAGCAGCGGGACGCGCGCCTCCCGTTCGAGCGCGGCGAGCTGCTGGGAGACCGCCGAGGGCGTGTAGCCGAGGGCGGCGGCGGTCGCGGCGATGCTGCCGCGGCGGGCGAACTCGGCGAGGAGGCGGAGGCGGCGCAGCTCGAGCATCAGCACATCTTACGGTCAGCATCGATGAGACTCGCTTGTAGTGATGCTTTCTGCGGGGAAGTATGGCTGCGAGCCCACTTGGGTGACACACGGGGACCACGACTTCACCATCCGTTGTTTCAGCATGCCCTCTGGAGGCTTTGATGCCTGCCCATAACCCGTCCGCGGCCGACGCGCCGGTGCCGGACGCCTCCGCCCCCGAGGCGGAGTCCGACACCCCGCTCGATCCGAGCGCCCTCGCCGCCCCCGACCCGCGCACCCCCGACCTGCGCGACCCCGACCTGCGCGACCCCGGCCTGGCCGCCGCCGGCCTGGCCGCCGTCCCGGTCCCGGACGCGCCCACGCTGGACGCCGCCGCCCTCGGCCGTCCGGCCGCCGACCGGTCCCGCCGCGCCGGGGACGTCCGTCCCGTCCCGTTCGCGCCGCGCCCGGTGCCGCTGTCGCCGACCCTCGCGGTGAACGAGGCCCTCGCCCGCAAGCGGAGCGAGGGGGTGCGGGTGCTGCCCCTCGGTTTCGGCGAGGCGGGCGTCCCCGTCCACCCGTCGCTGGCGCGCGAACTCGCCGCCGCGGCGGACCGGGGCGCCTACGGCCCGGTCGCCGGTTCCGAGGAGCTCCGCGCGGCCGCCGCCGGGTACTGGACGCGCCGCGGCGTGCCGACCGTCCCGGACGCGGTGGTGTGCGGGCCCGGGAGCAAGCCGCTGCTGTACGCGCTGCTGGCGTCCATCGGCGGCGACGTGGTCGTGCCCGCGCCGAGCTGGGTGTCCTACGCGGCGCAGGCGTCCCTGCTCGGCGGGGAGCCGCTGCACGTCGCGACCGCGCCGGGCGAGGGCGGGGTGCCGAGCCCGGCGCTGCTCGCCGACGCCGTGGTGCGGGCGCGGGCGCGGGGGCGCAGCGTCCGGTCGGTGATCGTCACGCTGCCCGACAACCCCACCGGCACGCTCGCGTCCGAGGAGACGGTCCGGCGGCTGTGCGCGGTCGCGCGGGACCTCGACCTCGTGATCGTCTCCGACGAGATCTACCGCGACCTCGTGCACGACCCCGCCCGGACGGTGCACTCGCCCGCGCGGTTCGCGCCGGAGCGGACGGTCGTGACGACGGCGCTGAGCAAGAGCCTCGCCGCGGGCGGGTGGCGGCTGGGGGTGGCGCGCCTGCCGGAGGGCCCGTTCGGCCGGGCGCTGCGCGACAGCCTGCTGGGCGTGGCGAGCGAGGTGTGGTCGAGCGCGCCCGCGCCGATGCAGCACGCCGCCGCGTACGCGCTCGCGGAGCCGCCCGAGCTGGTCGAGCACGTCGACCGCAGCCGCCGCCTGCACGCCGCCGTCACCGGCGCCGTCGCGGACCGGTTCGCCGCCGCGGGGGCGCGGGTGCGGCGCCCGGAGGCCGCCTTCTACCTGTACCCCGACTTCGGCCCGCTGCGGGAGGCGCTGCGCGCGGGGCACGGCGTCCGGACGGCGGCCGACCTGACCGGCCTGCTCCTCGACCGCTACGGCGTCGGCGTCCTGCCGGGCTGCGCGTTCGGCGACGCCCCGGACGCGCTGCGCATGCGGGTGGCGCCGAGCCTGCTGTACGGGCGGGACGACGAGGAGCGGCTCGCGGCGCTGGCGTCCCCGGACCCGGCGGCGCTGCCGTGGATCGCCGGCGCCCTGGACCGGCTCGGGGACGTCCTGGCGGACCTCGTGGAGACGGTGGGAGAGCCCGCGCTCGCCTGAGCGCGGGACGGCCCCGACGGGAGGGCCGCCGCGGCCCGGCCGCGGCGGCCCTCCCGTCCGTCACGACTCCGAAAGGAATTGCGGAGCGTAAGGGATCACGGCGCTTTCCGTGACGACTTGCAGGGGCGGAGGGAGTCGAACCCACTTTCCGCCGGTTTTGGAGACCGGCCGCCTAACCGGTGGCTCACCCCTTCGTGGCATTCATCACCCGATGCGGCCAATGATCCACTCGTTCACCGGCGGCCGCAAAGGATTTCCGGACCACCGCGGCGGCGCCGGAAGGCCCGGCCGCACGGGGCCTGCGGCGGTCGCGGACGGCGAACCCGCATCATCCCCGACCGGCGCGGATAAGCGTGGTGTAAGGTCCTACGGCACACCGGGCGAACGCCGTGAAGCGGCCATGACGGGCCATGGAACGGGCATGGGGCGTGCCGCCCGGCATTCTCGTGGTAAACCCATGACAGCGTGATGTCACATAAGTGATGAAAGAAGGCGAGGGGGCCCGCCATGAGGCATGCACAGGACGGGGCTGCCGCGGCGATGAGCGCCGCCTCCCGGATCCTCGTCGCCCGGGGCAAGAACGAGCCCCAGGAGGTCGAGAACCCGGACGTCGCCTGGGGTCAGCGCGCCCGCGACGGGGTGTGGGTGCCGACCAAGGACGGCCAGCGGATCCACCTGGGCATCGACACCGCCGCGGCGGACACGGTCGCCCAGCTGCTGCGGCCCACCCTGCGGGTGTTCGTCGGCGTGGACGTCGACACCGACATCGTGGCGCAGACGACCGCGGGCGGGGTGCGCCTGCTGACCGTCATCCACGGTCCGGGGGCTCCGGCGGAGTTCCGGTTCCCGGTCTCCCTCGCCGACGGTCTCGCGCTCGAGTCGATGCCGTCCGGCGGCTACGACGTCGTCCACCTGCGGTACGGCGCGACCGTGGGACGGCTCTACAACCCGTGGGCGAGCGACTCGATGTTCCGCCAGGTCAAGGCCGACTACGTGCTGGACGGCCCGGTCGTGACCATGCGCGTGCAGCACGCCGACGCGTACTACCCCGTCGTCGCCGACCCCCACTACGCCCGCTGATCCGCCGCGCGCCACGTCACCGCCGCCCGTCCCCCCGCCCGTCTCCGGCCGCGGGACGGACGCGCTAGGAACGCGGCTCGCGGATCACGATCGGGTCCTCGAAGTCGGGCTCGCGGCTGATCTCCCCCAGCGTCTCCGCGCCGCTCTCGCCCCGGCGGTACAGGGCCGTCGGCTCGGCCCGACGAGCAGGATCGCGTCCGGGAGGCGGAGCCGTCCCGCCGGCGCGCGGGCGAGCAGCACCACGACGACGAGGAAGACGACGAAGAGCGGCTCCTCCACGTCGCTGATCCCTATCCGGAACGCGGCGCGGCACGCGTGCCGGGGCCGCCGGGATTTGGAACGTTCCCGCAGGGTGCGGGGGTCGCGACCGGCCGCGGCCGGGCCCGCGCGTCCTCGCGGGGCGGGCGGCGCGGGGCCGTCCCGGCGTCATAGGCTTGAGGCCGGGCCGCGTTCCGGCCCCCGCGGCGGCGTCCGGCGCAACGACCGCCCCGGTTCCCGGAAGACTGGACTCACCGTGATCTTCACTCATGACACCGAGCACGCGCTCGCCGTGGTCGTCGACCTGATCAACACCGGTGCCGCCGCGTCCGGCACCGAGGAGCTGGACGCGCTGCCCGGGCTGCGGGCGTTCGTGGAGCGCAACTCCTTCAGCGACCTGGGCGAGGTGACCGGGACGGACGTCGCCGCCGTCCGGCGGCTGCGCGACCGGTTCCACTCGGTCTTCCTCGCCGGAGAGGTGCCGGCGGCCGTCCGGCTCATCAACGACATCGTCGGCGAGGTCCGCACGACCCCCCACCTGACCGACCACGACGGCTACGACTGGCACGTCCACTTCTTCGCGCCCGGCGCCCCGCTCCCCGAGCACCTGGCGGCCGACTGCGGCATGGCCCTGGCGTACGTGGTGGCGGCCGGGGAACTGGACCGGCTGCGCACCTGCGAGGCGCCGGACTGCGACCGGGTGCTGGTGGACCTCTCCCGCAACCGGTGCCGCCGCTACTGCGACAGCCGGACGTGCGGGAACCGCATGCACGTCGCGGCGTACCGCGCCCGCCGCCGCGAGGCCGCGCTCTGACGGGGCGGCGGCCCCGCCGGCGGGGCCGCCGCTAACCGCGCGGCGCGGGCAGCGGCCCGAGGGCCGCGACGGCGTCGAGGGCGCGGCGCGCGGCGGCCGCGTCGTGGACGCGGAACACGCGGGCGCCGAGGACGGCCGAGACTCCGAGCACGGCGAGCGTCCCGGCGCCGCGCCCGTTCACGGGCCGGCCCAGGGTCTCCCCGATGAAGTCCTTGTTCGACACCGCCACCAGGACCGGCCAGCCGGTCGCGGTCAGCTCGCCGAGCCGCCGGGTGATCTCCAGCGAGTGCCGGGTGTTCTTGCCGAAGTCGTGCGCGGGGTCGATGAGGACGGCGTCCCGGCGCACCCCGAGGGACACGGCCCGCTCGGCCTCCGCGGTGACGTGCGCGACCACGTCGGCGACCACGTCGGCGTAGGCCGTCCGGTGCGGGCGGGTGCGGGGCTCCAGGGCGCCGGCGTGGGCGCAGACCAGGCCGATGCCGTGCGCGGCCGCGACCTCGGCGAGCCGCGGGTCGGGGCCGCCCCAGGTGTCGTTGAGCAGGTCGGCGCCCGCGGCCGCGACCGCCTCGCCGACCTCGGCGCGCCAGGTGTCGACGCTGATCACCACGTCGGGGTGGCGTTCCCGGACGGCCGCGACGAGGTCGACCACGCGGCGCAGCTCCTCGGCGACGCCCACGTCCTCGCCCGGCCCGGCCTTCACCCCGCCGATGTCGACGATGTCGGCGCCGGCCGCCACGGCCCGCCCGACCGCGTCCAGCGCCGCGTCGAAGCCGTAGGTGGCGCCCTTGTCGAAGAACGAGTCGGGGGTGCGGTTGACCACCGCCATGATCGCGTGCGGGCCGAGCTCGCGCCCGTTCAGCCGCAGCGGCGTCGTTTCCGGAGAGCCCATGATGAGCACAGATTCGCACACCCCCGGGCGGGGGCGCCAAGCGGTCCGCCGGACGGGCCGTGCGGAGCGCGTCCGGGCCCCCGGACCGGCACTAGAAGCGAATTCGGTTCAAATGCCGCCCTCGCTCGTCAGCAACCCAACGAGGTCGCTAACCTCATATGTCATGCTCGTTGCGGGATTGCGTCCCCGCGGTGGGCCGCCGACCCGGTGGTCGCGGCCCGGACCGAGCAGCCCCGAACGAGCAGCATGGAGGATCCGCTGACCAGGCGAGCACTCATCACCGGCATCACCGGACAGGACGGCTCGTACCTGGCCGAGCATCTGCTCGCACAGGGGTACGAGGTGTGGGGTCTGGTGCGGGGTCAGGCGAACCCGCACGTCTCGCGGCTGCGCAAGCACGTCGGCGACGTGCGGATCACCACGGGCGACCTGCTGGACCAGAGCAGCCTCATCTCCGCGGTGGAACAGGTCCGGCCCGACGAGGTGTACAACCTCGGCGCGATCTCCTACGTCCCGATGTCCTGGCAGCAGGCGGAGCTCACCGCCGAGGTCACCGGCATGGGCGTGCTGCGGATGCTGGAGGCGATCCGCGTGGTGTCGGGCATCAGCCCGTCCCGGACGCCCGGCCGCGAGCAGATCCGCTTCTACCAGGCGTCGTCGTCGGAGATGTTCGGCATGGTCCGGGAGACGCCGCAGAACGAGCGGACGCCGTTCCACCCGCGCAGCCCGTACGGGGTCGCCAAGAGCTACGGGCACTACATCACCCAGAACTACCGCGAGTCGTACGGCATGTTCGCGGTCAGCGGGATCCTGTTCAACCACGAGTCGCCGCGCCGGGGCGCCGAGTTCGTCACCCGGAAAGTGTCGCTGGGCGTCGCCCGCATCAAGCTGGGCCTCGCCTCCGAGCTGCGCCTGGGGAACATGGACGCGCGCCGCGACTGGGGCTACGCGGGCGACTACGCCCGCGCGATGCGGCTGATGCTCGCCCAGGACTCCCCGGAGGACTTCGTCATCGGCACGGGGCAGACCCAGTCGGTGCGGGAACTTGTCGAGTTCGCGTTCCGCACGGCGGGCCTGAACTGGGAGGACCACGTCGTCCTGGACGCCAAGTACACCCGGCCCGCCGAGGTGGACCTGCTGTGCGCCGATCCGAAGAAGGCGCGCGAGCAGCTCGGCTGGGAGCCGGAGATCACGTTCGAGGGCCTGGTCCGGATGATGGTGGAGTCGGACCTGCGGCTGCTGTCGGAGTCCGCGCGCCCCGAGGACGAGCCGTTCAGCCCCGACCACTGGTGACCCCTCCCCCGCGCTGACGGCCCGGCGGCGTGACACGATGCGACCATGGCTGACGTCGCCGCGGATCCGGGGAGCGCCCGGCTGGGCACCGGACCGGGCCGCTGGATCCTCCTCGCGACCGTCCTCGGGTCGGGTCTGGCGCTGCTCGACGCCACGGTCGTCAACGTCGCGCTGCCCGCCATCGCCGACGACCTCGACGCGGACATCACGGGCCTGCAGTGGACCGTGAACGCCTACACGCTGACGCTGGCCGGGTTCATCCTGCTCGGCGGGTCGCTCGGCGACCGGTACGGGCGGCGGCGCATCTTCCTGCTCGGGGTGGTGTGGTTCGCGGCCGCGTCGGTGCTGTGCGCCGTCGCGCAGGACGTCGGGATGCTGGTGGTGTCCCGGGCGCTGCAGGGCGTGGGCGGGGCGCTCCTCACCCCGGGCTCGCTGGCGATCATCCAGGCGTCGTTCGCCCCGGACGACCGGCCCCGCGCGGTCGGCGCCTGGTCGGGGCTCGGCGGCATCGCCGGGGCCGTGGGGCCGTTCGCGGGCGGGTGGCTGGTGGAGGCCGCGGGCTGGCGGTGGGTGTTCCTGCTCAACGTGCCGCTCGCCGCCCTGGTGGTGCTGGTGGCGGCGCGGCACGTGCCCGAGAGCGCCGACCCGGACGCGGGCGGGCGGTTCGACGTGCTCGGCGCGGTGCTCGCGGCCCTCGCCCTCGCGGGCACGACGTACGCGCTGACGGAGGCGCCGAGCGGGCGGGCGCGTCCGCTCGTGGTGGCGGTCGCCGGGATCCTCGGCGCGGCGGCCGCGGCGGGGTTCCTCGCCGTGGAGCGGCGGCGCGGCGGCGGGCGGCGGCTGTCCGGCCGGGCCGGGGCGGACGTCCCCCGGCCGATGCTGCCGCTGGAGGTGTTCGCCGCCCGGCAGTTCTCGGCGGTGAACGCCGTGACGTTCCTGGTCTACGGCGGGATGGGCGTGCTGTTCTTCCTGCTCGTGCTGCACCTGCAGGTCGTGGGCGGGTTCTCGCCGGTCGCGGCGGGCGCGGCGCTGCTGCCGGTGACGGCGCTGATGCTGCTGCTGTCGGCGCGGGCGGGCGCGGTCGCGCAGAAGATCGGGCCGCGGTGGCCGATGGCGGGCGGACTGCTGGTGGCGGCCGCGGGGATGCTGCTGGTCGGGCGGATCGGCGCGGGCGCGTCCTACGTCCGGGACGTGCTGCCCGCGGTGACCGTGTTCGGGCTGGGGCTGTCGGCGGTGGTCGCGCCGCTGACCGCGACGGTGCTGGCGACGGCGCGGTCCCGGCACGCCGGGGTGGCCAGCGGCGTCAACAACGCGGTGGCGCGGGCCGCGGGGCTGCTCGCGGTCGCGGCGATCCCGCCGCTGACCGGCCTGACGGGCGGCGCGCTGCGCGATCCGGAGGCGTTCGCCGACGGGTTCGGCCTGTCGATGGCGGTGTGCGCCGCGCTGCTGGCGGCGGGGGCGGTGCTGACGCTGCTGACCGTCTCCGACGGCGCGCTGGTCGTCGCGGAGGGGGCGCACTGCGAGCCCCAGGCCCGCAGCCACTGCTCGGTCGGCGCGCCGCAGCTGCAGCCGGAGCCCGAGACCGTCCCCGACACGGGCGCCGGACACGGCGGCGGGCACGGCGGCGGGCACGGACAGGGGCACGGCGGGGGGCGCGCGGGCGAGCCCGGGTGAGGCCGTTTCGGGCCAGGTTCCGCCGTTGTCCGGGACCCCGGCGGCCGGTTGGCATACCGTCGGGACATGAATCTGCGGCAGCTGCGCTACGTCGTGGCGACCGCCGACCACGGCACGATGACGTCGGCGGCCCAGGCGCTCTACGTCGCCCAGCCCGCCCTGTCGCGGGCCGTCCGGGAGCTGGAGCGCGAGCTCGGCATCGAACTGTTCGCGCGCTCGGGGCGCGGCGTCGTCCTCACCCCGGTCGGTGAGCAGGTGGTGCGGCGGGCGCGGGCGGCGCTGGAGGCCGTGGACGCCATCGAGGCCCTGTCGGCGGCGCGGGGCCACGGGCAGGGCGCCGATCTGCGCATCGCCACGACCGCCGCGCTGGAGCCGGAGCTGATCGGACGGCTCGTCCCGCTCTTCGCCCGCGCGCAGCCGGCCGTCCGGATCCGGGTGGTGCGGTGCGCGGACCGCGTCGCGGTCGCCGCGGCGCTGCGCGCGGGCCGCGCCGACCTCGGGCTCGCCGAGCCGCCCGCCCCGGCCGACCTGGCCGTCCACCCGCTGACCCCGCGGGCCGGGCTGGTGCACCCGCACCGCCGGACGCCGCCCGCGGGCCGCGACTTCCTGGCGTTCGCCAAGGAGTGCCTGAGGGAGTCCGTCAGGGAGCCGGTGCGCGAGGCGCCGGGCGGCCGGAACCGCTGAGCGCCGGTGCCCGGCGCGGGGACCGGGCGCGGGGACCGGTGGACGGATGCCCCGGCCACGAGCTCGCCGTGGCCGAGGCGCCTCCCCGGCACCGCGCGCGGAGCGTCCTCAGGACGCGCCGCCGGCGGGGCCGTCGGGGAGGTCGGCGGCGTAGGACTCCTTCACCACGTCGAGGTGGTGCCAGGACTCCCGGACCGTCACGCCGGGCACCGAGCGGACCGCGTCGAGCACGGTGACCAGTTCGGCGCGCGAGGCCGCCTCGGCCTGCCCCACGATGTCGTAGCGGCCGAACCCGGTCGCCACGTAGCGGACGCCGTCCAGCGCGGCGACCGCCTCCGCGGCCTTGCGCAGGCCGCCGCCGACCAGCAGGCCGAACCCGCCGAGCTCGGCCGCGCCGAGCGCCCGCGGGTCGGCGAGGCCGGTCACCTGGATCACCCCGGTGCGCATGAGCCGCACCACCCGGGCCCGGGTGGCCGCCTGCGACAGCCCGATGATGTGCGCGAGCCGGGTGTAGGGGGCGCGACCGTCGCGCTGGAGCTCCCGCAGGAGCCGCCAGTCGATGTCGTCGAGAGTGACCTCCCCGAGCTCCCGCACCACCGTGTGGGCGTCCCGCACCGTGGCGACGGAGCGGAACACCTCCGCGGTCCGCACGCCGGGGACGGACCGCAACTGGTCCACCTCGGCGGCGAGGGCGGTGTCGTCCCTGGTGCGCACCTGGACGACCAGGTCGTGCGGTCCCGCGGTCAGCGCGGCGAAGCCGACGGCCGGCCGTTCGGCGACGGCCGTCGCGACCTCCCGCGCGGAGCCGTCCACGGTGACCGAGACGTGCCCGGTCGCCTCGGCGCCGACGACGGCGGCGTGCACGATGCCGACGACCCGGACGACCTCCGTTTCGAGAAGGTTCTGCACGCGTGCCCGCACGGCCGTGCGGGATAGCCCGACGCGATCGGCGAGCGCCTGGAACGTGGCCCTGCCATCCCGCTGGAGCTCGCGGACGAGCACGGCGTCGACCGCATCCAGCACGGCTGTCCTCCTCGACATGCGATGAATCGTTTTGCCAGCAACTGCAAGATCATTCCATTTCGGGACGGGATGACGTCAAATATTGATCTTGCTCGTGTTCGTCCCACCCGGCGGCCGTCGAAGCGTCTGTGAACGGTCGCGCGCGGTGCCGTTTTCGGCGTCGCGCGCCCCCCTTCGAACGTGCGAACGCCGCCGGAGGCATGAGCCGTCCGGCGGTCCCGGCGGCGGCCGGGCGGGACGCACGCCGGCACTCCACAGGGCTTCGCGGGAAGCGCCCGGCGGGGCCGGCCCGGGGTCGCCGCGCGCGGGCCGGGAGCCCCCGCGACGCAAGGGGTGCGCGGGGGCGCGGGGTGCGGCGGGGGCGCCGCGGGCGATGACGCGGACCGGGTTTAAGTGCGTGGCTTGCATGCGCCTCTCCCGGTGTTCTGATGTGACGCCCCTACGGCAGGACGGCCGTCCGCGCGAGGCACATGTAAGAAAAGTGCATCGGGGGCGCGATTACGTCAAGAGGTAACTTTACAGAGAGCTAAGCCTCACGTTGCACGACTTTCCCTCATGTGCGGGCGTTCAGTTCTGTTATGCCTGCAAGCCGGCAGGGAAACCGGCGCGGAAGGGCCGGACGCGCCACGGGGACACAGGGTCATCACCCCTGGGTGCGGGCATGCCGCCCCCTAAGGGACGGGTGCGTGTGCGCAGCATCGGGGGGTATGGCACACAATGTACGGTGGCCGAGCCACTTTCATCATCGATTGGTGTGTTAGACAGCCGTGCGCCTGCTGAACGTTGAGCACTCCGCTCACGACCTCACCTACAACGACGTCTTCATGGTGCCCGGCCGCTCGTCGGTCGGCTCGCGCCTGGAGGTCGACCTGTCGACCGTGGACGGCAGCGGGACCACGATCCCGCTCGTCGTCGCGAACATGACCGCGGTGTCCGGACGCCGGATGGCCGAGACCGTCGCCCGCCGCGGCGGCGTCGCGGTGCTCCCGCAGGACATCCCGGTGGAGGTCGTCGCCGAGGTCGTCGGCTGGGTCAAGGGACGCGACCTGGTCGTGGACACCCCGATCACGCTGGACCCGTCGAGCACCGCCGGGGACGCGCTCGCGCTGCTGCCCAAGCGGGCGCACAACGCCGTGATCGTCGTCGCCGACGACCGTCCCGTCGGCGTGGTCACCGAGGCCGACTGCCACGGCGTCGACCGGTTCTCCCAGCTGCGCGACATCATGTCGCGCGACCTGGTGACGCTGCCCGCCGGGGTGGACCCGCGCGAGGCGTTCAACCGGCTGCACGAGCGGGGCCACCGGCTCGCGCCCGTCGTCGACGGCGAGGGCCGCCTCACCGGCGTCCTCACCCGCACCGGGGCGCTGCGCGCCACCCTGTACGACCCCGCCGTCGACGCCCGGGGGCGGCTGCGCATCGCCGCCGCCGTGGGTGTGAACGGCGACGTCGCGGGGAAGGCGAAGGCGCTGCTGGAGGCGGGCGCCGACCTGCTCGTGGTCGACACCGCGCACGGCCACCAGGACAAGATGATCGCCGCGCTCGCGGCCGTCCGCGCCCTGGACCCGGCGGTGCCGGTGGTCGCGGGCAACGTGGTGACGGCCGAGGGCACCCGCGACCTGATCGAGGCGGGCGCCGACATCGTCAAGGT
This sequence comes from Actinomadura rifamycini DSM 43936, assembly GCF_000425065.1. Taxonomy (GTDB): domain Bacteria; phylum Actinomycetota; class Actinomycetes; order Streptosporangiales; family Streptosporangiaceae; genus Spirillospora; species Spirillospora rifamycini. The sequence goes on from NZ_KE384301.1 coordinate 454,163, forward strand.
CGGCGTGGGGCCTGGCGCGATGTGCACCACCCGGATGATGACCGGCGTGGGCCGCCCGCAGTTCTCCGCCGTCCTGGACTGCGCCGCCGAGGCCCGCCGGCTGGGCCGGCACGTGTGGGCCGACGGCGGCGTCCGGCACCCCCGCGACGTCGCGCTGGCGCTCGCCGCCGGGGCCGCCAACGTGATGATCGGCTCCTGGTTCGCCGGGACCTACGAGTCGCCGGGCGACCTGCAGCGCGCCGCCGACGGACGGCTCTACAAGGAGAGCTTCGGGATGGCGTCGGCGCGCGCCGTGCGGCTGCGCACCGCCGAGGACTCCCCGTTCGACCGCGCCCGCAAGGCGCTGTTCGAGGAGGGCATCTCCACCTCCCGCATGTTCCTGGACCCGCAGCGCCCCGGCGTGGAGGACCTCATCGACTCGGTCGTCGCCGGGCTGCGCAGCTCGTGCACCTACGCGGGCGCCCGCACGCTCGAGGAGTTCCACGAGCGCGCGACCGTCGGGATCCAGAGCTCGTCCGGCTACGCGGAGGGCATGCCGCTGTCCACCAGCTGGTAAACGGATGCGTTCGGGCCGGTCAGCGGCCCGCGCTTTTCCGCGACACGCCGCGCGCGCTCTCCGCGCGCGCGGCGTTCCCGGTTGCACGCTCGCCTGAGGACGCGGCAGGGGGGCCGCGCCCGGAGGGGGCGGAGCATGCGCGACGAGGAGCCCGAGCAGCGACCGGCGGACGGACGCGGCCGGTCCCGCGCGCGCGGCGGGCAGCACCGCGCGGCCCGGCGCGGCCGCCCCGGCCGTCCCGGCGGGCGGAACGCCTCGTACGCGGTCGCGGAGGCGCTGCTGATGGCGGCGGTGTCCCCGGCCCTGCCCGGCCTCGCGCACCTGCGGGCGGGGCGGATCCGGCTCGGCGGGGCGCTGCTCGCCGCGCAGGCGGTGCTGCTGACGGCCGCGGCGCTGGCGTTCGCGCACCTGCGCCCCCTGTTCCTGCAGCTGTCGGTGCGCCCCGGCTGGCTCACCGCCGCCATGGCGTGCTCGGTGGTGCTGGCGGCGCTGTGGGCGCTGCTGATCGTCCACTCCTACCTGGTGCTGGCGCCCGCGGACCTCTCGCCGCCGTGGCGGCTCGCGGGCGGCACGACCGTCTCGGTGCTGTGCCTGCTGGTGATCGTCCCGCCGCTGACCGTGGCGCACTACGGGCACCTCCAGCGCGACCTCGTCGACAGCGTCTTCGCCGACGGCCCCGCGACGCCCGCCGCGCAGGCCGGCGGCACCCGCGCGCCCGCGCCCGCGCCGGGCGGCGCGAGCCCCGACCGGGACCCGTGGGCCGGCGTGCCCCGCCTGAACGTCCTGCTGCTCGGCGGCGACGCCGACACGGGCCGCCCGGGCGTGCGCACCGACAGCATGACGCTCGCCAGCGTCGACACCGGCACCGGCGACACCGTCCTGCTGAGCCTGCCGCGCAACCTGCAGCACGTGCCGGTGTGGTCGGACGGGCGGCGCGTCCCCTATCCCGCGGACGGGCTGCTGAACGCCGTCTACGGCCTGGGCACCGACCGCCCGGACCTGCTCGCGGGCGGCGGTCGCGCCGTCCGCGACCCCGGCGCGGAGCTGCTGAAGCGGACGGTGTCCCACATCCTGGGCCTGCCGGTCCCCTACTACGTGATGGTCGACATGCGCAGCTTCCGGCAGATCGTCGACGCGGTGGGCGGCGTCCGGGTGTGCGTCGCCGAGCCGGTCCCGGTGCCCCGCTCGCAGGTCCCGGCGGGCGTGCTGCGGCCCGGCTGCCGCACGCTGACCGGGCGGGAGGCGCTCTGGTACGGGCGGTCCCGCACCGGCAGCAGCGACTACGTCCGGATGGGGCGGCAGAAGTGCCTGCTGTGGGCGCTGGCGCGCCAGGCGGGCCCGCTGACCGTGCTGCGCAGCTTCCAGCGGCTCACCGAGGTGTTCAAGGAGTCGGTCGGCACCGACCTCCCGCAGCGGCTGCTGCCCGCCCTGGTCGACCTGTCGGCGAAGATCCGCGACGCCGACGTCCGCAGCCTCCAGTTCGTCCCGCCGGTGGTCTCCCCGGGGCGTCCCGACTACGCGGCGATCCGCCGGATGGCGGCGCGGGCGCTCCGGGACGGGACGGGGCCGGACCGCGGGGCGCGCCCGCTGCCGGTCCTGGCCGACGGCTGCGGCTGACCGTCCGTCCCGCCCGTCCGGCCCCAGGCGGACCGCCCCGGCGGACCGGCGCCGCGGCCCGCTGTACGGGAGGCGTCGGCCGGGTGACGCGCATGCGAATACCGGGTCTCGATCCGCCCTCAACAAGATCACGAATGTGCGCTCGAGAAACCCTTGACGCGTTTCGTGCGTCCATAATGTGAGGCCGGAGGATTAAATCACCGTGGGCGGGGATCGGAGTCACATGGGTGGATGGGCGAGTCGTCGCGCCCGGCGGGACCGCGACGGATCCCCCGGCGGGGCGGGCGGTCTGCCCCGCGCGCTCGCGCTCACGCTCGCGTCCGCCCTGGTCTGGGGCGTCGCCCACATCGTCACCGGCCGCCGCCGCGTCGGCGGCCTGCTGCTCGCGGTGTACACCGTCCTCGCCGCCGCGCTCGCCGCCGCGGCCACGGTCTACCGCGGCGACCTGCTCGACCTGATCGTCCGCCCGGACGTCCTCCAGCAGATCACCGGCGGCCTCGTCCTGCTCGGCGTCCTGTGGGTCGCGGTCGTGGTCCGCTCCTACCAGCTGGTCCGCCCGGACGGGATGCGGCTGAGCGCGCGGTCGCTCGGCGCCGCCGCCGTCGCGCTGATGTGCTTCGGGGTCGCGGTCCCCACCGCGTGGGCGGTGCGCGGCACGTACGTCTACCGCGACGCGCTGACCAGCATCTTCCAGGCCGGCGGCCACAACGGCCAGAAGATCGACACCGACGACCCGTGGGACGGGGAGGAGCGCGTCAACATCCTGCTGCTCGGCGGCGACGCCGCCGAGAACCGCCCCGGCGTCCGCACCGACAGCATGACGCTCGCCAGCGTCGACACCGAGACCGGCGACACCGTCCTGCTGAGCCTGCCGCGCAACCTGGAGAGCTTCCCGATGCCGCCGGGGCCCGCCCGCGACCGGTTCCCGTACGGGTTCACCGGCGAGGGCCCGATGACGCCCGGCCTGCTCAACGAGGTCTACCAGTACGCCGAGGAGCACCCCGACGTGGTTCCGGGCGTCCCCAAAGGCGAGCGCGGCCCGACGCTGCTGAAGGCGACCATCGCGGGGATCCTCGGCCTGCCCGTCGACTACTACATCCTGGTCGACATGTTCGGTTTCGCCGACATCATCGACGCCATGGGCGGCGTGAAGATCAACATCCTGCAGCCGATCCCCTACGGGCAGCGGGGCGACGTCCTCCAGCCGGGCAACCGGACGCTGACCGGCAAGGAGGCCCTCTGGTACGGGCGGTCGCGCACCAACAGCAGCGACTACGTCCGGATGGGCCGGCAGAAGTGCCTGATGGCCGCGATCGCCGAGCAGGCCGACCCGCGGACCGTCCTCACCAAGTTCGACGCGCTGGCCTCGGCCGCCAAGCAGACGCTCTCCACCGACCTTCCGCAGGAGCTGCTGCCCGCGCTGATCCAGCTGTCCGGCGAGATCAAGGAGGACGCGAGCATCGACAGCCTCCAGTTCGTCCCGCCGCTGATCCACACCGGCAACCCCGACTTCGAGAAGATCCGCAAGCTCGCCGCCGAGGCCGTCGGCACCGCCGACCGGCCCGCGTCGGGGAGCCCGTCGCCGTCCTCCTCGGGCTCCTCGCCGAAGACGCCGTCCGGTCCGGTGACCGTCGAGCCGCCGGTGCAGGCGCAGAGCACGCCGGGCCCCGGGGCGACGCGGACGTCCGAGGCCCCGGAGACCGACCCGGTGTCGCTGGAGGCGAGCTGCCCCTGAGCCGCTCCGGCGTGTTCTCCCTGGTCCCCCGAGGGGGGATCATGGAGGGGAGACGTCTTCGGAGCACGAGAGGGGCGGGTGCCAGGTGCCTCGGATCCAGGGTTGCGACGCCTTCCGGGTGGCGATGCCGCGCGGCCGGCGGGCCGAGAGCATCCTCGTCCGGCTCGCCGACGGCGACGGCGCGGCCGGCTGGGGCGAGGTCGCCGTCCCCGACGCGCGCGGCCGCGGAACCGGACGGAAGAGGCCCGGCCGGGACGGGACGGCCCCCGACCCGTGGGCCGACATCGAGAACCGGATGGGGCCCGCGCTGATCGGGCTGGAATGGGACCGTCCCGAGGACGTGTCCGCCGCCGCCGACCTCGGCGCGCACGAAGCGGCCGCCGCCATCGACACCGCCTGCTGGGACCTGTGGTGCCGGCTCCGCGGGCTGCCGCTCGCGCACGCGCTGGGCGGCACCCGCACGTCCATCGTCACCGGCGCGCGGATCGCGCCCGCGCAGGTGCTGGAGACGCTGCCCACCCGCGTCAACCAGGCGGTCGGCGCCGGCCACACCCGCGTCACCGTGGACGTCCGCCCCGGGTGGGACATCGAGCCGATCCGGCTGATCCGGCAGGCGTACCCCGCGCTGGCGCTCGTCGCCGACGCCGGCCACGCCTATCGCGACACGCCCGAGCACCTGGAGGTGCTGGCGGGGCTGGACGCCTACGGGCTCGCGGCGGTCGAGCGCCCGTTCCCGTCCGACGACCTGGCGGCGCACGCGAAGCTGCAGCAGCGGATCGGCGCGGCCGTCGCGCCCGACGTCGGCGACCTCGACACCCTGGAGGCGGCGCTGCTGCTGGAGGCGGGGCGGGCGCTGCACCTGCGCCCGGACCGGTTCGGCGGGCTCACCGCCGCCCGCAGCGCCCACGACCGCGCGTACGCGGCGGGCTGGGACGTGTGGTGCAGCGGCGTCGGCGCGTTCGGGATCGGGCAGGCCGCCGCCGTGGCGCTGGCCGCGCTGCCCGGCTGCACGCTGCCGAGCGACGTGTCGGACCCGGCGCACGGCCCCGTGTACGTGACGCCGCCGGTGCGCTCGTCCGGCGGCGTCGTCGGGGTGCCGCTCACCCAGCCGGGCCTCGGGCACGAGATCGACGAGGAGCGCATCGAGCGGCTCGCGACCCGCCGCATGCGGCTGTCGGTGTGACGGCCGGGCGGGATCGGCGGGGCGCCGCGCCGGCCGCCCCCGGGACTGTGTGGGTGGTGGCGGGCCCGCCGGGCGCGGGGAAGTCGACGGTGGCCGACCTGCTGCTGGCGCGGCTGCGTCCCGTCCCGGCGCTGCTCGACAAGGACACGATGTACGGGGAGTTCGTCGCGGCGACCCTCGCGGCGGGCGGCCGCGACCCGGGCGAGCGGGAGGGCCCCTGGTACGACGCGCACGTCAAGCCGCACGAGTACGCGGGGATGACCGCGACCGCCCGGGAGGTCCGCGCGCACGGCTGCCCGGTGCTGCTGAGCGGCCCGTTCACCGGCCAGATCCGGGCGCCGGAGCGCTGGGCGGAGTGGGTCCGGGCGCTCGGCGGCGACCCGGTGCGGCTGGTGTGGGTCCGGACGGACGCGGCGACGCTGCGGCACCGCCTGGAGCGGCGGGGCTCGCCGCGCGACACGGGCAAGCTCGCCGCGTTCGCCGGGTTCGTCGCGCGGATGCGGCCGGACGAGCCGCCGCCCGTCCCGCACGACGCCGTCGACAACCGCCTGACCGCGCCGGTGCCGCCCGCCGCCCAGGTGGACGCGCTGGTCCGCGCGTGGGGCGGTCCGGCCGGGTCCTGACCGGACGGTGGGCCGGGGACGACGAACGTCCGGCGGAGATCTGCGCCCGCCGGACGTTCGCGTCGCGCCGGTGCCGCGTGCGGCGGCCGGCGCCCGGATCAGAGGTTGATGTTGATGTTGGTGTTCTCGTTGTGGCTGCCGTGGCAGCCGCAGTGGTCACCGCCCATCGGCGCGGCCGACGCCGCGGAGGACAGGCCGAAGCCCGTCATCGTGGTCGCGGCGGCCAGCAGCAGGACCGAGACAATACGCTTCATGATCTTCCCTTTCGCCGGTTGTCTGGCGCTTGCTCCGCAATCCTCACCCGAATGGTTGCTCACTGTCACCTATGGATGACAATGGGTGAGCAAAGGTGTCGAGCCGCGATACAGGCGATCATGAAGACCGGAAGGGCGGTCTCAGTAGGACTTCGGCAGCCCCAGCGAGTGCTGCGCGACGAAGTTCAGGATCATCTCCCGACTGACCGGCGCGATGCGCATCAGCCGCACGACGCCCGCGAGCATCCCCACGCCGTACTCGCTCGTCAGGCCGTTGCCGCCGTGCGTCTGGATCGCCTGGTCGACGCAGTGGATCGCGGCCTCGGCGGTCGCGTACTTCGCCATGTTCGCGGCCTCACCCGCCCCCGTGTCGTCGCCCGCGTCGTACAGCGCGGCGGCCTTCTGCCCCATCAGCCGCGCCAGCTCCAGCTCGATTTTGGCGGCGGCCAGCGGATGCGCCACGCCCTGGTGCGCGCCGATCGGCGACCGGAACACCTGCCGGTCCTTCGCGTAGGCGGTCGCCTTGCCCAGCGCGAGCCGCCCGATCCCGGCGCCCATCGCCGACGCCATGATCCGCTCGGGGTTGAGGCCCGCGAACAGCTGGAGCAGGCCGCCGTCCTCGTCGCCGACGAGCGCGTCGTACGGCAGCCGCACGTCGTCGAGGTGGCAGACGAACTGCTTCTCCGGCGACACGATCTCCATGTCGATCGGCGTGAACGAGAACCCCGGCGCGTCCGCCGGCACGATGAACAGCGACGGCCGCAGGTTGCCCTTCTGGTCCTCGGTGCGGCAGACGAACAGCACGGCGTCCGACTCGTCGACGCCCGAGATGAACGTCTTCTGCCCGTTCAGCACCCAGCCGTCCCCGTCGCGGCGCGCGGTGGTGGTGATGCGGTGCGCGTTGGAGCCCGCGTCCGGCTCGGTGATCGCGAACGCCATCTTCACCGACCCGTCCGCGAACCGCGGCAGCCACCGCTTGCGCTGCTCCTCCGTGCCGGACCGCGCGATGATCGTCGCGCAGATCGCCGGGGACACGACCATGAGCAGCAGCGGGCAGCCGGCCGCGGCCAGCTCCTCGCACACCGCGGCGAGGTCGCCGATGCCGCCGCCCCCGCCGCCGTACTCCTCGGGCACGTTGACGCCGAGGTAGCCGAGCCGCCCGGCCTCCGCCCACAGCTCGTCGGTCTTCTCCCCCGCCCGCGCCTTCTCCACGTAGTACGACGAACCGTACTTCGCGCCCAGCTCGGCGACGGCGGCGCGCAGCGCCCGCCGCTCCTCGGTCTCGGTGAAGCTCACTCGCTGGTCCCTTCGATCATGGCGAGGACGGCACCGGCCTCGACCTGCTGCCCGGCTCCGACGTTCAGCTCCGCCACCGTCCCGGCGGCGGGCGCGGCGATGCGGTGCTCCATCTTCATCGCCTCCAGGACGACCAGGGCCTGCCCCTCGGCGACGCGCGCGCCCCGCTCGGTCTCGACCCGCACCACCGTTCCCGGCATCGGCGCGAGCAGCGACCCGGGGGCGATCTGGTCGCTCGGGTCGGCGAACCGCGGCACCGCCCGGAACGCGACCGGGCCGAACCGCGAGTCGACGAACACCTCGCCGTCCGCGGCCGCCACCGCGAACGTCTCACGGAGCCCGCCGCGCTCGAGGACGACCTCGTGCGGGGCCGCCGACACCACGGACGTCCCCGGGAACGCCTCGCAGACCAGACCGTCCCGGCCCAGGTGGTAGTCGACGTCGATCGTCCCGCCGGGCCCCTCGAACGACCTGCGCTGCGGCCGCGACCGCACATTGCGCCACCCGGACGGCAGCCCGCCCTGCACCCGCGCCGACGCCCGCTCGGCCGCCGCGCCCGCGAGCGCGGCGGCCAGCGCCGACACCCGGACGGCCGCCGCGTCCGCGAGCGGCGCGGCCAGCACGTCCAAGCCGACCCGCTCCAGGTAGCCCGTGTCGGTGTCGCCCGCCAGGAACGCCCCGTCCTCCAGGATCCGGACGAGCAGGTCGCGGTTGGTCGTCAGGCCGTGGATCCGGGCGCCGCGGAGCGCCGCCGCCAGGCGCCGCGCCGCCGCGTCCCGCGACGGCCCCCACGCGATCAGCTTCGCCAGCATCGGGTCGTAGTGGACGCCGACCGCCGACCCGCTCTCCACGCCCGCGTCCAGCCGCAGCCCGTACGACGCGGGCACCGCGAACTCGGCGTCGACGCCCGGCACCTCGAACGTGCGCAGCACGCCGCCGGCCGGCCGCCAGTCCAGCGCCGGGTCCTCCGCGTACAGCCGCACCTCGATCGCGTGGCCGCGCGGCTCCGGCGGCGCCTCCGGCAGCCGGGCGCCCTCCGCGACGGCGAGCTGCCACCGGACCAGATCCACCCCGTACACGCACTCGGTCACCGGATGCTCGACCTGCAACCGGGTGTTGACCTCCAGGAAGTGGAACCCGCCGTCCGGTGCGAGCATGAACTCCACCGTCCCCGCCCCGACGTAGCCGATGGCCCGCGCCGCGTCGACCGCCGCACGGCACAGTTCGTCCCGCAGCCCGGGGCGGACCGCCGAGGAAGGCGCCTCCTCGACGATCTTCTGGTGGCGGCGCTGCACGGAGCATTCGCGCTCCCCGAGCGCCCACACCGTGCCGTGCGCGTCCGCGAGGATCTGCACCTCGATGTGGCGGGCGTGCTCCAGCAGCGGCTCGCAGAACACCGCCGGATCACCGAACGCCGACTCGGCCTCGCGGCGCGCCGCGGCGACCGCGCCGTCCAGCTCCGCCCGCGCGCGGACCACCCGCATCCCGCGCCCGCCGCCGCCCGCGGACGCCTTCACCATCAGCGGCAGATCGTCCTCGGTCACCCGGTCGGGGTCGAGCTCGGGCAGCACGGGGACACCCGCCGCCGCCATCAGCTTCTTCGCCTCGATCTTCGAGCCCATCGCCTCGATCGCCGCCGGCGGCGGCCCCACCCAGATCAGGCCCGCGGCCGCGACGGCCCGCGCGAACTCCGCGTTCTCCGACAGGAACCCGTACCCGGGGTGGACGGCGTCCGCCCCGGCGGCACGGGCCGCCTCGAGGACGCGCTCGGCGGACAGGTACGTGTCGGCGGGCGCCGCGCCGGGCAGCCGTCCGGCCACGTCGGCCTCCCGCACGTGGGGCGCGTCCGCGTCGGCATCCGAGAACACCGCCACCGTACCGACGCCCAGGTCCCGGCAAGCGCGCATGACGCGGCGCGCGATCTCGCCCCGGTTGGCGACCAGCAACCTCTTGATCATCACGCTCACATCCGGAAGACGCCGAAGCCGTCGGCTCCGCGCACGGGGGCGTTGTGGACGGCGGACAGGCACAGGCCGAGGACGGTCCGGGTGTCGCGCGGGTCGATCACCCCGTCGTCGTACAACCGGCCGGACAGGAAGAACGGCAGCGACTCCGCCTCGATCTGCGTCTCCACCATCTCCCGCATGGCCCGGTCCTGGTCCTCGTCGTAGACCTGGCCCCGCGCCTCCGCGGCCTGCCGCGCCACGATCGACAGCACCCCCGCGAGCTGCTGCGGACCCATCACCGCCGACTTCGCGCTCGGCCACGTGAACAGGAACCGCGGATCGTACGCCCGGCCGCACATGCCGTAGTTCCCGGCGCCGTAGGACGCGCCCATCACGATCGAGATGTGCGGCACCTTGCTGTTCGACACCGCGTTGATCATCAGCGCGCCGTGCTTGATGATCCCGGCCTGCTCGTACTCCCTGCCGACCATGTACCCGGTCGTGTTGTGCAGGAAGATCAGCGGCGTGTCGGCCCGGTTCGCGAGCTGGATGAACTGGGCGGCCTTCTGCGCCTCGGCGCCGAACAGCACGCCCTGCGCGTTGGCGAGCACCCCGACCGGGTACCCGTGCACCCGCGTCCATCCGGTGACCAGGCTCGTCCCGTACAGCGGCTTGAACTCGTCGAACCGCGAGCCGTCCGCGATGCGGGCGATGACCTCGCGGGGGTCGAACGGGGTCTTCAGATCCTCCGGGACGATGCCCGCCAGTTCGTCCGCGCCGTACAGCGGCTCCTCGACGGCGCCCGGGGCGGGGCCCTGCCTGCGGTGGTTGAGCCCCTTGACGATCTGCCGGCCCAGCCGGAGCGCGTCCGGCTCGTCCACGGCCATGTAGTCGGCGAGCCCGGACGTCCGCGCGTGCATCTCCGCGCCGCCGAGCTCCTCGTCGTCGGCCTCCTCACCGGTCGCCATCTTCACCAGCGGCGGTCCGCCGAGGAACACCTTCGCGCGCTCCTTCACCATGACGACGTGGTCGCACATCCCCGGGATGTACGCCCCGCCCGCGGTGGAGTTGCCGAACACCAGCGCGATCGTCGGGATCCCGGCCGCGGACAGCCGGGTGAGGTCCCGGAACATCCGGCCGCCGGGGATGAAGATCTCCTTCTGCGACGGCAGGTCCGCGCCGCCCGACTCCACCAGGTTGATCACCGGCAGCCGGTTCTCCAGCGCGATGTCGGACGCCCGGAAACTCTTCTTCACCGTCCACGGGTTGCTGGCGCCGCCCCGCACCGTGGGATCGTTCGCGACGATCATGCACTCGACGCCCTCGACCACGCCGATGCCGGTCACCACGCTGGCACCGACCGGGAAGTCGCTCCCCCACGCGGCGAGCGGGCTCAGTTCCAGGAACGGCGAGTCGCGGTCGAGCAGCAGCTCGATCCGTTCCCGCGCGAGCAGCTTCCCCCGCCGGCGGTGCCGCTCGACGTACTTCTCTCCCCCGCCCGCGAGCGCCTTCGCGTGCTCGGCGTCCAGTTCGGCCAGCTTCTCCAGCATCGCCGCCCGCCGCTCCCGGTATTCGGGACCCCGCGTGTCGAGCGAACTCTTCAATCTCACAGGACGGCCTCCGGGACGTCGACGAGGCAGGACCGCAGCCACTCCCCGAGGGCCTTGCCCTGGGGGTCGAACCGGGTCGAGGCGGACACGCCCTCCTGCAGCAGCCCTTCGACGACGAAGTTGACCGCGCGGAGGTTCGGCAGGACGTGACGCGTGACGGTGTGCGCCCGCGTCTCGGGCATGAGCTCGTGAAGCCGTTCGACGGTGAGGAAGGGCTCCAGCCACCGCCACTGGAGGTCCGTGCGGGCCCACACCCCGATGTTGGCGTCGCCGCCCTTGTCGCCGCTGCGGGCCCCGGCGACCCGCCCCAGCGGCGCCCGCACGGTCGCGCCGCCGACGGCGCCCTCGTCCCGTCGCACCGCCTCATCGGTGGGCAACGCCCGGGTGGCGGAAGGCCCTTCGATGGGAACGCGGGTGCCGTCCGGCAGGACCGCCACGTGCTCGATCTCCTCGTTGGGGACGAACGCGGGCGAGTACACCCCGTACGGGCTCCCCTTCCCCGGCGGGGACGTCATCGTGAACCCGGGATACCCGGCCAGTGCCATCTCCACGGCCGCGCCGCTGAACCCCCGCCCGACCTTCGCGGGATCGGGGTCGAGGACGGCGCAGCGCAGCAGCACGGTCGCCTCGCCCTGCGTGGCGGGGGCCGGCGCGGGGTTCCCGAGCAGCGTCCACTCGACCCGCGCCGGACGGTCCTCGCCGAAGGCCACGTCCATCTGCGCCTTCACGAAATCGGCCTTGGCCTCGATGTCCAGCCCGGTGAGCACGAACGTCATCTCGTTGCGGTGCCCCCCGAGGTGGTTGAGGCACACCTTGGTCGAGGGAGGCGGCGGCGCTCCCCGCACCCCGCTGATCGAGACACGGTCGCGCCCGACGCCCCGCAACTCGATCGTGTCGAACCGCGTGGTCACGTCCGGTCCGGCGTAGTACGGGCCGCCGATCTCGTACAGCAGCTGGGCGGTGACGGTCTCGTCCGTGACGGCGCCGCCCGTCCCGTCGTGCTTGGTGATCACGCTGGAGCCGTCCGCGCCGATCTCGGCCAGCGGAAAACCCGGCGCCTTTACGTTGTAGATTTCTTGGAAGAACGCGTAGTTCCCGCCCGTCGCCTGCGCTCCGCATTCGAGCACGTGCCCGGCGACGGTCGCGCCGGCGAGAGCGTCCCAGTCGTCGCGCGCCCACCCGAAGTGCGCCGCCGCGGGCCCGACGACGAGCGACGCGTCCGTCACCCGCCCGGTCACCACCACGTCCGCGCCGCCTCGCAGGCACTCGGCGATCCCCCACGCCCCCAGGTAGGCGTTCGCGGTGAGCGGCCGCCCGTGCCGGGCCGACGCCAGGCCGAGCTCGTCCACGCGCGCGAGCAGGTCGTCGCCCTCGACATGCGCGACCTCGACCGCCACGCCGAGCCGGTCGGCCAGCTCGCGCAGCTTCGCGGCCAGCCCCCGCGGATTCAGCCCGCCGGCATTGGTAACGATCTTCGTCCCGCGCTCGGCGGCGAGCCCCAGGCACTCCTCCATCTGCCGCAGGAACGTCGTCGCGTATCCGGCGTCCGGGTCCTTCATCTTCCCGCGCCCCAGGATGAGCATCGTCAGCTCGGCGAGATAGTCGCCGGTGAGGACGTCGAGCGGCCCTCCCTCCAGCATCTCCCGCACGGCGGAGAAGCGGTCCCCGTAGAAGCCCGAGGCGTTACCGATCCGCAACGGTCGACTCATGGCCAGCACCCTGCCACCCGTCCAAGAAAAAATCAATCACGCATGATTGTTTCCCAATCCAGAAGACCCCAGCCCCGACGCCGAGCCCAGAGCACACGAAAACCAACACCATCACCAAGCCACAGCCCCAACACAGGAGTCAGAACGTGTTGCGGTGGGCCAGCCAGATGGTGAGCTCTCTTGCGATCTCACCGAGATCGGTGTTGACGCTCAGTGCATGCTCGCCGTGGCGTGGATCGCTGTATTCCACCTCGTAGCCCCCCTCCTCCAGCACGGACACCGAGGCGTACCAGGGCGCGCCGAGGTTTGCCGGGGTGATGGTGACGAAGGAGTTGCCGTCGTGGTCGAGATCTCTCAGCCGCATGAACAGGGAGTCTTCGGAAGGGTCGTCGACTTGATCACCGTTCTCGCTGTCGGCGATGTAGTAGTCGGCGCCCATCGAGTTCCTCCGTTGCGCCGGTCGCCCTCCGAGGATCCACGGCCGCGCGGGCCCCTCACAACCATGGCCGCACTTGCGGGTACGGCCGAGACCTCCCCATGGCAGGCTGACGGCCTCCGACAACGAGACGAACTAGGGCCCGTCGCCCCGCCGCCCGGGGGCGACGATGACCGCCAGGGGCCATGCCGCAGTTCGCAGGCCAGGTAGATCTTGGCCGTCAGCCCGCCACGCGAAACGGGAGGATGAGCCGATGTTCGCGGCGGTTGAGGTGAGTCGGGTTCGAGCGCCCGGGATCTGGCGGCTGGCCTTCGATCAGGACTTGCTCCAGCGGTGGCCGGGGAAGCTGTTCGGCAGAGTTCGCGAGTTTGAAGAGCTGACCGTCTACGACTTGCACGAGGGGTTCGACGGGACGCCTCGCCCGGCGGCGGTGTTCCCGCGTCCCTGGCCCGACTCCGATGACGAGTCCGACGCGGTGGGCCCCGATCTGCGGTTCACCGTGTTCGGCGGCCGTGACCGGGTGCGGGCGGTGGACCGGCGGGGGACGACGTTGTGGGAGGTGCCGTACAAGCTTTCGAGGTGGGGGCCCGAGCAGGAGTCTTGCGCGGTAACCGCCGATGCCACGCGTGTCTGGACGCACGTCTACGGCCTCCCGGAAAGCCATCCCGCAGGCGAGGACGAGACCAGCTGGATGGTCATCGACGCGACGCTCATACCCTGCTGAGACTCGTCGCCGACCAGGCTTGGGCTCTGTTCCTTCACCGATGCTTCACACCGATGTGCGGTACCGGTTTTCGGATCCCGGACACCCGGCACCGCCCCGGCCCAGCCCCTGAGGCACCCAGCGCCGTTGCCCAAGCCGCGAGACGCCCACGGCCGGGCACGGCCCCTTGCCCCGCCCCCCGGGGCCGGCCCGAGGCACCGTCCTCCCTGGGCCCAGGGGGGACGGTGCCGGACCCGGCGCCCGGAGCATCAGCCACCGGGCACCGGGCACCGGGCACCTGTCATCCGGGGGCTGCCCCCATGGAACCGGCACCGAGAGAACCATCCCTAAGGGACCCGGCGCGAGGACCTGGCGCGAGGACTCGGCGCGAGGACCCAGGGCTGGGGAACGGCGCCCGGGAACGGCGTGACGGATCCCGCGGCTCAGCGAGTTGGCGGCCTGCGACGGTTCAGGGAGCGAAGGCGCCCGCGTTCGTTGAGCCAGCGACTCAAGTAACGCGCGAAACCGCGACGCAAGGAGGGCCGCATCGGAATGCTCGCCGTCACTGGTTCCCGATCAGCGCGGCCATCCTCGCCGCCTCCACGAATCCGCCGGTCCGGCCTCGCCTGCGGCTCCCCCTTCACCGCGGGGAGGAGGGGGCGCGCCCCTTCATAGATCCTCCAGCTCTTTGAGGATGGCGACCTGCGAGTCCTCGACGTTTAGCGCCCTGGATCTGATGCTTTCGAACAGCGTGCCGAGTTCGGCGATGTACCCGTGGTCGTCGACCAGGTGACCGCGTCCGCCCGCCGCCTCGATGTAGCCGGCGTCGGACTCACTTGAGGAGAGGAGCGTGAACGAGCCCTCGGGGAGGACTTCGGCGTCCTCCGGCACCACGTGGACGTGAACGTGGGGCAGTTCCGCCACGCTCAGCAGATGTTCGAGTTGGCCTCGCATGACCGCGGGGCCGCCGAACGACCGGCGGAGCGCCGAGGCATCGATGAGCGCGACGATGACGGGCGGATCCTCGCGCCGCAGGATCTCTGTTCTCTCCATTCGCGCCGCAAGCGATTGTTCGAGCTTGTCCGGATGCCTTCCCTTTCGCAGAATCGCTCGCGCGTACTCCTCCGTGTGGAACAGCCCGGTGATCGCGAAGTTCTTGTACAGCTTGACGATCGCGGCCTCGGACTCGGCCTCCACGAACTCGGAGAAGCCCGGCGGGATGCCGGCTTCCTCGATGACGCGAGGGTGGAGGGCTTCGAAGAACTGCTCCAGTCCGAAGATTTCGTCCAGGCCCCGGGCGAGCCTGCGCGTCGGGCGCCGGGCGCCGACCTCGATGCCACCGACCAGGCTGCTCGGGAGGTTGACCCGCGCTCCCAGTTCCGGCTGCGACCACCCCTTCTGCTCGCGGTACCGCTTGAGGTGGAAGGCGAAGAACGCGCGGAGGGACTCGGAGGGGTTCGGGGTAGGCATGGCGACCATCCAATCTGCACGATGCCGCGCCACTCATCCAATGACGCAGCGAGGTTGGCTCATAGCCGACAGTAGTCGCCGCAATGCGCGATGGAACCTCCGACCCCAAACTTTTTTCGAACAAGTTGATGATCATGAAATGGCATGTCCACTTCCGTGCTCCTCCGCAGAGGAATGCATATAGGGCAAGGCAAATTCATCTTGCCTCGCCCCAGAGCGAATAGCCCCCGCGCGCCTGCAAGCCTAGGAGCGTCTGTAGGGCAGGTCCGATAGATCACGGGTCACCGAAGAACAGGACCCTCCACCGATGGGGTCGCCCTACAGGGAGGCTCTAGGGTGTGCCACCGTGGCGAGCAGACAAGATCCGCCGCTTGGCGGTGGGCGGCGATGTACGGCTGACAGCACGAGCGCGTCATCGCTGCTGCGACACCGCTCGGTCCGCCAGACAAGGAGCCGGGTGAAGCAGGTCGGGCCGCCGACATATCGTTCGACATGGACCGCGGTGATCAGGGACGCTTCGCGCGATGACAAGAATCGATGACACACCGTCCGCGTGGGACGAGCGCACCCAGCTCACCACGTTCCTTGACTACGCACGTGACACCGCCTGGGCCAAATGCGAAGGCGTCTCTGCGGAGAACGCACGCAAGGCGCTCCTGCCGGGCTCACCGCTGATGACCATGTGCGGTGTGATCAACCACCTCCGCTGGGTCGAGTACCACTGGTTCCAAGTGATCTTTCTCGGCGAGGAGAACCGGGGCCCCTGGACCGAGGAGGACCCCGACCGCGAGATGCGTATCGCCGTCGACTTCCCGCTCACGCAGTTGCTCGGCGAGTACGCCGAGCAGAGTGCCCGCTACCGCGACCTGGTCGCCGGGAACGACCTGGACGAGCGGGCACAGCGAGCCGTCCGCAACGGCCTCCGCGTCGACCTGCGCTGGATCCTCCTCCACCTCACCGAGGAGACGGCCCGCCACAACGGCCATCTGGACATCCTGCGCGAGATGCTCGACGGCACGACCGGTGACTAGGCGCCGGGAAAGAATCAAGCGCGCTTGATTGTTTTCTCCTCCGGGCCTTTGATTGACTGGAGACCCGCCGAGTCGAGGAAGAGATGACCACGCAGGCAGCTCCCCGCGAACCCCAGCAGCACCGCAGCCGCGCGACACGGCAACGCCTCCTGGAGGCCGCCGTCGAATGCCTGGCCTCCGCCGGATGGGCCGGGACGACCGTGGCCGTCGTCGCCGAACGCGCCGGGGTCTCGCGGGGTGCGGCGCAGCACCACTTCCGCACCCGCGAAGAATTGGTGACCGCCGCCGTCGAGTACGGCACGGAAGTGCGCATGTCGCAGATGCGCGAGCGGCTGGACGAACTCGCCGACCGGCGCCCGAGCACCCTCGACGTCGTGGCGCTGCTCGGCGAGATGTACACGACGCCGCTGTTCAGGGCCGCGTTGCAGCTGTGGGTCGCCGCGAGCTCCGACGAGCAGCTGCGCGCACAAGTCGTCCCGCTGGAAACGCGGGTCGGGCGCGAGGCGCACCGGCTGACGGTCGAGGCACTGGGCGCGGACGAGTCGGTCCCCGGCGTTCGCGAGACCGTGCAGGCGACGCTCGACCTCGTCCGCGGCCTCGGGCTCGCCGACCTGCTCACCGACGACTCGGCCCGCCGGGGCCGGCTGCTGCGACAGTGGGCCGCGACCCTCGACACGGCCTTGGGCCGCTGACCCCGCACTCCCCCAAGGCGCATGTGCCTCCGAAACCGCTGTGATCAAGTTCCGCCAGGACGCGCTGCTCAAATGGCGGGTTGCACGTCACGCACGAGGCGCTTCGCTGCCCCGTGGCGGGTCAGGTGCGGGCGGACGCCGCCTCGTCGGCGAAGGAGCGCAGGGCGTCGGCCATCTGGCGAAGCCCGGGATCCTCGACGGGCATGTGGCCGCAGCCGTCCAGCGTCACCAGCCGCCGCTGCACGGGCAGCCGATCGAAGAACGGTCTGCTCAGTTCCAGAGGCGTCCACCGGTCGGCGCCCGGGTGGATCATCAGCACCGGACAGGCGCTGAACTCCTCCGGCTCCACCTCCGGCACGGAGTTCATGTAGGTACGCATGAACCGCAAGGAGATCCGTCCCCCGCCGCCGAGTGGATCGGACGCCACCGCGGCGTTCAGGTCCGGCCGGTTCGCCATCGCCGACATCCGGGCGGGCCAGCGGACCGGCACCTGAACGCCGTCCAAAGCGCGCAGCCCGGTCATCAGCGGGCCCGCGTAGCGTCCCAGCCACCGGAACCGCGCGGCGGCCGCTCTCGCCTCCGCGTTGCGCACGTCCAGCAGGCACGTCACGACCAGTCCGGCCGCACCTGCACGCGCGACCGCACTGTAGGCGAGCATGCCTCCGATACTGGCCCCCAGGACCACCACCGGACGGTCGTCGCGTTCCCGCTCGAACCGAATCAACTCCGCCGCCAGTTCCACCCACGACTCGTACGTCACCGGACGCCCGCCGCATCGGGTCAGCCCGTATCCCGGCATGTCGGGCGCGACGCCCTCCACCGCTCCCATCAGCCTGAGGTAGGGCCACAGCATCCGCGCGTGCCCGCCGGCTCCATGCAGGACCACGTACTTCACCGGCGCGGCCGGATTCACCGTGCGCTCCAGCCGAACCTGCATGCCCTTCCACGGCAACCACTGCGTCTCGGCGGGCGGCTCCTCCGCCTCGCGGACCCAGTCCGGAAAGAACTCGAGATAGTCGACGGTCATGGCCCGCTCCTTGCGTCGATCGGTCGGCAGCCGCCAAAATACTGAGTGATTACTCGCTTTTCTACTCGCGTTAGGGCCTCCGATGCCGGGCACTCCCAAGCCCCTCCGACCCCGCAAAGCCCCACGTCAGCAGCGTTCTGCCGATACGCGGGAGCGAATCATCCAGGCGGCTGCTCGCGTTTTCGTCGAGCACGGCTACGCCGCCGGCACCACCAACCGCATCGCCGACGAGGCGGGTCTCTCGATCGGCTCGCTGTACCAGTACTTCCCGAACAAGGACGCGATCCTGCTGGAGCTCACGCGGCGGCACATCGACGACGGCCGGCGCGCCGTCACCGCCGCACTCGAACGCGGGCTCCCCGCCCGCTGGGACGAACGCATCGCCCTCTTGGTGGACACGGCTCTCGAGGCCCATCGCGGCGACCCTCGTCTCCACCAGGTGCTGTTCGAGGAGTCACCACGCCCGCCCGCACTGCTGGCCGAGCTCCACTCGCTACAGAACCTACTCGTCGACACGGTCGTGGATCTGCTCCGCACCGACGTCGAAGACCGTCTATCGGACGCTCGCCTCACCGCCTGGTTCATCGTGAGCACGGTCGAGTCCCTGATCCACCGCTACTTCGCCGACCGCCCCACGGACGACGTCAGCGCCTTCCGCGACGAGTTGATCGTCCTGCTCACGGAATACCTGCAGAGTCGAATACCCGCCATGAAATGAGGAAGGCCCCGCCGTAAACGGCGGGGCCTTCCCACAAAAAATGTCCGGCGGCGTCCTACTCTCCCACACAGTCTCCCATGCAGTACCATCGGCGCTGAAAGGCTTAACTACCGGGTTCGGAATGGGACCGGGTGTTTCCCTCTCGCCATAACCACCGAACGCCTCACGCACCACCCCGAAACAACCAGGGCAGGCAAATCAACGTCCGAGCAGACAGCTCGAAAATTCACTTATCAAAACGGGTTCCCGTTTGTTTTCCAGGAACCACACAGGGACGCGAACAAACACACAGCGAGATGCTTTGAACGTTCAGTGTGTTCAAGCCACTCGGCCTATTAGTACCGGTCGACTCCACACGTTACCGCGCTTCCATCCC
>NZ_AULB01000007.1 GCF_000425065.1 Actinomadura rifamycini DSM 43936
CGTCGCCGGTCCCGGCGTCCGGTTCCGCGATCTCCAGGGCGGGGCCGTCCAGGATCCGCGTCCACTCCGGCAACTCCCCTGCCCGGACCGGACTCACGGCCTGCTCGGCGAGTTCCCGCGCCCAGCGCCGGAACGACGTCCCCACCGGCTCCAGCCCGCCCGGATCGGCGTACGCCGCCGCGAGGTCGGGCAGCAGCACCCGCCACGACACGCCATCCACCACCAGGTGATGCACCACCAGCAGCAACCGCCCCGGCGCGTCCCGCCCCGCGTCAAGCCACACCACCCGCACCATCGCCCCGGCCCGCGGATCCAGGTGATCGGCTTCGCGCTCCGCGAGTTCGCCGAGCGCCGCGTCGTCCAGCCCCGCCGCGGACACTCGCCGGACGAGGTCGCGGGCCGGCGTCGCCTCACCCGAGCCCACGGGCGGCACGACCAGGTGCCAGGACCCGCCGCCGGGATCCGCCTCCAGCCGGGCGCGGAGCATGTCGTGACGGTCGAGGACCGCCCGCACCGCCGCCACGAGCCGTTCCTCCGACAGCCCGGCCGGAACGCTCACCCGCATCGACTGGCCGACTCTCGCGGCAGGTCCGAGCGTCCGCGACCGTGCGGCCAGCTCCAGCATCACCGGGGTCGGCGGAACCGGGCCGCTCCCCACGTCCGGGGCCTCGTCGCGGCCGTCCGGGCGGGCCCGCACCGCCGCCGCCGCGAGCGCGGCCGGCGTCCGGTGCTCGAACACCTGCCGCACGGACACCACCAGCCCCGCCCGGCGGGCCCGCGACACGACCAGCATCGAGGTGATCGAGTCGCCGCCGAGCGCGAAGAACGAATCGTCGGCACCGACCCGTTCCAGGCCGAGCACGTCGGCGAACAGTTCGCAGAGCAGTTCCTCGTCCGGCGTCGCAGCCGCGCGCCCCGAGGACGCCCCCGCGAACGCGGGTGCAGAGAGGGCACTCCTGTCGAGCTTGCCGTTGCGGGTGACGGGGATGGCGTCCAGGGAGACGAACGCCGCCGGGACCATGTAGTCGGGCAAGCGCGCGTTCGTGAACTCTCGCAGCGTCGTCTCGTCCGCGTCGCCGACGATGTAGGCGACGAGGCGCTTGGTTCCTGGTTGGTCTTCGCGGGCGATGACGGCGGCCTGGACGACGTTCTCGTGGGCCGCCAGAACGGTTTCGACCTCGGCCGGTTCGATCCGGAATCCGCGGATCTTGACCTGCTCGTCGGCACGCCCCTCGAAGGCCAACTGCCCGTCGGGTGTCCACCGGGCCAGGTCACCCGTCCGGTACATGCGGGGCGAGCCGCCGAAGGGGTTGGCGACGAAACGCTCGGCCGTCAGGACGGGACGTCCGGCATAGCCGCGCGCCACACCTTCGCCCGCGATGTAGAGCTCACCCACCACGCCCGGCGGAACCGGATGCAGGAACTCGTCCAAGACGAAGACCCGGGTGTTGTCCAGCGGACGACCGATCGGCACGGCAGCCGGAACCTCGTCACCGTTCGCGAAGGGAACGTGAGTGGCGAACGCCGTCGTCTCCGTCGGCCCGTAGGTCGAACGGACCACCAGGTCAGGGTGCGCGTCCAGGAGGTTGCGGATCGCGGTGGACGACACGACGTCACCACCGGTCGACACCTCCCGGACACCCGCGAAAATCTCCGGCGACTGCTCCGCAAGCACCCGGAAGAGACCGGCCGTAGCGTGCACGTTCGTCACGCCGTGCTCGGCGATCAGCGCCCCGCGCTCGACCGCGTCCACCTTGCCGGGCGGAGCGATCACCAACCGACCACCGTGCAGGAGCGGAGCCCAGATCTCGTACGTCGACGCATCGAACGCATGGTTCGCCTGCACCAGCACGCATTCCACGACATCGTCACGCCACGCTCTGTCCAGCGCGAACGCGGCGACGTTGCCGTGTGTGACGGCGACACCCTTCGGCTCTCCGCTCGAACCGGAGGTGTACATGACGTACGCCAGATCGTCCGGCGAAACGACCACACCCGGAGCGTGCTCGAACGGCTGGAACGCATCGCCGTCCGTCAGCACGACCGACACACCGGCTTCCGCGACGATCGACGCCAGCCGCTCCTCCGGATGCGAAACGTCCAACGGAACGTACGCCGCCCCGGCCTTCAACACACCCAGCAACGTCGCGACCAGACCCGCAGACCGCTGCATCCGCACACCCACCAGCGACCCACGACCCACACCACGACCCGCCAAACCACGCGCAACGCCATTCGCCCGCGCGTCCAACTCCGCGAACGTCCACGACACACCACCATCGACCACCGCGACCGCGCCCGGAGTCCGAGACGCCTGCGCCTCGAACAGCTCCACCAGCGAACCGCCCGGCACCGCACACGCCGTCGCGTTCCACCCCTCCACCACCAGCCGACGCTGGTCCACCGACAGCACATCGAGGCCGCTCACCCGCACGTCCGGATCCGCCGCGACCTGCTCCAGCACCCGCACCAAACGCTCCGACAACGCCCGCACCGTCGGCTCGTCGAACAGGTCGGCCGCGTACTGGATCTCTCCGCCGAATCCCGCCGGGACGCCTTCCGCGTTGCGGTACTCGGCGAGGTCGATCGAGAGGTCGAAGCGGGCGGTGACGGTCTCGTCCGGCGGTGGCGGGGACACGCGCAGGCCGGGGAGGTCCCAGTGGTCCTGTTCCCGGGGTGCGCCGAGGAAGCTCAGCATCACCTGGAACAGCGGGTGCCGCGCCAGCGAACGCACCGGGTTCAGGTCCTCCACCAGCCGCTCGAACGGGACGTCCTGATGCGCGAACGCCGCCAGGTCGGTCTCACGCACGCGGCCCAGCAACTCGGCGAACGACGGGTCCCCGCCGACGTCCGTCCTCAGCACCAGCGTGTTGAGGAAGAACCCGACCACGCCCGCGAGGGCCGTGTCGGCGCGGCCCGCGATGGGGGTGCCGAGGGGGACGTCGGTGCCCGCCCCCATCCGCGACAGCAGCATCGCTAGGGCGGCCTGGGCCGCCATGAAGAGGGTGCCGCCGTTGCGGCGGGCCGCGTCGGCGAGGGCGGCGTGGACGTGCGGTTCCACCGACAGCGGCACGAGGCCGCCGCGGAAGGACGACCGGGCGGGGCGCGGCCGGTCGGCGGGCAGGGCGAGTTCCTCCGGCAGCCCGGCGAGGGCGCCGCGCCAGTGGCGGAGCTGGTCGGCGATCACGCTGCCGGGGTCGTCGGGGTCGCCGAGCGCCTCCCGCTGCCACAGGGCGTAGTCGGCGTACTGGACGGGCAGGGGCGGCAGGTCGGGGGCGCGGTCCGCCCTCCGGGCGGTGTACGCCGTCCGCAGGTCCCGGGCGAGGACGTCCAGGGACCAGGCGTCCATCGCGACGTGGTGGGCCGTGACGACGAGCACGGCCTCCGTGGGGGACGACGTCAGCAGCAACGCCCGCCACGGCAGTTCGCGGGCGAGGTCGAAGCCGCGCGCGACCTCCGCGGCGACGGCGTCCGCGACGCCGTCCGCGGCGACGGGGGCGACGGCCAGCCGGGGGCGGCCCGCGGGGCCGTGCAGGATCTCCTGGCGGGCGTCGCCGTCATGGTCGGGGAAGATCGTGCGGAGGGTCTCGTGCCGGTCCGCGACGTCGCCGAGCGCCGCTTCCAGCGCCGCGGCGTCCAGGTCGCCGGACAGCCGCAGCACGACGGGCACGGCGTAGCCGGCGCCCACGCCGGACTCCTCCAGCCGGTTCAGGAACCACATCCGCCGCTGCGCGTACGACGGCGGTACGACGTCGGGACGTTCGCGGGCGGTGAGGGGCGCGAGTTCGGCGGGGGCGCGGTCGGCGGCGAGCCGCCGGGCCACGCCGGCGACGGTCGGCGCCGCGAACAGGTCCCGGATGGCGATCTCGGCGTCCATGACGGCGCGGATCCGTGCGATGAGCCACATGGCCTGCAGCGAGTCGCCGCCGAGCGCGAAGAACGACTCGTCGGCGCCGACCCGGTCGACGGCGAGGACCTCGGCGAACAGCCCGCACAGCACCTCCTCGGCGGGCGTCGCGGGGGCGCGGCGCCCGGCGCGGCCGTCCCGTTCGCGGCCGTCCCGTTCGGGGGTGGGCGGGGCGGTCGCGCCGGCGGGGCCCGCGTCGACGAGGTCGCCGCCGGTCGTCCAGCGCGCCAGGCGGCCCGTGCGGTACATGCGGCCGGACGTGTAGGGGCAGGCGACGATGCGGGCGGCGGTCGGCGCGGGGCGGCCCGCGAACTCGCGGACCGCGTCCGCGACGTACAGGTCGCCGGTCACGCCGGGCGGGACCGGGCGGAGGAAGCCGTCCAGCACGAACACCGCGGTGGTGCCGGTGGGGCGTGCCGTCGGCGGGACGTCCGGGGCGGCCAGCGGGCCGTCCGCCGCCATGAGCCGCGCCGGGTCGACCCGCGCGGCGGCCCCGGCCAGGGCCCGGCGCGTCAGGACGGCGCCCCGGGGGCGGCCCGTCTCCCCGGCCGGGTAGACGACGCACGCCGCGAGGTCCGCGGGGAGCGGGACGTCCGGGGCGGCGGGCGCCCCGGCGGTCAGGTCGTCCCACACCAGCGGTTCGGCGCGGCCACCGAGGAGGGGCGTCGCGGCGCGGCGGCACACCGCGGCCGCGGGCGCCGCGTCGCGCAGCACCGCCGCGATCTCGGCCGCCGGACGGGCCGGGTCGACCGGCACGTACGCGGCCCCGGCCCGCAGGACGCCGAGCGCGGCGGCCGCGAGGTCCGGTGAGCGTTCCAGCACGACGGCGACGCGGTCCTCCGGTCCGACGCCGCGGGCGGCCAGCGCGTGCGCCAGCCGGTTCGCGCGCGCGTCGAGGTCCGCGTCCGCGGGGAGGACGTCGGCCGCGTCGGCGTCCGGGGTCCGCGCGGCCCGCTCCGCGAACGCGTCCGGCAGCGGGCGCGCCGGGGCGGGGCGGCCGCCGCCGTTCCAGTCGGACAGGACGGCGCGCCGTTCGGCGGGGGTGAGGACGTCGAGGACGGCGAGGGGGCGGCCGGAGTCGGCCGCGAACCCGTCCAGGATCCGCAGCAGCCGCCCGAGGAGCGCTTCGGCGGTCGCGGCGTCGAACACGTCGGGCCGGTACTCCAGGCGCAGCACCGGCCGGTCGCCGGGGAGGAGCGCCAGGCTGAGCGGGTAGTGCGCGACGGACGTCTCCGTCGCCTGCCCGGTGACGGGCAGCCCGCCGGGCTCCGGGGCGGCGTCCGGGTAGTCCTGCGACACCACGATGGTGTCGAACGCGGCGCCCGGCCCGGCCGCCCGCTGGACGTCGGCCAGCCCCAGATGCTGGTGCGCGATCAGCCCGGACCGCTGGTCCCGCAGGTCGGCGAGCAGGTCCGCGGCGGGCCGCGCGGGGTCGAGGCGGGCGCGCACCGGGACGGTGTTCATGAACAGCCCGACCATCTCCTCGACGCCCGGCAGCTCCGGGGGGCGTCCCGCCACCGTGGTGCCGAACACGACGTCGTCGCGTCCGGTGAGGGCGCCGACCAGCACCGCCCACGCCCCGAGGACCACCGTGTTCAGGGTGAGCCCGTGCCGCCGGGCGAGCGCGTGCAGCGCGTCGGCGAGGGCCGCGTCCACGGCGGCGCGGGCGTGCCGGGGCGGGACGTCCGGGGCGGCGTCCGCGCCCTCGGGCGCGACCCACGTCGGCTCGGTCGTCCCGTCCAGCGCGCGCCGCCACGCCGCGCGCGCCGCGTCGCGGTCCTGCCGGGCGAGCCAGGCCAGGTGGTCGCCGAACGGCCGCGCCGGGGGCAGCGCGGAGGCCTCGCCGCCGGCCGCGTAGACGGCCGACAGCTCCCTGAGCAGGATCGGGACGGACCATCCGTCGACGACGATGTGGTGCAGGGTGAGGACGGCGCGGTGCCGGCCGGCGCCGAGCCGCAGCAGCGTCATCCGGGCGAGCGGCGGCGCCGCCAGGTCGAAGCGGCGGCCGAGGTCGGCGGCGGCGATCCGGTCCGCCTCCCGCGCCGCCGCGCCGGGCGGCCGACCGGTCAGGTCGACCACCGCGAACGGCGCCGTCACGCGCCGCTCGACCGCCTGCACGGCGCGTCCCGTCCCCGGGAGCCGCCGTACGCCCGCGCGCAGGCCGGGGTGCCGGTTCAGCACCGCCTCGAAGGACGTGCGCAGCAGCTCCGCGTCGAGGTCCCCCGCCAGGTCGACGACGGTCTGCACCAGGTAGACGTCACGGGCCCGCTCGTCGTAGCTGGCGTGGAACAGCAGGCCCTGCTGCAGCGGCGACAGCGGCCAGGCGTCGACGACGTCCGGGCCGAGTCCGGCGAGCTCCTCGGCGGTGAGCGGCGCGGGCGCGCCCGGACCGGCCCCGTCCCGCTCGGGCGCGTCCTCCCCCGCCTCCGCCGCCGCCGCGAGACGGGCCGGGGTGCCGTGCTCGAAGACCTGCGCCAGCGTGATCGGGACGCCGGCGCGCCGCGCCCGCGTCACCACCCGCATCGCCATGATCGAGTCGCCGCCGAGCGCGACGAACGCGTCGTCCGCGCCGACCTCCGCGAGCCCCAGCACCTCGGCGAACACGCCGCACAGCGCGGTCTCGGCGGGGGTGGCGGGCGCGCGTCCCCGCGCCGGGGCCGCCGCGTCCGGTGCGGGCAGCGCCGCGCGGTCCAGCTTGCCGTTCGCCGTCACCGGCAGCGCGTCCACGATCACCACGGCGCTCGGCACCATGTACTCCGGCAGGCGCCCGGCCGCGTGCTCCAGCAGCGCCGCCTCCGTCACGCCGGCCGCGTCCCCGGCGGGCACCGCGTACCCGACGAGCCGCCGCGCCCCGGGACGGTCCTCCCGGGCCAGCACCACGGCCTCCCGGACCCCCGGATGGCCCGCCAGCGCCGCCTCCACCTCGCCCGGCTCGATCCGGAAACCGCGGATCTTCACCTGGTCGTCGTTGCGGCCCTCGTAGAGGACGGCGCCGTCCGCGGTCCAGCGGGCGCGGTCGCCGGTGCGGTACATCCGCCCGCCGGGCCCGTCCGGGCCGGGGAACGGGCACGCCACGAAACGCTCCGCCGTCAGCGCGGACCGGCCCGCGTACCCCCGGGCGAGCTGCACGCCCGCCAGGTACAGCTCGCCCGGCACGCCGGGCGGCACCGGCCGCAGGAACTCGTCCAGCACGTACACGCGGGTGTTCCACACCGGACGGCCGATCGGCACGACGTCCGCGGGGACGTCCGGGGCGCACGTCCACGCCGTCACCTCCACCGCCGCCTCCGTCGGCCCGTAGAGGTTCAGCAGCGGCAGCGGCAGCCGCCGGTGGAACAGCTCCACCAGGTCCGGCGGCAGCGCCTCCCCGCTGGCCAGCACCCGCCGCAGGCTCCGGCACCGGCCCGCGACCCGCTCGTCCAGCAGGAACGCCCGCAGCATCGGCGGGACGAAGTGGACGACGGTGACGCCCTCCCGCTCGATCAGCCCGGCGAGGTAGGCGGGGTCGCGGTGCCCGCCGGGACGGGCCACGACCAGCCGGGCGCCCGCCAGCAGCGTGCCGAAGAACTCCGGCACCGACACGTCGAAGCTCATCGGCGTCTTCTGCATCACCCGGTCGCCGGGCGTCAGCCCGTGGACGGCCTGCAGCCACGCCAGCCGGTTCGCGATCGACGCGTGCGCCACCTCCACCCCCTTCGGGGCGCCGGTCGACCCGGACGTGTAGATCACGTAGGCGGGGTGGGCGGGGCGCAGCGGCGCGGCGCGGTCGGCGTCGACCGGCGCCGCCGGGGACCGGGCCGCCAGCGCGGCCCGCACGCCCGGATCGTCCAGCACCAGCGTGGCGGCGCCCGCCACCGCCGGCGCCGTGCCGCCCGTGCACACCACCACGGCCGGGGACGAGCTCCGCAGCAGCAGCGCCGTCCGCTCCGGCGGCGCCGACGGGTCGAGCGGGACGTAGGCGGCGCCCGCCTTGACGACCGCCAGCAGCGCCACGATCAGCTCCGCCGACCGTTCCAGCGCCACCCCCACCCGGCGCTCCGGGCCGACGCCCCGGGCGATCAGCTCGCGGGCCAGCCGGTTCGCGCGCGCGTCCAGCTCGGCGTACGTCAGCGAGCGGCCCTCGAACACCACCGCGACCGCGTCCGGCGTCCGCGCGACCTGCGCCTCGACCAGCTCCGGGAGGGTCCGGTCCGGGAGCGGGCGCGCGGTGTCGTTCCATTCCGCCAGCACGCGGCGGGCCGTGCGCTCCTGGAGCAGGTCGACGTCTCCGGCGCGGGCGCCGCCGGCCAGCGCCGCGAGGAAGCCCGCGAACGCGGGACCGTCGGCGGCGCGGTCGCCGCCGTCCGCCGCGCACCGCACCCGCAGGCCGCCGCCCGCCGCGTCGCCGCGCACCACGAGCGACAGCTCGCCGGGCGGCCCCGCGGCGAGCTCGCGGGAGACCGCGGGCACGCCCGCGAAGTCCAGCTCCCGGCCGTCCAGGACGACGTCCACGACGGGGCCGAAGAACGGCCGTCCGCCCACCGGCCAGCGCAGCTCCCGGCGCAGGTCCTCGCCGCGGTACCGGCCGTGCGCGGCGGCCTCCCGCAGCGGGCCCGCCAGCCGCGCCGCCAGCTCCGGCAGCGTCGCCGCCGGGTCCACGTGCGCGCGGACCGGCAGCACGTTCACCGCCGCGACCGGCGCCGCCGCCGCGACCGGCCCCGCACGCCCCGGCAGGCAGACGCCGAACACCACGTCACGCACCCCGCCGCGCCGCGCCAGGAACGCCGCCGCGGCGGCGACCAGCACCGTCTCCGGCCCGGCACCGCACCGTTCCCCGATCTCCCGAACACGCGCCTCCACCGCCGCCCCGACCGCCACACCGTCCGCCCCGGTCGCGTCGGTGCCGGTTCCGGTCGCGTCGGCGGCGGGGAGTGGGGGTGGGGGGAGTTCGGGGCGGTCGGCGAAGAGGGTCGTCCAGTGCTCGCGGTCGCGGGTGCGGTCGGGCGAGTCGCGGTAGGCGTCCTCCTCGGCGAGGACGTCCGCCGGTGCGGGGAACGGGGACGGCGGTGCGGGCGTCCCCTCGGTGAGCGCCGTGTAGATGCGGGCCGCCCGCCGTTCGAGCGGCGGCACGGCGTGGCAGTCGAGGAGGACCGGGTCGTAGCGCTGGTACCACAGGCAGCGGTCGCCGGCCGTGCGCAGGACGGCCTGGGCGAGCGGGCCCGCGGGCGCGGACCGCTCGGCCTCCGTCCACGCGCGGGCCGCCGCGTCGGGGTCGGGCTCGTCGCGCAGGTCGACGACGGGCACCTCCGGCCCGTCCGGCGGCGGGACGAGCCGGGGCCCGTCGCGCGTCTCGCGGACGGCGGCGTGCAGGCCCGCCTCCACGACCGCCGCGCGGACCGCGTCCGCGAGGCGGCCGGCGTCCACCGGCCCGGCGATCTCGACCAGGGCGGCGACGTGGTGCGCGGCGCCCGGCGCGCCGAGCCGCCTCCCGAGCCAGACGTCGTACTGGGCCGCGGTCAGGCGGCGGCCGTGCATGCCTTCAGTCATCGGTGATGCCCTCATCTGGTGCGACCGGAATGCCGGACTTCACCCGCGCGGAGGCGGGCCCATCGGTCCCCTCGGACCCATCGGCGGCGGGCCCATGCCGGGGCCCGGCGGCGGACCCATGCCCGGACCGGGGGGCGGACCCATGCCGGGGCCCGGCGGCGGACCCATGCCCGGGCCGGGCGGCGGGCCCATGCCGGGGCCCGGGTGGGGCGCGCCGGCCACGGCGGGCTCCGGGAGCCGGTCGCGCTCCGGGTCGGGGCGCGCCGCCGCGAACTGGGTGCGGCACAGCTCGGCGTACAGGCCGCCCGCGTCGAGCAGCTCCTCGTGGACGCCCGACTCGATGATGCGGCCGCCGTCCACCACCAGAATCCGGTCCGCCTCCCGGATCGTGGACAGCCGGTGCGCGATCACCAGCGACGTCCGTCCCCGCAGCGCCGTGCGCAGCGCCCGCTGCACCTGCGCCTCCGACTCCGAGTCGAGGTGCGCGGTGGCCTCGTCCAGCACCACCACCGGCGGCGCCTTGAGCAGCAGCCGCGCGAGCGCGATCCGCTGCTTCTCGCCGCCCGACAGCCGGTAGCCGCGCTCGCCCACGACCGTGTCCAGGCCCTCCGGCAGCGCCGCGATCACGTCCCAGATCCGCGCCGCCTCGCACGCCTCCCGCATGTCGTCCTCGGTCGCGTCCGGGCGCGCGTACAGCAGGTTGGCGCGGAGCGTGTCGTGGTACAGGTGGGCGTCCTGGGTGACCATGCCGACCGTCTCGCGCAGCGAGTCGAGCGTCAGCTCGCGGACGTCGTCCCCGCCGATCCGGACGGTGCCCGCCTCGACGTCGTACAGCCGCGGCACCAGGTGCGTGATGGTGGTCTTGCCCGCGCCGGACGGCCCGACCAGCGCGGTCATCCGGCCCGCCGGAGCGGTGAACGTGACGTCCCGCAGCACCGGCGGGTTCTCGCCCCGCTCCGGCGACGGCAGCGCGATCGACTCCAGCGACGCCAGCGACACCTCCGCCGCGGACGGGTAGCGGAACGCGACGCCCTCGAACCTGATGTCCGGGGCCGCCACCGCGCCGTCCGCGTCCCCGCCGCCGTTCGCCTCGGCGACCCGGACGGCGGCGACGGGCCGCGCGTCCGGCCGCTCGGCGATCAGCGGCTTCAGGTCCAGCACCTCGAAGACCCGGTCGAAGCTGACGAGCGCGGTCATCGCGTCCGCCTGGACGCTCGACAGCTGGTTGAGCGGGGCGAACAGCCGGGTCAGCAGCGTCGCCATCGCCACCAGCGTGCCGATCTGCACCGCGCCGTCGATCACCAGGGCGCCGCCCAGCCCGTACACCAGCGCCGTCGCGAGGGACGCCAGCAGCATCACCGAGATCAGCATCAGCTCGGCGTACACGGAGGTGACCACGCCGATGTCGCGGACGCGCGCCGCGCGGCGCGCGAACAGGTCCGCCTCCTCGTCCGGGCGGCCGTACAGCTTCGCCAGCAGCGCGCCCGTCACGTTGAACCGCTCGTGCATGAGCGAGCCCATCTCGGCGTCCTGGTGCATCGACTCGCGGGTGAGCCGCTGCAGCGGCCGCCCGACGAGCCGGCCCGGCAGCAGGAACAGCGGCAGCACCAGCACCGCCACCAGCGTGATCGGCCACGACAGGTAGAACATCGTGCCCAGCACCAGCAGCAGCGTCAGCACGCTCGGCACGGCCATGGACAGCAGCGAGGTGACCGCCTGCTGCGCCTGGATGACGTCGGTGTTGAGGCGGCTGACCAGCGCGCCCGTCTGCGCGCGGGTGAAGAACGCGAGCGGCTGCCGCTGGACGTGCCGGAACACCTCCGTGCGCAGGTCGTAGATGAGCCCCTCGCCGATGCGGCCGGACAGCCGCGCCGCGGCGAGCTTGCCGGCCGCGTCCACCAGCGCCAGGACGGCCGCGGCCGCCGCCACCCACACCACCACCGCGGTGTCGCGCGGGATCACCCCGTCGTCGATGATGACCTTGAACAGCAGGGGGATCGCGACCGTGATCCCCGCGCCCAGGACGGTGATCGTCAGCAGGAGGATCGCGAGGCCGCGGTACGGCCGGACATAGGGCAGGATCCGCCGGAAGGTGCCGGGACGGACCCGCTGCCGGGTCACCTCCTCGCCTCCCATCCCGCGGATCATCACGGGTCCCGGGCCGCCGATCACGACGAGGTCTTCTCGGGCTCGGCCGTTCCCGCGCGGCCCGCCTCGTACTCGCGCATCTCCTCGACGAGGCTGCGCGGCCGCATGTCGGTCCAGTTGGCCTCGATGTGGTCCAGGCACGCCTGCCGGGTGTCCTCGCCGTGCGCGATCTCCCAGCCCTCCGGCACGTCCGCGAACGCCGGCCACAGCGAGTACTGGCCCTCGTCGTTGATCAGCGCCAGGAATCGTCCGTTCTCGTCATCGAACGGGTTGGCCATGATCTCTCCCCTGCAGATTGCGAAAGCGGCCCTTCCATTTCACGCGTCACGATAATGAGGCCGACAGGCCCCTACAAGGCGCCAGAAAATGGACGCGCGACCGTCCAACCGTGCATTTTTCCGGTTGGACGGCCGCCTTTTCCGCGCAGTTCTCGGCCGCGCGGTCCGCGCGCGGTCGCCGCCGCCGGGAACGGCGCGGAGCCCACCGGAACATCCGGTGGGCTCCGCACCGCGGGGGCCTATGCGGGGACGGTCACGTGCCCGTCCAGCGCGGCTCGCGCCTTTCCGCGAACGCCCGCGGCCCCTCGACCGCGTCCCGGCTGCGCATGCGGCGCTCCTCCCACACGTACCGGGTGGCGAACGCCTGCTCCAGCGGCATGTCGACGGACCGCAGCACCGCCTCCTTCACCGCCCGCACCGCCAGCGGCGCCGCCCGCACCAGGTCGTCGGTCCACGCGGCGACCCGCTCGTCCAGCCCGTCCGCCGGCGCGACCTCGTTCACCAGCCCGAGCTCCAGCGCCCGCGCCGCCGTCATCCGGCGGCCGGTGAGCAGGTGGCCCATCGCCGCCTTCAGCGGGACCTGCCGGGCCAGCCGGAACGCGCCGCCCGCGCCGGGCACCAGCCCGAGCCGCACCTCCGGCAGCCCGAACTCGGCGTGCTCGGCGGCCACGATGACGTCGCAGGCGAGCGCCAGCTCGAAGCCGCCGCCGAGGGCGTACCCGTTCACCCGCGCCAGGACCGGCTTGGTCAGCCCGAACCGCTCGGTGAGCCGCGGCCAGCCCGGCTGCCCGCGGCTGCCGAACGTCGTCGGCGGCGCCCCCGCCGCGTTGAGGCGGCTGCGCTCCTTGAGGTCCTGCCCGACGGAGAACGCGCGGTCGCCCGCCCCCGTCAGGACGGCGGCGCGGACGTCGTCGTCCGCCTCGACGTCGTCCCACACCGCGGCCAGCTCCTCGTGGGTGCGCAGGTCCATCGCGTTGAGGACGGCCGGGCGGTCCAGCGTCACGTACGCGACGTGGTCCTTCTTCACGTACCGGACGCGCGGGCCCTCATCCTCGGGGGCGGCGTCGTGGGCGGTGCCGGGGGCGCTCACGCGGGACGCCCGAAGCGGCCGACCTTGGCCAGGACGTCCTGGCCGTAGATCCGCAGCGCCTGCTGGAGCGCGAACTCCGCCATGTAGCGGCGGAACTCCTCCGGCGGGTCGTCGGCGAGGTTCAGCATCCGCCGGTTGGTGACGACCGCGGGGCCGCGCAGCCGGTCCACGGCCCGCGCGACGGCCGCGTCCATCTCCGGCGGCTCGACGACCTCGTCCACCAGTGTCGCCGCGGCCGGTTCGGCGGCGCGGATCCGCCGCCCCGACAGGATGATCTGGCGGGAGATCCGGGGGCCCGTCGCGCGGGTCAGCCGGTAGTTCGACGCGCCCGGGATGATGCCCTCCTGCGCGGCCGGCAGGCTCAGGTACGCGCCCGCCTCGGCGATGACGTGGTCGAACGCCTGGAGCAGCTGCATGCCGCCGCCGATCGCGAAGGCGTCCACCGCCGCGACCCACGGCTTGTCCACCGTCGGCCACTGCCACGCCGGACCGCCGCCCGAACCGTCCGGGGCGTCCGGGTCGGCCGGGACGCGCACGCCCCGCACCAGCTTGGCGATGTACCCCATCTCCCGGCGCAGCAGGAACCCGACCAGCGAGATCTCCCCCGCGTGCAGCCGCTTCAGGTTGATGCCGGCGCTGAACACCCGGCGCCCCCGGTAGCGCGGGTGGCTCATCTCGCCGCCGCGCAGCAGCCCCACGCCCACCGACGGGTCGAGGAGCGCCAGGTCGACCGCGGTCTCCATGTCGTCGACCTGCCGCTCGTCCTCCGCGTTCAGGCAGTCGTCCCGGCACATGGTCAGGTGCGCCACCCCGTCGCGGCGCTCCAGCCGCACCGCCTCCATGTCGACCGCGCCCGTCCGGACGAACTCCGGCAGCAGGTCCAGCGCCCGCTCCGTCGGCGCCAGCATCGCGTCGAGCAGGTGCGGGCCCGCCACCGGGGACCGCAGCACGCCGCGCAGGAAGATGCCCTGGTCGATCTCCAGGCCCTCCTTGTCGGCCTGCGCGCGGGTCCGCTCGGCCGCGAGCCGCGCCGCCGTCGGCACCAGCCCCGGGAACGCCTCCGCCGCGGCCTCCACCAGCGCGTCGATGCGCGGCTCGCGGGTCCGCCCCGCGGTCAGCGCGTCGTACACCGCGGCGGCGTGCGCGTCCATGAACCGGGTGCGGGCCGCCCGCGCCCGGTCCAGCGCCGCGGCGGCGGCCGTCCGCTGCTCCGCGGACCGCGCCGCCGGTTCCGGCAGCCCGTCCAGGAACGCGTCCGCGTCCCGCAGGACGCCGCCCAGCTCGTCCCACGCGCGTCCCGCGTCCCCCGGCAGGGCCGCCGCGGCGGCCCCGGCGGGCGCGGTCGAGTGCTCGATCGTCATGACGCGGCCTCCCGCTCCAGCCGCAGCGCCCGGTCGCACGCGGCGAGGTGCGCGCCCAGCGCGTCCTCGAAACCGGTCGTGGCGGCGTCGAACATCAACTGCCGGCGGATCGCCAGCTCCGGCCCGGCGAACCCGCCGAACCGGGCCGCCGCCTCCGCCACCGCCGCGTCCGGGTCGGTCGTCGTCTCGTCGACCAGCCCCGCCGCGACCGCCTCCGCCGCGCCGACCGGCGCGCCGAACAGCACCGTGTGCCGCACCGCGGCCGTCCCCGCCTGGTGCGCCATCCGGAACAGCGCCATCCCCGGCCAGGTCGCCGCGCCCGCGGCGCCCGCGAGGAGCCGCGCGTCCGGCGCGGCGATCCGCACGTCGGTGGCCAGCAGCGCGTCCAGCGCCGTCCCGCCGACGTCCCCGGACGCCACCGCCACCGTCACGGCCGGGAGCCGCTCCAGCCGGCGCAGCGTCCGCTCCCACTTCGTGACCAGCGAGGTCGTCAGCCCGTCCCGGGACGGGCCGGGCGCGCCCCCGACCTCCAGCACCACCAGCCCGGGCCCGCCGGGCCCCTCGACCCGGTCGCACAGCTCGTTCATCTCCAGGACGACCGCCGCCGACAGCGGCGCCGCGCCGTCGATCCGCGCCGCGGCCCCGACCGTTCCCGCCGCCTGCGTCATGCCCGCTCCCGTTCTCGTCGCCACCCGCGTCACCACCGCACCAGCGCGGTCTCGATCGTCGAGCCCGGCCCCATCGTCATCAGGACGCCGTAATCGCCCGGTTCGACCGCGTTCTCCTCCACGAGCCGCTCGTAGGAGAACAGGAACGAGCCGCTCGACACGTTCCCGTAGTCGCGCAGCACGCCCGTCGTGTGCCGGACGTCGTGCCGGTTCAGCCCCAGGTTCACGACGACCGCGTCGATCACCTTCTTGCCGCCGGAGTGGACGAGCCAGTGCCGGACGTCGCCGCGCCGCAGGCCCGTCCCGTCCAGCAGCCGGTCCACCGCGACCTCGGCGTTCGCGCCGACCACGTACGGGATCTGCGGGTCGAGGAAGAAGCTGAAGCGCCCCAGGTCGCGGTCCCAGTCGTAGCGCATCGCGTCGAGCGCCTCCGGGATGAGGGTGCTGGCGAACCGCAGGACGCGGGGCCCCGGCGCCCGCCCCGCCGCGTCCGGGCCCGCGGCCCGCGCGCCCGGCCCCGGTTCCGGCCCGGCGACGAGCGCGACGGCCGCGGCGCCGTCCCCGAACAGGCTGTTGACGATCGCCGTGCGCATCGTCCCGTCCATCGCGTACGCGGCCGAGCACGCCTCCGTGCACAGCACCACGGCCAGCTCGCCCGGGTGCGCGGTCGCCCAGCCGGACACCACGCCCAGCGCGTTCAGGCCCGCGTTGCAGCCCATCCCCACGATGTCGGACCGGCTGCAGTGCCGGTCGATGCCCAGCGCCCGGATCACCAGCGCGCTGAGGCCCGGGGTGAGGAACCCCGTCGACGTCACGCAGCACAGGTGCCGCAGGTCCGACAGTTGCGCGTCCGCCCGCTTCAGGCAGCTCTCCAGCGCCCGCACGCCCATCTCGACCGCCAGCCGGCGGTGCTTGTCGAGCAGGTCGCCCTGCGGCTCGGACTCCCGCCGGCCGCCCGCGCCGGGCGGCGGCAGCGTCAGGTACCGGCTCTCGATCGCGCTGTTCAGGAACACCGACCGCACCTTCGCGTCGGTGACGCCGATCTCGTCCAGCACCTCGCGCTGCGAGTACGACGTGGCGCCGCCGGCCGTCCCCACCCCGGCGATCCGGGGGACGAACGGGTTCGCCGCGGCGACGTCGGGGCGCGGCGCCTCCGTCGGTAAGTCGTCCCGGGATAATTCCATGTCCACGGTCATCGGAAGGTCCATCCCCACATTCTCGGTTTACTGCGAATATCTCCGCGTTGCGGCCCGGACAATGTCGACCCTTCTCTCGTGTTCCTCACAGGGGCACGTTTCCGTGTTTGCGCTGCGGCCCGGCCCGGCGTTTCGTGCGGAGCATCGCCAGGCCGCGCGCCACCTCGATCCGCGTCCGCACCGGATCGATGACGTCGTCCACCAGGCCCCGCTCCGCCGCGTAGTACGGATGGACGAGCCGCCGCGTGTAGTCGTCGACCAGTTCGGCGCGCAGCCGCTCCGGGTCGGGCGCCGCGGCCAGCGCGCGGCGGTGGATCACGTTCACCGCGCCCGCCGCGCCCATCACCGCGATCTCGTTGCCCGGCCACGCCAGCGACAGGTCCGCGCCGACCGACCGGGAGTCCATCACGATGTACGCGCCGCCGTACGCCTTCCGCACGATCACCTGCACGCGCGGGACCGTCGCCTCGCAGTACGCGTACAGCAGCTTCGCGCCGTGCCGGATCACCCCCGCGTGCTCCTGCTCCATCCCGGGCAGGAACCCCGGGACGTCCACCAGCGTGACCAGCGGGATCCCGAACGCATCACAGAACCGGACGAACCGGGCGGCCTTCTGTGCCGCGTCGGCGTCCAGCACCCCGGCCAGCGCCATCGGCTGGTTGCCGACCACGCCGACGGTCTCCCCGTCGATCCGCGCCAGCGCGCAGATCACGTTCGGCGCCCACCCCTCGTGCAGTTCCAGCGCCGTGCCCTCGTCCACGACCTCGTCGATCACGAGCCGCATGTCGTACGGCCGCGCCGGGTCCACCGGCACGATCTCCGCCAGCGCGGGACGCTCGTCCGCCTGCGCGCCCGCCGCGGGCAGGGCCGGCGCCGGTTCGAGGTTGTTCGCGGGCAGCAGCGACACCAGGTACCGGACGTCCTCCAGGCAGGCCGCCTCGTCGTCGTACACGAACGTCGCCACGCCCGACCTGGAGCCGTGCACCTGCGCGCCGCCCAGCTCGGCGTGCGTCACCCGCCGCCCGCTGACCGCCTCGACCACGTCGGGCCCCGTCAGGTACAGCTGCGCGGCGTCCCCCACCATGAACGTGAAGTCGGTCAGCGCCGGCGAGTACGCCGCGCCGCCCGCGCACGGCCCGCACACCACGCTGATCTGCGGGATGACGCCCGACGCCTGCACGTTGCGGTAGAAGATCCCGCCGAACCCGTCGAGGGCCGTCACGCCCTCCTGGATCCGCGCCCCGCCGCTGTCGTTCAGCCCGACCAGCGGCGCGCCCGCCGCCAGCGCGAGGTCCATCACCCGGTGGATCTTCGCCGCGTGCGCCGCGCCGAGCGACCCGCCCGCGATCGTGAAGTCCTGCGCGTACACGAACACCCGCCGCCCGAAGATCTCCCCGGACCCGGTGACGACGCCGTCGGTGTGCGGCCGCGGCTCGTCCGGCCCCCCGTCGGGCCGCCGGTACAGCCCGATCTCGCCGAACGACCCCTCGTCCAGCAGGATCGCCAGCCGCTCGCGGGCGGTGAGCTTCCCGAGCGCGTGCTGCCGCTCCACCGCCGCCGGCCTCCCGGCGACGATCCGCGCCCGCAACTCCGCGTCCCCCCGCCGCAGCCCCTCCATCCCGCCCCGCCCCGCCCCGGAAGCACCCCCGTTCACCGTGCCGGTCCCGAGGGTCTCCGCACCGCCCGCGGCGCCGTTGCCAGTGCCGTTCCCAACGGTCGCCGCACCGTTGGCGGTGCCGGTCGTCGCCGCTCCCTTCGCGGAGCCGGTCGCCGCAGGCGCGTCGGCGGTCGCGGACGCGGTCGCGCTGTCGGGCTCGGAGTCGGTCGCGGCGGGCGGGGCGGGGGCGGGGGTGCCGTTGAGGGGGGCGGGCGGGCCGGCGTGATCGTTCACGGTGGTCACGGCGCCTCCCGGCGGGTGCGGGCGCTCTCCGCCTCGATGAAGCGGGCGAGGCGGGAGACGCCCTCGTCGATCTCAACCGGGGTCAGGTAGCTGGTGGACAGGCGGAGCCGGTCCAGCCCGCCGCCCTCCGGGTGGAACTGCGTCATGGGCGTCCAGATGACGCCGAAGTCGCGGGCCGCGCGGGCGAGCGCGGCGTCGTCGGCGGCGAACGGGACGCGGACGGTCAGGAAGAACCCGCCGGACGGGCGCGTCCAGCGGACGCCGAGGGCGGCGCGGCGGCCGGCGGGGAGTTCGCGGTCGAGGGCCGCCAGGGTGGCCCGCATCGCGCGGCCGTAGTGCTCGGCGGGCTCGGCGTTCAGCCGGGAGACGCGGCCGTCGGCGGCGAGCAGCGCGCCGGCCACGGCGGCCTGGCTCAGCGACGGGGTGTTGACCGTCACCATGCTCTTGATCTTGGCGAGTTCGGCGGCGAGCGGCGCGGTGCGGCCGGTGCCGTCGGCGACGGTCTGGTCGGCGACGGCGAACCCCACGCGGGCGCCGGGGAACAGGGTCTTGGAGAACGAGCCGATGTGCACGACGCGGCGGTCGCGGTCGAGGGACTTCAGCGTGGGCAGCGGGCGGCCGGGGCTCACCAGCCGGTACGGGGTGTCCTCGATGATCAGCACGTCGTGCCGGGCGGCCAGGTCGAGCAGGGCGCGGCGGGCCGGGAGGCCGACGGTGGCGCCGGACGGGTTGGAGTGGTCGGGCACCACGTAGAACGCGCGGGGGCGGCGGCCCGCGGCGCGCTCGGCGAGGATCGCGGCCTCGAGCGCCGCGGGGCTCGGGCCGTCCGGTCCCTCGGGGACCGCGGCCACCGGGACGCCGAGGATCCGCGCGGCACCGGTGAACCCCACGTAGCAGGGGGTGGACGCCAGCACCGAGTCGCGCGGCCCGGCGGCGAGCGCCCGCAGCACGAGCAGCATCGCCTCCTGGGCGCCGACGGTCACCACGATCGCCTCGGGCGGGACGTCGATGCCCTCGTCGGCGCGCAGCGACCCGGCGAGCACGTCCCGGATGCGGCCGGCGGTGGGGCCGTACTGGAACAGTTCGGTGCGCAGGTCGTCCGGTGTCGCGCCCGCCCCGGCGCGGTGGTCGAGGTAGCGGCGGACGTGCTCGAAGATCTGGTCGTTGCCGAAGAAGCCGTCGTAGGGGCGGCCGGGGGCGAAGGAGATCGCGTCGGGGTGGCGGAACGTGATCTCGTTGAGGAAGTTCATCGCGTCGAGCACCGGGTCGGCCAGGCTCGGGTGCAGTTCCGCCAGGTGCAGGTCGGCGCCGGACCGGTCCGCGGCGGGCGGCTCGGCCCGCTCGACGCGGACGCACGCGGCGCCGGCGTCGGCGATCGTCGCGACGCCCGCGAAGGCCATCGCGGCGCGGAGTTCCGCGGTGATCCGGGCGGTGTCGGCGGCGCGGTCGAGGACGACCGCGTCGGCGCCGAGGGCGACGGCGGCGAGGACGTCGGCGCCCCGTTCGACGCCGCCGTCGAGGAGGATCGGGCGGCGCCGGCCGGTCGCGGCGGCGATCGGCGGCAGCGCGTCGAGCGCGGCGGTCCCGGCGGACCCGGCGACGATCAGGCCGGCCGCGCCGCCCTCGACCGCGCGGACGGCGTCCGCGGGGGTGCCGACCTGGGCGAACTCGGCGGAGTCTGGCGCGGCCGCGGGGGTCCCGGGCGGACGGCGCCGGATCCGGACCGGCGCGTCGGTCGTGTCGGCGGCGAGCCGGTCGCCGTCCGGGACGGCCAGCGGCGCGGTCCAGGTGCGGCCGAGGATCTTCACCGCGGTGTCGGGCGGCCCGGCGGGCGGGCGGCGGCCCGGCCGGAGCCCGACGCGCGCGAACGCCGCCCGGTGGATATCGCCGTTCATAAGGCTTCGCTCCCGGTGGGAGCGTGCACGGTGCTGGTCTGTGCGGGCACGTCGAACCCCAAGAGGAATTGTTTTTCGTGAACGTCTGGCGCGGCCCAGGATTACACGGACGCATGTCCACGACAAGAGCACCGGAAACGGTCGCAGAGGGGGTGTCCAACCGAAAGAAATGGACGGTTGGACACCCGCGGCGAGCAGCGGTGGCGCGGTCGCCGGAGGCGCCGTTCCCCCGGGTGTTCACGGGCTCGCGGCGGTGCCGTCGCCCGTCCGTCCGGTACCGGACGGACGGGCGGGCGGCGGCCGCCCCGGTGCCCTCGATCGGATTCGAACCGACACCACAACCCTTTTAAGGGGTTTGCCTCTACCAATTGGGCTACGAGGGCGAATCAATGTTAACCGGTGCGCGCGGGGACTCCCACCGTCCAGCGGCGCCGGTCGGGAATCCGCGTTATCAGGCGAGAAAGTCGCGCGGCGGAATTCCGGCCGGGTCGAGCGGCAGGTCGGTCCGCCGGTGGATCCGCAGCTTCCGGTAGACGCGGGTGAGGTGCTGCTCGACGGTGCTCGTGGTGACGTGCAGGCGCTGGGCGATCTGCCGGTTGGTCCAGCCCTCGGCGGCGAGCGCCGCGACCCGCCGTTCCGCGTCGCTGAGCTTCGTGAACGGGTCGGCGCCGGGCGCCGGCGCGCCGGCCGGTCCGGCCCTGCCGGGCGGGTCGGCGGCGCCGCCGATGCCGGCCGCCCCGCACGCGGCGGCCAGCGCCCCGGCCCGCCGCGCCAGCTCATGGGCGCGGCGCGGCCGG
Organism: Actinomadura rifamycini DSM 43936; assembly: GCF_000425065.1. Taxonomy (GTDB): domain Bacteria; phylum Actinomycetota; class Actinomycetes; order Streptosporangiales; family Streptosporangiaceae; genus Spirillospora; species Spirillospora rifamycini. Next base: position 20,767 of record NZ_AULB01000007.1, read on the forward strand.
TCGGGCCGGTGGCAGGCGGCGAGGTCGTCCAGGATCCGGGCCAGCTCCAGCCGGTCCCCGGCGCGCTCCGCCGCCCGCGCGGCCCGGCCCAGTGTGCGGGTCCGCTCGTCCGGGACGGCCGCCGCGAGGACGCGCAGCGCGGCGGCGCGGGTCCGGGCGCGTCCCTCCGGCAGGCGCCGCAGCTCCTCGCGGACGAGCCGGGCGGCGGGTTCGGCGTCCCCGACGGCCAGGTGGGCCCGCGCCAGGTCCGTCCGCCACGGGACGAACTCGGGGAGGTCGCAGCCCCACGCCCGCATGAGCCGCCCGCACAGCCGGAACTCGGCCGCGGCGGTCCGCGCGCGGCCCACCGCCAGGTGGTGCGCGCCCCGGGCGCGGAGGAACGGCAGGACGAACGGGCCGTGCAGGGTGGCGTCCGGAAGCGGCCGGTCGAGCCAGCGGCCCGCCTCCGCGCGCTCGCCGCGCGCGACGAGCGCGTCCACGAGGGCGCCCAGCGGGATCGCGGCGAACACCCCGAGGCCGCCGGGCGGTACCAGGTCGAACGCCTCCCGGACGCGGTCGACGACGCCGTTGAGGTCGCCGCGCCGCTCCCGGATCAGCGCGCGCACCACGAGGTACAGCGCGGCCGTCAGCGGAGGGCGGCCGGTGTCGGAACGCTCCCGCGCGTCGCACCACTGCTCGGCGCGCGCGACCTCGCCGAGGTGGACGAGCGCGACGAGCGCGGCGACGGGCGCGCGAAACCCGGGCGCGGACGCGCCCTCGCCGAGGACGTGCTCGATGTGCGCGACGGTCGCCTCGTGCTCGTCCTCGTGCAGGGACGGGCGGGTGAGGAGTTCGACGAACGTGCCGATCAGGGTGTCGTCGCGCGGCGCGGTACCGTCGGGCGGCGCCGCCGCGAGGCCGGGGAACGCGCGGGCCAGCCGGCGTTCGACCGTTCCCGGCGGCGTCCCGGCGCCCTCCAGCTCGCGGGCGTCGTCGACGCGGCCGAGCCATATCGCCCAGGTCGTCAGGCGGGCGGCGGCCTCCGCCGGGAGCTGCCCGGCCCGGAGCGCGGCGGTCAGCTCGGGGAGGTGCCGGACCGCGCGTTCCGGGTCGGCGGGCCATTCCGCGCACGCCAGGTCGAACAGGACGGCGGCGCGCTCGGCGCCGGCGGGACGGCCGCGCAGCGCGAGCCGCAGCCGCGCGATCGTCTCGGGGCGGCCGGCGGTGACGGGCAGCGGCCCGGACGCCTCGCGCAGCACCGCGAGCGCCCACGGGCCGGGGACCCGGTCGGCGGCGACGAGCCGGTCGGCGATGTCGGCGGCGGGCGCGCCGGCCCGGTGCAGGAGTTCGGCGGCCCGGAGCTGGAGCGTCCGCCGCCGGTCCGCGCGCATCCCGCCTAGCACGGCGGCCCGGACGGCGTCGTGCCGGAACCCGGCGCCCGCCGCGGCGGTCAGGCCGGTCGCGGCCAGCACCTCGCCGGTCAGCGCGGCCGCCTCCTCGTCCAGTCCGGCGAGTTCGCCCGGCCCCGGACCGGACGGGCGCGGCGGGAGCACGGCGAGGCCGCGGGCGAACGGCACCGCCTCGCAGCGGTGCAGGCAGGCCAGGACGGCGCGGCGGAAAGCCTCGCCGAACACGAGACGGGCGGGGCCAGCGTCCGCGGACAGGCGGTGGTCCTCGACGAGCGCGTGCACCAGCAGCGGGTTGCCGCCGGTGGCGCGGTGGCACCCGGCCGCCAGCCGGCGGACCGTCAGGGGGTCGAAGTGCGCCGCCAGGACGGCCGCGACGCCGTCCCGGGTCAGGGGCCGGAGCCGCAGCCGGTGGACGCGCGGCCCGCGGAGCAGCCCGGCGTCCAGCAGGGGGTGCGGGGGCGCGGCGCGCACGCATTGGGTGAGGACGAGCAGGACCCGCGGCGCGCCCGGGCGGCCGACGAGGTGGTGCAGGAACCGCAGGGAGGCGGGGTCGGCGTGGTGGACGTCGTCGACGGCGATCACCAGCGGGGCGCGGTCCGCGGCCGACAGCAGCAGCGCGCTGAGCCCGCGCAGGATTTCGGCGGGGACGGCCCCCGCTCCGTCGGGGGCGCCGTTGGAGGCGCCGCTGGAGGCGCGGGCCGGCGCCGGCGCCGCGGCGGCGCCCTCCTCCAGCAGCCGTTCGGCCTCTTCGAGTTGCCGGGGGCCCAGCGCGGGGCCGCCGAACAGCTGGCCGACGGCGCTCAGCGGGAATCCGCGTTCGGCGCGGGACGCGGCGGCGCACAGGAACGTCGCCCCGGCGGCGGCGACCCGTGCGCCGAATTCGTGAACGAGTCGCGTTTTCCCCGTTCCGGCCGGGCCTTCCACCACCAGGACGGTGCCGTCGGCGGCGCGGCTCTCGGCGAAGACCTCGCCGAGCCGGCGCAACTCCTCGGCACGCTCGGCAATGGCCATGCGGACGTTCGCCTCCCCCGAGATTCCGGACAGCGTCACCGCGCGGCCCGGCCCCGCGGCGGCGGTGACCGTGCCGGGAGCGTGCCGCGCGTCACCGGCGGGTGCGCAGGCGACATGGGAGTGCCCTCGTAGGGCGGCGGTTCGATTTTCGCACCGGCACCCGGGCAAGGCTAATCACCGTACGCATATGCTATATTACTCTAGGTTAATACAGTGCGGCCACCTGGCCTCTCTCCGATGATCGAACATATGGCCGGATCCAGCCAGCCTTTCCGGCGAACCTGATCACGCGTTTCCCGAACCGATCAATTCCACCGAGTCCCCCGCCGCCAATACCGTCCGCTCCCCGCCGTGCGGCGCGCCCCGGGACGGGCCGCGCCGCTCCGTTACGTCCCTGTGACTCCGTCCGTGGTCTACTCCGCCTCGCGGGCTCACCGCCTGCGGAAACGACGTCGAGAGGTGTGTTCGCGCATGGCACAGCGGATCCAGACGCCCCGCCGCGGCGGGTGTCCGAGCGGCCGGGCACGGGAGGCGGCCGCGCTGAGGGATCTCTTCTCCGCCGTTCTGGAGGGGCGCCCCGCCATTGCGGTCATCGCCGGCGAGCCCACCCTGGGAAAGAGCACGCTGCTGCACTCGATAACCGTCCGGGCGGCGGACTCCGGCGCGATCGTCCTGTCCGGCCGTCCCATAACCGACGATCACGCGGCGCCGCTTTCCCTCGTCCGGAATATGATCGCCGAAACGTCCGGCGAGACGGCGCGGGCATTGTCGCCGCTGCTGGAAGAGGCCGTGCGCGCCGTGCCCGCCGCGATGTGGAACGCGTCCCCCGACTCCCTCCCCGCCGCGGCGGCCGCGCCATTCCGGCGGATCACCGCCCGCATTCTGCGCGCGTCCGCCGAAACGCCGGTGCTGATCGCCGTGGACGACGTCCACGCCGCCGACACCGCGTCGCTGCTCTTCCTCGCGCATCTCGCGCGCGCCGTCCGCCCCCCGGCGCGGCTGCTGATCGTGCTGACCGAGCGCCCCGGCCCGGACGGCCCGCCGCCGTGGTTCCGCGCGGCGCTGCCGGACGACTCCCGGATCACCGTCCTGCGGCTGCGGCCGCTGTCGCGGGCGGAGCAGGCCCGGCTGCTCGCCGCCCACGCCGCCGCCGTGACCCTCGACCGCTGCGACGCCGTCACCGGCGGCAACCCGCTGCTCGTGCGGGCCGTGCTGCGGGACTCCCGGCACCCGCGCGGCACCGTGCCGGGCGCCGCGTACACCCGGGCCGTCCGCACCCTCCTCGACCGGGCGGGCCCGCCGGCGGCGGCGCTCGCCCGGGCCGTCGCCCTCGCCGACGGCGCCGTCCCCGCCGCGGCGCTCGCCCGGCTGCCGGGCGCGGACGCCGCCCGCACGCCCCGCGTGCTCGACGCGCTGACGACCGCCGGGCTGCTGGTCGACGGCCGGCTGCGCCACCCGTCCATGGCCGCGGCGATCCTCGACGACGCCCCGCCCGCCGAGCGCGCCGGCCTGCACCTGGCGCTCGCCGGGCTCCTGCACGAGCAGGGCGCGTCCCCGGTGACGGTGGCCGGGCACCTGCTGTCCGCGGCGCCCGCCGGCGGCGCCCGGCCGACCGCGCCGTGGACCGTCCCGGTGCTGGTCGAGGCGGGCGAGCGGCACCTGCTGGACGGCGACCCGCGGGCGGCCCTCGCCTGCCTGACGCTGGCGCGCCGCCTCTGCGCGGACGAGCGGAACGCGCTCCGCGTCGACGGCGCGCTCGCCCGCGCCCACTGGCTCATCGATCCCGCCGCGATCATCCCGCTGCTCCCCGCGCTCCGGACGGCGGTGCTGGACGGGCGGCTGCGCGGCGACGACGCCGAACGCGCCGTCTTCTACCTGATGTGGTTCGGGCGCGGCCGCGAGGCCGACGAGCTGCTGGAGCGGCTCGCGGGGCGGCCCGGCGCGACCACCCGCATGCCGGGGGCCGCGCGGCTCCTGCTCGGCCGCGTCCCGCCCGGCGCGGGCACCGCGCCGCCGCTGTCCCCGGGCTCCGGCACCGCCGAGCCGGGGGCGCGCGCCTCCGCCGCGCTGGCGGCCGTGCTCACCGGAAGGACGGCCGCGGGCGCGGCCGCCGACCCGTCCGGGCCGTCCGCCGACGGGGCGGCCGAGACCGCCGAGCAGATCCTGCGGGACGCGGCGCGCGGCTCCTGGTCGCCCGGGCCGGTGACGACGGCCCTCGCGGTGCTGCTCTACGACGACCGGGCGCGGGACGCGGCGCGGCGCTGCGACCCGCTGCTGGCGCGGGCGGCGACCCGGCACGACCCCGCCGCGCACGCGCTGCTGGCCGCGACCCGCGCGCTCGCGTGCGTCCGGCTCGGCGACCCGGCGGGCGCCGAACGGCACGCCCGGACGGCGCTCGCCCGGATCTCCCCCGCTAGCTGGGGCACCGCGATCGTCCTGCCGATCTCCGCGCTCGCGATGGCCCTGACCGCCACGGGCCGGTTCGCGGAGGCGGGCGGGCACCTGCGCGCGCCCGTCCCGCCGGACGCGCTGTGGACGCCCATCGGGCTGCACCATCGGCAGGCGCACGCGCACCTGCTGCTCGCGACGGGCCACACGGCCGCCGCGCTGTCGGAGTTCCAGGCGTGCGGTGAGCTGATGCGGCGGCGCGGCGTCGACGTCCCGGGGCTGGTCGCGTGGCGGATCGGCGCCGCCCACACGCTGCTGGCGCGCGGCGACCTCGCGGCCGCCGCCGCGCTCGCCTCCGAGCAGCTCGCGCGGGTGCGCCCGGGGCCGTCCCGGGTGCGGGGCGGCGCGCTGCGGGCGCTCGCGCTGGCGTCGGGCCCGGGGGAGCGCGCGCGGCTGCTGCGGGAGGCGGTGAAGTTCCTCGAGCACAGCGGGGACGCCGCGCAGCTCGCGCTCGCCCGCGCGGAGCTGGCCCGCGCCGAGCACGACCGTCCGGACCTGCGCCGGGCGGGGCGCGGCGGGGCCGCCGCCGCGCTCACCGGCGCGGAACGCCGCGTCGCCGCCCTCGCCGCCGCGGGCCGCACCAACCGGCAGATCGCCGAGGAGCTGCTGATCACGGTCAGCACCGTGGAGCAGCACCTCACCCGCGTCTACCGGAAGCTGCACGTCGGGCGCCGGACGGAGCTGCCCGCCCGGTTGCGGGACGCCCCGCCCGAACCCGGCCACGACCGTCCCGCGGTGCCGACGTCGTGAGTCCGGGACGCGGCGGCCCCGGAACGCGGCGGCCTCAGGACGCGTCCGGGAGCCGCCGTTCGACGCTCGACGCGAAGTCGGCCCACCGCTGCGCGCAGTCGCGGGCGAGCTGCGCGACGAGGGCGCCGCAGTGCGTCGGGACGCCGTCGATGAGGGCCTCCCACTCGCCGGGCTTCACGGTGTGCAGGCTGAGCAGCATGAGCAGCCGCCGGCCGGTCTCGCTGAGCCGCAGCGCGGGGTCGGTCCGCAGCCGCTGCACCACCGCGATCTGGTCGGCGTCCGGCCGCGGCGGGACGGCCGGGACGCGGCCCGCGCGCAGCGCGAGCGGCACCGGGGCGGGCGCGGGCCGTCCCGTGGCCAGCGGGTCCTCGCCCCGGCGCAGCCGGTTGCGGACGTCCCGGGCGGTCTCCGGGGAGATGCCCACCGCGCGGGCCACCTGCCGCAGCGACATGTCCGGGTTGCTGCTGATCAGCTCGGACGCCGCCCGGCGCCGCTCCGCCCCGTTGACCGGGCGGGCCCGGCCGTCCTGCCCGACCCGGACCGCGGCGGGCTCGCCCCCGGCCCGCCGCCGGATCTCGGCCACCGTTCCCGGCGCCATGCCGGTCACCGACGCGATCATCCGGTTCGACCACTGCGGATGGGTCGCGACGATGCGTTCGGCCGCCCGCTTGCGGTCGGCCATCGGGAGCGGCAGCCCGTGGGCGACGTTCGCCCGGACCGCCAGCACGAACGCGTCGTCCCCGTCCCCCTGGAAGAGACGCGCCGTGATCGTCGTGGCGCCGCGCAGCGCGGCCGCCCGGACCCGGTGCCGGCCGTCGATGACCGCCATCGTCGGCCGGTGCACGATGATCGGCGGCAGGTCCTCCTGCGCCGCCGCCAGCGACGCGACGTGGTCGGCGTCGATGCCGCCGCGGCGCGGCGACTCCGACGGCGTCAGCGCGGCCAGCTCCAGCCTGACCACCGGCAGGTCGTCGACCTGCCCCAGTTCGGTTTTCAATGGCACCCCCTGGTTCACCATTACCGTCGCGCACCGAAGGAGTGATTCGTGAATCGAAGCGTTGTGAATTACCGGCCGGACCGGTGATCGAATCGCTCGGACGAGATCGACTTCAATGGCGAGCCGAGTCCCACTCCCTCGAAGCGTCGCCAACGATAGTCAGCCGCGCGCGGCCCCTTGCACCCCTACTCGACCCCTATTCGGCACCCTCCCCTACCGGGACGGTACGGGCAGGTCCGGGGGCTGCGCGGGAGGCGCCCCGCACGGGCGAGCACGGGAAGATCACCGAGAGTGGCGGCGCATTCCACCGTCCCGGCACCAGGAGTTCGATCCGCTTTCTCCGTCGCCCGGACGGTGCGCCGTCCGGGCGGCGAGGACGGTCAGCGGGCGTCGTCGGGGGCGGGCGGGGCGGCGAGCGCGGCGGCCTTGACCCGGCGGTGGCTCCACACCAGCAGCCCGATGAGGATGCACCCGGAGAGGATCAGGCCCGAGCCGGTGCTCCAGCCGCTGAACGGGAGCCGGTCGACGACGCCCCACGCCACGCCCGCGCCGAACAGCGCCGCCGCCGTGAGGATCGACCCGGCGAGGCGCCACGGGGACGACACGCTCTCCTCGGCCGCCCGCATCGCGGCGTTCTGGACGGGTTCGACGTAGCGCTCGACCATGGGGAACTCGCGGGCGAGGACGAGCAGGCCCGCCAGCACCAGCAGGAGCCCGGGGCCGGGCAGGACGAGGAGCGCGACGCCGGTCAGCGTCAGCAGCGCTCCGACGACGAGCGCCACGCCGCGCCTGACGTGTCTGGCCATCCCCGGTCCTCCATCCGGCCGCCGCTGAGGGTGCGCCCCGTGCGTCCCCGCTGGGGTCACGCTATGTGACCCGGGGCCCTGACCGGTACCCGGACGTCCCGTTCCGGCCCCGGGCGGACGGGCCGGGCGGGGCCGCCCCGGGACCGCTCCATATATAAGCGACCGAAAAGGTGTGAATATCGAACATCTTTTTGTTACTTCGACCACTCACCTCTTAGCTACCAGTCAGAATAGGAAATACGCGATCATTTCGGCGGGAAGGCGAGGCGGGACATTGAGCTTTTCCGAAACGTGATCTAGCGTCGACCGGGTGCCGCCCGATGCGTGCTCCTCGGGGCCGCGGGACCCGGCGCGGGGCGGCGCGTGCCTACCGAGGGTGAAAGGCGTCAGCATGCTCAAGGTCATCGGTGCGGGGCTGCCGCGAACGGGGACGACGTCGATGAAGGCGGCCCTGGAACGGCTCGGGCTGGGGCCCTGTCACCACATGTTCGAGATCCTCACGAATCCGGCGCAGGCCGACCGCTGGCTCCCGGCCGCCGACGGCGGGGCCGTCGACTGGGACCGAGTGCTGGACGGGTACGCGTCCGCCCAGGACTGGCCGTCCAGCGGGTTCTGGCGGGAGCTCGCCGACGCCTACCCGGACGCGAAGGTCGTGCTGACCGTCCGCGACCCGCGCCGCTGGCACGCCAGCTTCAGCAACCTGATGACCAACGGCCCCGCCATGACGGCCGCGGAGGACCTGCCCGAGGCCGCGCGCCCCGTCGCCGCCGCCATGGGACGGATGCGCCCCATCCTCGACCGGCACGGGCGCGACCTCTTCGGCCCGGAATGGGACCCGGCGTCCGGCGTGCCCGACGAGGACACCGCCGCCGCGGCCTTCGAACGGTACGTCGGGACCGTCCGGGCGGGCCTGCCCGCGGACCGGCTCCTCGTGTTCGACGTGCGCGAGGGCTGGGGCCCGCTGTGCTCGTTCCTCGGCGTCGAGGCCCCGGACGAGCCGTTCCCGCACCTCAACGACGGCGACGCGCTCAAGCAGATGTTCGGCAAGCTGCTGACCGAGGGGCAGGTTTCCATCCCGATGCCCACCCCCGTCGCGGCCGGGGACGGCGAGGTCCCCGCGGCGAACGCGTAGGACGGCACCGCGTAGGACGGCACCGCGTAGGACGGCCTCGCGCCGCCGTCACTCGGCGGGCGACGCCAGGGCCGCCGCGTCCTCGGTGCGGCGCGGCGGCTCCCCCTCCAGCAGGCGGGGGAACTGGTCGAGCAGGTTCAGCAGGACCTCCTGGAGGATCAGGTGGACCTGCGCCCTGGTCAGCCGGCCGGTCTTGAGCCATTCCCGGCTGGTCGCGACGGCCATCGCCGCGTAGCCGTGGAACGCGGCGCGGATCTCGGGCCGGTCCCGCGACAGCGGGGTGAGGCCGACCACCTCGGTCATGTGGTCGACGGCCCGGTCCCGGCCCTCCTCGAGGATGCGCTCCAGGTCCTCGTCGCCGCCCGACGTGGTCATGTCGAGGGCCGCGACCCACGTCTCCCGGTTGCGCTCCAGCAGTTCGAGCCACGCGTCGAGGCTCTGCCCGATGCGGTCCCGCACCTGCGTGCCCTCCACGAACGGCGGGATCGGGATCGGCGGGACGCTCATCATCTTGCTCACGGCCGCCAGGTACAGCTCGCGCTTCGTGCCGAAGTAGTGGTTCAGCAGCCCCCGGCTGACCCCGGCGGCCGCCGCGATCTCGGTGTTGGACACCTCGGCGTACGGGCGGCGGCTGAACAGCCGGCGCGCGCACGCCAGGATCTGGTCGCGCCGCTCGTCCGGCTCCTTGCGGACGCGCCGCGGCGGCGCCCCCTCGCCCGCTGCGTCGTCGCTCATCCGTGCGCTCACCGTCCTCGCCCTTCCGGGGTCCGACGATACCGGGCGCCGCGGCGATGACCGCGATGACCGCTTACTGGCGCTCCGCCAATGGTTGTCGGCATCGTGTCAACCTACCGCGACCGCCCGGTCATGACCGAACATCGGCGGTCGCCGGCGCCCCGCTCGTCCAGGTCCGGCCGTCCGCGCGCGGCGCGTCGCGCCCGCGCGCGGTCAACGGCCCTCCCGGCGGGCCTCGGCCACCCACTGGCGGCTCACACGGAAGTTGACCTGCGCCATCAGGGACGGCTCGGCCGCCGCGCGCCGCTCCAGGACGTCGACGTAGCACTGCTGGGCGACCGGGTCGGACCGGTCGGCGAGGAACGCCCACTCGGCGAGGTGGCAGGCCAGCGGCGGGTCGGTGTCCTGGAGCTCGCGGGCGCGGGCGGCGAGCACGGCGGTCCCGCCGGCGAGCCGGGCGATCTCGGCGGCCCGCGCGGCCGCCGGGGCGGGCAGCAGGTCGGCGGGGTGCCCGTTCCACCAGCCGCCGTAGCGCCGGACGACGTTGCGGCAGATGAACTCGGGCCGGTCGTAGATCGCCCGGAGGCGGGGGTGGCGGGCCAGGTCGTCCGGGATCCGCAGCGACTCGACGATGGCGTCCGGCGTGCGTCCGGCGTTGAGGCCGTCCAGGGCGTGCGCGACGATGTGCCGCAGGTAGCGGGCCATGGCGCCCAGTTCGTCCTGGATCGCGGCGGCACCGCGCACCAGGTCGCCGTGCCCGGGGATGATCACCTCGGGGCGCAGCGCGGCCATCGCGTCGGCGGCGTCGGCCCACTCCTCGGCGTAGCGCTGCACCTTCCGCGGGTTGCCGGCGTTGGGCAGGTAGCCGGTCACCAGGTCCCCGGCGGCGAGGACGCGCCGGTCCGGCGCCCACACCCACGTCGCGTCGTCGGTCTCGCCCTTGCCGTGGACGAGCTCGAAGCGCTCGCCGCCGAGGGTGAGCGTGAGCCGGTCGCGGTACGTCTCGTCCGGCCAGACGAAGTCGGACTCCTCGGACGCCCAGGTCTTGCCGTCCGGTCCGGGGAGCTGGCCGTTGACGCGCGCGTTGAGCCCGGCGGTCTTCATGTAGCGGCGGAAGTGCGCCGGGACGTTCTCGTGCGCGACGACGCGGGGCCGTTCGCCCGCCTCCAGGAACGCCCACAGGCCGAACGCGTGGTCGCTGTGCCCGTGCGTGTAGACGACGGTGTGCAGCGGCGCGTCGCTGACCGAGCGGACCGCCGCCAGCAGCGCGGGCCCGTCGCCCGCGCAGCCGCAGTCGACGAGGAGCAGCCCCTCGTCCGTCTCGAAGAGCGCGACGTTCACCATGCCGGGCTGGATGTAGAAGGTGCGCGGCGCCGCCTCCACGACGACCGGTTCCAGCCCGGACCCGTGCGCGCGGGAGAAGATATGGCGCGCCTGGCCGGCGCTGAACAATCCGAACGCCGATTCGGCGGTCTTCTGCTGGTTCTCGGGGAACGCCGGAGCATTCATGGCAGCGACCTCCACAATGTCACGTCACGACTGCCCCGGAGAGTAAGACACGTTTCTTAAGGACGTCAAGAGCGATCGCCCCCGGGGCTCTTGTAGGCTGGCCGCCGTGAGCGAGACGGTCGACACTCGGGGCACCCGCGCGAAGCTCATCGACGTCGCCGAGCGCCTGTTCGCCGAGTTCGGCGTCGAGTCGGTGTCGCTGCGCACGGTCGGCATCGAGGCCGGGCAGCGCAACAACTCCGCCGCGCAGTACCACTTCGGCTCCAAGGACGGCCTGATCGCGGCGATCATCGAGGTCCGCTCGGCGGACGTCGACGCGCGCCGCGCCCGGCTCGTGGCCGCGCTGCGCGCGTCCGCCGCGCCGCCGACCGTCCCGCAGCTCATCGACCTGCTGGTCGTGCCGCTGGTGGAGACGATCACCGCGTCCGGCGAGCGGACCTGGTACCTGCGCTTCCTCGCGAACGTCATGGACCACCCGATGCTCGACGCGCCGTGGCGCCCCCGGCCGGACGGGGCGGACGCCGCCGGGCCGCCCGACCCGCCCGGCCTGCGGTACATGCACCGCGAGCTGCGCCGGCTGCTGCCCGGCCTGCCGGACGCGGAGTTCGAGCGGCGGCTCCGCTGGCAGGGCATGACGGCGTTCCGCCTGCTGGCCGACTACGAGCGGCAGCGCGCGACGACCGACGCGGCCCCGCCCGCCGAGCAGGTCGTCGCGGACCTGAACGCGATGCTCACCGCCCTGCTGCAGGCCCCTCACCCGGCCGCCTGAGCACCGTTAAGAAACCACACTTAACTAGTCGGTAATCATATATCGGAGCGCCCGATAATTGTCCCACTGACCGGGACCATCCTTGCACGGCCGGGATCGCTCACTGATTTTCAGAAATCACCGAAGCGGCCGTGGAAATGTGCACGGCCCGCCGCGCACCACCCGATCGAAGGATCCCATGGCGCTCGATCTCACCCCGTCCGGCGGCGCCCCGCCGCGGCACCGCCTCCTGCTGGCCCTCGCCGTGATCATCCTGTTCTCGGAGATCGCGACCTTCGAAATCCTCATGGTCACCCCGGCGCTGCCGGAGATGGCCGCCCGCTTCGAGACCACCGGCATCGCCTGGGTCGTCGGCATCGTCACGCTCGCCGGGGCGACGATCATGCCGCTGGTCGGCCGCGCCGCCGACCGGTGGGGCAAGAAGCGCGTCATCGTGGTCCTCGGCGCCGCGTTCCTCGCGGGCAGCGTCCTGTGCGCGACGACGGACTCGTTCCCGCTGCTGCTCGCCGGACGCGCCGTGCAGGGCGCGATGGTCGGGATCGTGGGGCTGTCCTACGGCCTGGTCCGCGACATCATGCCGCGGAGCTTCGTCCCCGTGGCGCTCGGCATGGTGGTCACCGGCGTCGGCATGTCGGCCGTCGTCGGGCCGTTCGTCGCCGGCTTCCTCATCGACGGCTTCGGCTACCGGGGCGTCTTCTGGTTCATGGTCGCGTACATGGCGGTCCTGCTGCCGCTGTACGCGCTGCTGATCCCCGAGAGCCCGGTCCGCGCCGGCACCCGGATCGACTACCTGGGATCGATCATGTTCGGCCCCGCCGTCGCGCTCGGCCTGGTCGGGCTGTCGCGCGGCTCCGCCGACGGCTGGACGTCCCCGGTGGCGCTCGGGGCGCTCGGCGGCGCGGCCGTCCTCGCCGCCGGGTTCGTCGTGCGGCTGCGGACGGCGGCGCACCCGCTGATCGAGCCCCGAATCCTGTTCGGCCCCCGCTTCGGCCCGACGCTGCTCGCCGTGGGCTGCGTGGCGTACATGATGAACGCGCACGCGCTGCTGTCGCCGACCATGCTGCGGACACCGGAGGGCGCGGCCGGGACCGGCTACGGCGCGGGCCTCTCGGCGATCGAGTACGCGCTGTGGACGGCGCCGGTCGGCCTCATGTCGATGGCCGTGGGGCCCGTCGGCGGGTACCTCGCGAAGCGCGTCGGCGCCCGGCGGGTGCTGATCGCCGCGGGCGTCCTGTTCATCATGACGATGTTCGTGGGCGCGCAGCTCCCGAACGTGTACTGGCAGGTCGCGGCGAAGAGCCTGCTGGCCGGGGTCGCGGTGGGCTGCCTGCACTCGTCGAACGCCAACCTCGTCCAGGACGCGCTGCCGTCCTCCTACAGCGGGGTCGGCAACACGATCGGCGCCATGAACGCGCTCATGTTCGCCTCGGCCGGGAGCACGGTGACCGGCATCGTCATGGCGGACCACGTGGTCACGACCGGGCACGGCGTCGTGTACGCGCCGGAGGCCTTCACGCACGGCTTCCTCGCCGCCGCCGCGGTCGGCGCCGTCGGCCTCGCGATCGCGCTCGCCATGCGGCACGGCCGCGCGCCCGCCCGCGGCGGACTGGACGAGGCCGCGGACCGTCCGGCTCTCAAGACCGGCTGACCCGCGACGCGCCGGCGGGCCCGGGACGCCGTCCCGGGCCCGCCTCCGGTCGCGGCGCCGGATCACGCCGAACGGCATTGACGGACCGGGCCCGCGTTCTGCACCCGCGACCCGGCCCACGAGGCCGGGCTCCGGAACCGCGCGCCGCTCGGCGTCCGTCCACGACTGAGCCTGCGGCGCCCCGGCGCGACCCACGGCGTTCGCGGCCTGTCCGGGCCCCGGCGGTCGGGCTCGCCGAGGGACTGGGCCGGACGGAGCCGGGTACCGGCGCCCGGCCACGGTGGGAGCGGCTGAGGCTGTGGGAAGGCATTGCCCACGGCGTTCGCGGCCTGTCCGGGCCCCGGCGGTCGGGCTCGCCGACGGACGGAGCCGGGTACCGGCGCCCGGCCACGGTGGGGCGGCTGAGCCTGCGGCGCCCCGGCGCGGCCCACGGCGTTCGCGGCCTGTCCGGGGTGCGGTGGGCGGGTTCGTTGACGGGTTGGCGATGGTTGCCGGTGGGTGGGCGGCGGTTCGGCAGGTTTCGCCAATGTTGTCCGGCGGGCGGGGGTGGTTCGGGCGGCTAGCTGCGGTGGTTGGGCGGGGGCGCGGCGAGTGCCGGAGTCGGGGGTTGTCGGGGGACGATGTCGAGGTTAACGTGCCACCAATTAGGAAACCTTCCTAATAGATCGCGATCGCTTCGGGGTTCGGGGGAACGTCCGTCAGCTCCCTATCCGCGCCTTGGAGTGTCTCTTGCGCACGCGTTCGTTCGTCGGCGCCCTCGCCGCGCTGCTGCTCGTCCTGCTGGTTCCGCCGCCCGCGCTGGCCGCCGCCGCCGCGCCGGCCGCGACGTTCGAGAAGACCGCCGACTGGGGATCGGGCTGGCAGGCCCGGTTCACCCTGACGAACGGGTCCGCCACCGCGATCGACGGGTGGCGGGTCGAGTTCGACCTGCCCGCCGGGACGAGCGTCGGCTCGTTCTGGGACGCGTCGCTGACCAGGGACGGGAACCACCACACGTTCACCGACCGGGGCTGGAACGCGGCGATCCCGCCGGGCGGGACGGTGGCGTTCGGGTTCCTCGGGAGCGGGCCGGGCGCCCCCGAGAACTGCACGGTCAACGGGAGCCCGTGCACGGGCGGGCCCGGCGGCGGGCTCGGGGCGCCGGGGTCGCCGCAGGTCACCGGGCGCACCGACACCTCGCTGACGCTGTCGTGGACGGCGAGCGCCGGGGCGCCCGACGGGTACCGGGTGTACGCGGGGACGGACGTGCGGGCGAGCGTGACCGGGACGTCCGCGACGGTCGGCGGGCTCGAGCCCTGCAGCACGCACACGTTCACCGTCAAGGCGTTCGGCGCCGCGGGCGAGTCGGCCGGGAGCGAGGTCACCGGGACGACGGCGGGGTGCGCGACCGGGCCGCTGCCGAAGCACTTCCTGACCGGCTACTGGCACAACTTCGAGAACCCCGCGCGGGAGCTGAAGCTGTCGGAGACGCCGGACGAGTACGACCTCGTGGCGGTCGCGTTCGGTGAGGCCACGGCGCGGGCCGGCGAGGTGGTCTTCGGGGTCGACCCGGGGCTGGCGCAGGCCGTCGGGGGGTACACGGACGCGCAGTTCAAGGCGGACGTCGCGGCGCTGCGGGCGCGGGGGACGAAGGTGATCCTGTCGGTCGGCGGCGAGAAGGGCACGGTGCGGGTCGACAGCGCGGCCGCGGCGGCGCTGTTCGCGGACTCGGTGTACGGCGTGATGACCGAGTACGGGTTCGACGGCGTCGACATCGACCTGGAGAACGGGCTGAACGCGACGTACATGGCGCAGGCGCTGCGGGCGCTGCGCGCGAAGGCGGGCGCCGGCCTCATCATCACGATGGCGCCGCAGACGATCGACATGCAGTCGACGGGCCGGTCGTACTTCCAGCTCGCGCTCGCCATCAAGGACATCCTGACCGTCGTCCACATGCAGTACTACAACTCGGGCTCGATGCTGGGCTGCGACCAGGGCGTGTACGCGCAGGGGTCGGTGGACTTCATGACGGCGCTGGCCTGCATCCAGTTGGAGAACGGGCTGCGCGCGGACCAGGTGGCGCTCGGGCTGCCCGCCGGGCCGGGCGCGGCGGGCGGCGGGGTGGTCGCGCCGTCGGCGGTGACGGACGCGCTCGACTGCCTCGCCCGGGGCGCGAACTGCGGCTCGTTCCGGCCCGCGCGGACGTACCCGGACATCCGGGGCGCGATGACCTGGTCGATCAACTGGGACGTCACCAACGGCGGCGGGTTCGCCCGGACGGTCGGCGCCCACCTCGACACGCTGCCGTAGGGGGACGTCGTGCGGAGCATTCTCTTCGCGGCCGTACTGGTCGCGGGCCTGCTGGTCGCGGCGCCGCCGGCGCGCGCGGCGAACGCCCTGGCGAACGGCGGGTTCGAGCAGGGGCTGGCCGGCTGGACGTGCTCGGGCGGCGCGGCGGCCGCCGGTGCGGCGCGGACGGGCGCGGCCGCGCTGGCTGGCGGCGTGACGGCGGGCGACAACGGGCGGTGCGCGCAGAAGGTGCGGGTGCTGCCGGACACGGCGTACACGCTGTCGGCGTGGGTGCGCGGCGACTACGTGCATCTGGGCGTTGCCGGCGGCCCGTACACGTGGACGCCCTCCGCGGCCGAGTACACGAAGCTGTCGGTCTCGTTCACGACCGGGCCCGGGCAGACGGAGGCCGAGGTCTACCTGCACGGCTGGTACGGGGCCGGGGCCTACCGCGCGGACGACGTCGAGCTGGACGGTCCGGGCGGCCCGCTCCCGGGCGTCCCGGCCGCGCCGGGCGCGCCGCGGGTCGGCGCCGTCACCGCCGGCTCGATCGCGCTGGCCTGGAACGCCGTCGACGGCGCCGCCGGCTACCGCGTGTACGAGGGGGCGGACCTGCGGGCGAGCGCGACCGGGACGTCCGCGACGCTCACCGGCCTGGACGCCTGCAGCACCCACACGTACGCGGTGGTCGCGTACAACGACGCGGGCGAGTCGGCGCGGTCGGCGACCGCGACCGGGACGACGGAGGGATGCGCGGACGTGGGCCTGCCGAAGCACGCGCTCATCGGGTACCTGCACGCGAGCTTCGCGAACGGGTCCGGCTACGTGCGGATGGCGGACGTCCCGGACGCGTGGGACGTCGTGAACCTCGCGTTCGGGGAGCCGACGACGCCGACGTCCGGCGACATCCGGTTCGAGCGGTGCCCGGCGGGCGAGTGCCCGAACGTGGAGAGCGAGGAGGAGTTCGCGGCGGCGGTCCGGGCGAAGCAGGCGCGGGGGACGAAGGTTCTGCTGTCGATCGGCGGCCAGAACGGGTAGGTGCAGCTCACGACGGCGGCCGCGCGGGACGCGTTCGTCCGGTCGGTGTCGGCGATCATCGACCGGTACGGGCTGGACGGCCTCGACATCGACTTCGAGGGGCACTCGCTCTACCTCGACCGGGGCGACGCCGACTTCCGGAACCCGACGACGCCGGTGGTCGTCAACCTCGTCTCCGCGCTGGAGGAGCTGACGGCGAGGTACGGCGACGGCTTCGTCCTGACGATGGCGCCGGAGACGTTCTTCGTCCAGGTCGGGCACCAGTTCTACGGCGGGACGAGTTCCGGCGACAACCGGACGGGCGCGTACCTGCCGGTGATCCACGCGCTGCGCGACGAGCTGACGGTCCTGCACGTCCAGGACTACAACTCGGGGCCCGTGATGGGGCTCGACGGTCAGTACCACTCCATGGGCGGCGCCGACTTCCACATCGCGATGACCGACATGCTCAAGGCCGGCTTCCCCGTCGCGAACACCGGGCGCACGTTCCCGGGGCTGCGGCCCGAGCAGATCGCGTTCGGGGTGCCCGCCGCCGTCAGCGCGGGGAACGGGCACACCCCGCCCGCGCAGGTGCAGCAGGCGCTGACCTGCCTGGTCAAGGGGCAGCAGTGCGGTTCGTACGAGCTGCGCGGCGGGCCGTCCCCGGCGCTGCGCGGCCTCATGACGTGGTCCATCAACTGGGACCGCTACTACGGCTGGGAGTTCATGAACGCCCACGAGCCCTTCCTGGACTCGCTCCCGTAGGCCGTCCACCGATCCCGGAAGGAGATCCATGCGATCCCCCCGCTCGAAGGCCGCGCTCGCGGCCGTCACCCTGCCGGCCGCGTCGGTCGCGGTCGTGCTCGCGTCGGCGGCGCCGGCGAGCGCGCACGGCACGATGTCGGACCCGCCGAGCCGCGTGTACGTCTGCAAGAACGAGGGGCCGGAGACCCCCGACTCGGACGCCTGCAAGGCGGCGGTCGCGGCGAGCGGCACGCAGGCGTTCTACGACTGGAACGAGGTGTCGCTGCTCACCGTGGACGGGCGGCACCGCGAGATGATCCCGGACGGGCAGCTGTGCAGCGCCGGGCGCGCGAAGTACCGGGGCCTCGACCTGCAGCGCGCCGACTGGCCCGCGACGCGCGTGGCGCCCGGCCCGTTCGAGGTCACCTACCACGCGACCGCGCCGCACCGGGGCAGCCGCTTCGAGTTCTACATCACCCGGGACGGCTGGGACCCGACGCAGCCGCTGCGCTGGACCGACCTGGTGCACCTGCGGACGTTCGACGACGTCGACCCGACCACCTACACGAAGTGGACGCTGGACCTGCCGCAGCGGACGGGCCGGCACCTCGTCTACTCGATCTGGCAGCGGATGGAGTACAGCGACGAGGCGTTCTACACCTGCTCCGACGTGGACTTCGGCGGGTCCACCACCCCGACCGACCCGCCCACCGATCCCCCGACCGACCCGCCGACCGACCCGCCCACGGACCCGCCGACCGACCCGCCGACCGACCCGCCGTCCGGCACGTGGGCCGCCGGAACGTCCTACGCCACGGGCGACACCGTCGTCTACGGGGGCACGGCGTACGAGTGCCTCCAGCCGCACACCGCCATCGCCGGGTGGGAACCGGACGCGACGCCCGCGCTGTGGCGGGCCGCCTGACGCCGGGACCGACGCGATGAAGTACGCCGCGCTCGCGCTGCTCGCGGCCTGCGGCCTGCTGCTGTTCGCGCGCTGCGGGGCCGGCGGCCCGCCCGCCGGCCCCGCCGCCGCGACCCGCGGCGGCGCGGGCTTCAACTCGACCGACGTGATGTTCCTGCAGATGATGGTGCCGCACCAGGGGCAGGCGGTGAAGCTGGCGGCGCTCGCCCGCGAGCGTCCCGTCCGGCCCGAGGTGCGGACGCTCGCCGCGGCGATCGAGACGACGCAGCGCGCCGAGGCCGGCCGGATCGTGGCGCGGCTGCGCGGGTGGGAGCGGCCGCTGCGGGCGCCCGCCGACGCGCACCACGCGCACGGCGGCGTCGTCCCGGAGACGACCGACGCCGAGCTCGCGGCGCTGGAGCGGCTCCCGGCCGCCCGGTTCGAACGGGCGTTCCTCAACCTGCTGATCGCCCACCAGGACGACGCCGTCCAGCTCGCCCGCATGGAGCTGCACCGCGGCCGGGACCCGTGGACGCGGGAGCTGGCCGGGAGGGTGGAGCGGTCGCGGTCGGCGCAGATCGACCGGATGCTCGTCCTGGTCGGCCACCCGGTCAGGAGCGGGTGACCGAGCCGGGGCCGAGCAGCGATTTCACGTCGCCGAACAGGGCCGCGTCCGGGGCGACCCGGAAGGGGGCGAGGTCGAACAGGACGCTCGCCGGGCCGCCGCGCCGGAGCAGCAGGTGCACCGGCGCGGCGCCCGGATGCGCGAGGAGGATCCGCTTCAGGTCGCCGACGAGCCGCGGCGTCACCCGCGCCTCCGCCACCGTGATGACGACGGGGGGTTCGGCGTCGCCGGGTCCGGTCACGTCCAGGACGGTCACCTCCTCGGCGTACACGCTGACCGTGTCGTCCCGCAGGTTGATCCTTCCCCGCACGGACACGACGCGATCCTCGGCGAGGGCGTCCCCGTACAGCATGTAGCTCTTCGGGAAGACCAGGCATTCGACGGACGCGTCGTGGTCCTCCAGCGCGACGATCGCCCACGGGCTGCCCTGCTTGGTGACCTTGCGCTGGAGGCCGGAGACGATGCCGCTGAGCCGGACGCGCCCGTCCGCCCGGCCGGACGCGAGCAGTTCGGCGATCGTCCGGTCGCGGTGCCGTTCGAGGATCGGCTCGGTGCCGTCCAGGGGGTGGCTCGACACGTACAGGCCGAGCATCTCCCGCTCGTGGGCGAGGAGCGTCGCCCGGTCCCACTCGCCGTCGGGGATCGGGACGGTGAGGGCGGCGTCCCCCGCGCCGGGCCCGGCGGCCGCGCCGAACAGGGCGTCCTGGCCGTGCGCCTCGTGCCGCTTGACGTCCACGACGGCGTCGGCGGCCTGCTCGTGGACCGCGACGAGGCCCTTGCGGGGGTGGCCGAGGCCGTCGAACGCGCCCGCCTTCGCGAGCGACTCCAGCACCCGCTTGTTGCAGACCTGCGCGGGCACCTTGGCGAGGAAGTCGTCGAACGAGGTGTACGCGCCCTTCTCCGCGCGCGTCCGGACGATCGCGTCGACGACGCCCGCGCCGACGTTGCGGACGGCCCCGAGGCCGAACCGGACGTCGTCCCCGACGGCGGCGAAGTCGAGGACGCTCTCGTTGACGTCGGGCGGCAGGACGCGGATGCCGAGGCGGCGGCAGTCGGACAGGTAGACGCCCGTCTTGTCCTTGTCGTCGCCGACCGAGCTGAGCAGGGCGGCCATGTACTCGGCGGGGAAGTTCGCCTTGAGGTAGGCGGTCCAGTAGGAGACGAGCCCGTACCCGGCGGTGTGCGACTTGTTGAAGCCGTAGCCGCTGAACGGGACGAGGACGTCCCACACCGCCCTGACCGCCTCGGCGGAGTAGCCGCGTTCCCGCATGCCGGACGAGAACCGCTCCCACTCGGCGTCCAGGACTTCTTTCTTCTTCTTGCCCATGGCGCGGCGCAGCATGTCGGCGGCGCCGAGCGAGTACCCGGCG
Source organism: Actinomadura rifamycini DSM 43936 (assembly GCF_000425065.1). Classification (GTDB taxonomy): domain Bacteria; phylum Actinomycetota; class Actinomycetes; order Streptosporangiales; family Streptosporangiaceae; genus Spirillospora; species Spirillospora rifamycini. The sequence continues at coordinate 40,888 of NZ_AULB01000007.1, forward strand.
AGCTGCTGCGCGATGGCCATCACCTGCTCCTGGAAGACGACCAGGTGGTAGGTGTCGCCGAGGATCGGTTCGAGCGCCTCCTCCAGTTCCGGGTGGATCGGCTCGACCTTCTGGCGGCCCGTCTTGCGGAGCGCGTAGTTGGTGTGGGCGTCCATCTCCATCGGGCCGGGCCTGTAGAGGGCGTTGACGGCGGCGATGTCGGTGAACGTCGTCGGCCGCATCATCCGCAGCAGGACGCGCATGCCGCCGCTGTCGAGCTGGAAGACGCCGAGGGTGTCGCCGCGGGCGAGCAGCGCGTAGGTCTTCGGGTCGTCGAGGGGCGCGGTGCGGACGTCGACGTCCAGGCCCCGGTTCGCCTTCACGCCCGCGACGGCGTCGTGGATGACGGTGAGGTTGCGCAGGCCGAGGAAGTCCATCTTGAGCAGGCCCATGTCCTCGGCCTGCGTGAACGGGAAGCCGGTGACGACCGGGCCTGCGGCCTTCGGGCGGACGAGCGGCAGCACGTCGAGCAGCGGCTCGGACGACAGGATCACCCCGGCGGCGTGCACGCCGGTGCCGCGGGTGAGGCCCTCGACGCCGACGGCCGTGTCGATGACGCGCTTGACGTCCGGTTCGTCCGCGTACATCCGGCGCAGTTCGGCGGCCTCGCCGTGCCGCCGGTGGGACGCGTCGTGGATGGCGGCGAGCGGGATCTCCTTGCCGCCCTCGGCGGCCGGGAACGCCTTGGTGATGCGGTCGCCGAGCGCGTACGGGTAGCCGAGGACGCGGCAGGCGTCCTTCACCGCCGCCTTCGCCTTGATGGTGCCGAACGTGACGATCTGGCACACCCGGTCGTCGCCGTACGTGCGGGTGACGTAGTCGATCATCTCCTCGCGGCGGCGGTCGTCGAAGTCGAGGTCGACGTCCGGCATCGTGATCCGCTCGGGGTTGAGGAACCGCTCGAAGATGAGCCGGTGCTCGATCGGGTCCAGCTCGGTGATGCCGACGCAGTACGCGACCATCGAGCCGGTCGCCGAGCCGCGGCCGGGGCCGAGGCCGATGCCGTTCTCGCGGGCGTACCGGCAGATGTCGGCGACGACGAGGAAGTACCCGGGGAACCCCATGTCGGTGATGACGGACAGCTCGTAGTCGATGCGGTCGAGGACGTCCCGCGGCGGGTCGTCGCCGAAGCGGCGGCGGGCGCCCCGGAGCGTCTCGGCGCGCAGCCAGGACGCCTCGGTCTCGCCGTCGGGGACGGGGAAGCGCGGCATCAGGTCGCGGTGCGCGAACACCGCGCCGTAGTCGCCGACGCGTTCCGCGACGCGGAGCGTGTTGTCGCAGGCCCCGGGCACTTCGGCGTCCCACATCGCGCGCATCTCGGCGGCGGGCTTGATGAAGTAGCCGCTGCCGCCGAACCGGAAGCGGTTCTCGTCGGCGAGCCGCTTGCCGGTGCCGATGCACAGCAGCGCGTCGTGCGCCTCGGCCTGGTCCTCGGTGACGTAGTGGGAGTCGTTCGTGGCGAGGGGCGGCAGGTCCAGCTCGCGGCCGAGCCGGATCAGGTCCTCGCGGACGCGGCGTTCGATCGGCAGGCCGTGGTCCATCAGTTCGAGGAAGTAGTTCCCGGGGCCGAACACGTCCCGGTACCGGGCGGCGGCCTCGACCGCCTCCGCGTACTGGCCGAGCCGCAGCCGCGTCTGCACCTCGCCGGACGGGCAGCCGGTGGTGGCGACGATGCCCGCCGCGTGCTCGGCGAGCAGTTCCGCGTCCATCCGCGGATACTTCTGGACGTGCCCCTCCAGCCAGGCGCGGGACTGCAGGCGGAACAGGTTCCGCAGGCCGTCCGCGTCCACCGCCCACATCGTCATGTGCGTGTAGAGGCCGCGCCCGGACACGTCGCCGCCCGCGCCGGTCGTCTCGTCCGACTTCCGCAGGGACGGGTCGTCGCTCCAGAACACGGGCGCCCGGTGGTGCCGGGACGCGGGAGCCACGTACGCCTCGATGCCGATGACCGGCTTCACCCCGGCGCGGTTCGCGGCGTGGAAGAACTCGTAGGCGCCGTGTACGTTGCCGTGGTCGCTCATCGCGACCGCGGGCATCCCCTGCCGCGCGACCTCGTCCATCAGCGGCCCGACCTTCGCGGCGCCGTCCAGCATCGAGTACTCGGTGTGCACGTGCAGATGGACGAACGAGTCCGCTGCCCTTCCCCCGCCCACTACGCCTCCCGGTTGTCGACGATTCCCCGCCGCCGACATTCGACCCGCTGGTAGAGTCGCCCGTCCAACAATCGACACGCGCGGCGATCACACCCAACGGTTGTCGGAGGAGCTCGTGGACCTGGACCTCGGCGCGGTGCGCGCCTTCGTGGCCGTCGCGGACGACCGGTACTTCGGCGACGCGGCCGCCCGGCTCGGCATCAGCCAGCAGGCGGTGTCGAAGCGGATCGCCAGGCTGGAGTCCGACCTCGGCACGGCCCTGCTGCGCCGCACGCCGAACGGCGCCGAGCCGACCGACGACGGCGCGTCCTTCCTCGTGCACGCCCGCGCGGTGCTCGCGCTCGCCGACCGGGCGGTGGAGCTGGTGCGCAGCCGGCACCGGGCGCTGCGGGTGGACGTGCTCGGGACGCGGCTCGCGCCCGTCGAGATCGTCCGGGCGTTCCACGAGACCGTGCCGGACGTGGGCATCGAGATCCTGCGGTCCGGCGGGCTGGCGGGCGCGCTGCCCGCGCTCGCCCGCGGGACGCTCGACGCGTTCTTCGGCCGCGCGGTCGGGGACCTCGGCGGCGTCGAGGCGCGGCCCGTCCTGCTGGAGCCGATCCACGTCCTGGTGGGGCGCGGGCACCCGCTCGCCGCGCGCGACCGGGTGCCGATCGCGGAGCTGGTCGGCCCGCCGCTGTGGGTCCCGGGCGCCGCGCGGGCCGACACCGAGTGGGCCGACTTCTACCGCGCCCTCACCGCCGAGTTCGGCGTGCGCATCGACACGTCCGGTCCCGACTTCGGGCTGGACGCCATGGTGGAGCGGACCGCCGCGTCCCGGGAGCTGATCACGTTCGGCGTCGGCGAGAAGATCCGCGTGCCGTGGCATCCCGGCGTCGTGCAGCTCCCGGTCGTCGACCCCGCCCCGGTGTACCCGTGGTCGCTGCTGTGGCACCCGCGCAACCGGCACCCGGTGCTGCCGCCGCTGCTCGCGTTCGCCCGCGAGGGCTTCCGCCCGTTCCGGCCCGGCCGCGAGTGGCTGCCGGAGCCCGACCGCGCCGCCTTCTCCGTCCCGCCCTCATGATCGGCTGTGTCAGCATGGTGGCGATGGAACAGACGGACCTCGTTCTGGAACTCCTGCACGACGTTTTCGGCGCCGACCTCGTCGGCGCGTACCTGCACGGATCGGCCGTGCTCGGCGGGCTGCGGCCGCACAGCGACGTGGACGTCCTGGCGGTCGTCCGGCGGCCCGCGGCGCGGGCGGAGCGGCGGGCGCTGGTCGCGGGGCTGCTGCCGGTCTCCGGGGGCGCCGCGCGGCCGGTGGAGCTGACGGTGGTCGTGGAGACGGCCGTCCGGCCGTGGCGGTACCCGCCGGTGTGCGAGTTCCAGTACGGCGAGTGGCTGCGGGACGAGTACGAGCGCGGCGCGGTCCCGGCGCCGGAGCCGAGCCCCGACCTGGCGCCGCTGATCACGATGGCGCTGGCCGGGGACGCGCCGCTGTTCGGCCCGCCGCCGTCCCGGGTGTTCGCCCCGGTGCCGCACGCGGACGTCGTCCGGGCGATCACCGGGAGCGTCCCCGGGCTGCTCGGCGAGCTCGACGGCGACGCCCGCAACGTCGTCCTGACGCTGGCGCGCGTGTGGGCGACGGCCGCCACCGGGGAGATCATGCCGAAGGACGCGGCGGCCGCGTGGGCGCTGCCCCGGCTGCCCGCGGAGCACCGTCCCGTCCTGGCCCGGGCGCGCGCGGTCTACCTGGGCGAGGAGGACGAGCGCTGGGACGACCTGCGCGCCCGGCTGCGCCCGCACGCCGAGTACGTCGCGGCCGAGATCGGCCGGGTGTCGCCCTAGGTCCCCCACGTCATGCGCCCGCCGCGCCGCGGGGGCGGAGCCGCCGGGCGAGCAGGCGCAGCGCGCCCGCGGCCAGGCCGGTGAGGAGCACGGCGTGCACGGCGAAGCCCGGGGTGCGGACGCGCGCGCTCAGCCCGGCGCGCGGCGATCCGGCGGACGCGCGCCCGGTCGCCCTCCCCCGCCACGACCACGCACACGTCCGGGACCGCCGCCGCGATCTCCGGCAACCCTGCCCGACCGCACCCGCCCGCGTACGGACCGTGGTCGCGGGGTAGAGGGCGGTCGTGAGAGGACCCGCCGCGGCACCGGCCGCGCTGCTCGCCGCGACGCTCGCCCTGGGGGCCTGCGGCGGGGACGGCCCGGACGCTCCCGGCGCGTCCGGCACCGCGGAGACCCTCACCGCGCCCGGCACCACGCCCCTGCCCGTCACCACCCCCGCCGGCGGCGCCCTCGACCGGGCGGCCGCGACCGCGCTGAAGGCCGCCCCGGGCACCGTGCTGACGTCCGTCGAGCGCGAGGGCGACGGCTGGGAGGTGCGGCTCGTCGCCCCGGACGGCGCCGAGCGCGAGCTCACCGTGGACGGCGCGGGCACCGAGGTCGTCCGCGACGAGCCCGAGCCGGAGGACCGGGCCGACCGGGAGGAGAACCTGCGGCGCGTCCGGCGCGCGAAGCTGGACTACCGGGACGCCGCCGACGCGATGCGCGCGACGGTCCCCGGCGCCCGCGTCACCGAGCTGGAGCTCGACGAGCGGCGCGGCGCGCTCGTCTGGGAGGGGGACGCCGTCGGCCCCGACGGCGCCCGCCGCACCGTCGAGGTCGACGCCCGCACCGGCCGCGTGCTGCGGCGGTGACCCCGGCGGCGCGCCGCCGGGGCCCGCTCACTCGAACTCCGTGCCGCCCTTGCGGGTGAGGTAGCCGGGCGAGACGAACTTCGCGATCGCCCGCCCGCCGGTCACCGGGCTGCGGCGCCCCGCGGCGGGCCGCACGACCAGCCCCTCCCGCAGGTGCTCCGCCTTCCCCGACACCGTCTCGCGCCCGCTCGCCAGCTCCATCAGCAGCGCCTCGTCGTACCCGCCCTCGTACAGGACGGGCGCGGCGGGCAGGCCCGCGTCGGCCAGCACCCCGGCCAGCTCCGCCGGGTCGAGCCAGCGCACCGCGCCGTCCTCGCCCGCCACCGCGACGTCGAACGCCGCGTACCCGGGCTCGGCGGCGCCGTAGTGCAGGTCCTGCACGCGGCGGCCGTACACCTCCCCGAACAGCCCCACCCGGGACGCGCCGAACCGCTCCGCGATCTTCGCCGCGGCCTCGACGGCCCCGTGCGCCTCGAGCGTCCGCCAGTACAGGTTCTCGCCGTCGCGGACGAGCGCCAGCGACTTGCCGCCGAACCCCTTCGAGGACACGAACGGCTCGCCGTCCGCGAGCGTGAGCAGGCACGCCGTCCCGTGGATCTTCTCCGTCGCCACGACGGCCTCGCCGGGCTCGAAGATCGTCGGGTACCGCTTGACGTCTTCGATCTCTATCCACCTGATGAGATCGGGGGCGGGCACCACCTCGCCCGCCATGTGCACGGGGATCGGCGGCACCCACTTGACGATGCCGAGTTCGTCGGCGAAGTTCCGCCCCTCGGCGTGGGCCGCGGCGAGGTCCGTCCCGTCGAGGGCGCGCGGCCGGCAGACGATGCCCTGCGACAGCTCGCCGCGCAGCCGCACCGCCTTCACGCGGTTCCGGGCCGAACCGGCGAGCTTCCCGGTGAGCCCGAGCTCGCCGATCAGTTCGTCCGGGAGCACCGACCCCTCGGGGATATAGACGGCCCAGTCACCGGTCGCGTACCGGCCCTTCTGCACGACCGCCCTGTACAGCCCCACCTGCGCGAGTTCCAGTGCGTCGGCGTTGTCGTGCGGAAGGACGGTCAGCCGTTCGGCCGTCACGCGCAGCGTCGACATCGGCATTCCCCTTTCCCGTTTTCCGGGCCAAGAATGGCAACCCGCCACTCCCCCAACAACCCATTTACGGCATACGCCCCACGCCGCCGGCCCGTCCGGCCGCCCGGGCGCCGTCACTGGCCGCCCCGGCCGGTCGGCCCGCACCCGCCGCGGGCGAGCGCACCCAGGCGGCGAACGCCTCGACCGTGTCCACGACCGCCTCGAAGCGCAGCGAGTGGAACAGGTCGAACGCGTGCTGCGCCCACGGCAGTTCGGCGTAGACGACCGGACGGGTGCTGGCCTCGCGCAACCGCGCGGTGAAGTCCCGGGCGCTCTCCACCGGGACGATCGTGTCCCGGTCGCCGTGCACCACCAGGACCGGCGGCGCGTCCGGCCTCAGGTGGCCCGTCGGCGACGACTCTTCACCTTTGCCGAAGTAGGGGCCGTAGTAGCCGTTGAGGACGATGACCCCGGTGACCGACGTGTCCGCGTCCTCGAATCCGGGCTGGAAGGCGGCGTCGCCGGGCGTGAGGCCGGCCAGGAGGGACAGGTGCCCGCCCGCCGAGCTGCCCGAGACGAAGAGGGTCGCCGGGTCCGCGCCGTACTCCCGCCCGTGGCGGCGCACCCACGCGATCACCTTCTTCAGGTCGACCAGGTGGTCGGGGTGGCCCGCGGCCGGGCGCAGCCGGTAGTTCGCGCTGACGACCACCCAGCCCTGGCTCGCGAGCCGGTGGACCAGCGGCATCGACTGCGTGCTCTTCCTCCCCTGCCGGTACTTGCCGCCGTGCAGGTGGATCAGGACCGGCGCGCCGCCCGGACGCGAGCGGTGATGGTAGACGTCGAGGAGGTTGCGCCGCCCGGCATCGCCGTACGCGATGTTGCGCGCCTTCGCCACCGAGCGGGGGCGCACCCGGAACGGCATCGCCAGGATCCGCGCGTACGGCCGGCGCCGGCGCAGCGCCGCCGCGAGGTCGGGGGCGACGGCGGCGCGCCACCCGTCCCCGAGGCCGTCGTCCAGGGCCCGCCGGAGGACCGGGGCCGAGCGGTGGCCGCGCACGGCGATGACGACGAGGCCGATCGCGACCAGCGCCGCCGCCGTCCAGCCGGACGCGCCGAGATCGCCGGACGCGGCCGTCATCGCCGTGGCCGACGCCAGCAGCGCCAGGCCGAGCTGGGGGATCTCGTTGATCCCCAGATTGAGGACGAAGCCCGCCTCGGCGAGCCCGGCGGGGCGCCGCAGCGGCCACAGGGCCAGCAGGGCGGGCACCCCCACGACGACCAGCGTGATCAGGTATCCGAAGGTCACCGGCGCATCAACTCCCGACTGTCCGTGCCGCGGGCCGGTTCTCCGGCGCGGCCTGCGCGACGACTGTCGCGCCCGGACGGCCGTCCGCACATCCGCCCCCGGACTCCCCCGCCCCCGACTTTGGTAGGGGCCGGGGCGGGCGCGTCCACAAAAACCGGTAGGCGAGGAACGCGAACATTGCGACTATTCCCGGGTGACCAACACTCTTGAGCGTCTCGTCGTGCGGCATGCGCACCGGGTGCCCGTTCCGGACGGCCCGGCGGGCGCGGGCGGCACGGCCGCGCGGCGGTTCGACGCCGCGCTCATGTCCGCCGGGTTCAAGCTGTCGGGCGACCTGCTCGACGCGCTGTCGGGCCTCGCCGGGGACGCCGTCGACGGCCTCGCCGGGCGGGTGCTGCCCGTCGTGCGGGAGATGGTCGGCGACCACGTCCGGCACAACGTCTACTTCCGGGACTTCCCGCACGGCGTGCCCGACACCCTCGACTTCTGGGTGTCCTGCCTGGTGGGCGCGCTCGCCGACCCCGACGCGAACGTCGAGATCGTGAACGGGTCGCTCAACCTCCTGTCGCTGCCGAAGTACGGGAAGTACCTCCACACCTACGAGGAGATGCTGGCGGCGCACGACGAGCTGGTCGCGGGCGCCGGGGACCGGCTGACCGTCCTGCACGCGGGGCGCCCGGTGGACGCGGAGGCCGAGCGGCTGTTCCTGGCGCTGGCCGGGAGCGCCACCCCGCTCACCGAGGAGGAACTCGACGTCCTGCGCGAGCTCGCCGCGCACTGCACCGACGCGGTCCCGGACGCGATCCCCGTGCGGGAGAACCGCGCCCTGATCAACCGGGTGCGGGTGGCCGAGGGCGGCGACCTCCTGCTCGACACGGTCACCGACGTCCTGCGGCTCGCGTGCGCGCTGTCGCTCGGCGACGTCACGCTGGCGGAGCCGACGGAGTTCCTGCTGACCCGCCGCGAGCGCCGCGCCCTCCTCGCGGGCCTGGACGCGGTCGTCCGCGACAGCCCGGCGAAGCTCGGCGACGTGGCCGCGCACCGCGAGCGGTGGAAGCGCCTCGGCGAGCGCCTGCACCCGCACGAGTACCCGCGGTGGCCGCACGCGCGGGACGTCTTCGCGGTGGCGCGCGGGGAGAAGAAGGCGCCGTCGTTCGCCGGCCGGGTCGAGGCCCTGCTCGGCGCGGGCGACGTCCCCGGCGCCGCGAAGCTCGCCGCGAACGCGCCCGGCGTGCTGTTCCGGTCGCTGGACCGGCTGCTGCGCACCGACCCGGACGCCTCCGGCGCGGTGCTCGACGCCGCCGAGGGCGCCGCCGGGCAGGTGTCCGGCCGGGTGCTGCTGTCGGTCCGCGAGCACCTGCTCAACCGGACGAGGAAGGCGAAGGGCACGCGCGTCTTCGCGAACCGCACGGGCCGCGGCGTCGCCCTCCCCGACACTCGGCCGCCGCTCGACCCCGCCGCGTTCCGGCGGCTCAAGGACCTGCTCGACGACGAGGTCCGCAGGCGGCTGCCCGCGCCCGCGCACCTCGTCGTGGACCCGGCCGTCCTCGACGTCGCGCTGCCCCTCAGCGGGAAGGCGACCGCGAGCGGCCTGGGCGTGCTGCCCCGCGGCTCGCTCTCGCCGGTCGACGGGGAGCTGCTGCGGTTCTTCATCTACTGGAAGCAGCGCGAATACCGCACCGACTACGACCTTTCCGCGCTCATGCTCGACCGCGACTACGGGAACCCGCAGTGGCTGTCGTACACGTCGCTCCGCAAGGTCGGCGGCGAGCATTCCGGCGACATCACCGAGGCGCCGGACGGCGCGTCGGAGTTCATCAACCTGTCGCTGCGAAAGGTCAAAGCGTCGTTCGTCATCCCGCAGGTCAACGTCTATTCGGGTGAAGGGTTCGACGACGTCGAGGAATCGTTCTTCGGGTTCATGGTGCGCGACGGCGAGCAGGCGGGCCGTCCGTTCGAGCCGCGGACCGTCCGGATGAAGTCCGACCTGCGCGGGCCCGCCCGGGTGGCCCTTCCGCTCGCGTTCGTCCGCGGCAAGGAGGGCGACTGGCACGCCAAGTGGATGCACCTGCACCTGCGCGGCGGGTTCGCGTTCAACACCGTGGAGGGCAACCGGGTGACGACGGCGGCGCTGACCCGCGCGGTCATCGAGCGCCGCTACCTCACCGTCCGGTACCTGGTCGACCTCATGGAGCCGCGGCAGCTCACGGTGCTCGACGGGGTTCCGCTGCCGGACGAGCCCGTGACCTTCGTCGGCCTCGACCGTCCCGACGGCCTCCCCGAGGGCTCGAAGGCGTTCACGCTGCGAAATCTGCGCGACCTGATCCCGGCGTGACTGTTAGAATCGTCGCGGCGAGGCCATGAAAGGGCTTCCTTCTCACAACTCTGCAAAAGTTAACCCAGCCCTTTCGCTTTCCTCCCGCGACCGAGGCCACGAGGGTGCTTCCTTCTGATGCATGGCCCGAAGGGGCCAGTGTCTCAACCCAGTGCCTTCGCTCTCCTCGTCGAACGGGCGCCGCTCACCGCGGCGCCCGTTTCCTTTTTCTCCCACATATATGCCCACATGCTTTTCGGTGAGGCCATGGGAAAGATTTCTTCCCACACCGCTCTGATCCTCACTCTTTCCGCTTTCCTTGCCACCCGAAAGGGCGGCGCCCGTCTCGCTCTTCCGCGGTCGGTCAGCCGCCGATCCGGGCGAGGTGCTGCCGGACGGTCCGCAGCGCCGGATCGTCCGGCCCGTGCAGGCGCTCGAGGTCGTCGGCGAGGCCGTCCAGCACCTCGACGGCGCCGTCGGTGCGGCCCGCACCGTGCAGCAGCAGGCCGATCTTGCGGCGCAGGTCCAGCACGCGGGCGTCGTCGGCGCCGTGCAGCCGGGTCTGATCGGCGACCAGGTCGTGGAGCTCGGCGAGGGCGCGGTCGGCCTCGCCGCCGAGCGCGTGGCAGGTGGCCTCCTGCAGCCGCAGCGACAGGACGTTCTCGGCGTCGGCGCCCTCGCGGCGGGCCACGTCCTCGGCGAGGGAGTGGAACGCCGCGGCCGCCGACCGGTAGTCCCCGCCCTGGAACAGGGCGTCCGCGTGGTCTCGGCGCAACGCCATGACCTCGGGGTGGCCGGTGCCGAGGGCGCTCTCCGCCCGGTCGCGGGCCTCGCCGAGCATGCTCGCCGCCTCGCCGAACCGGGAGTCGCGGGCGAGCCGATCGGCGCGCCGCCGGGCGCGGGCGACGTCGCCGAGGTCCAAGTCGCCGCCGGCCGGCGCCGGTCTCGGGGCGGGCGGGACGGCCGGGGCCGGCGTGTCCGAGGTGCGGCCGAGGACGTCGGCGTACATGCGGGCGGGGCTGCGCCCGGCGCGGACCGCCCCAGGAAGCTCCCGCATCAAGGCGTGCGGGAGCAGAGCGTCGTACACTTCCTCGGCGGACGCGGGGCGGGCCTCGGGCTGCTTGGCGAGGAGGCGCTGGACCAGGGCGTCCAGGTCCGGCGGGACGTCCGCGCGGAGGCTCCGGACGGGCTTCGGCTTCTCGTAGACGTGGGCGTGCATGAACGACACGTTGTCGGGGCCTTCGAACGGGCCCCGGCCGCCGAGCATCTGGTACAGGACGCAGCCGAGCGAGTACAGGTCGCTCGACGGTCCGGAACGCCCACGGAACTGTTCGGGCGCCATGTACGCGAGGGTGCCGAGCATCTGGTCGGTGCTGGTGAGGCGGGACCGCTCGTCGGCGTCCAGGGCGACGGCCAGGCCGAAGTCCAGGACCTTCACCGCACCGTCCCCGTCGACCATGAGGTTGGCCGGTTTCAGGTCGCGGTGCACGAGCGTCTTACCGTGGGCGTAACCGAGGACGGCGCAGACCTGCGCGGCGATCGCGGCGGCCCAGCCGATCGGCAGCGGGTCGTGCTCGGCGACGAGGTCGGCGACGTTGACGCCGTCCACCAGTTCCATCACCAGGTAGAGGCGCCCCTCGAACGGGCCTGACTCCACCTTGTCCGCGTCGTAGAGGACGGGCACGCCCGGGTGCGCCATCCGCGCGGTGAGGCGGTACTCGCGGCGGAACCGCCTGATCAGTTCGTCATCGCCGTCGACCCGGACGAACTTGACGGCGACACGCCGCCCCAGCCGGGTGTCGGTGGCCCCCCACACCTCCCCCATCCCGCCCTTGCCGATGTGGACGTGATCGAGTTCGTACCTGCCGGCGATCGTCGTCACGCCGGTATTCAATCGTCCCGATGGGCTCTTTGACCAGCGGGGTCCGCGTTCCCGACTCTCATGGTCGGGGACGGTGCATGCGCTGCAGGGTGCCCGCGGAGCAGAGCGCGTCGACGTGCTCGGCGGCGCGCACCGGCGCGGTGCCGCCGCGGACGAGGAGGCCCGCCTCGATGTTGTCGTGGACGCCCGACTGGGTGAGGTTCGCACTGGAGACGAGCAGTTCGCGGCGGTCCGCCACGGCGATCTTCGCGTGCAGCCGGCCGGTGTCGTCGGGACGGCGGTCGACCGGCCAGTGCCACAGCTCAACGCCGAGCCCGTGGAAGGCGGCGGCGGGCTCCGCACCGGAGATCGCGCTCCCGGCGCCCTGCAGGGTCTCCACGACGACGCGGACCCGGACGTTTCGCGCGACGGCGGAGGCGAGGGCGGCGCGCAGCGGGGCGTAGCGGCGCGCGGAGTACGTCATCAGCAGCAGCTCGTGCCGGGCACGGCCCACGACCTGGGCGAGGACCTGCGCGGTGGCGCGGACCGGAACGGCGTGGCCGGTGGGCCCGCTCCACACCATGTCCACCCGGACCGCCGCCTCCCGGTGCGCGAGCGCCGTCGCCATGCCCCGCAGGTACGCGGCGACGTCCCCGGCGGGGAGGCGGCGGGCGGCGTCGGTGATGCGCGCGGCCGCGTCGGCGAACTCGGCGCCGAACCCGGCGGGGGCGAGCCCGGCGCCGTCCCGCTCGAAGCGGGCGGCGAGGGTCCGCAGCCGGGACGGTCCGAGCCGGGCGGCGTCGTCCCCGACGGCCGCGTCGAACCGGTCGAGCGGAGTCATCACGGCACGTCCGGGTAGAGGGCCAGGCCGCTGTCGTCAACAGGCACTAGGAAGCGCCGGTCGAGGAACTTGTTGCCGCGCTCGCAGGTCGTCTCGGAAACGAACAGGCAGACGTGGCAGGCCGCGCCGTGCAGGAAGTCCGCTGGGTGCCGCGGGAGCCGCTCGGCGCACAGCGGGTCGGACGAGCAGTGCCGCGCGTCGGTGAGGGCCCGCCGGGTGAGCCGGACGAGCTGCTCCGGTTCCGCGAGCGACACCAGCCCGCCGAGGGTGCCCTCGGCGTCCGGCACGGCCGTGTAGATGAGGATGCCGCCGCGGTGCGGGTCGTCCTCGGTGCCGGAGTAGATCCGTTCCGACAGGCTCGCCGAGCTGTACCCGCACTCCAGCGAGATGGTGCGGATCAGCAGGTGGGAGAGGGTGTGCAGCGCGATGAAGCGGGCGCCGGGCCAGTGCGCGGTCTCGTCGAAGTCGGCCATGGACGCGATCCGGTCGGAGTACCGGTTGCGGCGGTGCCGCGCGTACGCCTCGCGGTGCGCCCTGAGCGCGTCGGAGTCGGCGACGCGCTTCTCCCAGTCCCGCAGCAGCTCCTCGGGGACCCGCAGGAAGATCCCCTCGCCGCGCACCTCGCTGGCGGGCACCCATTCCGGGTTGCCACGGGCGAGCTTGACGAGCTCCACCAGCTCCGGATCGTCGGGGTCGGGGGCGTCCAGCCGGGTGAAGCCGATCAGCGCCCGCACCTCGCGGAGCCGCTCGGCCTGTACGACGTCCGAGAAGACGCCGCCCAGCTCGTCCGGTACCCCCGCGGGGTCGCGGCGGAGGGTGAGGTCGGCGTCCGGGTCGGGGGTCGGGCCGGAGAACATCTCCCATTCGGCGGTGCGCAGGTCCGGATATCCCTTGGTCTCCTCCTTGGCGTCGCTCTTCTTCTCAAGGCGGGCCTTGTGCCTTTCGACCGCCTCGGCGAGCTCGTCATCGTCCCACTGGTCGAACTCCTTGAACACCGGCATGTTCTCCCGTAGCAACGGGTACATTTCCACGGCGAACGGGCTGATGACCGTCCAGTACTTCTCGACTTTCGCGTCCAGCGCGCTCGCGCCGGCCCGCGGGACGAACAGCGCGGACAGCGTGTTCGCGAACCACTGGTTGGACGCGCCGACGACCAGCAGCTTCGGCGGACGGCCGCAGCCGCCTGTGTCGAACGTCGCCAGGTGCGGGTGGCGGCCCCGGCAGCGCGGCAGGTTCTCCTCGCCGCGCTTGCCCTGCGCCTCCCGGATGTTGCGGCGCTCCCCGCAGTTGACGCACGACAGCTCGACGTTCGCGCCGAGGTTGCCGCCCCGGTCGTCCATCCGCAGCCGCGGGTGGCTCGCCTTCGGGCACGCGTCGCCGTGGTGCACGAAGAACCCGTACGGGAACTCGTCGAGGTGCCCGTTGGTGCAGGACAGGACGAACCGGGCGGCGACCGCGAGCGGCTTCTTCCGCTTGCACTTGGCGTGGTAGAACCGCGCCTCGTGCGGCCGGTGGATGTTGGTGTTCTCGAACCCGAACACGCCCGAGTCGAGGGCGCCGAGCTCGTTGCACGCCGTACAGCGGAGCCAGCTCGGGAACGGTGTGACCGGCACCCCGACTTTCGCGGCCTGCCCGGTCGGGTCCTTCTGGCTCGGCTCCATCCAGGGCGCCGGCATGAGCTTCTGGACGCTCTTGCCGATGGTGTACTGGACGGCCGCCAGCAGGCGCGGCTCGTTGATCGCCTGCGAGTTCGGGACGTTCTTGTGGCTCCAGTCGTCCAGCCCCTTGACCAGGGCAGAGAAGTTCGGCAGGTCGACGAGGGCGCCGACGCCGCTGGTGAACATCAGGTGGCTCGGACGGACGGTGCCGACCCGGCGGTGGAACAGCGCGCTCCCGGTCATGGTCAGCCTTCCTCGCCGCTCTGGGGGGCTTCGGTCGCGGCGTCCGTGTCGGATTCCGCCGCCCCGAACGTCCACGGAGGCTCGTGGAACGTGGGGGCGAACACGGCGTCGACGCCCGGGAACAGCAGGTTGATCTCGTTCTCGGTCTCCCGCATGGACATGCCGACCGTCATCGTCTGCCAGCTGCCGTTCCCGGCGGGCCGGAGCAGCGCCCGCGTCGTCTGCTTGTTCCTGGTGGCGTCCCGGTAGCCGAGCCGGACCGAGCCGTGCCCCTGCTCCCGTTCCCACGTGTCCAGGACCGTCTGGATCCGCTCCTCCAGGTAGCTTCGCCCGCGCTCGTGGGCGACGGCCTCGGCGCGGTGCAGCATCCGCTCGATGATCACTTGGACGCGCGGGTCGTACCTGTCGACGACCTGCGCGTCCCCGTTGCGGGAGTGCTCCTCCGCGCTGTGCCGGATAGCGGCGACCAGCGCGGCGGCCGTCCCGCGGTCCAGCGACCTGCGCGTGTACGGGGTGACCGACAGCGCCTCCACCTGCCGGTAGAAGGTGGCGTGGTAGTGCTCGAAATCCTCGTAGTGGGCCAGGTCGCGGGGCCGGGACCAGTTGTAGAGGGTGACGACGAGGCCCGGGCGTGCCGCGTCGCGACCGACGCGCGACGACGCCTGGATGTACTCGGCGGTGTTCTTCGGCTGCCCGACCATCACCATCAGCCCGAACCTGGAGACGTCCACCCCGACCTGGAGCATGGACGTCGCCAGCACCACGTCCACCGGCTGCAGCCCGGCGTCCTTGCGGTCGGCGAACCGCTTCGCGAGGAAGTGCATCGGCGCGGCCGTCTTGCGGGCCTTGGAGTCCCGGCTCTCCCGGTAGTAGCGCGCCTGTTCGGCGGGCGCGTCGTAGCGGCGCGCGGACGTGTCGAGTTCGGGGTCGAAGCCGTGCTCCAGCCGTTTCAGCACGTCGCTGATGTCGCCGGACGAGATCCGCGACGTCAGTTCCTGGACGGTGAGCATGCCGCTGCGGGTGACGATCCGGTCCGACAGGCCCCTCGGCTTGCCGCCCCGGCGGACGCGCGTCGTCACGTCGTCGTCCAGGTAGCGGCGCATCCCCGCCAGCTCCCGGGTCGCGTTGAAGTAGCCGACCATCGTCATGTACGGGTCGGCGGGCTTCCCGTACCGGTCGTACAGCGTCTGCCCGGCCAGCAGCAGGATCTCCGCCAGCCGGATCTCCGCCGACTTGATCCGCACACCGTGCGCGCAGACGCCCAGGTAGCGGCGGCCCGGCGTCTGCGGCGTGAGCGGCTCGCGCCGGGAGAAGAACGTGTCGGCGACGTCGGTGACCTGCGGCGGGAACACCGCCAGCTCCCGGCCGAACACGCCGCTGACCTGCTCGCGCGCCCGCTTCGTCGTCGCCGTGGACGCCACGATCTTCGGCCCCGTCCGGCCTTGCGCGTACGGCCACGCGGTCAGCTCCGCGACGGCCGACTCGAACAGCCCGACCGTCGTGCCGAGCGCGCCGGAGATGAGGTGCAGCTCGTCCTGGATGATCAGGTCCGGCGGGCGGAGCCGGGGGACGGGGTTCGCGGTCACCGCGGGCAGCCCGCCCTTGCTCGGGTTGTGCCGACTGGCGCAGTTGGTCCTGTCGTCCAGATCGCCGTGGCGGTAGCCGTGCCGCGGGCAGTGGCTGTGCACCCGCCCGAACAGGATTCCGGCGTAACCCTGCCACGGAAGCTGCGCGAGCTTGTCGACGGTGGCGATGACCAGGCTCGGCGCGTACCGGTAGATCTCCTCGTCGACCGTCAGGATCGGCAGGCCCTCACCGCTCGCGAGCCGCTTCGAGAACGGGCACGCGTCCGTCCCCTCGCCGCGCGGGCAGTACAGCAGGACGCGCCGCCGCTCCTCGTCGATGTCCAGATCCCGGTGGGCCTGCAGCTTCTCCCCGCACCATGGGCAGGCGAGCGTCTGAAGGACGTTCGCGCGGTTCGAGTTCCCGGAGTCGCGGGCCTCGATGACCTGGTCCTTGGCCTGCTCGAACCAGTTCGGGGACACGCCCGCCCCCACCCACAGGCCGATCCGGAACCGCTCGTCGCCCCACACGTCCGGGTCGCGGGCGCGCAGTGTCTCGGCCGCGCACACCAGCGCGGCGGCCCGCTGGAACTGCTGCGCGGTGAGCAGCCGCAGCGTGTACCGCATGAGGACGGCGACGCCGGCGAGGCCGTCGCGGGCGTCCTCTCCGGTGCCGAGGGTGCGTTGCAGCCGCCGGATCGCGAACGTGTACGCGGTCAGGCCGAGGTACGCCTCCGTCTTGCCGCCGCCGGTCGGGAAGAACAGCAGGTCGACCAGGGCGGTGTGGTCGGCGGCGCGCTCGGCGTGCCCCGGGTCGGTGAGGGAGGGCAGGTTCAGCAGGACGAACGCGAGCTGGAACGGGCGCCAACTCGCGGCCGCCGCCCCCCTCGCGTCGATCTCCGCCATGGCCTCCGCGAAGCTCCGCCCCTCCTCGCGCAGCGGGACGAGCGCGGTGCGGCGGCGCTGCAGGGCCATCGCCTCGTTCGCGAACCGGAAGGCCCGGACGGCCTCGTCGTGCCGGGGGCTCGCGGGGTCGGACAGCAGCTCGACGCCCGCGGCGATGCGCTGCGCGGCCCGGCGCGCGTCGTGGACGGCCCGCTGCGCCGTGGGCCGCAGGGGCTCGGGCAGCCCCGGGATCTCGGCGTCCCGCTCGTCGAGCCACGCACGGTAGCCGTCGACGAGGGGCCGCAGCCCCGCCCCGAGCTGCTCCGCGGTGGCCTCGGCGAGGGCGTCCATCCGCAGCTCGACGTCCTCGAGCCCGGCCTTCGGCGCCGTCGTCATCGGCACGTCGTACACCGGCAGCCAGGTGGTCGTGAGCCGGTGCGCGACCCGCTCTCCCGGCGCGACGTCGGCGTGCACGGCCACGTTCCGTCCGCTGGCGTACCGGCGTTCGTGCCGGTAGAGGAGCCGCAGGTGCATCTCCTCGGGGTCGTCGGCGACGGCGGCGAGGCCGTCGGCCGGGTCGTCCACGGGGAGGAACACGGCTTTCGCGCCGTCCAGCGCGGTCACCGTCAGCTCCGGCTGGAACAGCCACGCGGTGTCCTTGCCGCTCGCCGGCTCCGACTGCTGGTTCACGAGCGCGATCTCCGCGACGCGCCGCCCGTCGCGCGCCCGCACCGTGACCGCCAGCAGGACGCCGGGGTCGCTGTCCCGTTCCGCCGTGAGCGGGATCCGGTAGGCGCCATCGGCGTCCAGCCGCACCTCCTTCTCCCGCTCCACCGGCTCGCGGACCCAGACGCGCGGCTTCTTGCCGTCCTCGTCCTCCCGCTCCTGCCGGTCGTACCGCCCCCATTTGGCAGTGACGACGACCGCGTCGACGTCCTCGGGGACGCAGAACGACAGGCCCATGGACGACGCCCAGATGCGCCCGAGTGCCTGCGGGGTGACAACGTCGGGCAGCTCCCCCTCCCGCGCGTCGCCCTGGACCCCGGCCTCGGTGTCGGGCACCTCGTCGGCGTTCTCCAGCACCGACAGGGGCTCGTTCTTCGGGCCGAGCATCCCGACCAGGTACCGCTCCCGCGGCCCCATCGCTTTCGGCGCGAACTCCTCCCTCGGCCCGTCCCACGGCCCCAGCAGGTCTCGGCGGACCAGCTCCTCCAGCTCGTCGCGCACCTCGAACGACGAGCCGTCGGCGAATGACTGCGGGACGTCCAGCGGCGGCACCGGCGGGCCGTCGTCGCCCTTCACCAGCGTGAGCTGCTCGTCGGCGGGGTTGGGGAACAACCCCTCGCTGCTCTCGTTCACGGTGCGCCTCCACCTACGGGGGTCGATGTCGTGTACACGATACACAAGCACATACCTATGACATCGCGTGTTCACACCCGGCTGCCACTGCTGCCCGGCCAGCGGTTCAACGCCAACAAGGTCCCATATCAGTCAAGGCCGAAGTACCGAGTGGCCACGTCGATGGTGAACCGCGCACGGAGCTTGCACGCGGAGTTCTGGTTGGCGAACATGCCCGCCGTCCACAGCGCATCCTCGTGCGGGACGGTCTTGAGCCAGTCCACGGCGACGACCCACTCCCGGCGATCCTGCCCGTCCTGGGGCTGGTGGTCGTGCCGGTAGGCGGCGGCGAGCTCCAGATCCGTCATCTTCCGCACCGAGCCGTCGACGACCAGCTCCGCCTCGTCGAACGGCCGCGCCTCCCGCGTCACCGTGCCGACCCCGACATACCCGACCTTGGGGATGTGCACGAAGACCCGGTCCCCGACCGGGAGGGCCCGGAGCGTCCGCGAGAACCAGTCGCCACCCCCGGCCGACACGAACCCGTACCGCCGCGCGTCCAGCCAACTGCGGACGCCGCCCTCCTCGCCGAACGAGACGTACCAGTCCTGCCCGTTCCACGGCTCCTTCTTGCCCTGGCCCTTGGACTCCGCCGCCGACGCGGTGACGACGGCCTCGTCCATCAACCACGTCCGCGCCAGGTACTTGCGCCCCTGGTCCTCGAAGTAGCGGAAGAACATCACGTTGATCGGCACGTTCCGCCGCGCCAGGTAGGTCACGATCCGCTCCGTGGACGCGTCCACCTCACCGGCGACCACGGTCAGCGTGTGCGCGGTGTTCAGGGCTTCGGGAGGGCTCGCACCGAACCGCTCCGCGAACGCCTGATCCAGGTCCCTGCCGGCACCGCTCGCCCTGATGTACTCGGCAAAGATCTCGCGAATGTCCTCGTTGGAGAGGTCCTGCACCCACGAGCCGTAATCCAGGAGCTGCGCCACGACCTCGCGCGGCGTTCGATCCCGTTTGAGTTCGAGTATGTGGAGCGTCCCCTCGGCGTCCAGTCCGAGCAGGTCGATGAACTTGCCGTACTCGGTCCGCACCTGGCGACCGATGAGCAGCAGCGGCGTCCCCAGGATCCCCGGATCGGCCTCGATGAGCTCCTCGAGCCGCGCCTCCAGCGGCATGGACGACAAAGCGACCCGTTCCGGCGCACCATCGACACGCCACAGCCCGATCTCCAGCGACACCGCGTTTCCTTTCACCCCACCGACCTGAGACAGCAAAGCTACCCCCTGAGGAATCGCCCTCACGATTCCACTCAGCCGGTGCCATACTTCGGCCATGCCCGAGAAGCGAACGGCCAGGCTGCCCCACCCGGCAATTCGGATCGGCTTTTATTTGGCTTTCGGACTGCTGTGGGACGCCCTGGTGAAGATCGGCGACCCGGAAGAGTCCTGGACCACGATCGCGGTGTTCAGCCCGCTCATGGCACTGGGATTCGATTGATCTTCGACTAGTGGCTCCGCCGCCGCGCCGGCAAAGCGGAGATGGACGACCTGTTCCGTTGACCGCCCCGTCCCGAGCCCGCCGCCGCCGCCGCGGCCCGGGACGGGCCGACCGTCGTCAGAAGAGTTCGAGCACGATCTGCACCGTGGCGAGGAGCAGGGCGGCCAGCTCCACGTAAGGCCCCC
Organism: Actinomadura rifamycini DSM 43936; assembly: GCF_000425065.1. GTDB lineage: Bacteria > Actinomycetota > Actinomycetes > Streptosporangiales > Streptosporangiaceae > Spirillospora > Spirillospora rifamycini. The sequence goes on from NZ_AULB01000007.1 coordinate 60,525, forward strand.
ACGTCGAGACGTCCCGCCGAATCGCGTCCCAAAGCCGACGCGCATTGTCCCGGCACTTGATGAGCATGATGATGAAGTCCTCCCGTCGCCCGACCTCCTCCGGGCCGGTGAACCTGATCCGAATGGTTCAGCCGATTTCCGGCGATCAGCACGGCGAGATGCGGCAGGCTTGTACACGGCGTCGCCTGGCGCGACGGGGGATGAACGGGTTTTCCGGTGGACGTTCAGTCCGGATCCGGAGTCCGAAGGTGAGGGGACGCGGGATGGGCAGTCCGGAACCGGGGGCCGCCGAGCGCTTCGCCGCCGCACTGCGCGACCTGTACGACGCGGCGGGCCGTCCGATCTACGCCGAACTCATCCGGCAGGGACAGGCACAGAAGCCGCCGATCCGGCTCCGCGACGCCTCACTGAGCGACTGGCTCTCCGGCAAGAGCACCCCGTCCAACCCGGCGGCGGTCCACTTCCTCGTCACCTACCTCCAAGGACGAGCCGACGGCCACCCCCTCCGCACCCGCACGGAGTGGAAAGGCCTCTTGGACGAGGCGCAACGGGAACGATGCAGGAAAAGGGGCGGCCGCCCCGCAGCCCGGCCACGCCCCACTCTCGAAGCCGATCCGTTGCCCGAAGCGCTCCTGAGCCTCCTCCGTATGCTGCGCCAGGCCACCGAGGATCTCCCCTACCGGCAGCGCCGAAGCGTCCGGTTGCCGCTGTCGGGCGTATACGTCCTACAGACCGTGACCACGACTCCCGCGATGCCCGACGACCTTCGATATCAGTGCCGAAAAGGTTCACTGTTGGATGGTCGGGCGCGTGCATAGGAAATGGTGACCGTGGTCACGTTGGTCACTGACAGGTAAGTATCCTCCCCACTAGGGTACTGAACAGCGTGAGTCACGGCTACCGCTGCCGCAGTCGCGTCGTCCGCCTAGCTTGTGCGCGAGGAGGGTTTCTGTGTCTGTTAACCAGTACGAGCGTGCGTTTCGCGCATGGCCGCTCTTAACTAAGAAGGCGTCGCAACGGTCGAAGGTCACCTACACCGAGCTGGCGGAGCATCTGGGTATTCATCCGCGGCCGCTTCGCTATGTGCTGGCCGTGATCCAGGACTGGTGCTTGCACGAGCATAAGCCGCCACTAACCATCCTCGTTGTCAACCAGAGCCGTGGACAGCCCGGACAGGGGTTCATTGCGTGGGATGCCACCCGCCTCGATGAAGGCTACGAAGAGGTCTTCGCATATCCGTGGCTCACTCTCCCCAATCCGTTCCAGTTCGCGGCGCAAGACTCCACCCCTGCGGAGCTAGCTCGCACCGTCATCAATAACCCCCACGATGCGGGAGAGGTGTACCGGAAGGTCAGAGATCGAGGCATCGCCCAGGTCATCTTCCGCCTCGCGCTCCTGGATGCCTACCGCCAGCAGTGTGCCTTTTGCGGGCTTTCACTAAAAGCCGCGCTTCAAGCAGCCCACATCATCCCGTGGAACGACGCAAACGCCGAGCAACGCGTATCGCCTGTCAACGGCTTGCTGCTGTGCTCCACTCATCACGCGCTATTCGACAACGGGATCCTCGGCATCTCAATTGACCGGCGAATCGTGTGTCACCACGCTAAGGCGCCTAGCCAAAGATGGACTGACGCAGATAAGCGCATCGCCGCGGATCTTCATGGGCAGGACGTGAGGCTTCCGGTCGATGTGCGCCTGTGGCCGTCTGATGATGTCCTCGCGTACCAAGGGAAGTCACACTAGTGGCGTGCGCCCCGTGGATCTGTGGCGATCGGCTCGTGATTGCAAGCCGCATCAATTGTCAGTTGACAGACATCTTCCCCGAAGCCGAACGAGCGCATGCCCGCACGACGACCGCGTCCAGCGGACACGCCAACGGACGGACAGCCCGCGCACGAACCGGCAGACGGGCGTGGGGTTGGGGCAGACCAGACGCGAACTACCAGACGGGACTCGCCTTGAACCCAGGGAACTCCGCTGGCGTCAGCCGAATGAACCCGCCTTACGGCACCGTCGAGGCCCGACCCGGACCCCAGCAACCCCGGCGCTTCTCTCGAGTCGCCCCGGCTCAACGCGGCGCTCCTCGTCCACGGCCCCACTGTGGGAACTCTCACGCCCATGGGACGGCCGTGCCCGCCCCTCCGAGCACTGCTTGATCTCGTCTACCGGCCCCGCGAACTACGGCCGCGCGTTACGAATAGCGCGATTCTCGCACATCGGACAATCAATGTAACGGCCACAATCGCCAGCGACATTCATATAACACGCGGCCGCACTACTCTCACAATCACTGCCGAGGCTGCACACAAACGGGCGGTACCATGCATCTGGGGGGATGAGCTATGGAGGAGGCTGCTCTGTCCCGCCCGGATTTGCGCGCATTGTTCCGAACCAACACCCGCGCCCTCGTCGCGACGGACGTGTTCGCCAACCGTGCCGACGAATGGGCCGCGCTGCAGCGCAGCCTCGTGCGCGTGGTCGAGACGCGACGCGATCGGGCGTTCGATGTCGAGGACGTGCAGCGTCCCCGACGCAACGTCCTCGTGTTCTATGGCGTCGGCGGCGTTGGCAAGTCCACTCTTTCCCGGCAAATCGGTGAAGTGCTCGCGGACTCGGGCGCCGGTCCCGAGCATTGGCCGCCCGTGGACGGACGGCTCGGCCGGCTGGTCCCGGTGCGGATCGACCTGGCCCGGCAGAACGGCGTGAGCTTCGAATCCGTGGTCTTGGCTGTTCGCGTCGCGCTCACCGAGCTCGGCAGGCCGCTGACCGCGTTCGATCTCGCCTTCCTGCGGTACTGGGAACATCACCATCCCGGCGATCCGCTGGACGAGTTCCTGCGTCGGCACACGATGCTCAACCGCTTCGGCGGGGCGGGCCGGCTCCGTTCGCAGATGGACGCCGCAATGGGTGACGTCGCCTCGGCGGCGGGTCTGCCCGGGACGGCGGGCATGCTCGTCGGGCAGGGGCTCGCGTCCACCGTGCGGGCACTGCGGGAGCGGCGGCGGGCGGCGCGCGCGGTGTCGGGCTGCCGACGGTTGCCGGACCTGCTGGAAGCCGAACCCGACCAGGACGCACTGTCCTTCTACCCGCATCTCCTGGCCTGGGACCTGGCGCAGCTTCCCGAAGAGAAGACCGCCACCCCCGTCCTCCTGCTCGACACGTTCGAGGACGTCGGCGACCGCGTGCACCGTGACGTCGAGCGACTGATCCAGCGCATGGTCTGGCTGATGCCCAACGCGTTGTTCGTCGTCACCGGACGGAACCGGCTGCAGTGGGACGACGCCCGGTTGGAGGGCCAGCTCGACTGGGCGGGGCCGACGGCATGGCCCCAACTGGTGCCGGGCGCGGGCGACGACCCGCGCCAGCATCGGGTCGGCTACCTTTCCCAGACCGACTGCGAGGACTATCTGCGGCGGCGCCTGCTGATCGAGGAACAGCCGCTCATGGACGCACCGACCCGGCGCGTGCTGATCAGCCACTCCAAAGGTCTGCCGCTCTACCTCGACATGGCCGTGATGAGGTTCCTGGACCTTTACGAGCGGGCCGGGCAGGCTCCCGATATGAGCGAGTTCGATCTCGAGTTCCCAGCACTGGTCGCCCGGACCTTCCGCGACCTGTCGGCGGAGGAGCGCACCGTGCTCCGAGCCGTCAGCCTGCTGGACTCGTTCTCCGTGGAACTGGCCACGGCGGCGGCAGGGCTGGATTACGACGCCGCCGCGCTGCGGCTCGCCGACCGCCCCTTCGTGGACGTCACCCCGGGCGCGCAATGGCCGTACCGGCTGCATGACCTCGTTCGCACGGCGATCCGGGACGCCGACACCACCGGTGACGACCGCTGGACACCGCAGGACCGGCGGCGCGCCGCCGAGCGCGCGTTCGACGCAATCGGCAACGAATTCACCCGGCGCAGAGGCGACCGTCGGGTCCTACTCGGATGTCTCCGGCAAGGCCTGCGGCTCGCCAGGGAGCATGATCTCCCTCTCGGCTGGCTGGGGGACGCCGCACTCGACTATGTCCGCGACTTCGTCTGGGAGCCCGTCGAGGACGGTACCGGCGACATCGACAGTCCCGCCGCCGCGTTGGGCGAGACGCTCACGGCGGTGGCCCGACGGCAGCGTCAGCATCGCGGACGCACCGCCGATCGGCTCCGGGCCGTCCTGTCCGCCGGGCTGCTGCCCCCGGAGCTCGACGAACTCCCGCGCTACTTTCTCGCGGAATGCGAACGCGACCTGGGCAACCTCACCGCCTCGCTGGACGGCATGCGCCGCGTCTCCGCCGGAGGCGGTGCCCTCGCCCAGGACGCCGCCCGCGGCCTCCTGCATCTGGAACGCAGGCTCGGCCACTTCACCGGCGCGCTCGCCAGAGCCGAGGAACTGCCTCCGGGCGGCAAGAAGCACCGGACCATCGGCGAGATCCTCTGGACACAGGCGGACGTCACGTCGGCGTGCGCGGCCCTCACCCGAGCGCGTGAAGACGCCCTGGCCGCCGGACAGCACGGCGAAGCCGCCCTCTGTCAGGCATACCTGGCGTTCACTTCGGCCTTCCAGGACCGCGGCCGCTCGCTCGAGCAGATAGCCCGCGCGGAACGGATGCTCGATGGCGTGAACGTCGGCTTTGCTGACCTGCAGGTCAGCAACGCCCGCCTCCTCCTGGCCGCCGGGCGCGCTGACGACATGGCCGAACGCGTCGACGACGTCGCCGCGCTCGCGGAGGCGAACGGGGTCTCGTCCTGCGCCGCCTACGCCCGGCTCGCGCTCTGCTTCCACGCGGCGGCACGCGAGTCGCCCGAGCTGATGAGCTCGGCCCGCCGACGGCTCGACGAGAGCGTCCGCGGTGAAGAATTCGCCTACCTCATGGAGATCACGTACTTCTTGACCGGTGAGGACGTTCCCGACGGCTTGCCCCGCGCACACTGGATCGGCGGGGAAGCGCGTGTGCGGACACAGTGGAGCGGGCTCGTGGCGGAGCGGCGCCGGGATATAGGTGGGGAGGGTTGAGCGGATGGCCACGTACACGAAGGTTCACGACGTCGACACAGCGGCGGTCGCAGACATCTATGGCCTGGAGGGGCTGACGCTCCGGCCGCTGGAGGGCGGCGCGGCGAATTCGAGTTTCAAAGCGACCGCCGAACAGGGGTCGTTCGTCTTGACCATCCTGGACAATCACGATCAGGCGAGCGCTCATGCGCTCGCCGCCCATACCGAGGCGATGTTCCGCCTGGGTGTCCCCACGGCGGAGGTCGTCCGCAACGTGGAAGGCGCGGACGTCTCGACCATCACCGGCCGTCCCGTCCTGCTCAAGCGCTGGATCCCGGGCCAGGTCGTAGACCGACTTCCCGACGAGTTGCTGCCAGCGGCCGGCGAACTCCTCGCGCACCTGCATGGCGTGCCGCCCGCGCAGGTACCCGACCTGCCGACCGGCACCCGCCGTCTCTCACCCGCACATCGGGCCACCATCGAGAAATTCCCTGACAAGGCGTTCGCCGACTGGCTCACGCACGGTCTCGCGGGAGTAGAGGCCCGCGAGCGGCGGCTCCACGATGACCAGGTCGTCTGCCATGGTGACGTGTTCACCGACAACCTGATCGTGCGCCCCGACGACACGCTGGCCGTCATCGACTGGGAGACGGTGTCGCTGGACGGCGCGCTACTGGATCTCGGCATGACGATCCTGGGGCTCGCGAACGTGAACGGCGCCCTGGACCGCCACCGGGCGGACCTCATCGTCACCGGCTACAACAAGCACCGGCCTCTGTCCGCCGAGCAGCTTGTCGCGCTTCCCCAAGAGATCGAGCACGCCGCCCTGATCATCGCGTTCCACCGCTACTACCGGCACAACGTCCGTTTTCCCGACCCCGCCAAAGGCGACCTCCACACGGAGATGATCGACTTCGTCGAGTCGATGCGAGGGCTCACCTTGTCGGCACCTTGATCGGCGAGGATAAATAGTCCCCTGTATGCAGGGCGGGTGGGGCGGGGCGGACGTGTCCGTCCGGCGTGCGGGACGTGGCACGGCGGGCGCGTGATGTGCTCTGTTCGTCCGTCCCGCGTCCGAGGTATGGGGCGGACGCGGGACGGGCGGGCGCGGGCACACAATCCGCGCGGGCAAGCGCGGCGCCGGGGCCATGCGACCGGCCGGAGGCGAGCGCGGACCGGTGGCGGGCGCCGACCGGACCCGCGTGGCGCCCCGGAGATCAGCGGGACCCGGCGGGACGGTCGACGGCGGTGGGCGGACGGCGTGCCCAGCGCGGCGCGGACACCGGCGGCGGAGCGCGGCCGGCTGCGCGCCCAGCCCCGGGCGAACCGCCGCGCTCCCTGCCGTACGGAGCGTGGCGCCCACATCGGCTGCCTCACCGGCGTGCGGCATCCGGCGCGGACACGGGCGCCGGGCGAGGCGACGGGCCGGGCGCAAACTATCTGACGGGACGCGCCTTGAGTCCTGCCACCAGCACCCCAAACTCCGCCGGTGTCAGTCGGATGAACCCACCGGACGGCCGCTTCGAATCCCGAACCCCGACCCCGGCTCCGTTGTCGAGTCGTCCCAGCTCAACGCAGGCTTTGTCGTCCGCTCCCCCGCTGTGGGAGCTCTTGCGCCACTGGACGACCACGGCTACTCCGTCGGGAGTCGCTTGATCTCGTTCACGAGCCCCGCGAACTCGGACACGGTCAGGCTGAGGTGCCCGCCGGAGGGGTCCTTGGAGTCCCGTACTCCGATGCCCTGCACGAGTCGTCCCAGCTCAACGCAGTGTTCGTCGTCTGCTCCGCCGCTGTAAGAACTCTTACGCCACTGCGCAATCATGAATACCTCTCCATGTACTGCTTGATGATCTCGCGAGACTCCTCTAGCGAGGCGGCCTGCGCGCCGATGCGATCGAACTTAACCGACATTTCCCGAACCTCGCCAGGCGATTCGATCAAGCGCCCACCGTTCTGCGCACCGGAGAAGGCGATGTCACGCCCCTCTAGGCTGAGCACCTGAACCGAGCCATCGACGCCAAGGTGAGCGCCCGACACGAAGGGCACGACCCGCAGGCTCACTTGCGGGAGGGCCGCCATCGCGTACAGGTGCCGAAGTTGCTCCCGCATGACTTCGCGCCCACCAACGACCCGAGCCAGCACGCTCTCGTCGATCACCGCCCACATCTCGACCTCCGTCCCCCTGCCGAAGAAGGACTTCTTCCGAGCAACGCGTCTGGCCATCGATGCATCGAAGTCCTTCGGGGAGCCTGCTTGGACGTAGGACCAGGTGTAGTCGTCCGTCTGAAGCGGCAGCGGAATCACCTGACCGTGGTAGCTCTTGATCAGGTGCGCCTCCTCCTCGTACTTGACTAGTTGGCGCCCCCAGTCGGGATCGTGCGCCATTCGGGCAAACCAGAGCAATAGCTGAAAAAGCACTCCGGTGCCGTAGTGCTTATCGAGCAGGCGCATCTGGTCATCCTGTGGCCTCCGCCTGCCTGCCTCCAGATTGGAAACACTGGATCGAGCAGCGCCGATGACCTCCCCGCACTGGGCGAGAGACATGCCCGCCTTCTCCCTCATGAAGCGCATGAAGAACGCCAGGAAGTGCCACATCGAGATGCGCGGGTCGAGGGGCTCGCGGACGGCAGGCATGGCCTCTCCCAAGTTTTCAGCTCCGATGACTACACGTTGAGAGTAAGCCGACCGGGTGATCCTTGCCACAGGAAATCGGAAACCAAGGCGAGGACGGGACGATGTCGATCACCGCTACAGGGGACTTGATCATTCCCCTACTGGGGACGCCGGCCGCAGTAGGGCTTGCGCGCACACTCGCGGGCGCACGGCTGCGCAAATGGGACTGTTGCCGCATTCTGGACGATGCACTTCTTATCGTCTCGGAACTCGTCACCAACGCGGCCCGGCAGACGCCGCACGAGGAACTCCGGTTCCAGATCAGCCGGGACGCCGCCGGGGTCATCATCGCGGTCTGGGACTCCAGCCCCGAGATCCCGAAGCCGAAGCCCCTCTTCGAACTCACCCTCGAAGACCTCGACATGGACGAGGACGCGTTCGACAACAGCGGCGGCCGGGGCCTGCCCATCATTCAGACGCTCTCAACCACATGCGGCGTCACAAGGGACCCGCACGGGGGAAAATGGGTTTGGGCCAGGCTCAGTCCGTAGCCGAACCCGAGACGTTGGCTTGCGGCGTGCACGAGGGGGCCCGCCGCAAGCTTTCGTCTTAAAAGAGACCACCCTGTTCGCCGGCTGGCTTGGCGCGCCCCTTTTTGGCCTTTTTGTCGTGCAGGCCAGCAGCAACCTCGGCCGCATACCGCTCATGGTTGAGTTCAAGCAGCCGGTCCACCAACTCCCGCTGAATCTCCGGACCCACGGTGTACCGCATCTCACGTCCAGTGTTGTGGTGGCCATGGTTAAGCTGCGGAAGCAGGTCGTGCCAGCCGTACGAGCGACACACCGCTTCGTCGATAGCCTTGTGAATCTCTCGCAGTTCAACGATGTCCCCATCGTCGCAAGACGCATCATGCACGAGATTGTATGTCTTCGTAATTCCAGCCTGCCGCGCCAGCATAACGTCTCGCCGGAAGCTGTCCAGCCTCTGGCCCAACTCTCGCATCTCTTGCGTCAAATCCGGCAACGGCAATGTCTCGAACACGTCCGACGGCGCGTAACTAACGCGGGTCTCCAAAGTCGAGGTTCTACTAAGAGTCCACCAGTAATGCGGCGAGCTACTAAGCATAGCTAGCATCGCAGTGTCATCGGCTGCAAGCACAGCCAATCTATGCGAGAAAACCTGCCCTGTTGGCACCAAAACCGGCATTACAGCCTTACTCACAAGCGCGAGAACACAAACCCGCCGGAGGTCAGCGATTCCCGCTTCCATACCACGCCTGTAGTCAGCATAGCGCCACCAGTATTTACGATGCGACTCACGATTTCGCTTTTCCCGCTCCGGCTTAACAAGGGTTCGTACCCGTGCCATAGCGCCCGAGTACATAGATGCCTCAGCTTCACTCATGACATGGAACTGAACAATCTTTCGGGAAGCAGACACATCGGGACGCGAACTGACGTCTTGGCCGTTCAGGTAAGGATAGATAACTTTACCACTGTCGGGGTCTCGCTCAATCAGGGCTTCAGCTTCCTCTTCCTCCATGACGAAGCCCATACCATTCACATGGTGGCCAATAAAAATCCTTCCCGCGTTTGCAGCTAGACGCTTTGGAGGACCCGCCACCCGTGATGCAGCTTCAAGCGACGAACTAATCTTCGGCACGAGCACCCCGTCTGCAACAACCTCCGCCGAGTCACCAAGTGCCTTCTTGCTCGACCAGACCGCACAATATTCAAGTGCAGCACTTCTGGAAGGCCACGACTCACTCTTTATTGCTCGCCGAATCACTACACCATCATTAACTATCTGATCCAGCCCCACCTCGCGAGTGTCTCCTTGCGCCAAAGTATTAGTTGCAATCAACCCGCACTGGCCGCGCGCATGAACAAGGGCATGCGATCGCAGAGCAAAGTACGCAACCAGGTCAGCATTTGTTGCTCTTACATTATTTGCTACAGCAACACTAAGGAGCTCTCGATATGCATAACCAAGTGATGGACGCAGTTTGGGTCCCCCCAAGAAGGGGGGGTTGCCGATGACGGCATCGAAGCCGCCTCGCTCGAAGACTTCGGGGAAGGCGAGGGGAAAGTGGATAGGCCTACGCGAGAAGCCACCGTCAGGCAGGTCAATGCGGAGCCACTGAGCGAGCTGGCCGCGGGCCTCCAACTCGTCCGTCTCCTTGCCTGACATCACCTTCAGCCCGGCCTCCAACGCCAGGTTCGACGCCGCGTCCAAGCCAGCCGCTCCGCGCTTAGCGTTCGCCAGAGCCGTAGCCGTGGCCAAATTTGCCAACAGCCAGGCGCGGGATATCTCGGCCTCGACCTCGTCGAGCATCTCCCGCTTGGTGGTGAGTTTGTCCAGGTCGGTGCCCTCGATCGCGACCAGTTTCCGGCGCTTGTCGGCGACTCGTCCAACCAGCTCGCGAATTCCGGCCGTTAGGTCGAACAGCGCACCGTCGTCCTCATGGAGCTTCCGGCCACGCTTGGCGTCCATGTGCATGACTTCGAGCTGGTCGAGAGACGTAATCCCCAACAGCGAGTCGCCGACAATCAGCCGGTCGTCCAGGAAGGTGAACGGGCGGTGCGGGTCCATCGACACCAGCCACAGCGAGAGCTTGGCCATCTCGACGGCCATCTCGTTGATGTCCGCACCATAGAGGCAGTGCTCGATGATGTGGCGGCGGGCGTTGATAACCACCGGGTCCGCGTCAGCATCAATCGACTGGTCGGTGGACTGCTCCTCGTAGCCCGTGGCGCGTTCGTCACCTTCCCGGAGCCAGGCGGCAACCAGATGCTCCGCGAGGTAGCGGCAGGCGGCAACCAGGAACGCCGCCGAGCCCATGGCGATGTCGGCGACCTTCAGCGAGAGGATCTCGTCCGACGACTTCGGCTTCCACTCGTTCTTGTCCGCCGTCTGGAGTGGGCCGGGCTCGTAGACGAGCGGCTCCAGCGCGCCCTCGACGACCTGTTCCGCCAGGAACTTGGGCGTGTAGTGGGTGCCGGTGTTCTTTCGGAGGGACGACTCCGTGACGTACAAGCCGTCCTGCAGGATCACGACGGGGAGGTCGCGCAGGTCCGTCCGGATGACCCCATAGAACGGCAGCAGGCGTTCGGTGAGCTGGGCATTCCCATTGGTGACGGCGAGGAGCTTGCGGCGGGCCTCCTTCTCGTCTGCACCGGTCAACTTCGCGAGGCGCTTCTCCAGGGCCTTGGCGGAACCGATCCGGGAGTCCTTGTACTCGGTGGCGAGCTTGGACGCGAGGGCGGGCACGTCCGGGCAGGAGGCGGCGAAACCCTCAAGGACGCTGAGGGGCACCTCTTCCTCGATGCCGGCCTTTCCGATGAGGCCGACGACCGTGTCCTCCGCGTACAGGCCCTCGAAGGACAGCAGGCCCTCGTAGACGTAGCCGATCTGTTCGACGTCCAGCGCGCGGAAGGACAGCTTGCGGCGCTCGCGGCTCTTTCCCGTCCCGATTTCGACGTACTGGACGGTCTTCAACATGTGGAGAACGGTCCGGTCCTCGATGTTGAGGGGCAGCCACTCGAAGCGGGACGGGTCGAAGATGGAGCCGTCGTGGGCGTGCATCGGCATGTCCGGGTGGTCCACGCCGTAGTAGATCGCGTTGAACAGGGCGAGGAGCCGGTTCCAGCCGTGGTAGGTGTGCTCGAGGTCGTCCTCGCTGCCGTCGAGGGCGCGCTGTTCGAGTTCGGCGCAGAGGCGTCCGGCGGAGTAGGCCGTCCGGTAGAGCGGCTTGTCGGACGGGAGAAGTCCGCGCTCTTCGGCGAACAGCAGGAAGACGATCCGCATCATGACGGCGACCGACGCCCGGTACACCTCGGATGCCGGGACGTCGCCGATGCCGGGGCCGCCGCGGGCGACGTCCGCGGCGTGGGCGCGGCCGATGGCGGCGACCAGCAACTCAACGGCCTGGCGGACCTGGACGCCGAGGGCCTCGGTGATGTCCTCCTGGTTGTCCAGGCTGGCCTTCAGCAGCGCGACCGGGGTCTCGTCGTCGGGGACGGCGAAGAACCGGGACCGATGGAGAATCGACAGGAAGGCGCGGACGACGTCGCGTTCGGCGGCCTCGTGCCAGTTGACGGAGTCGAACGAGGCGGTCGTGGTGACGCCGCCGCGGGGTGCCCAGACGAGCGTGAACCAGCGGCCGTCGGTGGCGAGGCCGAGCTGCACGTCGTGGTGCCTGCAGAGCTGGGCGAGGCGGTCGGCGGGGGTGGCGGCCCAGCCAGAGCCGGGGACGCGCTGAGTGGGCCGGTCGTCGCAGATGAGGCCGAGGACGTGGACGGTCTTGGGGCCGTCGTCGGCGGGGGCGCCGGGCTCGCGGAGGACGAACGAGGGCGTGACCGTGGTGTCGTGCTCGGGGACGTCCATGGCGAGGGCGTCCAGGCCCTCGGTCTGCAGGAGGTCGCCCCAGCCGAGGAGTTCGCCGAGGATGTAGTCGATCCAGGGGCGTCCGGGCAGTGCGGCGTGCTCGCGGCGGAGGCGCTCGCGGGCGGGCTTATCGAGCGTGTCGAGGGTCGGCCAGATGTGGCGGAGGACGGGCACGCTGAGGAACGGCCCGGACACGTCGATGAGGTCGAGCCAGTCGGCGTGGTCGGTGCCGTCCTTGTGCTTGGGGAAACGCTTGTTCACGGGGGCCATGTCAGATCGCCTCTCGCTTCGGCACGACGAAGATCACCGCGACGGGGAAGGAGTGCGGCCGGGGGTCCGCGTAACGGGCCTCGATCTGGCGCAGCTCCAGGTCCCGCTCGTCCGACAGGCGGGCGAGGCGTTCCTCCCAGGATTTGCGGTCGTTCTGGTACTGGCGGCGTTCCTCCGCGGACGCCACGGCGGCCTGGGAGAACAGCGCGCCCTCCTCGTCACCGCGGGCGAGCTGGCGGCGGAGGGTTTCGGCGAACTGCTCCAGGTTGGCGGTGATGCGGCGGGTCTCGGCGTCCTTGCGCTGGACGAGCTGCTTGCGCAGGGACTCGTGGCGGGTGTCGGTCCGCCACTTGATGGCGCCCTCCAGACCGAGGCGCAGCTCGTCGAAGCGGCCGGCGAGCCGGGCCTGGATGCGGGGCGGGGCGGGCGTCCCGGAGGTGAGGGCGCGGTCGAGGAGGTCGCCGAGGCGTCCGACGCTCTCCCAGCGGCGGAACCGTCCCGTGTCGGGCGCCCAGCCGCCCGCGTGCAGGACCTCCTCGTGCAGGCGGACGCCGTCCGCGCCGACGAGGACGAAGCGGGAGAACGCGGCGACGAGCGTCGTCTCCAGTTCGGGGTCGTCGGAGACGACGGCGGCGACGCGGTGCAGGTCGATGCCCTCGTTGGAGACGGCGGCGCGCAGCAGGCGGGTCGACATGGCGACGAGGGGGTGCCCGAGGTGGGCGAGGACCACGTCGTCGCGTCCCCGCGCGACCTCCCGGTCGAAGGTGACGGGGAGCTGCCGGGGCGGGCCGCCGTCCTTGGGCAGCTTCTCCAGCAGCCCGGCGGACGCGCGCTCCCAGGAGCCGGTGAGGACGGGCACGTCGTGCACGCCCGGGTCGGCGGTGGGCTGCAACGGCTGCTGGCGGGCCAGTTCGAGAGCGGTGTCGACGACGCGCTTCACGTTGCCGGGGGTGATGTGCAGGTTCTTGACGGTCGTGTCGACGCGTTCGCGGAGCTTGCGGACCTGGTCGCCGACGTCGGACTCGGACGGGACGCGCTCGCGGCCGGCGGCCTTCGCGGTCTCGGCGTCCACGTCGATGTGCTCGCCGAGGAGGCGGCGCTGGACGGCGTCGGCGAGGACCGCGTTGACGGAGCCGAGGTCGGCCTCCATCTGCGACACCTTGTGCGCGACGCGGGACAGGAACTCCAGGTCGGCCTCGTAGGAGTCGACGGTCTTGTCCCAGCCGGTGCCGACGAAGTGCCGGATCTGCGGGGTGTGCTTCTGCCCGTAGCGGTCGATGCGGCCGATGCGCTGCTCGAGCTTGTTCGGGTTGAACGGGATGTCGTAGTTGACGAGCCGGTGGCAGTGGTTCTGCAGGTCGATGCCCTCGCTGGCGGCGTCGGTGGCGAGCAGGATCCGCACCGGGTGCTCGCCGGGCGCCTTCTGGAACGCGAGACGGAGCTTTTCCCGGTCGTCGGTGCTCATCGTGCCGTCCAGCTCGGCGACGCGGTCGCCGCCCATGCCCTGGTCGCGCAGGAGGCCGAGGAGCCAGTCCTTGGTGTCGCGGTACTCGGTGAAGACGATGACGCGGTCGTCCGTCCACGTTGTGCCGTCGGGGCGGCAGACGGACGTCAGGTACTCGATGAGCTTCGCGGCCTTGGCGTCCGGCTGGGCCTCGTGCGCCGCCGCCCAGTCGTGCATGCGGCGCAGCAGGTCCAGCTCCTCCTCCTGGCTCTGGACGAGCGGCTCGGTGCGGGCGAGGGCGTCGGTCTCTGCCTCGTCCAGGGCTTCGTCGTCGAGGGTGGCGGTGTCGTCGAAGAAGTCCTCCATCCAGGCGTCCTCGGGCGGGAGGGCGCCCCTGCCCCGCGACTTCAGGGTGTCGGTGTAGACGGCGACGGTGTGCGCGAACGCGGCGGGGCTGGAGAACAGGCGCTTTTTCAGCAGCAGCGTCACCAGGTCGGCGGCGCGGCGCCCGCGGGTCTTGTTGAGGCGGGCGCGGCGGACGTCGGCGAACCGGCGCAGCAGGGCGTGGATCTCGCGCTCGTCCTCGGGGTAGGCGACGGGGATCGCGGACGCGTCGCGGGCCGCGAACCGGGCGTTGCCGTCGGCGTCGACGATCTGGCGCTTGAGGCGGCGGACGACCGTGTCGCGGACCGCGGAGTCGTCCGGCGGGACACCGCGGGCGAAGCGCTGGTCGTCCAGGATCTCCAGGAGGGCGGTGAAGCTCGCCTGGTAGCCGTTGTGCGGGGTCGCCGACAGGAACAGCCGGTGCGTGAAGTGCGGGGCGAGGCGGCGGATCAGCTTCGTCTGCTGCGAGTCGATCGCGTACACCTGCTTGGGCGCGGCCGGGGCGACGTGGTGCGCCTCGTCCAGGATCAGCAGGTCGAACGTGCGCGGGTAGGCGGGGCCGTCGGCGGGCAGCACCTCGTCCAGCAGCCGCTGCGCCTTCGCGCCGCGCAGCCACGGCAGCGACACGATCGCGAGGGGGAACACCTCGAACGGGTTGGCGGCGCTGCCGTGCGTGCGGCGGACCTCCGCGCAGCGCTCGGAGTCGATGACGGTGAAGTCCAGGCCGAACTTCTCGGCCATCTCGTCGCGCCACTTCACGGTGAGGCCCGCCGGGCAGACGATCATCATGCGGCGGCCCCGCTGGCGGAGCAGCAGTTCCTGCGCGACCAGGCCCGCCTCGATGGTCTTGCCGAGGCCGACGTCGTCGGCGAGCAGCAGGTTGACGCGCGGGGCGTCCAGGGCGCGGGCGACGGGTTCGAGCTGGTAGTCCTCGGTGGCGACACCGGAGCGGAACGGCGCCTGGAGGGTGCGGACGTCGGCGGACGCGACGGCGCCCCAGCGGACGGCGTCCAGGAACGCGGCGAGCCGGCCCGGGGGGTCGAAGCGGTCCTTGGCGACCTCGGGGAGGGACCCGGACGGGAGGGTGCGGCCGCCGGGCTCGATCTCCCAGATGACCGAGAGGGTGTCGCCGTACCGGCCCTCCTCGACACTTTGCAGCGTGACGAGGGTGTTGCCGGCACGCTCGTCCACGGTGCCCACCACCCAGCGCTGGCCGCGGACCTGCACGAGGGCGCCGGGGGTGGGTCGCTCAACGGTCGCAGTCAACGGGAGGGCACTCCTTATTGCAGTGATGAGCTGGCGATACTTGTTAGCACACCGGAACGGTGCCGGGGACTCGCCGATGGGGACGGGTCGGGACCGGAGAACACTTTACGACGCCTAAATACACGACGCCTATACATGTTGCTTCGGTTTACATACCGGGGGAAGTTCGTCGCCCTGGATGGCCGGGTTCGGCTGGATAATGGCGAGAACCGCTTCCCGCTCGGCTGTTACGATCGCTTCGGCGAGGCCATGAGGAGGCTTCCTTCTCACCCTTCTTACACTCCAGCTTCCTCGCTTTCCTCGCCACCCAAGCAGCAGAAGGATCCCGGACCTCCGTGAGCAGTCCGGTGTCACCGTCGTCCGCCCAGGACCTTGACCGGGCGCTCCGCCGCGCCGGATGGCGTCCCGGCCGCAAGGTCGACATCTCCGCGTACCGCGCCTGGTACGCGGCCGAAGGGTACGGGCCGCACGCCGCGGGCGAGGCTTTCCTCGAGGAGTTCGGCGGGCTGCGCTTCGACTGGTCGGGCCCCGGCGTCTCCGTGGCGCGGCAGCCGTTCTTCGTCGACCCGGCCCGGACGGGCGGCGAGGACGAGCTCATCGAGGCGTGGGCCGAGGACCTCGGGAAGAACATCGTCCCGCTGGGCGGCCTCGAACGAGAGATGAGCACGTTCGGCATGGACGAGGACGGGCTGATCTATCTCTTCGCCGGCTTCACCAAGGTCAAGGGCGCGAACCGGGACGGGCTCGAGGCGCTCGTCCTCGGTATCGACGGCGAGACCCTCGAGGATTGACCCGCTGGTCGGTGCGTGAGGCCGCTCTGACCTCCTGATATCCAGGACGGGGCGGTCCGGGGGCGGCCGCCCGGAGGGGGCCGTGCGCGCGATGACCGACCGGGACGACGGCACGCGGGGCCGGGAACCGGGGGCGCGGCCGGCGGAGCCGCCCGCGATCCGGGCGCCGGGGATGCGGGCCGCGTTCACCGTCCGGCGCGGCGGCGTGCCCGCCGGGTCGGCGGCCGCGGTCGGGCTCGCGATGGGGCTGCCGGCACGGAGCTGCGGGTCCTCGCCCGCCTCCTGCGGGAGCCGAACGCGGTGCGCGTCCGGCGCCGGCGTGTCCGACGCGGAGCCTAGGGTGCGGGCATGGAGACGTTGCGGGCCAAACTGGACCTGATCCGCCGGGTCGAGGACGAGCACCGCTTCGGAGTCGACATCCGCGAGCCGAACGCGCTGGAGCCTGTCCCCGGCCTACCGGACGGGGTCACCGAGGTGTTCGGTCTCTTCTCCAAGCTCGCGGGGAACTACTTCAGCTTCGTGCAGCCCGCCGAGATCGCCGGCCCGGACGCCTGGGAGAAGCGCAGCGCCGACCCGGACTGCCCGCTCGGCGCGCCGCTGGAGATCGGCTACGAGCGGTACGGCATGCCCCCGGAAGTGCTGGAGGACCTTGAGGGCGGCGCACCCATCTGCCTGGACCTGCTGACGGGGGAGGTCTACTACCGCGACCCCGACGAGTACATCTTCTTCTACAAGCACGTCGAGGTCGAAGAGATCGACACGGTCGACTTCGCCCCGAACGCCGTCGAGTTCTTCGACTCGTTCGTGCTCGGCCCCCGCTACCCGGAGCTGGTGGAGGGCGTCCTCGGCCCCCGCGCCGTCACCGAGCGGGACCGGAAGGGCCGCCCCCGCGACTCCTGGACGCGGCTCCTGGACGCCGCCGGGCTCCTCTGATGCCGCACGGCCGGGCGCCCGTCCCGCACGGGGACGGGCGCCGGCCGCCGGTCAGGACGGGTCGTAGGCGAGGTTCGGGGCGAGCCAGCGCTCGACCTCGGCGAGGGGCAGGCCGCGGCGGGCGGCGTAGTCCTCGACCTGGTCGCGGCCGATCCGGCCCACGGTGAAGTACCGCGAGTCGGGGTGCGCGAAGATCAGCCCGCTGACGCTGGCGGCGGGCGTCATCGCGTACGACTCGGTGAGGCCGATGCCGATGCGCTCGGCATTCAGCAGCCCGAACAGGTCGCGCTTCTCGCTGTGGTCGGGGCTCGCCGGGTAGCCGAGGGCGGGGCGGATGCCGCGGAACCGCTCGGCGTGCAGGTCCTCCAGGGCGGGGTCGGCGTCGGGCTCGAACCAGTCGCGGCGGGCCTGCAGGTGGATGTACTCGGCGAACGCCTCGGCGAGCCGGTCCGCCAGCGCCTTCACCATGATCGACTTGTAGTCGTCGTGGTCGGCCTCGTACTGGGCGGCGAGCTCCTCCGCGCCGAGGATCGTCACCGCGAACCCGCCGATGTGGTCGCCGGA
Organism: Actinomadura rifamycini DSM 43936; assembly: GCF_000425065.1. Taxonomy (GTDB): domain Bacteria; phylum Actinomycetota; class Actinomycetes; order Streptosporangiales; family Streptosporangiaceae; genus Spirillospora; species Spirillospora rifamycini. Next base: position 78,152 of record NZ_AULB01000007.1, read on the forward strand.
CGGGGCGACGTAGTCGGCGAGGCAGCGGTTCGGGCGCCCGGTGGGCTTCTGCGTCTGCTGCCGCAGCATCGGGAACCGGGGGCCGGCGGTCACGACGATGTCGTCGCCGCTGGAGTGCGCCGGCCAGAACCCGTAGAGGCCGCGCGGCTTCAGCAAGTCGTTCTTGACGATGTCGTCGAGCAGTTCGTTGCCCTCGTCGAACAGTTCGCGGGCGACGGGCTGGTCGAGGATCGCCGGGTACTTGCCCTTCAGCTCCCACGCGAGGAAGAAGAACTGCCAGTCGATCATCTCGCGGAGCGTCGCCAGATCGGGCGCGACGACCCGGACGCCCGTGAACTCGGGGGTCGGCAGGTCGTCGAAGGACACCCGCTCCGGGTTCGCGCGGGCCTGCTCGATGGTCAGCATCGGCCGCCGCTGCTTCGTCTCGTGCTCGGCGCGCAGCCGGTCCTGCTCGGTGCGGTTGGACTCGGCGAGCGCCGCGGCCCGCTCCGGGTCGAGCAGGTCGGAGACGACGCCGACGACGCGGGACGCGTCCAGCACGTGCACGGTCGTCGCGCCGTAGGCCGGTGCGATCTTCACGGCGGTGTGCTGCCGGGACGTGGTCGCGCCGCCGATCAGCAGCGGCAGGTCCATCCCGCGGCGCTGCATCTCGGCCGCGACCGACACCATCTCGTCGAGCGACGGGGTGATCAGCCCGGACAGCCCGACGGCGTCGGCGTTCTCCTCGACGGCCGTGTCGAGGATCTTCGCGGCGGGCACCATGACGCCGAGGTCGACCACGTCGTAGTTGTTGCAGCCGAGCACGACGCCGACGATGTTCTTGCCGATGTCGTGGACGTCGCCCTTGACGGTCGCCATGACGACCTTGCCGTTGCCGCGGGAGGTGTCGAGCAGGCCCGCCTTGCGCGCCTCCTCCTTCTCCTGCTCCATGAACGGCTCGAGGTACGCGACGGACCGCTTCATCACGCGGGCGCTCTTGACGACCTGCGGCAGGAACATCTTCCCGGCGCCGAACAGGTCGCCGACGACCTTCATGCCGTCCATCAGCGGGCCCTCGATGACGTCGAGGGGGCGGGCGGCCTTCTGCCGGGCCTCCTCGGTGTCCTCCTCGACGAAGTCGACGATGCCGTGGACGAGCGAGTGCGCGAGCCGCTTCTCGACCGGGCCCTCGCGCCACGACAGGTCGACGGTGCGCTTCGTCCCGCTGCCCTTGACGGTCTCGGCGAACGACACGAGCCGGTCGGTGGCGTCGGGGCGCCGGTCGAACAGCACGTCCTCGACATGTTCGAGCAGGTCGGCGGGGATGTCCTCGTAGACGGCGAGCTGGCCGGCGTTGACGATGCCCATGTCGAGCCCGGCGCGGATCGCGTGGAGCAGGAACGCCGAGTGCATCGCCTCGCGGACGATCTCGTTGCCGCGGAAGGAGAACGACAGGTTGGAGATGCCGCCGCTGGTGCGGGCGCCGGGGCAGCGCTCCTTGATCCGCGGGAGCGCCTCGATGAACGCCTTCGCGTACCCGTTGTGCTCCTCGATGCCGGTGGCGACGGCGAGGACGTTCGGGTCGAAGATGATGTCCTCGGCGGGGAACCCCGCCCGCTGCGTCAGCAGGTCGTAGGCGCGGCCGCAGATCTCGACCTTGCGGTCGGCGGTGTCGGCCTGCCCGACCTCGTCGAACGCCATGACGACGACGCCGGCGCCGAAGTCGCGGATCCGGCGGGCCTGCTCCAGGAAAGCCTCCTCGCCCTCCTTGAGGCTGATCGAGTTGACGACGCCCTTGCCCTGGATGGTCTTCAGCCCGGCCTCGATGACGCTCCACCGCGAGCTGTCCACCATGATCGGGATGCGGGCCGCCTCCGGCTCGGTCGCGATCAGGTTGAGGAACGTCGTCATCTCCCGCTCGCTGTCGAGCAGGTCGGCGTCCATGTTGACGTCGAGGAGGTTCGCGCCGCCGCGCACCTGGTCGAGCGCGACGTCCACGGCGGCCTGGTGGTCGCCCGCCTCGATCAGCTTGCGGAAGCGGGCCGAGCCGGTCACGTTCGTCCGCTCGCCGATCATGACGAAGCCGGTGTCCGCGCCGATCTGGAACGGTTCGAGGCCGCTGAACCGGGGCGCGGACGGGACGTCCGGGACGGCGCGGGGCGCGGTGCCGCGGACGGCCTCGGCGATCCGGGCGATGTGGTCGGGGCCCGTCCCGCAGCAGCCGCCGACCGCGTTGACCAGGCTCTCCCCGGCGAACCCGCCGAGCAGCCCGCCCATCTCCTCGGGCGTCTGGTCGTAGCCGCCGAACGCGTTCGGCAGGCCCGCGTTCGGATACGACGCGGTGTAGGTGGGGGCGATCCGGGCGAGTTCCTCGACGTGGGGGCGCATCTCCTCGGCGCCCAGCGAGCAGTTCAGCCCGACGACGAGCGGGTCGGCGTGCTCGACCGACCGCCAGAACGCCTCGACGGTCTGCCCGGACAGCGTCCGCCCGGACAGGTCGACGATCGTCACCGAGATCCACAGCGGCAGCTCGGGGGCGACCTCGCGGGCCGCGGCGATCGCGGCCTTCGCGTTCAGCGTGTCGAAGATCGTCTCGATCAGCAGCAGGTCGACGCCGCCCTCGGCGAGGCCCGCGATCTGCTCGGCGTAGGACTCGCGGACCTGGTCGAACGTGACGGCCCGGTAGGACGGGTCCTCGACGCGGGGCGACAGCGACAGCGTCACGTTCAGCGGGCCGACCGAGCCGGCGACGAACCGCCCGCCCGCCTCGTCGGCGGCCTGCCGGGCGAGCCGGGCGCCCTGCACGTTCATCTCGCGGACGTGCGACTCGAGACCGTAGTCGGCCTGGCCGATGCTCGTCGCGGTGAAGGTGTTGGTGGTGGTGATGTCGGCGCCCGCCGCGAGGTACTGCCGGTGGACGTCCAGGATGACGTCCGGGCGGGTCAGGTTCAGCAGGTCGGGGTCGCCGGTGACGTCGCGCGGGTGCCCGCCGAAGCGGTCGCCGCGGTAGTCCTCGGGGGTGAGGCCGGCCCCCTGCAGCATCGTGCCCCAGGCTCCGTCGAGAACGGCGATGCGTTCGTCGAGCAGCTTCCGCAGGGCTTCGCTCGTCGTCGGGACCGTCTTCACTGCCACCTCCCGGTCGTTCGTGGGAGGCGCCCTTGTTTCAACCGGAATCCGGTGGGGCCGAGCGTGGCGGGCGTCCACCCGTTGCAGCGCCTCTCGGCCTGACATCGACAGTACCGCGCGACACGCCGGTCTGTCAGTCCGGCCCCGGCTTTCCCGGCGGTCCCAGGGGGCATTCCATCGCCCGTTCCCGCGGATAGGCTTCCCGGCGTGCACGGACAACTGGCAAGCGGGCTCGCGGCGCGGCGGCGGGACGACCACCCGCTGCGCGTGATCGAGAGCGAAACCGTCGAGTACACCGAGGCCATCGCCACGATGGATCAGATGGTGCGCGACCGGCAGGAGGACCGGATCGACGACACCCTCTGGCTCCTGTCGCCCCCCCGCGTCTACACGGTGGGCCGGCGGACGCCGCCGCACGAGCGCCCCGATCCGGCGCACGGTATCCCGGTCGTGGAGACGCGGCGCGGCGGGAAGCTCACGTACCACTCGCCGGAGCAGGTCGTCGGGTATCCGGTGCTGAAGCTGGCGGAGCCGGCCGACGTGGTCGGGCTGATCCGCGACATCGAGCACATCCTGGTGGCGGTGCTGGGCGAGCTGGGGATCCCCGCGGAGCGGCGCGACACCCCGAAGGGCAGCCCGCTGCTGACCGGCGTCTGGACGGCCGAGGGCCGCAAGATCGTCTCGCTGGGGATGTACATCTCGCGGGGCGTCAGCGCGCACGGTTTCGCGATGGACGTCGACGCCGACCCGGAGCCGTGGACGTGGGCGGTCCCGTGCGGCATGCCGGACGTGGAGATGACGTCGGTGTGCCGGGAGCGGGAGCGGCGCGGCCTCTCCCCCGTCACGCAGCCGGAGGTCCGGCGGCTGATCACCGAGGCGTGGCGGCGCGAGACCTGAGCCCCCGGCGGGGGCCCAGGTCCCGGCGCGTCCGGCGGGTCAGGCCGCGCAGTTGCCCTGCGCGGGCTTCCCGGCGAACCGGTCGGTCAGGAAGGCCACCGCGTCGGGCCACGACCACAGCATGCCGGTGGCGTGCTCGGCGATCGTGTAGGTCTTCCAGGTGACGTTGGCGCCCTTCGCGCACCACGCCTTGTGCAGCGTGTCCGCCTGCTCGAACGGGATGATCTGGTCGTAGACGGCCTGCGTCTGGAGCACGGGGACGCCCGGCGCGGTCGAGCCGAGCCTGTTGCCGTCCAGGCGCGCCTGCCACTGCGGCGTGGCCAGCGGGTCGCTGGTGGTGAAGTCGCCGACGTTCTTGAACGCCGTCTCGCCGAAGGTGGCGATGCCGTCGACGCTGGCGATGCAGGTGTCGGACGCCGTCTCCATCAGGGTCCGGCCCGCGTCGTTGAGGAACGACGCGAGGTCGAGCTCGGGATAGGCGGCGTCGTAGCCGGCGGCGGACATGAACATGAACGCGGCGAACAGGTTGCCGTCGAGGTTCGCGGCGACCGCCCGCAGGTCGGCGGGGACGCCGCCCGCGACGACGCCCTTCAGGTCGAGCTCGGGCGCGTAGGTCGCGGCCAGTTCGGCGGCCCAGCCCGCGGTCGTGCCGCCCTGCGAGTAGCCCATCGCGGCGACGGGGCTCCCGGCGAGGCCCGTCCCGGGGAGGCGCTGCGCGGCCCGCGCCATGTCGAGGGCCGCCGCGCCCTGGGCCCGGCCGACCTCGTAGGTGTGCAGGCCGGGCGTGCCGAGGCCCTGCATGTCGGTGACCGCGACGGCCCAGCCCTTGTTGAGCGCGTCCGAGATGAAGAACATCTCGTAGTCGAGGCCCTGCGTGAGGGTGTACGACGGCGCGCACGCGTCGCCGAGCCCGCGGGTCCCGACGCCGTAGGTGACGAGCGGGCGCTCGCCCGGCCCGCCCCACTCCTTCTCGGGGACGAGCACGGTGCCGGACACGGCGATCGGGTCGCCCTGCGCGTCCTGCGTCCGGTAGAGGACCTGCGTGGAGGTGACGCCGTCGACGGGCGCGCGGCCGAACGGGTCGAGGGTGAACAGCGATGGGCGGGAGCGGATGACGTCGCCGGGCCGCCCGTCGGGGAGCGGCCGCGGCGGCGTGTAGAACGGGTCCTCGGCGGGAGGCGCGAACGCCGGCGGAGCGGCCGCGGCGGGCGCTTGGAGGGCGGTCGCGGTCAGCGCGATCCCCATCCCGCAGGCGACCGCCGTGCGCAGGAGCCGGCGGACTGTGGTGGACATGGAGCTACCCTTCGTCGTGCTCCGGCCCCTCTGGATCGCCCCCAGAGCCCCCGACGGGCCTGGCCGTCCGGGTGACGGCCTCCCGACCTTAAAGCAAGTAGACTCTTACTCCAATAGGCGGGACGGCGGATCCGGCGGCCCCGCTTTGTGACCCGGGTAACAAACGGACGCCGAGCGCTTCACTCCCGCGGGCCGGTGCCCGCGCCGAACGCGCCGGCGTTCCACAGGCGCCGGATGTGCGCGGTCATCGCGGGCCCGACCGCGTCCAGGGCGTCCAGGTCCTTGCGGGCCACCGGCGGGGCGACCATGGCGCAGACCGCCGACACCACCGTCCGGCAGGTGAACCGGCCGGCGTCGTCCGCGACGCCCAGCAGCCCGGCCAGCGCGGCGGCCATGGCGGCCTCCCGCTCGGCCCGCCGCCGGATGGCCTCCGCCCCCGCCGCGAACGCCTCGACCAGGAACAGCCGCGCGAAGGGCAGTTCCGCGGCGACCGTCCGCAGGTAGTGGTCGAGGGCGCGCTCGCACCGCTCCAGGGGGTTCTCGCCGTCCGCCGGGACCGGCTTCCGGGTCAGCGACGCCCAGGCCGTGTCGAACGACGCCAGGAAGCAGTCCTGCTTCGAGGAGAAGAGCCGGTAGAAGGTCTGCCGCGACACCCCCGCGTGCTTCAGCACGTCCTCGACGGCGGTCGCGGCGTAGCCTTTCTCGGACATGACCTCCGCCATCGCGCGGCACAGCCGCTCCCGCTGGATCCGGGCCACTTCCTCCGGGGCGAGCGCGTGGCGCCCCCGCGGCAGCCGACGCGACGATGTGCTGGCCATCACACCACCTTAGAACAGGGATCGGACCCGGCCCACCCCGTCCACCTGCGCGGGAGCGCCCGTCACGCGCGGCGCGCGCCCCCGGAGGCCATGCCGAGCCACGTGTGCGGGTTCCCGGCCCAGCACCAGCCGAGCTTCGGCGCGTTCTGGCTGATCCAGATCGCGGGGACCCGGCGGTCGCCGCACCGGGAGCCGCCCAGCGAGAAGCACTTGTTCTTCACGAGCACCTCCGGGAAGTGCGTGACCAGCGCGATGCCCTCCTCGATCGTCAGCAGGGTCCGCTCGCGCTTCGCGATGACGTCCATGGCGTCGTTCGGCACCTCGCCGCAGAACTCCTCGCCCCGCTCGACGTCCAGCAGCAGGTAGGCGTCCGGGTCCGGGAGCTCCTCGACGGCGGTGAACCGCTCGAGGGAGCCCGGCTCGAAGGAGCGGTCCACGAACCCGGGCTTCTTCTTCCCGTGCAGGGTCGTGCGCGGCATCGACTCCTCGATCGGGACGACGTTCCGCGTCACGACGAGGACGAACGGGATCCGTCCGGCCGCCGCGTCCACCTCGACGGCGCCGAGCCCCGCGGCGACGTCCCGCAGCGGGGCGACGAGCGCGCCGAGCCGTCCGGCGTCCGGTACCGCGGGCTCCAGGTTCGCGACCTGCCGGTCGAACTCGGCCGTCGCGTCGATGGTCTTCGGATCGGTCGTCAAGCAGGGGCTCCTTCACGGTCGGCACGCCGCACCGGCGCTGACGGGGGCGAAAGTTATGTCAGGCACATCAATATGTCAACGCCAACTTTAGGTCAATTCTGACGAGCGCGGCGGAGCAGCCCGCGCCCCGCCGAGGCGAAGGCGGCACCCGTACGCGGCCGCGTACGTCGAGCCGACAGACCGGGGGTCCAGGTGCCCCTTGGTCTTGTTCAGCCGATGGGCGGCGACCTGTGCCCGGGGGGATCGGCGGGCGGGGACGAGGGGTGGGACGGCGTGGCCGTTCCGGACTCGTGCGCGGGTGCCGGTGTCGTGTGGGTCGGGGACGGTGTCGTGTGGGTCGGGGTCGGTGTCGTGTGGGTCGGTGTGTGCGTGGGCGTTGGTGTCGGGGCCGGGCGCGTCGGGGTGGTGGACGGGGGCGACGGTGTCGGGGTCGGGGGCGCGGTCGTTGCCGCCGTCGCCGTCGCCGTTGGCGTCGGGGTGTCGGCCACGCGGCGGGCGGGGTCGTCCCCGTCGGGCGTCCCGAAGACGATCGCGGCGACCACGGCGGCCGTCACGATCGCCGCCGTCGCGAGGGCCGCTTTCGCGGGCGCCGGTAGGCCGCCGCCCGGTGCCGCGCCCGGTTCCGGCGGCACGTCCGGCGATGCGTCGAGGTGCGCGCCCGGTTCGGCGAGCGTTCCCGCCGGGTCGGCGCCCGGGACGTCCGGTGCCCCGTCCGGGCCCGTGAGCGTTCCCGCCGGGTCGACGTCCGCGGCATCCGGGGCCTCGGGAGCGGCCGGGCCGGGCGGGGCGGCCGGGGAGGCGGCGGCGGCCAGGGGGAAGGCGGGGGCGAAGGCCGCGGCGGCGACGGCGAGGGTGCGGGCGGCCCGGTCCTGCCAGCCGGGGCCGTAGGCGCGGGCGGCGGCGTCCTCGAGTTCGGCGGCGAAGGCGGCGGCGCCCGCCGGGCGGGCGGCGGGCGACTTCGCGAGGCCCCGGGCGACGAGGGTGCGCAGCGGCGCGGGGACGTCGTCCGCGGGGACCGGCGCGTGGACGTGCGCCGCCATGAGGTCGGGGCCGGTGCGGGACGCGTAGGGGCGGTGGCCGGTGACGCACTCGTAGAAGACGCAGGCGGCGGCGTAGACGTCGGCGGCGGGGGTGACGGGTTCGCCGCGCCACTGCTCGGGCGCCATGTAGGCGGGGGTGCCGACGCGGCCGCCGCCGCCGGTGCGGGCGGCGACGCCGAAGTCGATGAGCTTGCTGAGCCCGTCGGCGCGGACGACGACGTTGGCGGGCTTGTAGTCGCGGTGGACGACGCCCGCGGCGTGGGCGGCGGCGAGGCCGAGCAGCGACCCCTTCAGCAGCAGCAGGGACGCCTCGGGGGTGAGGGCGCCGCGGTCGGCGAGGATGCGCTTGAGCGAGACGCCGTCCACGACCTCCATCACGATCGCGGCTCCGGTCGCGTCCTCGAACAGGCGGTACAGGCGCGCGACGTTGGGGTGGCGGACGCGGGCGAGCATGCGGGCCTCGTGCCGGAACACCTCCCGCGCGATCGGGTCGGAGCCCGCCGGCAGGTACTTGATCGCGACCGGCGGGCCGCCGGTGACGTGCCGGGCCAGGACGACCCGGCCCTGCGTCCCCCGCCCCAGTTCGCGCACCTCGCGAAAGCCCGAGATCCCCCAGCTCATCGCGGTCGCCCCCTTTGTCGGCTGCTTTGTGGGACGCCGGAACCGCGGCCCCGGTTCGGCCGCCGCGACCGCTGTGCGGAGATATGCCTGTTCAGTGTCATTGCGTCGCCATATGCTGGGCGGGCTCGCGGATTCGGGAGGTCGGGGTTGTCGCATTTCACGAGAGTGCGCACACGGTTCGCCGACGGGGCGGTGCTGCGGCGCGCGCTGGAGGAGATGGGCCACGAGGTCCGGTCGGCCGGGCAAGGCGTGCGCGGGTGGATGGGGCAGCGCACGGAGGCGGAATTCAAGATTCGGCCCGGCCGGGGAAAGCACGAGATCGGGTTCGTGAAGGCGGAGAACGGCTACGAGGTCGTCGCCGACTGGTACGGCGTCCGCGGGACGACCGAGCAGCGCTTCGTCCGGGAGCTGAAGCAGAAGTACGCGCTGGTGAGCACCATTTCGACGTTGCGTGAGCGCGGGTTCGACATCGATTCCAGCAGGACCGAGGAGTCCGGGGACATCAGGGTCGTCCTCCGGCGGGCGGGGGTGTGATGGACGAGACCGTCGAGGTGACGATCAAGCCGGACGGCAAGGTCGAGATCCATGTGACCGGGGTCGACGGCATGGCGTGCCTGGCGACGACCGAGGAGCTCGTGCGGATGCTCGGCGGCGAGGTCGAGGCGCAGGAGCTGACGGCGGAGGCGTACAACGAGACCGGGGAAGAGCAGCAGGACCGGTTGTGGCACTGACGTGGCGGGTCCACGCCACGCTGGCGCGGAGCGCCGCGAACGGGCCGGGGATGCGGTTCGTGGTCTGGGCGCAGGGCTGCACGCTGGGCTGCCCCGGGTGCTTCAACCCCGAGACGCACGGTCCGGGCGGGGACGTCCCGACGGTCGGGGACGTCGCGGCGGAGGCGCTCGGGACGCCCGGGATCGACGGGGTCACGGTGAGCGGCGGGGAGCCGCTGGAGCAGCCGGAGGCGCTGCGGGAGTTCTGCGGGCTGGTGCGGCCGTCGGGTCTCGGGATCGTGGTGCTGACGGGGTTCGCGCGGCGTGAGATCGAGGCGGACCCGGGGCTGTCGGCGGCCGTAGAACGGGCCGACATGGTGATCGCGGGGCGGTACAACGCGCGGCTGAGGATCGGCGCCGGGCTCCGCGGGTCGTCCAACAAGGAGTACTGGGCGGTCACGGGCCGGTACGGGCCGGAGGATTTCGCGGACGTGCCGGAGAGCGAGATCGTCATAGCCGCGGACGGGACCGTCTCGGTCACGGGCATGCACGCGTGGGAGAACGAGGGGCGCCGAGGAGACCGATGAGCGTTCACGATGATCTGAACCTGTACCTGCGGGCGCGGGTCCCGATGATCGTCCTGGTGACGGTGGAGGAGCAGCGCGCGCTGGAGATCCTCAACGAGGTGCGGGTCGGGCGGGACGCGTCCGCGAAGTCCGACCTCGTGATGTGGGACGTCGCGCGGGGGCTGGTGTCGCGGGACGGGCGGTCGATGCCGACGGCGCCGACGCCGGACGCGGCCCTCGACAAGATCGCGGAGATGGCCCGCGACAACCCGAACCGCAAGGACCTCTACGTCCTGAAGGACTTCCACGAGTTCTGGCACAAGAGCCCGGCGGTGAAGCGGAAGCTGCGCAACCTCGCGCACGGCCTGGTGTCGACGTACGCGTCGCTGGTGGTGACGACGCATTCGGCGGACGTCCCGGCCGAGCTGGGCGACGACGTGGTCGTTCTCGACATGCCGCTGCCGGGCCTGCGGGAGCTGCGCCACGACCTGGACGAGCTGATCCGGCAGACGCGGGTGGAGTGCGACCTGACGCACCACGGCCGGTGGCGGCTGGCGCAGGCGGCGCTGGGGCTGACGGCGACGCAGGCGCGGCGGGCGTTCTCGAAGGCGATCGTCCGGGACAAGGTGCTGGACGAGCTGGACATTCCGGCGGTGCTGGAGGAGAAGAAGGCGGTCATCCGGGCGTCGCAGGCCCTGGAGTACTACAGCGCGGAGGAGACGCTCGAGGACGTCGGCGGGCTGGAGCTGCTCAAGGAGTGGCTGACGCTGCGGGAGAGCGCGTTCGGGGAGGACGCCGCGAAGTTCGGGCTCCCGGCGCCGAAGGGGATGGCGCTGATCGGCATCCCGGGGACCGGCAAGAGCCTCACCGCGAAGATGATCAGCGGGTTGTGGCGGCTGCCGCTGCTGCGGCTGGACGTCGGCGCGCTGTTCGGCTCGCTGGTGGGCGAGTCGGAGGAGCGGCTGCGGCGCGCCCTGAAGATCACCGAGACGGTGTCGCCGTGCGTCCTGTGGATCGACGAGCTGGAGAAGTCGATGGCGTCCGGCGGGCTCGACGGCGGCACGTCGCAGCGGGTGTTCGGCACGATCCTGACCTGGATGCAGGAGAAGACGGCGCCGGTGTTCGTGGTGGCGACCGCGAACGACGTGGGGGCGCTGCCGCCGGAGACGCTGCGGCGCGGCCGGTTCGACGAGGTGTTCTTCCTCGACCTGCCGACCGACAGCGAGCGCCGCGAGATCCTGAACGTCCATCTGCGCAAGCGGCTGCGGGACCCGGCGGCGTTCGACGTGATGCGGCTGGCGCGGCTGTCGGACGGGTACGTCGGCGCGGAGATCGAGCAGGCGATCGTCGACGCGCTGTACCGGGCGTTCGCGGACGGCCCGCGCGACATCACGACGGACGACGTCGCGGCGGCGATCGACCGGCTCGTCCCGCTGAGCCGGTCGCAGCGGGAGCGCATCGAGGACCTGCGGTCGTGGCTGCGGGACGGGCGGGCGCAGTCGGCGTCGTTCGCGGAGGCGTCCCAGGCCGCCGAGCACCAGGTGCGGCTGGAACTGGCATGAGGCCGCGGGCCGACCGGTGGGCCGGCGCGTCCGCCGGGCGGTCGCCGCGGGGCCGGTGGGCGGAGCGGCGGCTGTTCGCGGCGGCGCGGCGCCGCGACCCGGAGGTGCGGGAGGCGGTCGCGCGGGTCGCCGGGACGCCGGGCCACCGGCTGCGCGAGCGGGCGCTGGAGACGGTCGCGGCGTGGTGGGCGGAAACCCGCGACCCGCTGCTGCGGGAGGGCGCGGTGCGGCTGGGCGCGGTCGCGGCGGAGCCGCCCGCGCGGGCGGTGACGCTCGCGCTGGCGGGGCGCCTGGCCGCGGACCTGGCGGCGGGCGAGGCGAGCGCGGTGCCGGGGCTGCTCGCCGACCCCGACCCGGACGTGCGGGCGCGCGCGGAGGCGTTCTGCGCGGAGGCGTCCGGGGCGATGCTGCGCGCGCTGTGGGCGCTCGGCCCGGACCCGGATTCGCCGCTGGAGGCGGTGCTGCTGGCGAACGGCGAGCCGCCGACGTCCGGTCCGCTGGACCGGCTGTGGGAGCGGTGGCTGGACCGCCCGGACGCGCGGGTCTGGGCGGCGCTGTCGCGGTGGGGGCGCCCGGCGGTCGGCGGGCCGCGCGCGCGGCTCACCGCCGTCGCGGTCGCCGCGGAGCCGGACGTCCTGCGGGAGCCGCGGAACCGGGCGGCACTGATCGACGCGCTGGCGCTGGGCGACCATCCGCTGTGCGCGATCGCCGAGGAGAAGGTCGCCGCCCTGCGCGACCAGACCCTCGTGGACGAGCTGTGCGACCGGGCGCTCGACGACGGCGGCCTCCGGACGATCTGCGCGAAGCACGGGTTCGCCCCGAAGGACCCGATGCGGCGGGTGGTGTTCTTCCTGCTGACGGGCCGTCCCGAGCAGCATCGCGCGATGGACCCGGACGGGAGCCTGCTGTCGCTCGCGTACGCGTCCGCGACGGATTCCGTGCGGGAGCGGATGCGGACGGCGATGCTCGCGGCGGGCGACCTCGACCTGGTCCGGGTCATCGTCGGCGACGACCGGCGGGCGCGGGTCGAGTCGATGTCGCCCGGCGAGGTCGCGTACCTCGCCGAGCAGCTCGCGGGGCGCGGCGCGTGGGACGACCTGTGGTCGATCGTCCAGGACCTCCCGATCGCGACGGGCGTCTCCCTCGTCCGCCTGTTCGGGGAGTGGGCGCCGCGCGGCGACGACGACCGCCGCGTCTTCGAGCTGTACCGGGCGACGGACCCGGACGCGCTGGCCCGGGCCGTCGAGCATCTGGAGGGGCTGCGGGACCGGGTGACCCGGCAGGCCCGGTACCTGTTCCGCGGCCGGGTCAACGACGTGTCGTTCGCGCCGGACGGGCCGTTCCTCGCCGCCGCGGGCACGAACCGGGTCGCGGGCGTGTTCGACCTGCGCACGGCCTCGCTCGCCGAGCGCTACGACGGGTTCGGGGCGTCGGTCGGGCGGGTCCTGCACGTGGGCGGCGGCGCGCTCGTCGCCGCCGAGCGCACCAACCGGGTCGACCGCCCGTGCCGGCTGCTGCGGTGCGCGGGCGGCGAGGCGCGGGCGCTGCACGCGGCGCCCGGGTCGGTGACGTGCCTCGCCCGCGCGGGCGACGGCGGGTTCGTCGCCGGGACCCGCGCCGGGTCGCTGCTGGTGGGCGCGCCGGGCGGGTCGGTGGAGTCGCGGCCCGTGGCGGCGCTGGGGCTGGGCGGGGGCGCCTGGGCGAGGTCCGTGGCGGTGCATCCGGGGTCGGGGCGGATCGCGGTGGCGGCCCGGCGGTTGGCCGTGACCGCGCCGGGCGGCGGCGCGGCGGCCGCCGTCACGCCGCCCGGCCCGGCGGTCGCGTGGGCGTCGTTCGCGGACGCGGACGCGCTCGTCTGCGCGGGCCGCGGCGGGGCCGTGCGGCGGCTGCGGCTGTGCGGCGACGCGTTCGAGGAGACCGCGCAGGTCGGGCTCGACGTGCACGGGCTGGTCGGCATGGTCGGGCTGCCCCGGACCGGCGAGGTCGTCGTCGCGGACGACGGCGGCGGCCTGCACGTCCTCGACGCGGGCACCCTCGAGCGGACGGCCGTGCACCGCGCGGCGGACGTCCAGAACCGCACCGGCATGACGGTGTCGCCGGGCGGCGACTTCCTCGCGGTCGGCAACGCCGACGGCAGCACCGACCTGTTCGACCTGCGCGTCCACGAGGTGCCGCGGATCGTCGGGCGTCCGGTGGCGAGCCTGGTCCCGGGGCATCTGGCCGCCGTCGGTTCGGCCCTGGCGGACGGGCCGGTGCGGCGCGGCGGGGGCGTGGCGCTGCGGCTGCTGGAGGCGTGCCTGGAGCACCGGTTCCGCTTCGACGTCGAGCTCGGGGACGCCGTCCGGCTGTCCGCGGGCGAGTTCGACATCAGTCTCTGAGGAGCGGTCGTGAAGCCGACGGCGCGGGAGCGGGCGGAGCGGGCGGCGGCCCGCAGCGCGGGGCGCGGCCTCCGCGGGCGGTGGGCGGGCCTGCGGCTGTTCGCCACCGCGCGGCGGACCAGCGACCGGTCGCGCGCCGCGATCGTCCGGATCGCGCGGACTCCGGACCATCGGCTGCGCGAACGGGCGAGACTGCTGATCGCGGACTGGTGGGGCGCGGAGCACGACTCCCGCGTCCGGCAGGCGGTGGTGGAGACCGGCGCCGTCGCCGGGGAGGGGTTCGCCCGCCTGCGGACGCTCGCCCTGCTGGGCCGCCTCGGCGAGAGCTGGGGCGAGCCGGACGTCGGGCAGGTGCGGCGGCTCCTCGCCGACCACGACCCGGACGTGCGGCGGAACGCGGCGGCCGCGTGCCGCGAGGCCGCCGGCCCCGTGTTCGAGGCGCTGTGGGACGAGGCGCTGTGGAACGAGGCGCTGTGGAACGGGTCCGCCGGCGCGCACGACGCGCTGGCGGAGCTGCTGCTGCGCCGCGACGCGCCGCCGCCGGTCCCGCACCGGGACCGCCTGTGGCGCCGGTGGCTCGCGGACCCCGCCGGACCGCTGGGGGACGCGCTGTTCCGGTGGGCGCTCCCCCTGAGCGACGTCCGGCCCGTCGCGGCGGCCCTCGACGGGGTGCGGCCGGGCGCGCCCTGCGAACCGCCGCAGCGTGCGGCGCTGCTGTACGCGCTGCTCCTCGGCGACGCCCCGCTGCGCGACGCGGCCGCGTCGCGACTCACCGCGCCGCTCGGCGAGGAGTTCGACGGGAAGTTCGACGAGGAGTTCGTCGAGGAGCTGTGCGAGCGGGTGCTCCTGCGGCCGGACGCCGCCGGTTTCTGCGTCGAGCGGGGCCTCGCCCCCCGGGACCCGGTGCGGCGGGCCCTGTTCTACGTGGTGACCCGGCAGCCCGGGCAGCACCGCGCGCTCGACCCGGACGGCGGGCTGCTCTCCCTCGCGTACGCCTCGGCCCCGCCGGCCGTGCGGAGCCGGGTCCGGGACGCCATGGTCGCGAACGGGGAGCTCGACCTGGTCCGCGTCATCGTCGGCGACGGCCCGCGCGCCCGCGCGTCGCGCCTGCCCGACGAGGACGCCCGCTACCTCGCCGAACGGCTCGCGGAACGCCGCGAATGGGACGAGTTCTGGGCGTTCGTCCGGGACCTGCCGGTCGCGGCCGCCGCCGGACTGGTCCGCCTGGCCGGTGGGTGGGCCCCGCGCGGGGAGGACGAGCGCCGGTACTTCCGCGCGCTGCGCGACGCCGATCCGGCGACCGTCGAGGAGGGCGTCGCGCGGCTCGTCGAGCGGCCGCCGCTGGAGCCGTACGCGGTCCTGCGGTTTCCCCGCCACTGGATCCTCGACCTGTCGTTCTCCCCCGGCCGCCCGGCGCCCGGCGGGACCGGCGGCGGGCCCCGCCTCGCCGTCGCGAGCATCCGGCACGGGGTGAGCGTGCTCGACCTCGGGACGGCGCGGGTCGTCGAGAGCTACGAGGAGCACGGCCCGCGCCTGGACCGCGTCCTGCACGTCGGCGACGGCGTCGTCGCGCAGGTGCGGTCGTTCGACGGGTCGGAGCACCGGCTGATCCGCTGCGCGGACGGTGCCGCGCGGACGCTGCGCACCACCGCGAGCCCCGTCACGTCCCTCGTCCTGACCGGCGACGACGGCGGCTTCGCGGCGTGCACGGCGGAGGGGGAGCTGCTGCTGGGCGGCCCCGGCGGCGACGTCCGGGCGCTGGCCCCCGCGGCGTTCGGGATCGGCGGCGACCCGCCGCCCGACCGGATCGGGGCGCACCGCGGGACGGGGCGGATCGTCGCGCTCGGCGACCGGGCGGACCTGCACCTGATCGAGCCGGGGTCCCGGTCCGCCACCGCCCTGCGCACCGCGGAACCGGTCGTCGGCGCCGCCTTCCTCGACGCCGACACGCTCGTCTGCAAGCTGAAGAGCGGGACGGTGGCGCGGATGTCGCTGCCGGACGGGCGGACGGGCCCGCCGGCGCGGACGAAGCAGTTCGGCCCCGGGAGCCCGCACGCGCTCCCCCGCACCGGCGAGGCGGTCTTCATGTGCGTGTACGGCGACCTGCACGTGTACGGCGGCGACCCGCCGGAGCGCGTCCAGGTCCGCTCCTCGCCGGACGACGAGAGCGGCCGCCTCGCGGTGTCGCCCGACGGGTCCCTGCTCGCCGCGGGCTACCGCGACGGCCGCATCGACCTGTTCGACCTGCGCCCCCGGGAACTGGCCGCCGTCGTCCGCGGCCCCGTCGCGGGCCTGGCGCCCCGCCACCTGCGGCTCGTCACCGAATGCCTCGGCGGGACCGCGTTCCCGGCCGCGACGCGGGCGGCGCTCGACCTCCTCCGGACGGCCCTGGAGCACCGGTTCCGGTTCGACGTCGAGGTGGGCGGCGCCGTCCGGCTCGCCGCCGGCGAGCACGACATCGGGCTGTGAGGGGCGGAGCGTGGCACGGACGAGGACCGAGCGGCGGATCGCCGCGAGCGCGCGGCACGGGCGGTGGGGCGCGCGGGCGTGGCGGCGGCTCGTCGCGGACGCCGAGCGCGGCGGCGGGGAGGCGCGGGACGGCGTGGTCCGGATCGCGCGGGCGCCGGGGCATCCGCGCGGTGCCCACGCCCGCTCGCACGTCGCGCGGTGGTGGGTCGACACGCGCGACCCGGAGCTGCGCCGGGCGGTGCTCGACACCGGGGCGACCGCCCCGGTGCCGCCCGCGCGGCTCGTCACCCAGGCGCTCCTGGGGCGGACGGACGGCTGGGACGCGCACCACGCGACGTGGCTGCCCGGGCTGCTCGGCGACGAGGACCCCGGCGTGCGGGAGAGCGCGGCCGCGTTCTGCGGCGAGGCCCGGGGCGCCGTCCTGGACGCGCTGTGGGATGTCGACACCGGGCCGGGGACGCCGCTGCGGGACGCGCTGCTGGCCAACCCGGCGCCCGCGCCCTACCCGGAGGTGGACGCCCTGTGGGAGGAGTGCGGCCGGGACGGGCCGGGCCCGCTGCGGGACGCGCTGCTGCGCTGGGGCCGCTCGGCGGCCGGGGAGCCGCTCGCGGCGGTGACCGCGCTGGTGCTGGGCCGCCGCGGCTCCCACGCCGCGTCCGTGCTGGCCGCGGCGCTGCTCGCCGACCACCCCCTCGCCGGCCTCGCCGCGGAGCGGACGGCCGCGCGCGGCGACCAGGCGGTCGTGGACGCGGCGTGCGAGCTGGCGATCCGGGACGCGGAGCTCGCGGAGCGGTGCCGCGCGCGGGGGCTCGTCCCCCGGGACCCGGTCCGGCGCGCGTGGCTGTTCGCCCTGACCGGGCAGGACCGGCAGCGGCGGGCGCTCGATCCGGACGGGTCGCTGTTCGCGCTCGCGTACGCGGCGGCGCCGCCGGACGAGCGCGCCCGCGCCCGCGGGGCGCTGCTGGCCGCCGGGGACCTGGACGCCGTCCGGCGCGTCGTGTCCGGGGAGCGCCGCGCCCACGTCGCGGACATGGCGGGCGAGGAGCTCGCGTACTTCGGCGAGCGGCTCGCCGAACGCTGCGAATGGGACGCCCTGTGGTCGCTCGTCCGGGACGTCCCTCTCGAGTCGGGTGCGGCGCTGGTGCCCCTGTTCGGCGGGTGGCGGCCGCGCGACGAGGACGGCCGGCGCCTGTTCGGGCTCTACCGCGGCGTCACGCCCGAGTCCGTCCGGGCCGCGCTGGAGCGGTTCCGCGGCGGGCTCGCGGCGCGGCCCGCGAAGACGGAGTTCCGGATGCCCGCCGGGATCCACCACCTGTCGTTCTCCCCGGAGCGCTCCGACGGGCGCTCCGGGGGGCCGCTCCTCGCCGTCTCGTGCCTCGACCGGATCGTCCGCGTCCTGGATCCGCGCACCGGCGAGACCGTCCGGCGGCACGGCGGCTTCCGCAGCGCGGGCCGGGTGCTGCTCCTCCCCGACGGGGCCGTGCTGGCGGGCGCGGGCGAGCACGCGGGCCCGCACCGGCTGTTCCGCTGCGCCCCCGACGGCGGGTGGACGGTGCACGGGGTCGGCGGCCCCGTCACCTCGCTCACCCGCACCGGCGACGGCGCGGGGTTCGCCGCCGTGACCACCGCCGGGGAGCTGGTGCTGGGCGGGCCGGACGGGCGGGACGTCACGGTGCGGAGCCTCGCGGCGTTCGGCCTCGACCCGCGCCTGCGGCCGCGCGCGGTGGTCGCGCACCCGGGCACGCCGCGGCTCGCGGTCGTCGACCGGGCGGTCCACCTGCTCGACCCGGCGGGCGGCCCCGCGGAGATCCTGCACCCCGCCGAGCGGCCCGTCCGCGCCGCCTACGCCGACGCGGACACCGTCGCGGTGGCCGAGCGGAACGGGGCGGTGACGTTCCTGCCCGCCGGGGGCGGGGCGGAGCGCGCGGTGCTCCGGTGCGAGGGCGGCTGCGCGGGCCTGGCGACGATCCACCGCGGCGTCGCCGCCGCCGACATCCACGGCGGGCTGCACCTCGTCGACGCCGACCGGCCGGGCGCCGCGGCGCCGCACGTCGCGTCCCTCCCCGGGGTCACCTGCGTCGTGGCGTCGCCGTCGGGGGCGCTGGTCGCGGTCGGGCACGTGTACGGCGAGCTCACCGTGTACGACATGCGGCTCCGGGAGCTGGGCGGCGCCCTCGGGCGGCCGCTCGCGGAACTCCTGCCGCGCCACGCCGACCTCGCCGCGGCGGCGCCGGAGCGGCCCGCCGACCCGGACGTGCGGGCGCTGCTGGACCTCTTCCGCGCCGCCCTGCACCACCGCTTCCGGTTCGACGTCGAAGTGGGCGGAGACGTCCGGCCGGCGGGAGGCGAGCACGACATCGGCCTGTGAGAGGGAGCATGGTGGGACATCGGACGGACGCGGACCGGCGGGTGGTCGCGAGCGGGCGGCGCGGCCCGTGGGGCGTCCGCGCGGCGAAGCGGCTGCTCGCGGACGCGGCGGGCGGCGCGCCGGTCGCGCGGGAGGCGGCCGCCCGGATCGCGCGGACGCCCGGCCACCGGCTGCACGAGCGGGCGCGGGAGCGGGTCGCGGCGTGGTGGGTGCGGACGCGCGACCCGGGGCTGCGGGCGGTCGTCCTGGAGACCGGGGCCGTCGCCGGGCCGATGCCCGCCCGCCTCGTGACGCTGGCGCTCCACGACCGGCTGGACGAGTGGCGGGCCGTGGACGCATGCCTGGCACCCGACCTGCTCGCCGATCCCGACCCGGACGTGCGGGCGCACGCGGCCGCGCACTGCCGGGCCGCGGCGGGGCCGCTGCTGGACGCGCTGTGGGAGGCGGGCGCCGATCCGGGCACGCCGCTGCGGAGCGTCCTGCTGGCCGCCGGGACGCCGCCGTCCGGCCCGATGCTGGACGCCCTGTGGCGGGCGTGGCTGGGCGAGCCGGACGCGGAGACGGGCGCCGCGCTGCTGCGATGGCGGCGCCCCGCCGAGGACGCGGGCCTCGGCCCGCTGAGCGCCGTCGCGTTGGAGACGGACGCCGTAATCCTGCGGCGGACGCCCTACCGGGAGGCGCTCCTGGACGCGCTCGCCATGCGGGACCACCCGCTGCGCGAGATCGCCGCCGGAACGTTCCGCGCGGTGCACGACCGTCCGCTCGTCGAGGACCTGTGCGCGCGGGCGACGGCGGACGCCGGGCTGGCGGCGTTCTGCGCCGAGCACGCGTTCGCGCCCGCCGACCCGGTGGCGCGCGCCGCGTTCTTCCTGCTCACCGGGCAGCCGCGGCAGTACCGGGCGCTCGACCCGGACGGCGGCCTGCTGTCGCTCGCGTACCTGTCGCGGGCGGACGACGAGCGGGCGCGGCTGCGGACGGCGATGCTCGCGGCGGGCGAACTCGACCTCGTCCGCGTCATCGTCGGCGACGACCGGCGCGCCCGCGTCCGGGACATGTCCGCCGACGAGACCCGCTACCTCGCCGAGCAGCTCGCGCACCGCCGCGAATGGGACGACCTGTGGTCGCTGGTGAAGGACGTGCCGATCGCGACGGGCGCCGGGCTGTTCCGGCTGTTCGAGGGCTGGGCGCCGGGCGGCGACGACGAGCGGCGGCTGTTCGCGCTGTTCCGCGCGGCGGACCTGCGGGCCGTCGCGTCCGGGCTGCGGGAGGGCGGCGACACGCCGTGGACGGCGGCGCCGCGGGCCCGGCTGCGGTTCCGGCACGGCGTCGGCGGCGTCTCGTTCGCGCCGGACGGCCCGTTCCTCGCGGTCGCGGGACGGGCGGGCGTCGTGGGCGTGTTCGACCTGCGCACCGCACGGCTCGCCGAACGCTACGACTGGTTCGACTCCCCCGTCGGGTGCGTGCTGCACGCCGGGGACGGCGTCGTCCTCGCCGGTGAGCGGGGACGGCAGGGGGCCCGGCCGTGCCGGCTCGTGCGGTGCGCGGACGGGACCGACCGCACCCTGCACTCCGGTCCCGGTTCCGTCACCTCGCTGGCGCTGACCGGGGACGGGACGTTCGCGGCCGGCACCCGCGACGGGGACCTCCTGCTCGGCCGTGCGGACGGCCCGGTGGCGGTCCGGTCGATCACCGAGTTCGGGCTCGGGCGGCGGCAGTGGCCGCGGCGGATCGTCGCGCACCGCGGGTCGGGGCGGCTCGCGCTGCTCGGCCGCTCGGTGCACCTGGTCGATCCGGCCACCGGGCACGCCGTCGGCGCCCACCCCGGCCGGACGGTCACCGAGGTCGGGTTCGCCGACGCCGACACGGTCGCGTGCGCGGACCCGCAGGGCTGGACGGTCCTGCTGCGGGTCGCGGACGGGCGGCGCGTCTCCGCCCGCAACGCGCAGATCCAGGGGTGCGCGGGCCTCGGGGTGCTGCCCGGCACGGGGCAGATCGTCATCGCCGACCGGACCGGCGACCTGCACTTCCTGACCGGCGCGACGCTCGACGCCGTCGCCGTCCACCGGACGCCGTCCGGCGACCGGCCGACCGGGCTGACCCTGTCGCCCGGCGGCGAGTTCCTCGCGGCCGGGCACGGCGACGGCCGCGTCGACCTGTTCGACCTGCGGCTGCGGGAGGTGCCCGCGCTGGTCCGGCGCCCCGTCGCCGACCTCGTCCCGCGCGACCTCGGGGCGGTGGGCGCGGCGCTCGCGCACTCCGCGGTCGCCGGCCGGGACCGGGCCGTCCTGGAACTGCTCGACGCGACCCTGGTCCACCGGTTCCGGTTCGACGTCGAACTGGGCGAGGCCGTCGAGCTGACCGCCGGGGAGCACGACATCAGCCTGTGATCCGGACGCCGCGAAGGGCGGCGCGGAAGCGGAGATCGCGGAAGAATGCGGAGGAGACCTGTGGAAGGGGGACGATGACGACCCGTATCGGCATCGACTTCGGCACCGCCAACACCGTCGTCGCGGGCTGGGACCACGACCTGGACCGCGGGGAGCCGGTCCCGCTGCCCGGCCTCGACCTGCAACGGGAGGGGACGCGGGGCGTCGACCAGCGGGTCGTGCCGTCCCGCGTCGCGTTCTCCGGCGGCGGCGACCGCCGGTGGATCGGCGCGCAGGTGACGTCCGAGGTCGCGGACGACCCGGAGAACACCGCGTTCCAGTCGATGAAGAGCGCGGTGACCGGGCGGGCCGTGGACATTCCGCGGCGGCTCGGCGGCGACCGGACGGTCACCGCGCGGCAGGCCGCGACCCGCTTCCTGTCGGACGTGATGGCCGCCGCGACCCTCGCGGTCGACTCCGGCGACCTGGAGATCGTCGCGACCGCGCCCGTCGAGTCGTTCGACACCTACCGGGACTGGCTCGTCCGGGAGGTCGGCGAGGAGGCGGGCGGCGCGGCGCGGCTGCGCGTGGTGGACGAGGCGACGGCCGCGGCCGTCGGGTACAGCGCGCGGCTGAACCCCGGGGACGTGTTCCTGGTGTTCGACTTCGGCGCCGGGACCCTCGACACGTCCGTGGTGAAGGTGCTCGACCCGTCGAACGCGACCGCGGGCGCGTCCGTCCGGACGATCTCCAAGGCGGGCCTCGACCTCGGCGGCGACCACATCGACGCGCTGCTCGCCGAGCACGTCGCCGAGCTGACCGGCGTCCCGTTCGGCGACACCGAGGAGTACAACCGGGTCTTCCGGGAGCTGCTGCGCTCGGCGGAGCGCGCGAAGGTCGCGCTGACCACGCAGGACGCGGCGAAGATCGAGTCCGGGCGGTTCGGCATGGAGGTCACCCGCGCCGAGTTCGACGGGCTGCTGAAGCGCAAGGACGTCCTCGGGCGGGTGAACCGGGCGCTGCGCAAGACGCTCGACGGCGCCGCCGCGAAGGGGTTCCCGGCCGACGAGATCTCCAAGGTGTTCCTGGTGGGCGGGACGAGCCTGGTCCCGGCCGTGCAGGACGTCCTGTCCCTGCAGTTCCCGCCGGACGCGCTGCACCTCGACCGTCCGCTGGAGGCCGTCGCGGCGGGCGCGGCCGGCATCGCGGGCGGCTACGAGCTGAGCGACCACATCCAGCACGACTACGCGATCCGGCACGTCAACCGGGACACCGGCGCCTACGAGTTCGAGACGCTGGTGGAGGCCGGCACCGAGTACCCGACGCCCGAGCCGGTGAAGATGCTGACGATCAAGGCGATCCGGAACGGGCAGAAGCACCTCGGCATCGCGGTGTACGAGCTGGCGCACGCGAGCTACCGGGAGGCCAGCTCCGACCTGGAGATCATGTTCGACGCGAACGGCGGCGCCCGCACGGTCGCCGTCACCGCGCAGCGGCTGCAGGAGCGGTCCCGGCTGTGGCTGAACGAGGACAGCCCGACGTTCCTGGAGGCCGACCCGCCCGCCGAGGCGGGCGTCGACCGGTTCCGGCTCGACTTCCGCGTGGACGCGCAGAAGCGCCTGACCGTCTCGGCCTACGACCTCCAGCGCAACACCCTCGTACTCGACCGGCAACCGGTCGTCCGGCTGTCCTGAGCCGTCCCCAGGGAGGACGCCATGTCGCACTACACCAAGGTCCGCACCACGATCACCGACCAGGAGCGCCTCGTCGGCGTCCTCAACGACCTGGGGTTCGACCAGGTCGAGTCGCACGCGTCGCCCACGCACCTCTACGGCTACCAGGGCGACCGCCGCCCGGAGAAGGCGGAGGTGGTGGTGCGGCGGCGGTTCGTCGGCGCGGCCAGCAACGACCTCGGCTTCCACCGGACGCCCGACGGGACGTTCGAGGCGATCATCAGCGGCTACGACCGGCACAAGTACGATTCCCGGTGGCTCGACACGGTGGCGCAGCGGTACGGGCGGCTCACCGCCCTGGCGTTCGCCGAGAGCCACGGCTTCGACGTCGCGACCGAGGAGACCGACCGCGCGACCGGCGAGGTCAGGCTGACGCTGCGGCGCACGACGTTCTGACGGGGGGCGGATCTGAAGGACATCCTGTGGAGGTCCGCGGACACGCTCCGCGGCTCCATGGACGCCGGCCAGTACAAGGACTTCGTGCTGGGCCTGGTGTTCCTCAAATGGGCCTCGGGCTCCGGCGCGTTCGACGTCCCGGAGCCCGCCCGCTGGGACGCGCTCGCCGCCTCCGGGGACGGCCGGGCGCTGGACGCCGCGATGGACGCGCTCATGGCGGCGAACCCCGCGCTGGCCGGGGCCCTCCCGAAGATCTTCACCACCGTGGACGGGCGCCGCCTCACCGAACTCGTCCGCCTCATCGACGGCGCGAGCATCGGCACCGGCGCGCCCGGCGGGCCCGGCGACGTCCTCGGCGAGGTCTACGAGTACTTCCTCGAGCGGTTCGCCCGCGCGGAGGGCAAGCGCGGCGGCGAGTTCTACACGCCCGCCGCCGTGGTGCGGCTGCTCGTGGAGATCCTGGAGCCGTACCGGGGACGCGTGTACGACCCGTGCTGCGGCTCCGGCGGCATGTTCGTCCAGGCGGAGAAGTTCGTGCTGAGCCACCGGGGCCGCCGGGACGACATCGCGGTGTTCGGGCAGGAGGCCAACGAGCGGACGTGGCGGCTGGCGCGGATGAACCTCGCCGTCCACGGCATCGCCGGCGACCTGCGCCGCGCCGACACCTTCTGCACCGACGCCCACCCCGGCCTCTGCGCGGACTTCGTGCTCGCGAACCCGCCGTTCAACATGTCCGACTGGTACCGGCGGGCGGACGACCCCCGCTGGCGGTTCGGCGTCCCGCCCGCCGGGAACGCGAACTTCGCGTGGATCCAGCACATCCTCGCCAAGCTCGCGCCCACCGGGTCCGCGGGCGTCGTGATGGCGAACGGCTCGATGTCGTCCACGCAGAAGGGCGAGGGCGGGATCCGGGCGGCGCTCGTGGAGGCCGACCTCGTGTCCTGCATGGTGGCGCTGCCGCCCCAGCTGTTCCGCACCACGCAGATCCCCGCGTGCCTGTGGTTCCTGACGCGCGACAAGGGCGCCCGCGCGGGCCACGTCCTGTTCGTCGACGCGCGCGGCATGGGCACCCTCGTGGACCGCACCGAGCGCGTCCTGACGCCCGCCGACATCGACCGGATCGCGACCGCGCACCGCGCGTGGCGCGCGGGCCGTCCCGTGGACGAGCCGGGCTTCGCGCGCTCGGTGTCCCTGCGGGAGATCCGCGACCACGGGCACGTCCTCGCGCCGGGCCGCTACGTCGGCGCGCCCGCCGCCGAGGCCGCCGAACCCGCCGCCGACCGCATCGAGCGCCTCACCAAGGAGCTGCTCGCCTGCCTGGACGAGTCGGCCCGCCTCGACGCGGTCGTCCGGGCCCGGCTGGACGGGCTGGACGGGTGACGGTCCGGCTCGGCGACCTCGTCGACCTGGCGAACGGGAAGGCGCGGCCCGCCCCCGGCGCCGCGTACCGCACGTACGGGGCGAACGGCGTGATCGGCACGTCCGACCGGTTCAACGCGGAGGCCGGCACGGTCGTCGTCGGCCGCGTCGGCACCTACTGCGGCGCCGTCCACTACAGCCCGGACCGCTGCTGGGTCACCGACAACGCGATCATCGTCACGCCCCGGGACGGCGTGAACCCCCGCTACGTCCACTACCTGCTGAAGGCCCTCGACCTGAACCGGTACCGGCTCGGCTCCGGCCAGCCGCTCCTCACCCAGGGCGTCCTGAAGGACCTGCCGGTGCCGCGCGCCTCCCGCGCCCGCCAGGACCGCGCCGCGGGCGTCCTCGGCGCCCTCGACGACAAGATCGCCGTGAACGGGCGGCTCGCCGCGCTCGCCGACGCGCTGGTCCGCGCCCGGTACGACGAGGCGGCGGCCGCGGCCCGGGCGTCCGTCCGCCTCGACGCCCTCGGCACGCTCGTCCGCGACCTCGTCCCGGCGTCCCGCATCCCGGACGGGGAGCCGTACATCGCGCTGGAGCACGTCCCCCGCCGCAGCATGTGGCTCACCACGTGGACGGCCGCCGCGGACGTGCGCAGCGGCAAGACGCGTTTCGCCGCGGGCGACGTCCTGTTCGGCAGGCTCCGCCCCTCCTTCCACAAGGTGGGCCTCGCGTTCGTGGACGGCGTCGCGTCCACCGACATCCTGGTCGTCCGCCCGGGCGAGGCGGCGCACCGCGCGTGGCTGCTGGCGGCGCTCGCCAGCGACGCCGTCGTCGCGCACGCGTCGGCCGTCGGCGACGGCACCCGGATGCCCCGCGCCGCCTGGTCCGACCTGGCCCGCTACGAGGTCCCGTGGCCGGGCGACGGCGCCGCCCGCCGCTTCGGCGCGACCGTCGCGCCGCTGGCCCGCCGCGTCGCGGCCGCCGCCGCCGAGTCGGCGTCCCTCACCGCCCTCCGCGACGCGCTCCTGCCCGTCCTGGTCCCCGCCGCGGACGTCCCGTCACCCGCGTGATCCGGGGCGGCGGGCCGTCACGGCCGCGGGGCGCGGCGCCGCAGGACGGTCTCGGCGAGTTCGGCCAGCAGCTCCAGGCGACGCCGCTCGGCGTCGGGTTCCGGGACGACCGTCCGGTGGATGGTCTCGCCGTCGAACAGGTGGCGGGCCGCCGACACCAGGACGTGCCGGTCCTCGTCCGGCAGGTCCCGCAGGCCGGGGGCGGCGCGGGCCAGCTCGGTGATCGCGTCGCGGTAGCGCTCCGCCGCGGGCGCGAGGCGCGCGCGCAGCTCGGCGTCGGTGCGGGCCGCCACGAGCAGCTCGAACCAGACCACGTTGTCGACGGCGCGGTGGCGGCCGCGCATCAGCTCCAGGGCGTCCCGCAGGCCGGCGTCGGGGTGCGCCGCGAGCTGCTCGCCGACCAGGGCGAGCTGGCGGCGGCCCACCTCCTCCGCCGCGGCGACCAGCAGGTCGAGGCGCGTGTCGAAGTGGCGGAACAGGCCGCCGCGCGAGACGCCCGCGCGGGTGCAGATCTCCCCGACGGACGCGCGGGCGTAGCCGACCTCCGAGATCGCGGCGATGGTCGCGTCGAGCAGCCTGCCGATGGTCCCTTCCCTGCGCTCCCGCTGGGTGCGCCGCCGCTCCGTCGTCACGCCATGGAGGGTATCCGGGGCCGGCCCGCGCGCAGGAACCCGCCGGTCCGCCGGGTGCCGTGGGCCTCGGTGAACCGGCCGTCCAGGAACAGCGGGACGCCCGCGACGAGGGTCGCGGTGACGGTGGCGTCGTTGCGGTTCACCATCCGCACCAGTCCGCCGAACTCCTCGAACGGCGCCTCGCGGGCCTCGTCCAGGGACCCGTCGAGACGGTCGGGGTCGACGACGACGAGGTCGGCCCGGTCGCCTTCGCGGAGCGTGCCGGCGTCGATGCCGTACCAGTGCGCGAGCTCCCCCGTCAGCCGGTGCACGGCCCGCTCGACGCTCATGAAGCCGCCGTGGTGGGCGCGGCTCAGCAGCCGCAGCGGGAAGTTGTAGAACGCCATGTTGCGCAGGTGCGCGCCCGCGTCGGAGAAGCCCATCTGCACCTCGGGCAGGGCGCTGAGCTTGTCCAGGGCCGCGGGCCGGTGGTTGGAGATGACGGTGTACCAGCGCAGCGCGCGCCCGTGCTCGACGACGAGGTCGAGGAACGCGTCGACGGGGTGGACGCCGCGCTCGTCCGCCACCTGCCCGAACGAGCGGCCGACGACCGCCGGGTCGGGGCAGGCGACGATGTGGGCGTCGTACAGGTCGCGGTGCCAGATGCGCGGCGACCAGCGGTTCTCGTAGTCGCGGCGGAAGCGGCGGCGGTAGTCCTCGTCGCGCAGCAGCGCGTTCCGCTCGACCTCCTCCTTCAGGTGCAGGGCGGCCGCCCCGGCGCCGAACTCCTCGAAGACGACCAGGTCGATGCCGTCCGCGTGGACCCGGAACGGGACCGGCAGGTGCTGCCACCGGAAGTCGCCGCCGAGCCGGTTGGACGCGCGCGCCAGCGGCCCCATGATGTGCATGAGCAGCGGGTTGGCCTTGACGTCCGCCGCGGCGAGCATGCTGGTCTTGAGGGGGCGGCGGCCGCCGCGCCCGACGGACGCGGCGAGCGCCGGGACCAGGCTGTAGGGCGTGTTCAGGTTGGGGATCGTCTGGAGCACCCGGCCCGCGCTCCGCACGATCCGGTACAGGCGGCGGCGCTCCTCGCGGGTCGCGAAGGTGGACGGCAGGGTGCGCGACCGGTAGCGGTCGCCGTCCATCTTGTCCCACGGGTTGCGCATCTCCGACAGGCCGAGCATCCCGGCCTTGAGGGCGTCGACGAGCCGCAGCTCCATCTCCCGCAGTTCGGCGGCGCTCGGCTTGACCCGGCGGTCGGTGGACCGTCCGAGGCCCATCACGGACGCCCGCAGGTCGGAGTGCCCGAGGAACGCGGCGACGTTCGGGCCGAGCGGGAGCCGTTCGAGCGCCGCGGCGTACTCCTCGGCGGTGTCCCAGGTCCGATGCTGTTCGAGCGTGCGGATGACGTGCTCGCGCGGCACCGCCTCGACCCGGCTGAACAGGTCGGCGGCGTCCAGCGGGCCGACGTGCACGGTGCTCAGCGAGCACGAGCCGAACACGACGGTCGTGACCCCGTGCCGCACCGACTCGCCGAGTCCGGGCGCGGCGAGCACTTCGGCGTCGTAGTGGGTGTGGACGTCGACGAAGCCCGGCATCACCCAGCGGCCCGCGGCCTCGACGACCCGAGCCCCGTCCGCGTCCAGCTCCGCGGCGGTGACGGCGGCGACCCGGCCGTCCCGGATCCCGATGTTGCGGACGGCCGACGGCGCGCCCGTCCCGTCGAACCAGCGCCCGCCCCGGACGATCACGTCGTATCCCATGCCGAACATAGAAACCAATCGGTCGCTATGTGTCAAGGGTCCGTGGAACGCCACCGGCCCGGGCCCGCGCGCCTCCGCGCGGACCCGGGCCGGTCGACGGCCGGACGCCCCAGGGGGCGGCTACCGCGCCAGGCGGGCCTCCAGGGCCTCGATGATCCGCGGGCGCATCTCCGCGGCGCCGATGACCGCGTCGACCGAGCCGACCTCCACCGCGCGCCGGATGTCGTGCACCCGGTCGAACTCCGCGGCCACCTCGGCCTGCTTCTCCGTCCGCACCGACGCGCGCAGCTCGACCAGCTCGGCGAGCAGCGCGGCGCGCTCCGGACCGGCGGCGGCCGCCGCGCGGCCCTCCAGGTCGCGCACCCGCGGGTCGGCCGCGGTGCGGGCGTCCACGTCGTGGGTGAACACCACCGCGGCGGCGGGCGCGCCGCCCAGCACCGACGCGAACGAGCCCTCCAGCGCGAACACCGTCATGTCCGGGTTCAGCGCCTTCGAGAACACCACGAACGCGCCGCCGTGGTACCGCGAGATCACGCAGAACACGATGGGGCCCCGGAAGTTCACGATCGCGCGCCCGATCTCCGCCCCGTACTCCAGCTGCAGCTTCCGCAGCGACTCCGGGGACCCGTCGAAGCCCGACAGGTTCGCCAGCACCACCAGCGGCCGGTTGCCGCTCGCCGCGTTGATCGCCCGCGCCGCCTTCTTCGACGACAGGGGGAACAGCGTGCCCGCCGTGTAGGCGTCCGGCCCGTCGGTGGGCGGGAACCCGCGCCGCGGCACCGGCCGCGACTCGATGCCGAGCAGGCACACCGGGATGCCGCCGAGGTGCACGTCCTGCACCGCCGCGGTCTCCGCGTCGGCCATCCCCGCCCAGCGCTCCAGCACCGGGTGGTCCTGGTCGGACAGGGCGCGCATCACGGTCCGGATGTCGAACGGCTTCTTGCGGTCCGGGTTCGCGGCCGCCGAGAAGATCTCCCCGACGGTCGTGAAGTCGCTGCCCTCGACGGCGTGCGGGAAGTCGGAGACGTCGCGGTCGGCGGGGTCGGCCGTCTCCGCCCGCCGCGGCCCGTCCTCGCCCGGCGCGACGTACGTGTGCTCGTAGTGCGCCATCAGCACGTCCCGCGCGGACACCAGGTCGGGCGCCCAGTACTGCGCCTGCCCGTTCGGGCCCATCACCCGGTCGTGGCCGCCGATCCCGAAGTTGTCCTCGGCCGACACGCCGCCGGAGAAGTCCAGCGCCTGCTTGCCGGTGAGCACCATCGCCGAGTCGGGCGTCATCACGAGGACGCCCTTGGTGTGCATCAGCATCGTCGCCTCGGCGTTCCAGTACGGCTGCGCGCCGACGTTGACGCCCGCGACCACGATGTTGATCTCGCCGCCGTCCTGGGTGAACTCGACGATCCGCTTGAGCGCCGCCGCCACCCAGTCCATGTTCTCCGTGCCCGAGTCCATGGAGATCCGGGCGCCGGACGACAGCGCGTACCACTCCAGCGGCACCCGCATCCGCTCCGCCAGGTCCAGCGCGGCGATCACGCGGCGGCACTCCGGTTCCGACAGCGCGCCGAGCGACTTCGTCGGGTCGCCGAGCAGCACGACCCGCGTGACGCCCTCCGGGTGCAGCCGGGTCGGCGTGCGGACGACGCCCGCGACCATCGCCGCCGTGTTGCGCCCGGCGGGCCGGTCGACGGGCACCAGCGCGTGGGCGCCGTCGAGGTCGTGCTCGACGAAGTCGCCGAGCATCCGCGTCAGCTCGTACGGGTACACGGTGTTGCGGGCGCTCGCGCGCAGCACCTTCTGCCGGTAGCCGCCGACCGGCTCGACCGGCTCGTCGGACGGCTCCCCGACCGTCACCCGGACGCCCCCGGCCGCGCCGAACGCGACGCGCGCGGCCATCTTGCTCAGCTCGCCGGTCTCCCGGTCGCGCCGCCGCCCGATGATCAGGATCTCCTCGAGCCCGGCGCCCGCGGCCGTCGGCAGCACCCGCCCGACGATCATCTCCAGTTCCGCCCGGGTGAGGCTGATCGGCGGCCACACGTACACGACGATGCGGTTGGTGCCGACCCGCTTCTTCGACGGGCGCAGCTCCCGCGCGCGGCGGATCGAGTCGAGGCAGCTCGCGATCGTGTACTCGGCCATCGGCAGGGTGACCAGCCGGCCGTCCTGGTCGCGCAGCTCCGTCATGTCCCGCACCTGCGCGAACGCGACGAGGCGGTCGTCCGCCGGGTTCTCCTTCGCGACCGCCTGGAAGAGGTAGACCTCCTCGTCCGACGACGGCAGCCGGGTCAGGTCGAACTCGCTCAGCCGCTCCAGCTGCATCCGCTGCG
Source organism: Actinomadura rifamycini DSM 43936 (assembly GCF_000425065.1). Lineage (GTDB taxonomy): Bacteria > Actinomycetota > Actinomycetes > Streptosporangiales > Streptosporangiaceae > Spirillospora > Spirillospora rifamycini. The sequence goes on from NZ_AULB01000007.1 coordinate 108,305, forward strand.
CGATGTACGGGTGCAGGCCGCGGATCAGCCGCTCCTCCGCCATGCCGTCCCCGGACGGGCGGAACGTGAAGTGGTGGTGCATCACCGCGCCGCGGCTGCCCGCGACCGTCGCGGTGATGCGGCGGACCCGGTCCGGCAGCGGGTGCGCGGCGACGACCTCGTGCAGCGCGGCCGCCATCGCGTCGAAGTCGTCCGGCTGCCCCTCCCACGCGAGGTAGATGTCGGCGTCGACGTCCTCGTCGCCCGCCAGCTCCGCGAGGCCGCGCAGCGCGCCGCCCAGCGCCTCGAAGCGGACCGCCGCCGACACCAGGCACGAGCCCGCCCGCTCGGCGACCACGAACGTGCAGCCCGCCGCCTCCCGGGTGCCGACGCCGATGAGGCCCTTGTTGCCGTAGTACCGGCGGGTCAGCACCTCCAGCATGACCGTGTTGTCGGCGTCGCCGCGGTCGAGCCGCCGCCCGAGCAGCCGCACCAGCGGCTCGGTGCTGCGCACCATCTCCGCGATCCGCTCCGCGCGGTCCGGCGCGTCCGGCGTCGCGTCCAGGTACCGCAGGTGCTTGCGGACGTCGGCGTACACGCGGGCGCGGTTGCGGCGCAGCAGCGGCTGCGCGAACCACGCGAACACCACGCCGCACGCCAGGTCGTACACCACCGGGAACCGGACCTGCGCCGCCGCCACCAGCCGCTCCAGCGCGAGCCCGACGGTCTCGCGCATCCGCTCGTCCGGCGGCGGCTCCAGCAGCCACGCCCGCAGCAGCGCCGCGACGACCGCCGCGTCGGCGGACGCCCGCTGCCGCGCGAGGAAGGCGCGGAACACCGCGGACTCCAGTTCCGGCGAGCGCTCCAGGTCGGTGACGCCGTAGTGCGCGAGCGCCTTGCCGAGCCGCTCCCGGAACGCGTCCGGCAGCCCGGCCCGCTCCACGTCGAGGCTCTGCAGGTAGGTGTGGAAGTGCTCGCGGGCGCTGTGCACGTGGCCCTCGTCGCCGCCCGCCGGACGGTCGCGGCCCAGCTCGGCGAGGTCGGCGAACACGTCGACGAGCGCGAGTTCCGCCGCCAGCGGCCGGTGCCCGTCCGCGGCGGCCGCGGCGCGCGCGGCGAGGTAGTCCTGGAGCACGCGCCCCTCGTCGTGCGGGTCGACGTCGAAGCCCAGCAGCAGGCTGCGCAGGTCCTCCAGGCCGCGCGCCGCGCGCTCCCGCGCCGGGACCGCCGCGGGCGCGGCGGGCAGCTCCAGCTCGACGGCCCCGCCGACCGCGGTCTCCGCGGCCTCCACGTCGTCCGCGAGCTGCTCCAGCCTCAGCAGCGGCGCACCGGCCTCCACCTGGCTGCCCGCCGACACGACGCATTCCTTCAGCCGCGCCTTGAACGGCGCCCGCAGCACCGTCTCCATCTTCATGCTCTCCAGCACGAGGATCGGCGCGCCCGCCTCGACCTCGGCGCCGGCCTCCAGCGGCGTGGCGACGACCAGCGCGGGCGCGGGCGCGCGGACGACGCCGCCCTCGTCCCGGCTGACCCGGTGCGGGACGCCGTCCACCTCGACCAGGTGGACGGGCCCGTGCGTCCCGGTGACCAGCCGGTACCGGGCGCCGTTGACCGTGATGCGGCCCGCGTGCCGGTCGAAGCGCTCCAGCTCCACATCGGCGGCGCGGACGTCGCCGCCCGCCTCGACGCCCACCCGGAACCGGTGCGCGCCGACCCGCGCCACCCGCACCCGGTACCCGGCGCCGCGCAGCTTCAGGTCCAGCGGCCGGCCGCTCTCGTGCCGCACCTGCGGGCGTCCGCCCGACGCCGTCGCCAGCAGCCGCGCCCGCTCCGCGCGCTCCTCCTCCTCGTACACCTCGATGGCCGCCGCCACCAGCGCGACCCCCGAGTGCCGGTGCGAGACGAGCCCGCCCGCCTCCCGCACCCGGTCGATCCAGCCGGTGTCCGCGCTGCCGTCGATCACCTCGGGCCGGTTCAGCAGATCGAGGACGAAGCCCTTGTTCGTCGCGCCCCCCTCGATGATCACGGTGGTGCGCGCCATCGCCCGCCGCAGCCGGGCCAGCGCCTCGTCCCGGTCCCGGCCGTAGGCGATGATCTTCGCGATCATCGAGTCGAAGTCGGCGGGGATCGTGTCGCCCTCGGCGACGCCGGTGTCCACCCGCACGCCCGGCCCCGCGGGCAGTTCCAGCCGCGCGATGCGCCCGGGGGACGGCGCGAAGTCGCGGTCCGGGTCCTCGGCGTTCAGCCGCGCCTCGACCGCGTGCCCGCGCTCCACGGGCCGCTCCCCCTCCAGCCGTCCGCCCGACGCCACGTGCAGCTGCGCCTTCACCAGGTCGTACCCGGTGGTCGCCTCGGTGATCGGGTGCTCCACCTGGAGGCGCGTGTTGACCTCCAGGAACGCGAACATCTCGTCGCCCGGGTGGTACAGGAACTCGACGGTCGCCGCCCCCCGGTACCCGACGGCGACCGCGAGCCGCTCGGCGGACGCCTTCAGCTCGGCCGCCTGCTCGGGCCGCAGCACCGGCGACGCCGACTCCTCGATGACCTTCTGGTTGCGCCGCTGCACCGAGCAGTCCCGCACGCCGAGCGCCCACGCCGTCTCGCCGTCCGCGATGACCTGCACCTCGACGTGCCGCGCCCCGGTGACCAGCCGCTCCAGGAACACGACGCCGCTGCCGAACGCCCGCGCGGCCTCCTGGCCGGTGCGCTCGTAGGCGTCCACCAGCTCCGCCTCGTTCGCGACCATGCGGATGCCGCGGCCCCCGCCGCCCGCCGTCGCCTTCAGCATCAGCGGGTACCCGATCTCCGCGGCCGCCGCCACCGCCGCGTCCAGGCTCTCGACCGCGCCCCGGCTCCAGGGCGCCACCGGCACCCCGACCTCCTCGGCGATCAGCTTCGCGCCGATCTTGTCGCCGAGCCGCCGCATCGCCTCCGCGCTCGGCCCGACGAACGCCACCCCGATCCGCTCGCACAGCTCCGCGAACGCCGGGTCCTCCGCGACGAACCCCCAGCCGACCCACGCCGCGTCGGCGCCGGACTCCACCAGCGCGCGCTCCAGCACGTCCAGATCGAGGTACGGCCGCGCCGACGCGGGCCCGAGGTCGTACGCGCGGTCCGCTTCGCGGACGAACGCGGCGGCACGATCGACGTCCGTGTACAGGGCGACGGTCTCGATCCGTGTCCCGGTCTCCGCGGCGATGTCCCGCACGGCGTGGATGAGCCGCATCGCGGCCTCACCACGGTTGACGATGGCGACACGACTGAACACTGACCGAACCCCCTGTAGACGCGTGACAGACCGGCGGCGTCAGCCTCTCGTCATTCGGCCGGTAGTTCCATGCCGCCGACAACGCATGCTGCCCTGCGAGGTTTGTGGGATTCCTCCAAACACCCCGGAAGCACCTGCGAAGCCGCGACGCCGCAAGAGCTCCCCGATGCCTACCCGCCCCGCCCCGTCCGGACACCTTGCGGTGACGGCCCCCAGCGGTGTCCGCATACGGTCCGTTACCGGGTCTTGCCGGGCGGATCCGACCGCGTGTTCCCTGGAAGAACGGCGCGATCTTCGGCGTCCGCACCGCCCCGCCTCCCCGGCGCTTTCCCCTTAGGCAGGTCCATGGGCCCTTTGCATCCCGACGACCCCGTGATGATCGGCGGCCACCGAATCTTGGGACGCATCGGCGCCGGGGGCATGGGCGCCGTCTATCTGGCGGAGGACGGCGAGGGCGGCCGTGTCGCCGTCAAGACGATCCGCGCCGAACTGGTGCGCGACGAGGACGGCACCGTCCCCGCGCGCTTCCGGCGCGAGATCGCCATGCTGCGACGCCTCGGGCGCCGCTGCACGGCCGCTCTGCTGGACGCCGACCCGGACGCCGACCCGCCGTACCTCGTCATCGAGTACATCCCCGGCCCGTCCCTGGCCGAGCAGGTGAAGAGGCACGGCCCCCTGCGCACCGACGCCTTGCAGGAGGCGGCCGTCGGCATCGCCGCCGCGCTCGAGCACGTCCACGCCGAGGGGATCGTCCACCGCGACCTCAAGCCCGCGAACGTGCTGCTCGGCCCGCACGGCCCCCGCGTCATCGACTTCGGCTTGGCGCTCCTCGCCGAGCGCGGCACACGGATCACCGCCACCGGTCTGCAAGTGGGCACCCCGCCGTTCATGGCGCCGGAGCAGCTCCTCGGCCACCGGGTGACCCCCTCCACCGACCTGTTCGCCTGGGCCGGGACCATGGTGCACGCCGCGTCGGGCGCTCCCCCGTTCGGCGAGGACCACCGGACCCTGCACGCACGCATCCTGGAAGCCGAGCCCGTCGTCCGCGGGATCGACGGCCCGCTGCTCCCACTGGTGATGCGCGCCCTCTCGAAGGATCCGGCCGCCCGCCCCACCGCCGCCGAGATCGTGGCGGAGCTGCGCTCGCTCGCCCCTTCACGGACCGTCCTCGGCAACGCCGCGGCGGGCACCGTCCGGCTTCCGGCGCCCGCCCCGGAGCACACCGTCACCGCCGACGACCCCGACGGCTGGGCCGAACTCGCCGGCCGAAGCGTCGCCGCGGGCAAGACACGGCTCGCCGCGCACCAGGCGGAACGCGGGCTCGCACTGGATCCCCTGCACGCCCGCTGCCTCCTGCAACGCGCCCGGGCGTCCATCGCCGAAGGCCGCAACGGGCTCCCGGACCTCCGGCTCGCCCACGAGGTCGCCCCGGACGACACCGAGGTCACCAGCGCATACATCCGAGCGCTTCTCACCGACGGGACCGTCGAATCGGCCAGAAAGGCACACGAACTGGCCCCCGGCGACGCTCCGATCCGCACCGAGTACGCATGGCGGCTGTCCGCGTCCGGCAGGAGGGCAGACGTCATCAAAGCGTTCAAGCTCGCCCCCGGCGACGCGGAAATCGCAGCCCGGTACCGTCGCCTCGCCAAGGCCGAGGCGTCGGCGACCGACATCTCGCCCGCCGCCCTCCGCGCCGTCCTACGCGTGAAGGCGGCCCTCCCCGAGGGGCATTGGCTCGCCACCGGCCCGGTCCTGCTGGTCAATATGAACGCGCACGACACCGAGAAGACCATCCCCGAAGTCGTAACGCCGCAGTTGGACCTCGACCGCCTCACCCAGGCAGTGGAGCGGTTGGCACAGCATTCCGAAGCGCTTCCCCAGAACACCCAGATCCACCTGGGTTCCCTCCTGGCCTGGTCGCTACAGCAAGAGATCTACAGGAACTCGCTCGACTACTCCGCCGAGCGAGGACGACGGATCGCGGACCTGCTGATGTACTCGGCAGGACACCTTCCCCTCGCGACGGGCCTGCCCTACCTCGCGTCCCACATGGCCGCCGACGCCCTCGACCACACTGCGGGGTTCAAAGGTTCGTACTTGAGCATCTTCGTCTTCATCGTCGTCGCCGAGGTTTTCATCTGCGGTATTCATGTGCGGAACAGCGAGAATCCTTCGGAGGCATTGGCGATCGCTCTCATCGGCGGCGTCATCGCCTTCGCCGTTTGGGCGGGCTACGCAAGACTCGCACACGTGAACAAGCTCGCCCGGCGCCGACGTCGCCGCGCTGCGGACATGCTCTGAACGGAAGGTTCCGCCCCTCGTTCAGCGGCGGCCGCCGGGTTCCCAGGCGTGCACCTCGACGGCGGCGTAGCGGTCCTCCGTCAGGACGGCGCGCGCCGCGTCCGGCCCCGCCGCGCGGACCAGTGCCGCCGTCCCCAGCCAGGCGGTCCCGTCGTCCGACAGCAGCGGCCCGTACGCGATCAGGTCGTCCTTCCACCCGTCCGGCACGTCGAGGTCGGCGCCCTCACCGGAGCCGAGGCCGAGCACCAGGTACCGGTCGTCCGCGGCCCGGCCGCCGGGGAAGTCCCACATCGTGCGCCCCAGCGCGTTGCGCCACCGCCGCACCAGCACGTCCCGATACGCCCCGGCCTGGTAGCAGGGCTCGTCGAACGCGAACGCCCGGACGGCGGCCGCATCCGGCAGGTCGACGATGTGCACGCTCCCGGAGAGTTCGCCGTCCTCCCGGAACGTCGGCCCGCGCGCGATCAGTCGCCGGTCGAACCGGTCCATGTACGACCAGTGCTCCTCGACCAGCGCATGGCGAAGCTCCAGGGATCCCGGCCGGTCTCGGTGGTAGCAGAAGAATTCCACCCGCCGAGTCTCCCAGCCGCGAACCGCCCGTCAGCGCACGGACCGCCGCTTCAACTCGTCCACCAGCCCGGCGAACGCGTCCACGCTGAGCACCAGATGCCCGCCCCCAGGGTCCTTGGAGTCCCGCACCCCGACGCCGTCCGCAAAACGACCCAACTCGACACAAGCCTTGTCGCTCACGCCACCACTGTAGGAACTCTTACGCCACCGGATGATCATGTATATCTCTCCAAGTACCGTTTGATCATCTTCCGGGAGTCACTCTCCGGCAGGGCATTTGCGCCGATTTGGTCGAATATATCCGCTACCTCCCTCACTTCGCCAGGTGATTCGATCAGACGTCCGCCACACTGAGCGCCCACATACGCGACGTCACGGACGTCTAGCCGGATTATCTGGAGCGAGCCATCCACCCCACGCGTCCCACCCGCCGAGAAGGGCACGATCCGGATACTTGCGCGACGCTCATCCGCCAACGTCAGCAGGTAGCGAAGTTGCGCCGCCATCACGTCGGCGCCACCGACCACTTGCGTCAACGCGCCTTCGCCCAGCAGGACCCACAAGTCGGGCGGCTCCTCGCGCCCAAGGATGGCGGCCTTCCGCTCGGCTCGTTCCCGCAACTCGCCTTCGAGCCCCTTCAGGGAACCAGCCGATACCAGCGAGCACGTGTATTCCTCGGTTTGCACGGGGTGCGGAACAGCCAGCCCATGGTAGATCTTGATCGACTTGGCTTCCTGCTCATAAGCAGAGAACTGCCCAAACCAGTCCGGATCGTGAGCCATCCGGGCATACCACAGCATTACCCGCAACAACTCACCAGTGCCATATTTCTCGTCCAGCTTCACAAGATGACCTTCATGCGGGCGAAGCCGTCCCGCCTCCATGTTAGAAACAGTCGACCTGGCGACATTGAGAATTCGGCCGCACTGGGTCAGCGACAGCCCGGCCCTCTCTCGAAGAAACCGCAGGTAGAAGGCAAGGAAGTGCCACTGAGACGCCTTGGGGTCGAGAGGTTCGCGGACGATCGGCAAGACCGCTCCTGTTTATGTCTGTTTACATCAACACGCCGACCATAGAAGACGTCAGCGACCCTCGTCACAGGAAAACGAAAATCGAGGCGAGGGGGATCGATGTCGATCACTGCGACCGGGGACCTGATCATTCCGCTGCTGGGGACGCCGTCGGCCGTGGGGCTTGCGCGGACGCTAGCGGGCGCCCGGCTAAACCAGTGGAATTGTCGCCACATTTCGGACGATGCGCTTCTCATCGTGTCGGAACTCGTCACGAACGCGGCGCGGCAGACGCCGCATGAGGAGATCCGGCTCCAGGTGAGCCGGGACGTCGGCGGGATCGTCGTCGCGGTGTGGGACGCGAGCCCGGAGATCCCGCAGGCCCGGCCGCTGCCGGAAGTCGTACCGGACGACCTCGGCGCGGCGGACGGCTCGTTCGAGGATGCCGGTGGGCGCGGGCTGCCGCTCGTCCAGGCGCTCTCGTCCGCGTGCGGCGTCACACGGGATCCCAAGGGCGGGAAGTGGGTCTGGGCCCGGCTCAGCCCTTAGAGCCTGTCCGGTGAATCTTGGTGTTCGGCTACCCGGCGGGACGAGCCGGACACCCCGACAGGTCGGCGGGCAGGCGCTCGGGCGGTCGCGGGGCGGGCTGACCACCAAGGTCCACCTGACCGCCGACGGGCGCGGCCTGCCGCCGTCGATCCAGGTGACCGCCGGGAACGTCAACGACCGCACCGCCTTCCCACGGCGGGCGCCTGGCGGAGCAGGGCGAGAGTACGGTCACGTTCGCCGCCGCGACACCCCATTCGTACTGCGGTCGACCACAGTACGCCGTGAGGGGAACCCCATAGCGAATGCCGCATCGGCTTCGTAGCTTTGAGTTCGTGATCAGGACGCCTCACAGAAAGCACGTCGTCACCATCTCGCGCAATGGGCAGGGAGGTTCCTGATGAACGAAACGACGAACGAGCAGGACGGCAAGGGCACCGGCACGGGCGGACGCCTCGCGGGCGCGATCCGCCTACCGGACGACTCCTGGGTGCGAGGACGCGGCCTGCGCAATGGACCCGCGTCCGGTCCTGAACCCGGCTTCGGGCTCTACCTCGGCACCGCGAAACTCCGCGAGCGCCACGAGGACGAGTTGCGGTGGCCGCACACGTGGATCGAATGGCCCGACTTCCGGCTCCCCCGCGACCGGGACACGGCCGTCCGGGAGATCCGGGGCCTGCATGAACGGGCCAAAGCGGGCGAGGCGGTGGAGGTCGCCTGCGGGGGCGGCATCGGCCGCACCGGAACGGTCATCGCCTGCCTCGCCGTCCTGGCGGGAGTCGCCCCGGGGAACGCCGTCGGCTGGGCGCGCGAGCACCACCACAAGCGGGCCGTCGAGACCCCGTGGCAGCGCCGCTGGGTGCGCAACTTCCCACCAGGCTGAGGCGGCGCCCCTACGGGACGGGCGGAGTCCGCACGTCACCGGGTGGTCGACCACGACCCGTCACGGTGCTCGGCCGCGGCCGGAACCAGTCCGTAGGGGTCGGGGTGGATCCTGCGGGAGAAGTCCATGAGTTCGACCATGTGCGGAGTGAGCCGGATCAGCACGAAGTCGTTCCCGGCCGGGCCGTCCGGAAAGAAGCTCTTCAAACCCTCCTCCCACCGGGCCACCCGTTCCGCCACGTCGTCGACGACTTCGGCGTCCGCTTGGAGGCACACGTAGGCGAAGGCGGCCCGGTCTTCCACCGCATAGGACACATGCGGCCCCCGCGAGACCTCGGCGGCCTTGCGGGAGGCCGGGCTCGTCCCGATCCAGACGGTCCCGTCGTCATCGACCCCCACATGCTGGACGAGCCGGGTATGCGGTCGCCCATCGTCGACCGTCGTCAGGAACCCGTACGGGTTGGTCCGCAGAAGCTCCAACGCCACCTCGACCAATTCGCCTGGCACCGCTCCCCCTGACCACTCGCGACGTTCCGAAGCATCCTTCACCGACCCGACTTGCTGATCAAGAGGGCTGGTTCTCCGGACAACGCTGATGTCCCGTGCCCACCACGGGCTCATGCGACCATCGCCGACGCACCATGAGCGGGCCAGGCAGCATCCCTCCCCCGCCGAGGACTCCCCCGAACCACCCGCTCTCCGCTCGCACGAAGATCTCCCGGCCCTGAGTTGCACGGAACCGGCGCGGAACACCAGAGCACCCTGTCACCCCCTACGCCCGGCTCGCCCGGCTCGCCCGGATCGCCCCAACCTTCACCCCCCTGCGGCCGTGTCGGCGCAGGCGGCGCCACCCGATGGAACAACTCGCACAACTCGTCCGGCTGCCAGCCGTCGCCGCGGGTCCTGTGACCGGGGAGTGACCGGGGTGAGAGTGCGGCGGGAAAGCATCGGCGGCATCCGGAGTCGGTCGGCTCTCGGCAGGTTGTGAAGTCGTCGCGGTGCCCGCCGAACGAACCGACCGTCATCCGGGCGGATGTCCATCAGGCCGAGGGAGGCCAGTGCATGGTGACGAAGTTCAGGGCCGTGGCTCGAAGACGGGGGGCGTTCACCGTCGCGACCGTGGCGGCCGCCGTTGTGGCGGCGCAGGGAGTCGGTACGGGTACGGCGGCGGGGCGGGAGATACGCAGTGCGGAGTCGGCGACGCGTGTGAACTGCGTGGTGCCGGGTCTGTCGGTGGTCTACACGGTGTGCAGCAACCCGTTCCTGGTCGCGCCCGGCCAGGAGGTGCACATCCGCCTGGTGGCCTCGGGCGGCAAACCGGTCGCATTCTGCCTGGAACCGGCGGGCGGAGGCTGGGACCACGGCTGCGTCAAGTACGCCATGCGCCCCGGCGAGAGCGCCCGCGTCTGGCACAACAGGACCGGCGCGACGCACAACGTCCAGCTCATCGCCAACACCAACGAACGCGTCGACGTGCGGGTGCAGGGCGACCTGACGCTCCGGTAGCGCCGCCCGCGTTCACCTCGCTCAGCCGAAAGGAAAGACGACCATGACCGCCCCGAAACTCTTGGGGGTCGGCCTCCTGGCCACGGCCGGCGGCCTGCTCATGACCCTTTCCGCGCCCGCCGGGGCCGCGGAGACCACGTCCGCCGCGCGCGCGGCGGCCCCGGCGGAAGCGGCGGCCGCCAGCGGCCCGTCCGCCGTGTCGACATCGGCCCGCCGGGACGTCCGCGTCCAGGTCGCGCAGTGGGCGCAGCCCTTCCTGCGTGTCCGGAACAGCCCGGGTTGGCCGGGCGGGCAGCCGGGCGACGTGATCGGCACGATGCGGCCCGGGGCTCCCGCCTCGGCCGTCTGCTGGACCAAGGGCGCCGACATGACCGCCTACGGACGGACCGGCTCGATCTGGATCAAGATCAGGCTGGGCTCGCCGCCCACCGCCTGGGTGTGGGACGGCGGGCTCAACCCCCACGCCGCGCCTCCCCCGTGCGGCGGGTGCGACAGGAGCGCACCGGGCGGCGCGGCCGGCCCGGACGACTGCCCGGCTCGTGAGGAGGAAGGCCGATGAACATCACCCGCATCGGGGCCGGGACGGTCGCGGCGTTGGCGCTGCTGGCCGTGGTGCCGCCCTCGGCCGCGAACGCCGACTCTCCGGCCCGCACCCGCGCGGACCGGGTCACCGTCGGCGACTGGGCCAGGCCCCTGCACATCCGGAGCGATCCAGGCGCGCCGGGCATCCCGCCCGGCAGAGTCATCGGCTCCATCATGCCGCCCGCCGAGGCGAGCGCCCTGTGCCAGATCCCCAACGGCGCGACGATGACCTCCTGGGGCCGCACCAGGTCGGACTGGGTCAAGATCCGGTACGGCTGGGAGGGGCATGCGTGGCTGTGGGGCGGCGGCCTGAATCCCTACTCGCTCCGCGAGTGCTGAACGCCGCCGAGCGGAGGCCGGGCCCCGGCACGGTGTGAGCGGGGCGTTCGGTCAGTTCCCCGGGACGGGCGGCAGGTCCTTGTGGACGACCGTGAAGCCGCCCCGGGTGACCGGACCGAACGGGGCCGGCGCCATCCCCTTCCCGGTGTGGGGGTTCTCGATCCACCGGCCGTTCTCGTCCTGCGTGAGGTTCATGAACTCCCAGCCGTAGCCGACGCGGTCGCGGGTGCGGCCGGGCCTGTCCTTGCCGCCGTCGTAGACGCTGAACCCGAGGCGGCGCCCGACCCAGTCCGGGCCGCCCTCGCTCACCTCGTCGATGACGGCGGTCATGGCCGCGTAGCCGGGGGCGGTCGTCAGGGAGTCGACGTGCCCGGACGCCGTGATCGTCACGTTCAGGCCGGGCGAGTAGTGCGAGATGCGGACCGTGCCCTTCGCGTCGTTGGGGGAGCCGGGGAAGTCGCCCTCGGCGGTGGCGTAGGGGGTCGCGCGGGCGTCGAAGGCGAACGCGCGGACGTCCTGGTCCTGGTGGTACGTCCGGCGCATCTCCCCCCATCCGGTGACGCTCGCGACCTTCGGCTCCTTCTTCTCGGGACGGGCGGACGCGGCGGGGGCGACGGCCGCCGTGACGGTGAGGGCGGTGGCGGCGGCCACGGTCAGGGCGGCGGCGGTGCGCAGTTTCGGCATGGTTCCCTCCGGGGTCTGGTCGATCTCCGTCGAGGCTGCCGAAGGGCCCCGGGGAGGCGCCTCGCCCGTGCGGGCGGGCCGCCTCCCCCGCACGGGCGAACCGGCCCCTCCTCGCGCTCCCCCCTCGCCCTGACTACGGAATTACGTAGAACTCACCTCGCCGACCTCCCTTCGGGTCGCCACTCCTACGGAATTACGTTATTCTGGAGCCATGGAGGACGGACTGGAGGAGCGGCTCGCGCGGCTCGAGCGGCGCGTCGAACGCCTGGAGGGGCCCGGCGACGCGGCCCCGGCGGCGTCCGAACCGCTCGACGGCGACGTCTTCTGGGCCCTGAACGGACTCAAGGTGCGGGTCGCCGAACCGGGCGCGGTGATGTTCACCGGCACCGTCGACCTGCCCACCGGTGAGCACTACGAATGGCAGGAGGGCCGGACGGCCGACGAGCTGCTCGACACCGACTGGGGCGAGCTGGCGCCCGCCCTGGCGGCGCTCAGCCATCCCGTGCGGCTCCTGCTGCTGCAGGAGATCCTGCGCGGCGCGCGGACGGCGTCCGAGCTGGCGGCGCACGAGCGGCTCGGCACCACCGGGCAGCTCTACCACCACCTGCGCGCCCTCGTCACCGCCGGATGGCTGCGCGCCGGAACCCGCGGCCGGTACTCGGTCCCGGGCGAGCGCGTCGTCCCGCTACTGGCCGTCCTCGCCGCCGTGCGCAGGTAAGGAAGGAACCCGATGAACGGCAAAGTCGTGCTCCAACTGAGCAGGTACCAGCTCCCGCTGATCGTGGCGGGCCTGGCCCTGGTCTTCACCGAGCCGCTGCACGGCTCGGTGTGGCTCAGCGCGGCGGGCGCGGTGCTGATCGGCGCCGGGCTGCTCGTCTTCGTGGCGGGGCTGGCGGTCACGCCGGCGGAGCCGCCGCGCGCCCCCGTGCCGCTGCGGGCGCCCGTCCGGGGCCGCTGGGTGGCGGTGAACAGCCCCGCCGACAAGGTCCCGAGCCACGGGACGCACGAACTGGGCCAGTCCTACGCCATCGACCTCGTGCACCAGCCCGACGAGAAGGCGTCCTGGGAGGCGCTGCACGCGTGGCCGCCGATGCGCCGCCCGTCCGCCTTCCCGGCGTTCGGGGAACCCGTGCTGGCCCCGGCGGACGGCGTCGTCGTCTCGGTGGGCCGGTGGCAGCGCGACCACTGGAGCCGCAACTCGTGGATCGCGTTCCCGTACCTCATGGCGGAGGGCATCGCGCGGGGCATCCTGTCCATGGCGACGCTCTCCAGCGGACGGTTCATCCTCGGCAACCACGTCATCCTCGACCTCGGCGACGGCGTGTACGGGGTGTTCGCGCACCTGAAGCGCGGGTCGGTGCGGGTCCGCAAGGGCGACCGCGTGACGGCCGGGCAGCCGCTCGGCGACTGCGGCAACTCGGGCAACTCGTCTGAACCGCACCTGCACTTCCACCTGATGGACCGGCGGCGTCCGGGAATGGCCGCCGGGCTCCCGTTCACGTTCGCCTACGAGTCCGGCGGCGCCGCGCACGAGGGCGTCCCCGCAGGCCGCCACCCCTTCACCGTCCCGGCCGGCGACCGCCTCGACCGGGCCGCCTGACCCCCGCCCGTCCGAGCCCCGGAGCCGACGACTTGGCCGAGGAGCTCGACCGAAGACCCGGCCCGGCGGCACGGGGCGGCCCGGACCGCGCAAAAGCGCCGGACACGGCGGAACCGGGGCTCGTCGGAAGACGGCCGAAGCACGCCGGTGGCCCGGGCGGGCCGCCATAGAGCCGGCCCGCCCGGGCCCGGTGCGAGCGGGTTGAGTGGGAGCCGCTCGCACGTCAGGGACAGGTCACGCGGTCCCCGGGATGTCCGGGAGCCCTTCCGTGTTGTCCCAGAGGGCGCAGGTGTGGTCGGTGTAGTAGCGGGCGTCCCGCACGTTCGTCACGCCGTCCGCGTGGAGGTTCTGCACCTTGCCGATGACCGGACGGTACGCGGGCCACTCCGGCAGCCCCGCGCCGTTCGGGTCGCCGGTGGCGGCGAACCGGCTCCAGTAGCCGACCATGGTCGCGGCGAGCCGCTCCTGCGCCGCGTCCAGATCGATCGGGCGGGCCGGGAAGTCGAACAGCAGCGGCAGTTCGGCCCCGTGGTAGGCGCCCAGTTCGAGCTCCGGCGGGGTCGCGTAGACGCTCGGGACGTCCGGCTCGGTGAACTCGTACATGTGCACCGGGACGCCGTCCTCCAGCACCTTCGCGTCGCGGCGGGCGGGGCAGGCGAACGCGGCGTTCGTCAGCGCCCGGACGATCGGCGAGTCGGGGGCGCCCTCGACGCCGGACGACAGCAGGAGCGTGCTCGCCTCGTGCAGGGTCGTCCCGATCATCATCGGGACCTTCGCGTACTCGCCCGCCGGGAACGCGTCCGCCGCGGCCTTCGGCAGGACGGGGGTGCCGGTGGTCGGCGCGAGGGTCAGCGCGAGCGCCGACTCGCCCTCGGCGGGGACGGTCGCGTCGAGCAGTTCGGCGGCGGGCCTGCCGCGCAGGCACTCGGCGGTGGTGCAGCCGACCTCCTGCGCCAGCTCGGTGCCCGCGGCCTCGGCGTCCGGCAGGGTGCGCGCCACGAGCTGGCACGGGCCGCTCTGCATGACCGCCCGGTGGAACAGGCCGCGCGACGACGGCGACAGGACGTGCGAGCAGACGCTGCCGCTCCCGGCCGACTGGCCCGCGATCGTCACGTTGCCGGGGTTCCCGCCGAACGCGGCGGCGTTCGCCTTCACCCAGCGCAGCGCGGCCTGCTGGTCCAGGATCCCGAAGTTCCCGGCCCCTTCCGCGGCGGGCAGCTCGGGATGCGCGAGGAACCCGAACACGCCCAGCCGGTAGTTGATCGACACGACGACGTTCCCGGCGGCGGCGAGCCGCTGCGCGTCGTAGGTCGAGCCCGACCCGTACGCGAACGCGCCGCCGTGGATCCACACGATCACCGGGAGGTCCCCGGACGCCTGCTCGGGCGTGTAGACGTCCAGGTAGAGGCAGTCCTCGTTGGTGACCTGGTCGCGCCCCATGAACGGCGAGGCGTTCTGCGCGCAGGGCCCGCCGTGCTCGGTCGCGGGGCGGACGCCCTCCCACGCGGCGGCGGCCCGCGGCGGTTTCCACCGCAGCGGACCGACGGGCGGGGCGGCGTAGGGGATGCCGCGGAACACCCGGCCGAGGCCGGTGGCGACACCCTCGACCCTCCCCTTGTCGGTGGCGACGACGGGTCCGCCGTCCGCCGCGGCCCCCGTCGCCGGCGCCGCGAGGAGCGCCGCGGCGACGGCGCAGGCGGCCGCGAGGCCGAGTACGCGTCGAATCATGCTTCCTCCCTGGGTATGGGAGGCGAAGACTGCCCTCCGGCGCCCCGGACGGGTATGCGTTCGCCGCGCAATCGGGCGCCGTGATCCGCGAACCTGGATGAGTGGCGGCGCCCGGGGACGCGGTGCCGTTGCGCGGCGGGATGACCGTTCGCGGTGCCGTGTGCGGCCGGCGGCGTGCAGCTCAGCCAGGAGAGCACCGGGCTCAGTCCCCGAAAGGCGCGGGGACGGATTCCGCTACGTGCGGCGACGTTATCCGGTTGCCGCCGTAAAGGCGGCAACCGTACCGTTCGCCCGATCGGCGTGTAGCTCAGCCAGGAGAGCACCGGGCTCCAGTCCCGGAGGGCGCGGGGGCAGGACCCGCCACGCCGGCCACGTTATCCGGTTGCCGCCGAAAAGGCGGCGACCGTACCGTTCACCCGATCGGCGTGTAGCTCAGCCAGGAGAGCACCGGGCTCCAGACCCGGAGGGCGCGGGGGCGGAACCCGCCACGCCGGCTATGAACGAGGTGCAGGCGAACCCCGGTTACGCCGCCGGGCAGATGGCCAAGGCGTTCACGACCGCGATGTCGCACGAGGACGCCGACACGCGCCGCCGCGCGGAGGAGCGGCTGGCGCGCTGGCGGCGCGTCCTCGACGGGATGGGCGACGGCTCCCTGACCGTGGGATCGCGGACGCCCGTCGCGGGGCTCCCCGCCTGGGCGACGCTCGAGGTGGCGCGCGGCGGGTTCGCGACGGGCGCGGCCGCGGCGGGCGGCGCCCTGCTCGGCTTCGAGGCGGACGCGGCGCGGCGGGCCGGGGTCCCCGCGCGGCGCGCGGCGCTGTTCCGGCGCATGCTCACCGAGGACGGCGTCCGCGAGCTGGAGGAACGCCTCGACGACGGCCGGTACGAGATCGTCCTGCCGGAGGAGTCGGCGCTGCTCGTCGTGGCGTGGCTGCTGCGGGCCGGTGACCGGGCGGGCGCGCTGGAGGTGCTGGAGGAGATCGGCCCGTTCGCCGACCGGCTGCGGTTCGCCCCGCGGCCCGGCGCGCAGCCCGCGGACGCGTCGCTCGTGCGCCGCGAGCCGGTCGGGGAGATCCGGCGGCGGATCGCCGGGCGCGGCCCGAACGCGGCCGTCGAGACGATGAACGAGGCGCTCGCGGTGTGGAACCCGTTCGCCGACGAGCTGCTGGAGCACTGGCTGGAGACGGTCCGGGACGGGCGCGTGCTCGCGGTCGAGCCGGACGGCTGGCGCGGGCGCGGCACCGCGCTGCTCGCCCGGTACGAGCGGCTGGCGGCCGAGCACACCCGCTGCACGAAGCACCGCCGGCCCAAGGAGAACGCGGCGGTCCTGCGGACGTCGCTGGCGGACGTCCTCGCGGGCCGCGCGCCGTCGCGGCTGCTGCGGCACGCGATCGCGTCGATGGTCGCCCGGCGCGGGACGCCCGGATCGGCGGAGCACGCGGCGCTGCGCGGGCGGCAGGCGGCGGACGCCGCGCGGGGCACGCACCACGCGCTCGCGCAGGTCGTCCTCGCCCGGCTGGCGGACGAACCGGACGACGCGGGCGTCCCGGCGGTCGAGCCGTTCGTCGGTCCGGTGACCGCGGACGAGGCGCGCCGCACGGGCGTGGCGGAGGGCACGCGGGTCCCGGACCGGCTGCGGGACACGGTCGAGACCGCGCTGGAGGCCCCGGTGGCGACGCTGGTGGAGCGCGGCGTCGTCCCGTCGGCGGAGGTGCTGGCGGCGCTCGTGCCGCAGCTGACCGCGGCGGCGACCTCGCAGGCGTACGCGGACCCGGCGCTGCAGCGGGTGATGGCGGCGACGTACCGGGCGTTCCGGAACCGGCGGTCGCTGCTGCTGACGAACCTGGAGAGCCAGGTCCGGCTGCACGAACTGCCGTGGGTGCGGGCCGCCGAACGGCACCGCGACGCGGGCGCCACCGCGCCGCGGGTGCGCGGCGTCCTGACCCGGCTCGCGGAGCTGGCGCTGCAGGGCTTCCCGGGCACGATCCTGCCGAACCCGCTGGTCGCGGAGCTCCGCGCCCTCGCCGAACGCGCGGGCCTGGACCTCCCGTTCGTGGAGGAACTCGCCGCGGACATCTTCATGGGGCGCTTCTCCGGCAAGTTCGCGAAGGCCGCCGCGCACGCGGGGGAACTCCTCGACGGCACCCTCTACGCCCGCTACTACGGCATCGACTACCGCGCCCTGGACGCGCGGCGGTTCGGCGACCTGTGCCGGGCCCGTTCCGGCGTGACGGGCCTCTGGTCGGTCGCCGGGAACGGGATGGTCATCGAGCAGGCGCAAATCCTGACGACGCACAACCTGGCGTCCCTCGTGCACCCGGTCGGGGCGGACCCGCTGGACGGGTGGGACGGTCTCGCGCGCCGCGCGTTCGGCACCGCCTGCCGGCTCGTCCGGAAGGTGCACGGCGACCCGCACCCGCTCGGCGCGATCAAGGACGCGGCGTACGCGTGGCGGCAGGCGGTCTTCTTCCTGGCGCTGTGCGGGCTGAAGGAGCAGGTCGCGGTGGTCGCGTGGATGCAGGACGAACTGGACCGGCAGGCCCCGGGCGTCGTGCGGCGGCTCGATCCGGTGCTGGCGGGGCTGCGGCACGTCCTGGCGGGCGGGAGCCTCGACGACGGCGCGGCCCCGCCGCGCGTCCGGCGCCTGCTCGGCTGGTCGGCCGGCGGCCACTGGATGCGCGACGCCTGACGCTCCCCGGTCCGGTTCGTCCGATGGAGCTCTGCCTCCGCCCGTCACCGCCGCGGCGTGACGAACGCGCAGGTCGTCCCGGCTCCGTCCGGTCGGGGCCGGGTGGCGGTCACCGGTTTGTCGGACCTCGCTGCAAGTGTGGATCACGGCTGAACGGTTCGTGTTCCACCGGCGGGAGGTCGTGGTTTGGGCGTGTTCGAACGGTCGAGTTCGGTGCGGGTGGTCCCGCCCGTCCGGCCGCGGAAACTGGCGAAGGTGCCCTTCGTCGAACTCGCGGACGGGCGCCTCCAGGGCGTCGTGTCGAGCGGGTCGGACGTCGCTCGCGTGTACGTGTCGTCGATCACGGCGGGCACGCACGGGCTGAGCTGCAGCACCAACAACAACCGCCCGTGCGGCGGGCTGCGCGGGTCGTACCCCTGCAAGCACCTGCAGTCGCTCGTCGCCGAGGCCGTCCTGCAGTACGGGCGGGAGCGGGTCGGGCGGTACCTGAAGGTCGACGCGGGCGAGGACGGCGACCTGGCCGGCGCGCTGAACGGGACGAAGGACGCGGCGCCCGCGGCCGTGGTGTTCAACCGGTTCCTGCGGCACCTGGCGTACCTGGAGGTGCCCGCGTCGCCGGAGCCGCTGCCCGAGATGCACTGGTTCCCGGGAGGGGCGCACTGATGCAGGCGGTGGGGCTCGAGGAGCTGACCGGCGGGACGCCCGCCGGGGTCGACGAGGCGCTCGGCCTGGTCGACGGGTTCGACGCGGCGCTGGCGGGCGGGTTCGGCCGGCTGGGCGCGGAGCAGGCGGCGGCGCTGGCCGCGCTGGCCGGGGCGCTCGCCGGGTCGCCGCTGGGCGGTCCGGCGGCCGAGGCGGCCGAGAAGATCGCCGCCGGGGCCGTCGCGGAGGCGCACCTGCTGACGCTGGCCGGGGCGCGGACGGCGCTGCTCGGCTCGGTGCACGACGCGCTGCTCGCGCGGCTGGACGGGGCCGCGGGCCGCACCCGCGCGGACGGCCCGGCCGCCGCGGGCGACGACATCGCCGCGAACCTGCTCGCCGGCTGCCGGTCCTGGCTGGCCGAACTGGCGATCGCGGGCTGGCGCGGCGTCGACCACGACCTGGTGTCGGCGGCCGACCAGTTCGTCGAGGGCCTGCTGAAGGAGCCGCGGCTGCGCGGCGCGGCCGTCCTGCTGGACGGGCTCGCGGCCGAACTGCGGGCGTCGTCGCCGGTCGCGGCGATGGAGGCGGTCCCGGAGCGCCGCTGGGCCGACCTGTGGGCGCGCGGGATGCTGCTGACCCGCGCGGGCGCCGCGGCCGCCGAGGCCGAACCGGTGTCGGGACGGCTGCTGGTGCTGGGCGCGGACGTGCACGAACACGGCACGTCCGTCCAGGTGCAGGTGCACGGCGTGCTGGAGGTCGCCGGCGGCGACGCGCGGCTCGTCCGGACGTCCGTGGCGGCGTCGAAGGTCGACACCATCACGGGGCCGCAGATGTGGCGCCTCCTCGACGCCCACCCGACCCTGCTCAAGGCGCTCGCGGAACGCCGGTGCCTCAACGTCGCGGACATGGCGCTCCGTCCGGGCGGTGACCTCATCTGGGACGACGCGAAAGCGCGCGCGGGCAAGGAGGCGGATCCCTTTGCGGTGGCACGGGTGCAGCTTGCGGAGGCGGTCGCGCCGGGGCCGCCGCCGCTGGACCGGCACCCGGTGCGCATCGCCGAGCCGGTGTTCCTGGAGGGGTACGCGGTGAACGGCACCGCCCTCGAACTGGACGGACGCGCGATCGACCTCGACGTCGAGCGGCTGCCCGCGTGCGGCCCCGTCACCCCCGACCTCGTGCGGGCCTCGTCGTCCTGCATCGGGCTCGTCCGGTGGGACGCCGGCACGTGGCGCGTGCAGCCGCTGGCCGTCCGGGCGACGGTGAAGAAGAAGCCGGTCGAGGCGTGCACGGGCGACTGGGCGCTCGGCCCCACGGACCCGAAGGTGCTCAAGGCGGCCAACCGGACCGGCGACGCCGTCGGCGTGCTGCGCGAGCGGGCGGGACGGTTGCTGCGCAAATGAGCGATATCGAGGAGAAGCGGCGGCAGGTGCTGTACTGGCGGCTGCTGGCCCGCCTGTTCGAGCCCGAGGAGCAGCCCGCGCTGGAGTCGTCGAGCGTCGCGATCGTGGACGACCTCGGCCTCCCGCCCGCACTGCTCGCCCCGGGCGTTTCGGTCGACGGCCTGGTCCAGCGCTTCCCGGACCTCGGCCCCGAGTTCGAGGCGCTCGCCGACCTCGCCGAGCCCCCGGCCGCGCCGGACGTCCCGTCCGCATCCCCGCAGGCGGGCGCCCCCGCCGGGGCGGGCGAGGCGGCCGGACGACCGGCGCCCCCCGCGGCACCGCCCGACGATGCGGCGGACGCGGAAGCATCCCCGGGCGCGGACGACGATGCGGCGGACGCGAATGCGCCCGCCGGGGCCGGGGGCATCGTCGCCGGTGACTCGGCCGGTGGTGTGGAGGAGGGTGACGGCGGTTCGGTGCGGCGGGCGGCGCTGATGTCGAAGCTGCTGCTCAACGTGTTCTCGACCGGGGCCGGCGCGGTGTCGGCGACGCAGCTCGCCGACTGGCAGCGGGACGCCGGGTGGCTGAAGTGCGCGCTCGGCGACGAGGGCGGCCGGGAGGTCGCGGGGACGCTGTCGGAGCTGGAGGGCGACCTCGTGCGGCGGATGGCGCTGCGGGAGGTGCTGTCGGACTCGCGGCTGGCGGGGCGGCTGTCGCCGAGCATGTCGCTGATCGAGCAGCTCCTGCGGGACAAGGCGAACCTGTCGGGGGTCGCGCTGGCCAACGCGAAGGCGCTGATCCGCCGGTTCGTCGACGAGGTCGCCGAGGTGCTGCGGACGCAGGTGCAGCAGACGAGCACGGGCGTCATCGACCGGTCGGTGCCGCCGAAGCGGGTGTTCCGCAACCTCGACCTCGACCGGACGATCTGGAAGAACCTGCCGAACTGGAGCCCGGAGGACGAGCGGCTCTACGTCGACAAGCTGTTCTACCGGCGCACGGCGAAGCGGACGACGCCCGCGAAGATGATCGTGGTGGTGGACCAGTCGGGGTCGATGGTCGACTCGATGGTGAACTGCACGATCCTGGCGTCGATCTTCGCGGGGCTGCCGAAGGTGGACGTGCACCTGGTGGCGTACGACACGCGGGCGCTGGACCTGACGCCGTGGGTGCACGACCCGTTCGAGGTGCTGCTGCGCACGCGGTTGGGCGGCGGGACGGACGGGCGCGTCGCGCTGGAGCTGGCCCGGCCCAAGATCACCGATCCGCGCAACACGGTCGTGGTGTGGATCTCCGACTTCTACGAATGGGCGGGCGAGGCGATCTTCGCCCAGTTCGAGGCGGTGCACCGGTCGGGGGCGAAGTTCATCCCGGTCGGGTCGGTGAACAGCTCGGGGAGCGCGGTGGTGAACCCGTGGTTCCGGGAGCGGTTCAAGGGGCTCGGGACCCCGGTGCTCTCGGGCCGCATCCAGAAGCTCGTGACCGAACTGAAGAACTTCCTGGCCTGAGGCCAGGGCACAGACGATGAGGAGAGCGATGTCCGAGATGCTGCGCGCCCCCGCCGAGGTCAAGTACGCCGAGGAGCTCGACTACCTGGAGTCGGTGGACGACGGCCCGAAGCCGTTCGCGTGGCGGCTGTCGCCCCGGATGGTGCGGCTGTTCGTGCTCGGGTCGGAGCGGGCGGACGGCCTCGACCGGGAGATCCCGCAGAAGTGGTTCGGCGACCGCAGCTTCGTGGAGCGGAGCATCGTGACGCTGGCGTCGGACCGGGGGCTGCTGCTGATCGGCGACCCGGGCACCGGCAAGAGCTGGCTGGCGGAGCTGCTGTCGGCGGCGATCTGCCGGAACTCGACGCTGGTCGTGCAGGGCACGGCCGGCACCACCGAGGACCACATCAAGTACTCGTGGAACGTGTCCATGGTGATCGCGAAGGGGCAGTCGCGGGAGGCGATGATCCCGTCGCCGATCATGACGGCGATGGAGTCGGGGGTGATCGGCCGGTTCGAGGAGCTGACCCGCTCGACGAGCGACGTGCAGGACGCGCTGATCTCGATCCTGTCGGAGAAGTACGTGTCGATCCCCGAGCTGGACGACGACAACATCGTGTTCGCGCAGCCCGGGTTCTCGATCATCGCGACGGCGAACAGCCGCGACCGGGGCGTGAACGACCTGTCGTCCGCGCTGAAGCGGCGGTTCAACTTCGTGCGCATCCCGGTGGTGACGAACAAGAAGAGCGAGGCGGAGATCGTCCGGTTCCGGACGGCGGAGCTGCTGCGCCGCCACGAGATCGACCTGGAGGTGCCGCCGACGCTGCTGGACGTCCTGCTGCAGAGCTTCTCCGACCTGCGGGCCGCCGCCGAGTCGGCGACCAGCGACGACGAGAAGCTGGAGTCGGCGCTGTCGACGGCCGAGCAGATCGGCGTGCTGGAGGACGCGATCCTGCACAGCCAGTTCTTCGGCGACCGGACGCTGACGGCGGAGACGCTCGGCAGTTCGCTCGTCGGGTCGCTGGCCCGCCGCTCCCCGGAGGACCTGGCGATCCTCAACAAGTTCTGGCACGGGGTCGTCGAGCCGCGCGGCAAGGACGACGGCACGTGGCGGGGCTTCCTGGAGGGCGGCCGCGACACCATCGCGACGCTCTCATGACCGGAACCGCCACGAAGGGCACGGCCGCGGGGGTGTTCGGCCCGCTCCGCGAGCAGCTGCTGGACGCGGCGCGCGCGTTCGGGGACGGCGAGGCCGCCGGGGACGGCGTCGCGCGGCTCCTCGCCGGCATGGTCGACGACGTCGACCGGGCGCTCCGGGAGGAACTGGAGATCTTCCCGGTGTGCCACCATTCGCCCGCGTCGGCGCTGGCGATGGCGCGGCGGCTGCGGGAGAAGCGGCCGAAGGTCGTCTACCTGGAGCTGTGCGAGGACTTCGCGCCGCTGCTGGCGGAGCTGAAGAACTGCCGGCTGCCGGTGGCGCTGCAGTCGTTCGCGAACGAGCTCGACGGGTTCCCGAAGAAGTGGGCGCCGCTGAGCGTGGTCGCGCCGATCACCGAGGCGTCCGCCGAGTACCAGGCGATCGCGTACGCGCAGGAGACCGACGGGGTGGAGCTGGTGCTGGTCGACCGGTCCACCGACCACGTCTACCAGTGGGACCCGCCCGAGTCCGACGGCCCCGCCGGACCGGACGTCCCGGACGGGTCCGGCGACGAGGACGGGCTGCACGGCGACGCCGTCGGAATCGAGATCGGCGACCTGCGGCCCGGGTTCGCGGAGCTGGAGGAGCACCTGCTGCACCACGGGAAGGTGCGGCACTGGTCGGAGTGGTGGGACCAGTACGTCGAGCAGCCGCTCGTGGGCGCCGACTACGCCACGTACCGGCAGGTCATGACGCTGATCGGCAGCCTGTTCCGGCGGCTGGACCCGCACGCCCGCAACCGGGAGCGCAACGAGCGCCGCGAGCGGTTCATGTGGACGCGGATGCGCGAGCACATCGCCGCGACCGGCGCCGACCCGGCCGACTGCCTGTACGTGTGCGGCGCGGCGCACGCCGTCAGCCGGGTCGACGGGTTCGGGCTGCGCCCGGAGGCGGCGGAGCCGTTCGACATCCCGCCGCGCACCGGCACGAAGTGGCGGTACGGGCTGATCCCGTCGAGCCATTCGGCGATCGAGGCGCAGTTCGGGCTGGCGTCGGGGTCGGTGTCGATCGCGGCGGCGACGTTCGCGAAGGCCGTCAAGCGGGGCGGGGTGGCGCCGTTCCGGCTGAAGGGGCAGCGGGGCGCGTCCGCCGCCGGGCGGAAGAAGGCGCCCGCGCCGGCCGTCCCGGCGGGCGCGGGCGCCGCGGACCGGTTGTCGGGGTTCCTGGCCCGGCCGCCCGCCCTCGACCCGCTGGACGAGTCGGAGCTGCTCGGCTGGTGCGTCGACATCGTCGGGCTCGCCCGCCGCAACGGGTACCTGGCGTCGACCGCCGACGCGATCGCCGTGTTCGAGACGTCCGTGCTGCTCGCCGGGATGCGGGGCCGGACCCGCCCGACCCCGTACGACTTCCAGGACGCCGCCGTCACCTGCATCGAGAAGGACCGGGTGCCGGGGCGGCGGGACGTGGCGCGGCTGTGCGAGATCCTGCTCGGCGGCGACCGGGTCGGGCAGGTCGGGTACGAGTCGCTGCCGCCGCTGGCCCGCGACGTCCTCGACCGGCTGGAGCCGCTGGGCCTCGACCTGGGCAAGCGGACGGTGCAGCGGGCGCTGCTGAACCTCGACGCCGATCCCGCCCTGCGCCCGTGCTCCGACCTGCTGTGGGTGCTGCGGCGGCTGCTGCCCGACGACGCCGTCCGCCCGATCATGGGGGCGCGGGAGCTGGGCGAGCGGTCGATCCAGGAGAGCTGGGACCTCGCGATCGGCCGCAACCAGCGGTCGCTCGTCGAGCTCGGCTACGAGGGCGTCACCGCCGAGCAGGTCCTCGAGCGGCGGCTGCGGCGCGCCGTGTACGACCCGAAGGCGACGGCGGCCGCGGCGCTGCGCGCGGTCGAGGACGCCGTGGTGTACCTGGACGCGGGGCGGTTCGCCGACGAGCTGGGCGCGCGGGCCGTCGAGCTGCTGGCCGCCGAGCGGACCGTGGACGACGCGCCCGAGGTGCTGCGCCGGATCCGGCGGCTCCTCGCGCACTACCGCGCGACCGAGCCGGAGCTGCCGGAGTGGTGCCGCGAGTTCGTCACCGCCGGGTACGCGCACTACTGCACGCTGCTGCCGACGGCGTTCGTGGACGAGCACTCGGGCGTCCGGCAGGTCGCGGCGATGCTCGGGTTCCTGCTCGGGATGGAGAGCCTCGCGCTGTCGCTCGGCTGCGACCGGGCGCAGCTCGAGCTGGCGGTGCGGCAGTCGCATCCGGAGGCGCCCGCGAAGGTCGCGCTGCTGTGGGCGGCGAAGTCGCAGCTCGGCCTGATGCCGCTGGCGGACGTGCGGGCCCAGTGCGACGAGCTGCTGGCGTCGCCGCTGTCGGTGCCGTCGTTCCCGCACTACCTGAGCGGTTTCGTGCAGGCCCTCGATCCCGCGCCGGGGCTGGCGCCGCTCGTCGTCGAGGTCCTGTCGAAGGCGTTCGGGCGGCTCCCGGACCGGGTGCTGCTGCCCTGGCTGCCGAAGCTGATCACGACGTTGAAGGACCACGCGCGGGAGATGGTGCCCGTGCTCGTCCACGAGGCGTCCCGCACGTTCCCGGGTTCCCTTCCGGCCCTGGACGCGTGGACGCCCCCGTGGTCGGGCGACGCGGAGGCCCCGGCGGCGGCCGCTCCGTCGGCGGCGTCCGGTCCGGTGGCGAACCTGCTGGCGGGGCGCCCGGCGACGACCGAGGCCGTCGCCGCCCTGCTGGGCCACCCGGTGGAGTGGCGCTCGGCCCCGGCCGCCGCAGGCGGCGGTGAGGCCGCGGCCCTGGTGGCGCGGCACCCCGAGGCACCGGAGGCCGTCGCGGCCCTGCTCGCCCGGTAGCGGCGCACGAAACCGGTGCCGCGGCGGGCCGGCCGCCGCGGCACCGGCCGTGTCCGGCCGGGGCGGAACCGGGGACGCGCCACGGCCGTCCCAGCCGGGACGTCCGATCACCGGGTTTCCACGCATGAGGTGCCGCTTGCTGCCGAAGTCGAACCGGGCGCGCGCGATGGCCGCGGGAGCCGTCCTCCTGGCGGTGGTGGCGGTCCTCGGCGCGGTGTGCGTGCTCGGGGACGAGGCCGCCGCGCCCCTGCCGGACGGCGAGCGCCGCCCGGCGCCGGTCCGGTTCGGCGAATCCCCGATGTGGACGACCCGCGACCTCGGCATGGTGGAGGCCGCGGGGATCGGGCTGCACGGCGGCGACGCCGTCGTCGCGGGCGACGCGGGCGGCAGGGACCGGCTGGCCGTCACCGGTCTGCGGACCGGCGAACCGCGCTGGGTCCTGGAGAGCGGGGAGCCCCTGCTGGACGGTGACGGCGCGCACGCCGATGCGGGGCCCGGTGCCCTGTGGGGCGCCATGGGCGAGCCGCTCGCGTACGGCCAGGGAGACGACTGGTCCGTGCTCGTCCGGTACGCCGGGAAGCCGCCGCACCGGGCGGAGACCGGGGTGGCGGCGCTGTCGGGCGAGGACGGCGGCGTCCGCTGGAAGCGCGCGCTCGCCCGCCCCGGGTCCGGCGGCGACGGCCCCGGGCCGAGGGTGCGGCTGCTCGCGGCGGACACGCGAGCGATCCTCGCGAGCGTGGAGGCGGAGCGGGGCGCGCGTCCGAAGACCGTCGCGCTGGACCCCGCGACCGGCCGGGTGCTGTGGGAGCACGAGGGCGGCTGGGCCTACCGGTTCGCCGGCGACGCGGTGCTCGGTGAGACGCGCGGCGAGCAGCCCCCGGCGGAACGACTGGGGCCGCGGCGCACGGGCACGGACGTGTTCGCCTTGGACGTGCGGAGCGGCCGGAAGCTCTGGGACTCGGGCGACGTGTTCGGCAGCGCCCATCTGGACGCGGTGGCGGGCGACACGGCCGTCGTCGACGTGACGGAGCCGGAACCGGGAAGGATGCTGCCGGACTACCGGACGGTCCTGCTCGACTCGGCCACCGGCCGCGTCCGCGGGTACGCCGACCGCCTGCGCGACTGCGCCGACGACGGCCGGACGCTGATCGCGTGCTCGACCCTGCACGGGCGGCTGGCGACGGTCCGCTCCGGTACCGGCGGGAAGGTGTTCACGGCGGGGACCCCGCCGTTCGACGAAAGGACGTCGTTCCGCGTCAGCTCGGTCTGGCGGGACCGCATCTTCGTCACCGAACAGCCCGGCGGGCTCCCCCGGCAGGCGATGGTCGACCGGGCGGCGAACCGGCTCGGCCCGGTGCCGTCCGACGGGATCGCCGCGCTGTCGCCGGACGCCGCCGCGTTCGAGGTCGACGACGGCGACCTGGCCGTGGTCCCCGCCGCCGTCGGCAGGAAACCGGCCGAAGCGGCCGAACCGGCCGAACCGATGCCGCGGTCTCCCGGAATCGCGACGGCGCCGCTGTGGCGGGCCGAGGTGGAACCCGCCCCCGACCCGCCCGGCAGGGACACCGGCCTGAGCAGGGTGATCGACATCGAACTCGCCGGGGACTCCGTCGTCTACACCGGCCCGCGGCGCGACCACGACGAGACCGACACGCAGGTCGTCGCCGACGCGGGCACCGGGAAGGTGCGGTGGTCCGTCGCCGAGGGCGCGCCGCTCGGCGACGGCGCCGAGGCGGCGGACGTCCTCCGGGTCCGCGTCGTCTCCGCGGGCGGGGAGCGGCTGTCGCTCGTCCGCTACCGGGCGTCCGGCGGCGCGGAGGGCGTCGCCGCGCTCTCGCTGGACGACGGCGGCGTCCGGTGGAAGAAGGAGGTCGTCCGGGGGGACGGCTTCGTGTCCCTGGCCGCGGCCGGCGACGAGGCGTTCGCGGTGGAGATCTCGCCGGCCGTGCGCGGCGGCGAGGACGTCATGGCGGTGTACGCGACCGGCACGCGGCGGGAGCTGTGGCGCGAGCGCGGGATGACGCCCGAGAGCATCGGCGGCGGGCTCGTCCTCGCCGCCGAGACCGCCCGCGACGAGGAGGGGAAGCGGAAGCCGCGCGACCTCGTCGCGTACGGGACGGCGGACGGCGAGCCGCGCTGGCGGCTCGGCGACCGGTACCGGGAGCCCGGCCTGCTGTACGACGGCGGCGGCGCCGCGGTCGTCGGGACGGCGGACGGCGGCGCCGTGCTCGACCGGGCCACCGGCCGCGAACTCGCCCGGACGGTGCGGCTCCGCCGGTGCGAGGGGGACGGCGGCGCGCTGATCGTCTGCGAGGCGGGGGCGGTGGGGGCGACGGGCCCGGTCGGGCGCGCGGTGACGGTGCGGGTCCGCGACGGCGCCGCCCGGGTCCGCGACCTGCTGGAGACGGGCTCCCTCTCGCTCTACGGGGCGGCCGGGGACCGGTTCACGGCCGTCCACCGGCCCGACGGCGTCCGGCCCGGCGGGGAGGGCGAGCGGTTCCTCCTCTTGGACGCCGCCGGACGCCGCGTGTCCGACGGCCTGCCGGGACGGCCGGCGACGATCGGCGGCGGCTTCGCGGTCCTGACCCCGTCCGAGATCGTCCACCGGGTCGGCGGGTCCGGGGTGCGGGGCTTCGCCGTCCACCGGGTGCGGGGCTGACCCGCCGGCACGGCCGGCGAGTGCCGACCGGCGCGGGTGCTCCGGTCAGCGGAACTGGTGAACCCCAGGGCGTCCGGGCCGAGGTGCCGTCGACGGCACGGGACGGAAGGTGTCCGCGCGCCCGGCCGGACGGCACGGCCGCGTTCGGCCACGGGGATTTCGGCGGGTTCCGGTGGCGGTCCGGTCCGTTACCGGATCGGTATGCGGTGGATCTTGGACGGTGCGTGACGCGGTGCAGGCGGGCGCAAGGTGCTTGCGCGCGTGCAAGCGACCGTGACCGGGGCCCGCGCGCTGCGTCAGAGTGGATGTCGTGCGAGCGGAAACGCCAGGTCGCCCGCAGAGTTCCTGCCCATGCCCGAGACTCCCACCAGGTCATGGAACATGATGTTCGCTTACAGCCCGACACGGAGACGTGAAGCCGTCGCTGCCATGAACGCCACCGACACGTGGTCCGGGACGCCGGTGCTCGTCCCGGTCTCCGCGCCCGCCCTGGAACTCTCCGCTCCCGCCGCCCGCGCCAACGGCTCGTCCGGCCGGCTGATCGGGGAGATCGACCTCGCCGCCACGCCGCCCGCCGTGCGGCTCGCCCGGTCCTACGTCCGCGAACTCGTCGGGCAGCACTTCGGCGCCGACCGGTCCCGGCTCGGCGACCTGGAGCTGCTGACGAGCGAGGCCATGACGAACGCGGTGCTGCACGGCCGGCCGCGGCCGGACGGCACCGTGATGCTGGCGGTCCTGCACATCGACCGGTTCGTCCGCGTGGAGATCACCGACGGGGGGCCGCCGCCGGGGCGTCCCGGCGGACCGGACGAACCGGGCCCGGCGGACGGCCGGGCACTGGCGCTGATGCAGGCGCTCGCCGCCGACTTCGGCGTCCACCGCGGCCCGAGCGGGACGGCGGTGTCCTGGTTCGGGATCGCGGTCGACGAAGGGTGGCGGCTGCCGTGACGCGGGGGATCGCGTTGAGCGCGGGCCGCCGGCCCGGCCCGTCCCCGGACGGGGGCGTGGACGGCGGCGCGCGTTTCGGCGGGGTCCTCCCGAACATCGCGCGGATGTGCGACTACTACCTCGGCGGCAAGGACAACTACGCGCTCGACCGGGAGTCGGCCGAGCGGGCAAGTCGGCTCGCGCCGGTGATCACGCGGCTCGTCCAGGCGAACAGGGGCTTCCTGGAACACGCCGCACGGCTCCTCGCCGAGACGGAGGGGGTGCGGCAGTTCGCGGACATCGGCTGCGGACTGCCCGCGCCCGTCAACACCGCCGACGTCGTCCGCCGCGCCGACCCGTCCTGCCGCGTCGCCTACGTCGACAACGACCCGATGGTGCTGGCCCACGCGCGCGCGTTGCTCGCCGCGGAGCCCGGCACGGCGGCCGTCGCGGGCGACCTGCGCGACCCGGCGGGGCTGCTCGCCCGGCTGCGCGGCCCGCTCGACTTCGACCGGCCGGTCGGGGTGCTGCTGTGCGGGGTGCTGGAGTTCCTGACCGACGCGGACGACCCGCGCGGCGTCGTCGCCGCGCTGGTGGCGGGGCTCCCGCCGGGCAGCAGCGTCGCGCTCACGCACGTCGAGCGGACGCCCGAGCTGGCCGAACTGGGGGCGCGCGGCCACGAGACGGGCCTGCCGTTCACCCCGCGGAGCCGTGCGGAGATCGACCGGATCTGCGGGGCGCTCGCGGTGACCGGCCCGTACCCGGCGGCGGTGCCGCTCGCCGCCCCCGGCCGCCGGTCCGGTCCGACGCCGCTCGTCGGCTGCATCGGCCGCAGGCCGGACTGACCCGGGCGCGCCGCCATGCCGTGTCACCGCGCGTCCGCCGTTCCGGGGCGCCCGAAGCGCCCCGCTTCGCTACGATCGAACCGTCCATACCTGCCACTCCCGGGACGGGCGATGACCGCGGACGGCGAGCCGAAGTCACTCTCCGAGATCACCAAGGACATGGGCCTGAACATGTCCGACGTGGCCGCGTTCTCGGGGCTGGACGAGAGCACCGTGTTCCGGCTGTGGGACAACCCGGAGTGGCTCGACCGGGTGACCGGGCGGTCGCTGCAGGCGCTGATGTCGTCGATCCCCGGGATCGCCGAATACTCGATGGCGCACGCCGTCCGCAAGCGCCGCGACGCGCTGGTCGCCGACCTGCACGCCGCCGGCCTCGACGTGGACGTGGACGTCCTGGAGCGGTCGACGCTCCCGCAGCAGCACCTGCTGAACGCGCTGGAGGCGGGGCTGCACATCGTCCGGGGGCAGGCGACGCAGAAGACGTCGTCGTTCATCGCGCGGTTCTGGGGCCGCGAGCAGGACAGCGCGCTGGAGTCGCTCTACTCGGCCGAGCCCGGCCAGGGCCTCCTGCGCAACCCGCAGCGGCTCTTCGAGTCGTCGGTCGATCTGGCGCCGCGGCTGAACCGCAAGTCGTACTCGTTCCACTCGATCCTGGCGCTGAACATCCTGACGCACCAGGTCAGCAAGGTCGGGGCCGAGCTGGAGACCGACCTCGGGTTCGAGGTGCCCGGACGGCAGGACGCGTTCATGATGCGCGGCGTCGTCATGGGCCAGCTGATCAAGACCGGCGACCTCGACCTCGCCGAGCGCTACCGCAGGGAACTGGACGCCACGCCCGTCTACGCGGCGCTGGAGGAATGGTCGTTCCCCACCTACATGCGGGACGGGCGGATCAGCTCCGACTTCACGCTCCCCAGCTCGCTGTCGCTGCGCAACACCGCGAACGAGGTCCTGCGGGAGATCACCGCCTACAACGACGCCTGCGTGTACTACCTGGCGTCCACGTACGTTCCGCTCGCGCTGAAGCGCGACCCCGCGTTCGGCGGGAAGCTCCCGGAGCTGGTCCGGGCGCTGCAGCTGCGGATGGCCGACTGCACGGACCGCAGGGTCCGCGAGAGCTGCGAAACGCTGGTGCGCCAGCTCAAGGGCCGCATCTGAATCGACGTCCCGGACGCGGACGCTATGACGGGAAAGAATGGGGAGCCGGTGGAGGACACGGCGGAAGCGATCGCGAAGCTGACGCGGCAGCGATGGGAGGACAACGCCGAGTACTGGGTCAGGGTGATCCGGGAGCGCCGCGACCGGTACCGGACCGAGCTGACCGACGCGGCCGTCCTCGACGCGCTCGGCGACACCGCGGGCCTGCGCGTCCTGGACGCCGGATGCGGCGAGGGGTACATCGCCCGGAAGCTCGCCGCGGACGGCGCGGACGTCCTCGGCGTCGACGTGTCGCAGGGGCTGGTCGACGCGGCCGCGGCGGCCGCCCCGCCGGACGTGCGGGGCTCGCTGTCGTTCGTCCGCGCGGGCGTCGACGACGTCCCGGCCGCGGACGGCGAGTTCGACCTCGTCGTCTGCAACCACCTGTTCAGCCACTTGCAGGACCCGACGGCCGCGATCGGCGAGTTCGCGCGGGTGCTGCGCAGCGGCGGACGGCTGGTGGTGCTGACCCTGCACCCCTGCTTCTACGTGGAGAACTCCGAGCAGGGCGCGATGAACAGCGTCCCCGCGTCCCGCTACTTCCGGCCGCGCGGCGTCGACCAGTACTTCAACGTGGACGGCCTGGAGTCCCCCGCGATGATCACATCGTGGCTGCGGCCCCTCGAGTACTACTCTGGAACGCTCCGAGACGCCGGCTTCGTGATCGCCGACCTGCGCGAGCCGCACCCGACGCCGGAGCAGCTCCAGGACGACCCGTGGTGGCGCAAGGGCTTCCCGACGGCACTGTTCATGCTGCTGATCGCGGAGCGCCGCTAGCCTCGGGGCATGGACGACAGCGTACCGCCGGACCTGGCCGACCACCCCGACCGCCTGCGGTGGAACGCCAAGTACGCCCCGGACGGCTCCGCGGGCGCGGACGCCGACGCGCCGGTGCCCCCGGCGCATCCGCTCGCGGCCGACGCGCTCCGCGCGGCCCCGGACGGGCCCGTCCTCGACCTCGCGTGCGGGCCGTCCGGCGCCGCGCTGTCGGCCGCCGCGGCCGGACGTCCCGTCACCGCGGTCGACATCTCGGACGTCGCGCTCGCCCGGCTCGGCGCCGCGGCCCGCCGCCGCGGGCTCGCCGCGCGGATCACGCTCGTCCAGGCCGACCTCGGGACGTGGCGGCCGCCCGCCGCGGCGTTCGCGGCCGTCCTGTGCACCGGGTTCTGGGACCGCGCCGCCTTCGCCGCCGCCGTGCCCGCCGTCGCGCCCGGCGGCGTCCTGGCGTGGGAGGCGTTCACCGCGGCGGCGCGCCGGGACCGCCCGCACCTGCCCGCCGCGTGGTGCCTGGCCCCCGGGGAGCCCGCGTCCCTGCTCCCGGCCGGCTTCCGCGTCCTCGACCAGCGGGACGTCCAGGGCGGGAAGCGTCGCATCCTGGCGCGGAGTTAGTACGCTGGGGGCCGCTTCCAAGCCGCCGAGCGGCCCCTTCATGGGGGTATGACCGGTAGATTGCGGGTCGGCCTCCTTCACGCGGTTTTCACACTGCGCTTAGCCCGGGCCTGGAAGGGTGGTCAATCCGTGTTGTCGTCGAACCCGGAGCGAGTGAGGAAACATGTCCGAGGATGACAAGCCCCGGGGCGAACCGGCGGTCAAGGCGAAGATCCCGAACGCCAAGAGCATCCGGAGCCCGGAGTTCACCCCGCACGGCATCAGCGCCGGACGCGGCAGCGGCCTCAACCGGCCCTCCGCGCTCACCGCCAAGCAGGCGAAGCGCCGCCGCATCGCGGCGATCGCGGGCGCCGTCGTCGCCGTCGTCGCCATCGCGGGCGGCACGACCTACTACCTGACGCGCCCGGACCCGGCCGTGTCCGTCACCGGCGCCTTCGGCAAGGCGCCCAAGGTCGAGATCCCGACCGAGGTCGCGCCGCCCAAGTCGCTGCAGGTGTCGACGCCGATCGTGGGCGAGGGGAACAAGGTCGCCAAGGGCGACACCGCGTTCCTCCAGTTCGTCTACTACAAGTGGTCTCCGAAGGACGACCCGGAGAACTCGAAGGTCAAGAGCTCCAGCGAGAAGTCCGAGAGCACCTACGAGCAGGGCGAGGGCGTCACACCGATCAAGGTCGGCGAGAGCCCGGTGAAGGGCCTCGACGAGGGCCTCATCGGCAAGACCGTCGGCAGCCGCGTCGTCGTGGAGGTCCCGCCGGGCAAGGGCTTCGGCGAGCAGGGCGCCCAGCTCGGCATCGAGAAGACCGACTCGCTGCTGTTCGTCGCCGACATCCGCGCGTCCGTCCCGCAGAACGCGGTCCCGAAGGGCACCGAGAAGAAGGTCGACGACGACGGCCTGCCCACCGTCGAGGACAAGGGCGCCGGCAAGGCCCCCGAGGTGAAGATCCCCGACGCGGACGCGCCGAAGGCGCTGAAGGCCGTCACCCTCGTCGAGGGCACCGGGCCCGCGCTGGCCAAGGGCGACAAGGCCGTCATGAACTACCAGGGGCGGCTCTGGCGGAACGGCGAGGTCTTCGACTCCAGCTGGGAGACCGGCCAGATGCAGGCGTTCCCGATCGGTGAGGGCGCCACCATCCCCGGCTTCGACAAGGGCCTCACCGGCGTCAAGGTCGGCAGCCGCGTCATGCTCGTCCTCCCGCCGAAGGAAGGCTACGGCGAGCAGGGCAACCCGCAGGCCGGAATCAAGGGCGACGACACCCTCGTCTTCATCGTGGACGTCCTCGCCAAGTTCTGAGCGCGCGAGTTCTGAGACCGAGCGCACTTCCGCGAGCGGCGGGACCCGGAACCGGGTCCCGCCGCTCGCGCGTTCTCCGATGACGACAACCGCGCGGGGACGTCGGCCGTCCTTCTCATCGACGGCTCGCCGCACCGACCCCCTCGGGTATCGTCGGTAACGCATTGATCACGGGGGGCTTGTGAGCAACAGGAGAAAGGGCGCCGGGCGCGCCCGGGACGGCGACGGCACCGCGCCCGACCAGGCGTCCGACCAGGCGCCCGAAGGGACGTCCGAGCGGCCGGAATCCGCGGCTCCACCCCCGCCCGAACCCGAAAAAAGCCGCGAGAACGACATATCTCAGAACGGCGACAAGGCGCCAGGAGCTTCCATCCCTCACGACGACGAATCCCCGCGGACCCCCGAATCGGAACGCCCCGCCCCCGATTCCCCGCCCCCCGCCACTTCCCCGACGCCCCCCGCCCCGGACGCGGACACGAACGGCCCCCGCCCACCGGAACCGGACGCCCCAGCGGACGCCGGGGCGGACGAACCGGCGGACGACACGGCGGACGACGAGACCGACCGCGAGGCCGACGAGGCGAACCGCGAGGCGGACCGCGAGGCGGACCGCGAGGCGGACGAGGCCGCCACGGACGCGGCGAGCACGGCGAGCAGCCCGCCGGAGACGGACAAGGCGAGCGCGGCGGATAAGGCGGATGAAACGGGCGCCGAGCCGGACGCGAGTGACGCGGACGCGGCCGTCCGCCCGTCCGGCGCCGACACCACCCGCGCAGAGGATGAGATCGCCGACGCCGACGACACCGGCGCAGACGAGACCGCCCCCGCTGGCGCCGCCGCCGCAGTCGGCACCGCCGCCGGGGCCGGGGGAATCGACCGCGACAGCGACGACGCGGACGGGGACGGCCACCGGGACGGGGACGGCGCTGCGGAAGGCTTCGGTGATCGGTCCGCGGGAACGGGTGCCGGGGAGACGGCCGTCGATCCGGGCGGGACGCCCGCGGGCGGTGCGGGTCGGGGACGCGCGGAGGGCGCGTCCGAGGCGAGAACTGCGTCGGGGGGCGTGGTGTCCGAGGAAGGACCGGACGGGCCCGGGAAGAAGGGGCCCGGGAAGAAGACGCGCAGCAGGAAGCGGCGGATCATGCGGCGGGTCGTGTTCGCCGTGCTGGGGTTCCTCGGGTTCTGCGCGGCGGCGTTCGCCGTCGCGTACCTGTTCACCCCGGTGCCGTCGCCGCAGGAGAAGGCGCTCGCGCAGGGCCCGATCTTCTACTACGCCGACGGCGAGACGCAGATCGCCAAGACCGGGGTGAACCGGACGGCGGTGGAGCTCGACCGGATCCCCGAGCACGTCCGCAACGCGGTGATCGCGGCGGAGAACGACACCTTCTACGACGACCCCGGGGTCTCGCTCCAGGGCACGACGCGCGCCGTGTGGTCGACCGTGACCGGCAAGCAGCTGCAGGGCGGGTCGACGATCACCCAGCAGATGGTGCGGAACTACTACGGCGGCATCGGCCGGGAGCAGACGATCACCCGGAAGCTCAAGGAGATCATGGTCGCCCTGAAGGTCGACCGGTCGAAGTCGAAGGACTGGATCCTCGAGCAGTACCTCAACACCATCTACTTCGGGCGGAACGCGTACGGCGTGCAGGCCGCCGCGAAGGCGTACTACGGCAAGGACGTCAGCGAGCTGACGGCGGCGGAGGGCGCCTACCTCGCCGCGGCGATCCAGCAGCCGAGCAACTTCTCCGAGCTGACCGAGGAGAACCAGGCGCGCGTCGAGGCGCGGTGGCGGTCGGTGCTCGGCAACATGGCCGACAACGGCATGGTGACGTCGTCGCAGGCGTCCTCGATGCGGTTCCCCGAGCCCGTCGAGCAGCACGTCACGGACATCCTCAAGGGCCAGAAGGGCTACATGGTCAACGTGGCCCGCAAGGAGCTCGTCGAGCGGCGCGGGTACACCGAGGACGAGATCAACCGCAGCGGCCTGAAGATCACCACGACGTTCGACAAGCGGCTGATGGACGCCGCGAAGGAGGCCGTCGAGTCGAACGTCCCGGACGGGACGAGCAAGAAGACCCGGGCCGGCCTCATCTCGGTGGATCCCGCCACCGGGAAGGTCGTCGGCTTCTACGGCGGCCGCGGCTACCTCGAGGAGGCGCTGACCAGCACGTTCGGCGACTGGGCGCAGGCCGGGTCCGGATTCAAGCCGATCGCGCTGATCGCCGCGCTCGACGCGGGCAAGTCGCTGTCCACGACGTACAACGGCAGCTCGCCGATCTACATCAACGGCACCCCGATCAGGAACGACGGCGGCCGCAGCTTCGGGACGGTCAACCTCGCGCAGGCCACCCAGAACTCGGTCAACACCGCGTACGTGAACCTCGGCCGGGACATCGGCAACGACACCATCCTCGAGATGGCGGAGAAGCTCGGCATCCCGTCGTCGCAGATCACCGAGGGCCAGCGGGGCGCCGCGACGCTGCCGCTCGGCATCGTGTCGCTGCACCCGGTGCAGCAGGCGGGCGTGTACTCGGCGTTCGCGTCCGAGGGCGTGTTCCGGCAGCCGTTCACGGTCGAGTCGGTCACCGACAACGAGGGCCACAAGCGCACGTTCACCGAGAAGGGCGAGCGGGCGTTCAGCGCCCAGGACGCCCGGGACGCCACGTACGCGATGCAGCGGGTCGTCCAGTACGGCACGGGGACGGGCGCGCAGCTCCCGGACGGGCGCGACGTCGCGGGCAAGACGGGCACCACGGACGAGGGCAAGGCGATCTGGTTCAACGGGTTCATCCCGCAGATGGCGACGAGCGTGGCGATGTTCAACAGCGACCGCAAGCCGCTCGACATCCCCGGCTACGGCGCGTACGGCGGGGCGCTCCCGGCGCAGATCTGGCGCTCCTACATGTCCGAGGCCGTCCGGATCGCCGACCTGGAGCCGAAGTCGTTCGGCGAGCCGTCGATGCGTCCGGGCGGCGGCTACGGCGGGGCGCCGCAGACCGGCGGCACCGAGGACCGCGACGACCCCGAGCCGTCCGGCCCGCCCGACGGTCCGCCGTCCCAGGGGCCGGAGGAGCCGGACGGCCCGCCCCCGCCGACCGGCGACGGCGGCGGCACGGCCCCGCCCGACCCGGGCGACGGCGGAGGCGACGGCGGCGGCGGGGACGACGGCGGCGGCGACACCGGCGGCGGAGGCGACACCGGCGGTGGCGGCGGCGGTGGCGGCGACGGTGGCGGCGGCGACACCGGCGGCGGGGGCGGGGGCGGCCCGCCCGGCGGGACGGGCTGACCCGCCCCGGTCACCCGTCGCAGACGGCGCCGATCTTCGCGGGGGCGTCCCGCAGGACGGCGTCCAGCTCGGCGACGTCGCCCTCCGCGAGCCGCCCCGAGGCGGCCTGGAGGCGGGCGGTCTGCTGCTGGAGGACGTCCTTCAGCCGCGGATCGTCCGCCTTCTTCGCCAGCGCGTCGATACGCCCCGCGAAGCTCTGCGTCGCCTGCCGCCACGGGCCCCCGTCGGACGCGGACGCCCGCTCGATCTCGTCCGTGAACCGCCGGTACTCCGCGGTGACGGACGCGCACACCTCGTCGGAGTTGCCGCTGAGCACACCGCACCCGCCCAGCAGTCCCGCGGCGCCCGCCAGCAGCACGGCCCCGGCAAGTGTCCGAATCGGCATTGATTCCTCCCGCTCGATGCACGTTCGCCCCCGCACATACTTCCGTATCGCGCCGGGTTCACCGGACCGGTGGAAGGCGCGCGGGACGACGCTTACGCTGTCGGTGGACCGGGACCCGCAATCGGATCCGCGTCACCCTCGCGGACCGGGCCGTCCCGCTGACCTGCGGGGACTCCCGCACCGCCGGACGTATAGGCTCTTTGGTCCTGTTCGCCCATGTAGCGTAGGCAGTCGCGTGGGGACGAGCACGGAAGAAACAGGGGGTGGCGACCGTGGCCGACGCGTGGCGACCCACGTCGGAACTCGAGCGCCGACTGCACGAGAGCGTACGGGCCGGCGACCAGGAAGGCTACTTCCGCGTC
Source organism: Actinomadura rifamycini DSM 43936 (assembly GCF_000425065.1). Classification (GTDB taxonomy): domain Bacteria; phylum Actinomycetota; class Actinomycetes; order Streptosporangiales; family Streptosporangiaceae; genus Spirillospora; species Spirillospora rifamycini. The sequence continues at coordinate 145,822 of NZ_AULB01000007.1, forward strand.
CTCGCGGACAGCGAACTGGTCCTGCCCGTCCCGCCGGACGTCGTCGACGACGTCCTCGCGAACACGGCGCAGCCGACGTGGCCCACCCAGGAAGAGGACGGCCGCGTCCACGTCCTGACCTACACGTCCGCCGCGGCGATGCGCGCCTGCCTCGGCCCCTCCTACCGGCACTTCATGACGCTGCGGTTCGAGGACATCGCGCAGAGCTGGCCGGACGCCGCCTGGTGGCTCGCCGTGGACGTCCCCGGGCCCGGCGTCGACGCCGCCCTGCCGATCGAGGCGCGGCTCCCGTCCTGGTTCGTCCGGCAGGTCGCCGAGGGCGACGGGCGCCCGCCCCGCGTCGGCCGTCCCGGCGCGCCCGCCGAGGGACCGTGGGAGGAGCTCCGCGGGCAGCACCGCGACCTGCCCCGCGAGGCCCGCCGGCCCGAGTTCCAGCCCGCCAACGACGTCGAACGCGAACTGCTGCGGGCCGCCGCGAACAACGACCACGACCTCTTCCTGCAGACGCTCGCCGGAACCGAGGTCCTGCTCCCCGTCCCCGAGGACACCGACTACTCGCTGCGCCCCGGCCGCCCCGGCTTCCCGTGGCAGACCCGCGACGTCGACGGCGCCACGGTCGTCCCCGTCTTCACGTCCCCGGAACGGCTCATCGAGGCCGCGCGCGCCGCCGGGACCGGCACCGAGTACATCCGGCTGCCGTTCACCGTCGCGCTCCGCTACTGGCCGCACCCCGACTGGCAGCTCGCGATCAACTCCGGCTCCCCCGCCGGCGGCACCGTCCAGGCGCAGCAGCTCCCCGGCCTCGCGACCTGGGCCGACCAGCGCGCCGCGCAGCGGATGACCGACGGGTTCGAGCCGCAGAACGAGATCGAGCAGCGCCTCTTCGACGCCGCCCGCCGCCGCGACACCGACGCCTTCTACAAGATCCTGCTCGGCGCGCAGGTCCTCGTCCCCGCCGACCCCGACACCCCGTGGGGCGTCGCCCCGGACGACCCCGCGTTCCCGTGGCAGCCCGTCGACGTCCACGGCCGCACGTCCATCCAGGTGTTCACGTCGCTGAAGTGGATGAACGACGCCCTCAGCTCGTCGCGCTTCGTGATGCCGACCCTGCACGAGATGGTCGCCGCGTGGCCCGACACCGCGTGGACGTTCGTCCTCAACCCCGGCACCCCGATCGACGCGAGCATGCCCGGCGACCAGGTCCGCGCCCTCGCGGGCCGCACCGTCCCCGAGGAGCCCGCGACTCCCCCGTCCGCCGCCACGCCCCCGCCGCCGGACGCCCCCGCCGTGCCCGTCGCCCCACCCGTCCCCGCCGGGCCCGAACCGTCCGGCGGCGACCCGTCGCAGACGGCGGTCGACGCCCTCGAATCCCTCGGCACCCGCGTCGCGCCCGGCCCGGACGGCCCCGGCACCGCGTGGCCGCAGCACGACGCCGCGGGCACCGGCCCGTCCGTCCGCGAACCGGCACCGCCGACGGGCGACCCGATCGGCTGGCCGCAGCACGAGCCGTCCGCGCACGCGGGGGCCCCCGGCCCGCAGGCGGACGTCCCGCTGGACGGCACGGGAACCAGCGAACACCCACCCCCGTACGGCACCACGGACCGCCCCTCGGCACCCGAAGGACTCGGCGACCCCGCGCAGCCGCCCACCGGCCCCGAACACGCCCAGGCCCTCCCCGCCTACCCCACCGGCACCGACCCGACCGCGCCCCCCGGCGAACTCGGCCACCACGCCCAGACCGGCGCCGACCAGCCCGCGGCAGCCCACGGGCTCGGCGACCCCGCGCAGACGCCCATCGGACCCGAAAGCGCCCAGGGCCTCCCCGCCCGTCCCGATCCGGCTGCGGTCCCCCATGCGCCCGGCCACGCCGCGCCGACGGCCACCGGCACCGACCAGCCCCCGCCCCTTGAGGGGTTCGGCCAGTCCGCGCAGGGCACCGACGGCAACGGGCCCGCCCCGGCAGCAAGCGGCGCCGACCGGCCCGCAGGCCCCAACGAACCCGCGCAGACGTCCATCGGCGACGAACACGCACGCCCCCAGGGCGTCCTCGCGCACCCCACCGGCCCGACCGCGGCACCCGATGCGTTCGGCGCCGCCCCGACGGCGACCGGCACCGAACCCGCCACGGCCGCGCCCAGCGATAACGACCACGCACGGACCGACGGACTCCCCGGCCAGCCCGCCCAGACCTCCGGCGGCCCCCAGCCCGCCCCGGCAGCGACCGGACCCGGGGGCGACCCGGCGCAGGTGCCTGGCCTCCCCGGTCAACCCGTCGGCACCGACCACCCCGCAACACCCGGCGAACTCGGCCACCACGCCCAAGCCGTCGGTGGTGCCGAGCCCGTCCAGGCGACCGGCGACCAACACGCGCGCACCCCCGGACTTCTCGGGTACCCCACCAGCGTCGACCAGCCCCCAACACCCGACAGGCCCGGCGAGCCCGCGCCGTCCATCGGCGGCACCGACCACGCCCCAACGGCCACCGGAGGCGACCCGGCGCAGCCACACGCGCTCACCGGCCACCCCGGCCAGAGCACCAGCGGACCCCAGCACGGCCCGATAGCAACCGGCGACGCCGAACACGCTGGCACGCACGGGCTCCCTGGCCAAGCCGCCACCGACCAGCCCGCCCAAACCGTCGGCGGCGCCGAACCCGCCCAAGCGGCCGACGACCAGCACGCGCGCACCCCCGGACTTCTCGGGTACCCCACCAGCATCGACCAGCCCCCGGCACCCGGCGGGCCCCAGCACGGCCCGGCAGGACCCGGGGCCGGGGACGACCCGGCAGACGGCCTCCCCGGCCACCCTTCCAGCACCGAACAGGCCCCGACATCCGACGGGCTCGGCAACCCCGCCCAGGCCACCGGCACCACCGGGCACGGTCAGGCAGGGACCGGAGTCGGCGGCGACCCGGCACAGCCACACGGCCAGCCAGCCCAGGCCACCGGCGGCCCCCAGCACGGCCCGATAGCAACCGGCGACGCCGAACAATCACGCACGCACGGACTCCCCGGCCAACCCACCGTCGGCGGTGCCGAGCTCGCCCAAGCGGCAGGCACCACCGGGCACGGTCAGGCAGGGACCGGAGTCGGCGGCGACCCGGCCCAGCCGCCCGGCCAACCGACCCAGGCAACCGGCGGCGAGCACATACCGCCGCAGGGAGCCCCCGGCCGTACCGGCGGCGCCGAACAGACCTCGGCACCCGACGGGCTCGGCGAGCCTGGTCAGACCACTGACGGCATCGAGCCCGCCACAGCGGCGAACGGCGACATCGGGAACGGCGTCCCTGGCCAACCCGCCCACACCGAGCAGGCCCCCACACCCGACGGGCTCGGCCAGCACGCCCAGGCCACCGGCGACACCGGACACAGCCCGGCGGCCGGGATCAGCGGCGACCCGGCACAGCCGCACGGCAACACCGCCCAACCGGCCCAGGCGACCAGCGGTGGCGAGCACGTACCGCCGCAGGGAGCCCCCGGCCAACCCGGCGGCGCCGAACAGACCTCGGCACCCGACGGGCTCGGCGAGCCTGGTCAGACCACTGACGGCATCGGGCACGCCCCGGCGGCCGGGGTCGGCGGCAACCCGGCACAGCCGCACGGCCTCACCGGCCAACCGGCCCAGGCGACCAGCGGTGGCGAGCACGTACCGCCGCACGGGCTTCCCGGCCAGCCCGGCGGCACCGAACAGGCGCCGACGTCCGGGGCGCTCGGCGACCCCGCCCAGGCCACCGACGGCACCGGGCACGCCCCGGCGGCCGGGGGCGACCCGGCGCAGCCACATGGGCTCACCGGCCAACCGGCTCAGGCGACCGGCGGCGAGCACATACCGCCGCAGGGAGCCCCCGGCCAGCCCCGCGGCGTCGAACAGCCCTCGGCGCCCGACGGCCTCGGCGACGACGCACAATCCGCCGACGGCACCGGGCACAGCCCGGCGGCCGGAAGCGAGGGCGATTCGGCACCGCCACACGGGGTTACCGTCGAACCGGCCCAGGCCACCGGCGGCACCGGGCACGCCCCGGCGGCCGGGGTCGGCGGCGACACGGCGCGGCCGCACGACCTCACCGGCCAACCGGCTCAGGCGACCGGCGGCGAGCACGTTCCGCCGCAGGGAGCCCCCGGCCAGCCCGGCGGCGCCGAGCAGACCGCGGCACCCGACGTGCTCGGCCAGCCTGCTCAGACCACTGACGGCATCGAGCCCTCCGCAGCGGCGGCCGGGGGCATCGAGAGCGGCCCGGCAGCGACCGGCGGCGCCGGACAGGCGCCGACGTCCGGGGGGCTCGGCGACCCCGCCCAGGCCACCGGCGGCACCGGGCACGCCCCAGCGGCCGGGGACGAGGGCGACACGGCGCGGCCGCACGGGCTCACCGGCCAACCGGCCCAGGCGACCGGCGGCGAGCACGCACCGCCGCAGGGAGCCCCCGGCCAGCCCGGCGGCGCCGAACAGACCTCGGCACCCAACGGGCTCGGCCAGCCTGCTCAGACCACTGACGGCATCGAGCCCGCCACAACGGCGACCGGCGACACCGGGAACGACCCAGCAGTGATCGGCGGCACCGAACACGCACCGCCGCACGGGCTTCCCGGCCAGCCCGGCGGCGCCGGACAGGCGCCGACGTCCGGGGGGCTCGGCGACCCCGCCCAGGCCACCGGCGGCACCGGGCACGCCCCAGCGGCCGGGGGCGAGGGCGACACGGCGCGGCCGCACGACCTCACCGGCCAACCGGCCCAGGCGACCGGCGGCGAGCACGCACCGCCGCAGGGAGCCCCCGGCCAGCCCGGCGGCGCCGAACAGACCTCGGCACCCGACGGGCTCGGCCAGCCTGCTCAGACCACTGACGGCATCGAGCCCTCCGCAGCGGCGGCCGGGGGCATCGAGAGCGGCCCGGCAGCGACCGGCGGCGCCGGACAGGCGCCGACGTCCGGGGGGCTCGGCGACCCGGCCCGGGCCACCGGCGGCACCGGGGACGGCCCGGCGGCGACCGGTGGTGAGCGCGTGCCGCCGCGGGGGCTTCCCGGGCGGACCGGTGCCGAACGGCCCCCGGCGTCCGATGGTGGTGAGTCGGCTCAGGCGTCCGGCGGGTACGAGCACGCGCAACCGGTGCAGTCCGCCGGTCCGGCCGCGGTGTCCGATGTGCCCGGTCAGGGCGCGTCGGGGGGTTACGGGCTTCCGGGCCGGACGGGCGGGTCGGACGGCGGGCGCGGACTGCGGGCCGTTCCGGACGCCGAAGCGGGGTTCGAGCCCGGCAACCGCATCGACCAGGAGCTGTACGACGCCACCCTCGCGGGGGACTCGGACGCCTTCCTGCGGGTCCTGCTGAACGCGAACGTGCTCGTCCCGATACCGGAGGACGCGCCGCTCGAGGTGACGCCGATCCAGCGCGACTTCCGGTGGGACGCCGCGCTGCGGGACGACGCGGCGGTTCGGGTGTTCACGTCGCTGGTGCGGCTGCGCGAGATCCTGCCGGAGGCGCGGTTCGTCTACGCGGACTTCCGGGAGCTGATCGGCGCCTGGCCGCGCGAGGACTGGGCGATGCTGCTCAACCCGGGGACGCGGATCGGCGCGTCGCTGCGGGGGGAGCAGGTGCGGGCGCTCAGCGAGTGGGCGATCCGCGTGGGGCTGATCCAGGCGCGGCCGGCCGCGCCGCCGTCCCGCGAGCCGCGGCCGGAGCCCGAGGCGCGACCGGTGCCGCAGCCGGCCGCGGACCCGGACGACCGGGTGTCGCAGCTCGCGATCATGCAGAAGGTCGTGCCGCACGGGCATGTCGCCTGGTACCTGGAGCAGGGGTACGACCGGGTCGGCGGGTTCGTGCATCTGACGAGCGACGTGGCGGAGTTGCAGACGCCCGCGCAGTTGTACGAGGCGCTGGGGCTGCTCTACGACGACTCCCCGTTCGCGCCCGGGGACGAGGGCGTCTACGTGATCCGGTGGCCCGCGTACTGCCCGGACGTCTACCGGGTGCCGTTCGGCGGCGCGACGGAGGCGGAGATGGCCGCGTGGGGCGAGGCCGGGTGGGTCGTCGAGCGGGCGCCGTTCGTCGGGACGGGGTTCGCGCCGGGCAGCGCGGGCTCGATCCGCGAGTTCAAGGTGGACAGCATCCGGCTGCCGTACGGGTCGGAGATGTACTACCTCGCGCCGGACCGTTCGGAGCGGTTCGTGGCGATGTACGACCCGGACCGGCTCGGCTGGCTGCGGCCCGAGCCGGGCGCCGAGGGCGGGGACGGACGGACGGAGGCCGCGCAGTGATCCGGGACGGGTACGTCGCACGGTGGCTCGGGCGGGACTTCGAGGCGTCGCCCGGTGCGGACGGCGAGGTCCGGCTGTACACGCCGGATCCGACGGAGGGGTTCGAGGAGCTGCGGCCGGGCCGGTACCGGCGGGTCGTCCCGGCGTCGGAGGTCGAGGAGCTGCGGTACGTGCGGACGGCGTGCACGTGGCGCGGCGAGCCGTTCGTCGTCGTGGGCGAGCACGAGTCGTGGGTGCGGGTGGAGTACACCGGCGGCCGGGCTCCGGCCGCCGAGCGGCTCGGGCTCGACCGGATCGACCACGGGGTGTGGCAGGCGTGGGCGCCGCGCGCCGAGGTGGAGGACGTCCGCCAGGAGTTCGTCTGATCGGGGGTTGATCCGGGCCGGGATCCGTGTTCGCATGTGTCCGGGGCCGATCCCCCCTTGCGTTACGGCCGTTCATGAGACGACGGAGGTGCTGCGGCGGTGGTCTGCCGACCGGCGGTGAAACCGCTCTTCGTAGGGTTCGCCGCCGCGGCGGTGCTCGCGGCGGGCGGTGCGTCCGCCGTCGCGGCCACGGATCCGACCCCGACGCCTTCGACGTCCCCCTCGGACAGTCCCGCTCCCACGCCGACGGAGACGCCCGGCACACTCGCCGTGCAGGTCACGGTGCCCCCCGAGAAGTTCGAGGTGGGGGACGAGGCGAAGCTGACGACGCACATCGCGGCGAAGGACGGGACGCTCGAAGAGGTGCGGATCGTGGGCGTCAAGGCGACGTCGACGGGTCCGAAGCCGATCGTGGCGAGCGACTGCGCGGAGCCGTTCGAGTCGGCGGCGTGCGTCATCGGGACGGTCGGGAAGGGCGACAAGAAGGAAGTCATCACGACGGTTTCGGTGCCGGAGTCGGCGAAGAAGGACGTCAAGGTCACCCTCGTCGTCACGGTCGGCGCGGCCGGCGTGGAGGAGGACGTGCCCGCTGAGGCGTCCGTCACGTTCAAGGCTCCGCCGCCCCCGACCGGCGGTCCGACCGGCAAGCCCACGGGCAAACCGACGAAGACCCCGTCTCCGAGCCCGTCCGGCGGGAAGGACGACGACGAAGGTTCGTCCGGTTCGTCCGGTTCCGGCGACTCCTCCGGGTCGAGCGGCTCGTCGGGCTCGTCGGGGTCCGGCGGGTCGGCCGACGTGGACGTGCCCGACTACCCCGACACCTCGCCGAACGCGTCGTTCGGCGCGCGGAGCCCGGGCGTGGAGCTGCCGTCGATCTCGGCGCCGAGCCCGTCGGTGGCGCCGAACCCGGTCCCGGCGACGCCGCAGAGCCGGCTGCGGGAGAACAAGGCGCCGGTCGCTCAGGAGCTCACGTTCGAGCGGATGGCGAGCACGCAGGTGGCGTGGCTCGCGGCGCTGATCGTGGTGTTCGGGCTGCTGCTGACGCAGGTGCGGCTGGGGCGGCGGGCCGCGATGGCGCGGGGACGGGCGCCGCGGGGGCAGCACCGGCGGACGCGCCGCGGCATGTTCGGCCGCTGAGCCCCCGTCAGCCGCGCAGCAGCGCGTGGCAGGCGATGGCGGCGGCCGCCGTGACGTTGAGGGAGTCGACGCCGTTCGCCATGGCGGCGGCGCTCATCGGGATGCAGACCCGGTCGTCGGCCTCGTCGAGCCAGTGGGACGACAGGCCGTCGCCCTCCGAGCCGAGCATGAGGGCGACGCGGTCGCCCATCGGGGCGCCGTCCAGCGGGGTGGCGGACTGGTCGGGGGTGAGGGCGAGGAGCGTGAACCCGGACGCGCGCAGCTTCGCGAGGTCGTCCCGCCGGTTCGCCATGCGCGCGTAGGGGACGGCGAAGACGGCGCCCATGGACACCTTGACGGCGCGGCGGTAGAGGGGGTCGGCGCACCGCGGGGACAGGACGACGGCGTCGACGCCGAGGGCGGCGGCGCACCGGTAGATGGAGCCGACGTTGGCGTGGTCGACGAGGTCTTCGAGGACGAGGATGCGGCGGGCGTCCGCGACGACGGCGTCGACGGGCGGCAGCGGCAGGCGGGCCATGGACGCGAGGGCGCCGCGGTGCACCTGGAATCCGGCGATCTCCTGGAGGACGTCGTCGGCGGCGATGTAGACGGGGGCGTCGAGGCCGTCGAGGAGGTCGGCGAGGGGGTCCGCCCAGCGCCGCGCCATGAGCAGGGACCGGACGGGGTGCCCGGCGGCCACCGCGCGGCGGATGACCTTCTCGCCCTCGGCGACGAACAGTCCGTGCTCGGCCTCGAGGCTCTTGCGGAGGTTGACGTCGCGGAGCCGGACGTAGTCGGCGAGGCGCGGGTCGGTGGGGTCGGTGACGGGGACCAGGGTGGCCATCCCCCCATTGTGCCGGGCCCGCAAGGCCGGTTACGGCCATGCGGCGTCGTTGTGTGCCCGCGCCGCTACTGTGGTGCAGGATGCCAGGTTCGTCCAAGCATACGCTCATGACCTGCGTCATTAACAGTTTTGCGCTCTTTGTAACCTCTATGTCGTACTACTACAGTGCCGGGGAACATCGGCCGGGTTTTGGGTGAATCGAGGGCAGCCATGAGCGGACGTCATCGCAGTGACTTCCCCGAGGGGGACGACGGGTGGGACCCGTCCAAGCCCATCTTCGGACCGGCGAACGACGGATCGTCCGACTGGTTCGGCACCCGGGACCCGCAGACCCCTCCGGCCGGGCAGGGCGGGACGGGACGGCCCGGTGAGACCGGCGAGTGGTCGGGCTCGCGGCGGTCGTCCGAGCAGCCCTCGTACGGCGGCCCGTCCGGTACCGGGGGGTACGGCACAGGGGGGTACGGCACGGGGGGTTACAGCACCGCGCGCCCCGAAGGCTCCGGTTCGTCCGGTGGCTACGGGACGGGCGGGTACGGCGGCGGCTCGGGCGCCTACGAGCAGCCCGGACGGCAGGGCGGTCCCGGTTCGGGCGGTTACGCGGCTTCCGGCGGGACCGGCCCGTACGGCACGCCGCCGGAGCGGTCCCCGGAGAGTTCGCCCCTCGCCGGCACCGGATACAGCGAGTACGAGTCGATCCGCGGCTCCGACGAGACCCCGTCCGGGTTCTTCGGCGGACGGGCGGGCGGCGGCTCCGGCGGGTCGGGCGAGTACGGCGGCTCGGGCGAGTACGGCGGGTCGGGCGGCTACGAGTACGGCCGGAAGCGCAAGAAGAAGAAGCGGAAGGGCGCGCTGCTGGGGCCGCTGGCCGGGGCGGTCGGCCTGGTGGTGCTGCTGGGCGGCGGCGTGTACGCGTTCGCGCAGAGCGGCGGCGGCTGCTCGGGCGACGACGCGATGACGCTGTCGGTCGCGGCGGCGCCCGACATCCAGCCGGTGATCGTGAAGGCGGCGGGCCGGTTCAACGACGCCGGGCACGAGGTGTCCGGGAAGTGCGTCCAGGCGCACGTGAAGTCGGCCGAGCCCTCCGCGGTGGCGACGCTGCTGTCGGGGCAGGGCGTGGCGGCCGACTCCGAGGACCGCCCGGACGTGTGGATCCCGGACTCGTCGCTGTGGCTGTCGCGCGCGGCCCGCAACGACGGCAAGGCGGAGGTCGCGTCGTCGACGTCGGTGGCGAAGAGCCCCATCGTGATCGGGATGCCCTCGACGCTGGCGCAGCAGCTCCAGCAGAACGGCGTCACCTCGACGCCGTCGTGGGACAACCTGCTGAAGGCGGCGGGCGGCGTCGCGGGCGGCGCGGTCACCAAGAACCAGATGATCCCGGCCGGGTCGGTGCGGCTCTACGTCCCGGACCCGATGCGGAACGCGGCGGGCATGGGCTCGCTGATGGTCACGAGCACCCTGCTGGCGAACGACCCCAACCGCGACTCGATCTTCACCGGGATCGTCCGGACGGTGCGGGAGAGCCAGGTCCCGACGGTGGACGCCCAGTTCGAGCAGTTCGGCAAGGGGCAGGGCGGCGGCAGGCAGCCGATCTCGCTGTCGTCGGAGCAGGCGCTGTGGTCGTTCAACCAGAAGAACCCGAAGGTCTCGGCGGTGGCGCTGTACCCGATCGAGGGCACGCTGTCGATGGACTACCCGTACACCGTCGCCGCGCAGGACGCCGGCGAGCGGGAGGCCGCGAAGCTGCTGGAGGAGGCGCTCGGCGACTCCGCGACGCAGGAGGACCTGCAGGCGGCCGGGTTCCGCACCTCCGACGGCAAGGCCCCGGCGGGGTTCAGCGAGCAGGGCGGCGTCAGCCAGGCCCGGCCGCGGCAGCTGCCGGCGCCGAAGACCGAAGAGGTCAACAACGTCATGCAGGCGTGGGCGAAGCTGACGCTCGGCCTGCGGATGCTGACGCTCATCGACGTGTCCGGCTCGATGGCGGAGATGGTCGACGAGAACACCAACCGGCTGCAGGCCATCGGCGCGGTGGCGCAGGGCGGCCTCGGCATGATGTCGGACGACACCGAGCTGGGCCAGTGGCTGTTCTCCACGAACATGAAGGAGGGCGCGCCCTACGAGGTCGCGGTGCCGATCGGGCCGCTCGGCGAGCGGATCGGGTCCAACTCGCGGCGGAACCGGGTGCTGTCGATGCTGAGCAAGATGCGCCCGAACCCGACGGGCGACACGGCCCTGTACCGGACGATGCTGGACGCCTACGAGAAGATGAACGAGACGTTCAAGCCGGAGTTCGGCAACTCGATCCTGCTGCTCACCGACGGGAAGAACGACGACGCGGAGGGCCCGTCGCTGGACGAGACCCTCAAGCGGCTCAAGGACATGCGCGACCCGAACAAGCCGATCCAGGTCAACATGATCGGGTTCGGTCCGGGCGTCGACCGCAACGAGCTGGAGAAGATCGCCGAGGTGACGGGCGGCGGTGTGGCGGTCGCGCAGACGCCGGAGGACATCCAGAAGATCTTCCTGCAGATGCTCTCCCGCCGCATGACGTGACACTTCCGACACGTTAAGTAGTTTCCACTTTTTCCGCATAGATCTGTCAACCGGGCGCCGGGGTCGCCCGTCGAACATATGGAGGCCCGACGGGGAGCGGGGCCGTCGGGCCTCCGACCTACCTTCCTCCTCTCCGGCCCAGCGCCGACGCCCTCGAGCTCGGCGGCCGGGAGAGTCGAACGCTCCCCCCCTGTCTCACCGGCCCGCCCGTCCCTGCCGACGCGGACGGCGGCCGTGCTCTCAGCCCGCGGGAGGACCTCGTGTCCGGATGGCCCACCTTCGATCGCGCCGACGACGAACGGTCGGCCCTCGCCCTGGCGGGCGGCGACCCCGCCGCGCTCCTCCAGGTCATGGACCGCTACGCCGCCCGCCTCTACGACTACTGCCACGCGCTGCTGCGCGACCGCGACGAGGCCGCCGGGGCGCTGCACGACGCGCTCGTCGGCGCGCACGCGCAGATCTCGCGGCTCCGGGAGCCGCACCTGTTCCGGGCGTGGCTGTACGCGCTCATCCGCGCCGAGTGCCTGCGGCGGCTGGGCGACCCCGGCCGTCCGGTGGAGCGGCACGAGGCGCCCGAGGTCGAGGACGGCTTCCTCGGCGAGGACGAGCTGGCGCGGCGCCTCGAGGCGCGCCGGCTCGTGCGCGGCGCCCTGGCGGTGCTGCGCGGCCGCGAGCGCGAGTCGCTGGACCTGATGCTGCGGCACGGCCTGGACGACGCGGAGATCGGCGGCGTCCTCGACATGGACGCGCCGGAGGCGGCCGAGCTGACCGGCGCCGCCCGCGCCCGGCTGGACGACGCGATCGCCGCCGCCCACCTGCTGCGCACGGCGCCGGACGCCTGCCCGCACCTCGCCGGCGTCGCGGGCGGCGGCGACGCGTGGCCGCTGCCGGCGCCGGCCGTCCGGGACCTCGTGCGGCACGTCGGGTCGTGCCCGCGGTGCGCGCCGCACGTCGACCGGTCCCCGTCCGCGGGACGGCTGCTGGGGCTGCTGCCGGTCGCGATGATGCCGCACGACCTGCGCGGCCGCGTGATGACCACGGCCACCGACCCGGCGATGGCCGCCGAGTACGCCGCCGTCGCGGACCGGTCCGGGCCGTTCGACGAGTGGGGCTGGCCCGTCTCCGGCGACGGCGCGTCCGGGGCCGCCGCCGGGACGTCCGGCGGCGCCGGACACGGGGACGGGCGGGACGGGCGCGGGCGGCGCGGGCTCCTGCCGGCCCTCGGCGCCGGGGCCGCCGTGGTCCTGGTCGTGCTCGCGGCGTTCGCGATGATGCCGGACGCGTCGGACGAGAGCCCGCTCGGCGCCCGTCCCGGCCCGAGCGGCACCGCCGCCGTGGCGCCCGACCCGTCGCGGTCGCCCGCGGACTCGGCGTCCCCGTCGGAGTCGCCGTCCCCGAGCGACACCCCGACCCCGTCGGCCACGCCGTCGACGACGTCCGCGTCGCCCAGCCGGTCCGCGACGCCGCGCCGGACGCCGACGCGCTCGTCCCGGCCGTCCCGCCCGTCCGGCCCGGACGGCGGCGGGCAGGCGTCGGGGGCGCTGCGGGTGGACGGCGGCGGGTGCAGCCTGAGCGGTTCCGGCGACGGGTGCTCGATTCCCGTGCGCGCGGTCGGCGGCCCCGTGCGCTGGTCGGCCGGCGCGTCGGCCCCGCTCTCGGTCTCGGGCGGCGGCACGCTGGCGAGCGGCGGCAGCGGCGCCGCGAGCGTGTCGCTGTCCTGCTCGGAGCCCGGATCGGGGACGGGCGCGGTAGCGTTCTCCCCCGGCGGCGCGTCGGTCCAGGTGTCCTGGACGTGCCCGGGAGGGGACGACGGCGACGGGCAGGGCGGCGGCGCGGACGGGTAGCGACCGGCCGGTCATGAGACCCACATCACTTCCGCGCGCGTAGTACCTGATCAAGGCGCGGAAACGGCCACGGGGCGTGCGTCGCCCGTCACAAAGATTCGGTCATCAGGGAGAAATCCGCGAAATTTGGTGGCAAGATCGGGCAACCAGAGCGCCCCGGCGGACGTCGGCGCTCACCGGGGGCACACGATCGCACACACCGAAACCGACCGAGGAGGACACCCGTGGCCGGTGAGCCGAGGTCCGGGCAGCACGACGCCGTCCGGCTGACGGAGTCGCTGCGCGCCGGGGACGTCATCGCGCTGACCGAGGTCTACGACGCCTACGCGCCGTTCCTCTACGACTACTGCCACGGGCTCCTGCGCGACCGCGTCGAGGCGGCCGGGGCCCTGCGGAACTGCCTGATCGCCGCGCGCGAGCACGCCGACCGGCTGACCGAGCCGGAGCGGCTGCGCGGCTGGCTGTACGCGATCGCCCGCAAGGAGTGCATGCGGCGCCGCGACAGCCCCAACCGCCACACCGGGCAGGAGGCGCCGGAGGCCGACGACGGCCTGTCCCCCGAGCAGCTCGCGCGCCGCGACGAGCGCCGCAAGCTCGCGCACAGCGCGCTCGCGGCGCTGAGCGGGCGGCAGCGCGAGACGATCGACCTGCACGTCCGGCACGAGCTGGACGAGGTCGACCTGTGCGGCGTCCTGGGCGTGCCGCTGGAGGACGTCTACCCCCTCGTCGAGCAGACGCGCCGGGACCTCGGCGCCGGGGTCCGCGCGGCGCTGATCGCGCAGCACCACCTCCGGGACTGCCCGGCGGCCGCCGGGCTCGCCGACGCCTGGCCGCTGCCGCCGCAGGCCGCGGCGGCGCTCGTCCGGCACGTCGCGGAGTGCCAGGCGTGCGGGTCGCGGGAGCTCCAGGTGCCGCCGCCGGACCGGCTGCTGGCGGTGCTGCCGATCGCCGCCATCCCCGCCGACCTGCGGCTGGACGTGCTGACCGCCGCGACCGCCGAGGACCGCGCCGGGAACCGCCGCGCCATCGCCGCGTGGACCGAGCCGTTCGACGAGTACGGCTGGCCGCTCCCCTACGAGCCGACCGTCACGCGCGCGAAGGAGAAGCCGCAGCGCAAGCGCGGGCCGGTGTACGCGGTCGCCGGCGCGGGGATCACCGCGGTCGTGGTGCTCGCCGGGGCGCTCACCGCGTTCGGCGGCGAGGACGACGGCACGTCGGCGCTGCCGGAGATCAGCGTCCAGCCGAGCATCAGCGAGGCGACCGGCGGGCCGGTCCCGACCGAGTCGAAGCCGGTCGACCCGTCGCCGACGAGCTCGTCGCCGAGCCCGACCGAGTCGGCGTCGCCGTCGGAGTCGCCGACGCCGTCCGAGACGCCCTCGCGGACGCCGACGTCCACGCGTCCGGCGGAGCCGCCGCCGAGCACCCGGGCGCCCGAGCGCCCCTCGCCGGGGACGCTGCGGGTGTCCGGATGCAGCATGGGCCGCGACGAGTCCTGCGCCGTCACGATCAGCGCCGTCGGCGGGCCGGTGAGCTGGCGCGTCACCGGGACGTCGGGCGAGGTCAGCGCGAACGGCGGCGGCCGCCTGTCGCCGGGGGAGAGCGCCACCGTGGCCGTGTACCGGCCGGACTCGTGGTGCTGGGGGGAGAAGTCCGGTTCGGTCTCCTTCTCCCCCGGCGGATCGGCCCCGGTGTCCTACTGCTGACGCGGCCCGCGGGTCAGAACGTGCCCGTGTCGAGGACGCGGTGCGCGCGGGCCAGCAGCACCGGCACCGCGTCCCCGATCCGGTCGAAGCCCTCGCCGACGGTCGCCTTCTGCAGGTACCGGGCGTGGATGCCCTCGAGGATGACCGCGAGCTTGAAGCAGGCGAACGCGACGTAGTAGTCGAGGTCGGCGACGTCGAAGCCGGTCAGCTCGGCGTACCGGGCGGCGAACTCGGCACGGGTGAGGAACCCGGGCGCCGCGGTGATCGTCGCGCCGACGGGCAGCAGCTCGTCCTCGGCGTCGGCGGCCTCCGCCCAGTACACGAGCGTCAGGCCGAGGTCCGACAGCGGGTCGCCGAGCGTGGACATCTCCCAGTCGACGACCGCCGCGATCTCCGGTTCGGGCTCCAGCCGGGCCAGCGCGTTGTCGAGCCGGAAGTCGCCGTGCACGAGCCGGGCCGGGGCGTCCGCGGGCAGCCGCTCGCCGAGCCGCGCGACGAGCCGGTCGTACTCGGGCAGGTCGCGGACGGCCCCGGTGGCGCGGATCGCCTCCTGCGAGCCGTCCCACTGCTTGCCCCACCGCTTCAACTGCCGCGCCATGTAGCCGTTCGGACGGCCGAAGTCGCCGAGGCCCGCGGCGTCGACGTCCACGGTGTGGATCGCGGCGAGCGCCCGGACGAGCGCCTCGCTGAGCCCGCGCGCCTGCTCGGGGCTCATCCCCGCGGCGTCCTCGCGGGTGCGCAGGACCTTGCCGTCGACGAAGTCCATGAGGTAGAAGCGGGCGCCGATGACGTCCTCGTCGTCGCAGAACGCCAGCGTCCGCGGCACCGGGACGGACGACTTCCCGCCGAGCGCGCTCAGCACCCGGTACTCGCGGGCCATGTCGTGGGCGGTGGGCTGGACGTGCCCGAGCGGCGGGCGGCGCAGCACGATGCGGCGGCCGCCGCCGTCCGCCCCGCCGTCCAGCGCGATGCCGTAGGTGAGGTTCGAGCGGCCGCCGGCGATGAGGTCGATCGCGGTGATCCGGCCGCCGCCGGGCAGCGCGCCGGCCAGCCAGTCCGCGAGGCGGGGGACGTCGATGCCGGGGACCCCGGCCGGAAGGTCTGCGTCAACGGTCATGACGCCCTATTAGAACGCGACTCGGTTCGGAAGGTAAACCCCCGCGGGGTTTGGGTGCGGTCGGATGTCCTTGCTCACCGTAATTAATCGGCCACATCCGGCCGTCGCGTCACACTGATTTACCGAGCGTCAAGTGCCAGTGTTGACTTGCGCCGGATTCACCCCCGCATGGACCGGTTCATGAGAATCTCGCCCGGCTTTTCGGCACCGCGCCGGGCTCCGGGACCGCGGGGGGCCGCGCGAGCGACGACGACCCGGGTGAAGTGGGCACCCGGGGCGACGTCGCGGCCGCCGACACCGGCCCGTGGCGGCAAGCTGGACATTCCGGTCTCGCTGGGCTATGAGAATAGGACTAGACCATTCGGGGCCGACCCCGGCCCGATTGGGGGGACGCACCGTGGCAGACGCATGGCTGCCGGGAGCCGCACGCATGCCCGTACGAGTCGACGGCGGAGGAATGCAGGGAGGTGCGCCCCGGGTCGTCTGGTTCACCGGGGACCACGATCCCCGCTCCGTCTCCGCCCGCTCCGTGGCCGCCGACCTGGCCAAGCAGAACCGCCCGACGCACCTGGTCTGGCATCCCGGCACCGGCGAGGTCGTCCAGCTCCTCCCCGCCACCCGCGCCGCCCGGCTGCTCGCCGCCCCCGTGTGCCGTGAGGGCCGCACCTGCCTGCAGATCATGGTCGTCGGCCAGGCCCGCGTCCCGTTCACCGGCTCGCTGCTCACCGGCATCGACGGCATCATGCGCTGGCTGGACGCCTGGCACATCGCCCGCCGCTGGCCCGCCGGACCGCCGCTGCCGTCGCCGCAGTCGTACCACTCGCAGCGCAGCCGCCGCGACTGGGCCCGCGGCGGGCACTTCGGCGCCTCGCAGGCCCCGCTCGCCGAGCGCCCCGACCCGGGCGGCATCGACATCCGCCGCATCACCGGCCCGGACACGCCCGTCGCGCCCATCCCCCGGCCGCGCGCGCCGCTCCCCGAACCGTCCCTGCTGACCCGCACGGCGCCGCTCCCCGGCCCGGCACGCCCGCCGGCCGGTGACCCCGTCCCGGTCGGCGCGCGCTCCTAGCCGGCGAGCCCGCGGATCACCGCGCAGCCCGCCCGCAGCTCCGCCGGGCCCGCCGCCGTCCCGTACCCGATCACCAGCCCGGACGCGGCCGGCGGCCCGGCGGAGTGCTCCTCCAGCGTGTCCACCAGCACGCCCCGCGCCGCCGCCCGCGCCGCGACGTCCGCCGGATCCCCCGGGACGTCCACCACCAGGTGCAGGCCCGCGGTGTCGCCGTGCAGCCGCAGCCCGTCCAGCGCCCCCACGACCGCCGCCCGCCGCCGCGCGTACTCCCGGCTCATCCGGCGGACGTGCCGGTCGACGTCCCCGCGCTCCAGCAGCAGCCGCAGCGCCTCCTGCGGCACCACGGCGGTCCGGTCGTTCAGCTCCACCCGCCGCCGCGCGACCGCCGCGACCAGGTCGGGGCGCCCCACCAGCCACCCCACCCCCATGTCGACCGTGAGGATCTTCGACGTCGTCCCCAGGTACACCACGACCTCCGGGTCGAGCCCGTACAGCGCGGGCAGCGGCGCGACGTCGTACCGGAACTCGCCGTCGTAGTCGTCCTCGGCGATCAGCGCGCCCGTCCGCCGCGCCCACGCCAGCAGCGCCCGCCGCCGCGGCACCGGCAGCACCCCGCCCATCGGGAACTGGTGCGACGGCGTCGCGTACACCAGCCGCAGGTCGTCCGGCAGCGCCTCGACGACCAGCCCGTGCTCGTCCACCGGGCACGGCACCAGTTCGGCGCCCCGGCCCGCCAGCACCGCCCGCGCCCGCCGGTAGCCGGGGTCCTCCACGCCGACCCGGTCGCCCGGCCGCAGCACCGTCGCGGCCAGCAGGTCCAGCCCGTTCGTCGCGCCCCGCGTCACCAGGACGTCCTGGCAGCTCACCCCGCGGTTCCTGCGCACGTGCTCGGCCAGCGCCGCGCGCAGCCCCGGCAGCCCGCGCGGGTCCTGCCGCCGCCGCGGCGTCACCCCGGACGCCAGCCGCCACGCCCGCCGCCACGCCGGCGTGTCCAGCGCGCCCACCCACGGCAGCCCCGGCCGCAGGTCGATCACCCCCCGCTCCGGCTCGGGCTCCGCGGCCGGGACCCGTCCCGCGCCCGGCTCCGGGTCGGCCGTCACGCCGTCCGCGACGTAGGTGCCCGACCCGTGCCGCCCCTCCAGCCAGCCCTCCGCGTACAGCTGCTCGTACGCCTCCGTCACCACCGTCCGGCTCACCCCGAGCCGCACGGCCAGCGTCCGCGTCGCCGGCAGCCGATCCCCCGCCGCGAGCCGTCCGTCCCGCATCGCGCCCCGCAACTGCCCCGCGAGCTGCGCGTGCAGGGACTCGTCCGCGTCCCGGTCGACGACGAGGGGCAGCAAAGTGGTCTCTCCCTTTCGGCTCCGAGTGGCCCTGACGACCAGGCCACCGCCGACCTAGCGTAAACGGACATGGACCCGCTCTCCACGACGCCCCGCACCCGCCTCCGCCGCGTCCCCGAACGCTCGTCCGCCGACCGCGCCGACCTCTACGCGATCCTCGACGCCGCGCTGATCTGCCACCTCGGCGTCGTCGTCGACGGTTCCCCGCGCGTCGTCCCCACCGGCTTCGGCCGCCTCGGCGACACCCTCTACCTGCACGGCTCCTCCGGCGCCGCGAGCCTCCGGCACGGCCCGTCCCGCGACGTCTGCGTCACCGTCACCCACCTCGACGGCGTCGTCGTCGCCCGCTCCCTGTTCCACCACTCGCTGAACTACCGCAGCGCGGTCGTCTACGGCACCCCGACCGTCCTCGACGGCGACGACAAGCTCACCGGCCTCCGCGCCATCACCGAGAACCTCGCGCCCGGCCAGTGGGACACCGCCCGCCGCCCCACCCGCAAGGAGCTCGCGGCCACGACCGTCCTCGCCCTCCCCCTCGCCGAGGCGTCCGTCAAGATCCGGCAGGGGCCGCCCGCGGACGACCCCGAGGACCTCGCCCTCGACGTGTGGGCCGGCGTCGTGCCCGTCCGCCGGACGTTCCTGCCCCCGGTCCCCGACCCGACCCTGCGCCCCGGCATCGAGCCCCCGCCGCACATCGCGTCCCGGACGGCGTCCTGACACTCGATGCCCCGCGTGCTCGCGCATGGTCGTAAGGTGAAGGCCATGAACGAGCGGCTCGTATGGGTGGATTGTGAGATGACGGGGCTCGACCTGCGCAAGGACGCCCTGATCGAGATAGCCGCGCTGGTGACCGACAGCGAGCTGAACATCCTGGACGAGGGCGTCGACATCGTCATCAAGCCCCCGCCGGAGGCCGTCACGCAGATGACCAAGGTCGTCCGGGACATGCACACCGCCTCCGGCCTGCTCGACGTCCTCCCCGGCGGCGTCACGCTCGCCGAGGCGGAGAAGACCGTCCTCGACTACGTCCGCGGGCACGTCAAGGACGCCAACAAGGCCCCCCTGTGCGGCAACTCGATCGCCACCGACCGCTCGTTCCTCGCCCGGGACATGCCCGCCCTCGACGCCCACCTGCACTACCGCATGGTCGACGTCTCCTCCATCAAGGAGCTGTCCCGCCGCTGGTACCCCCGCGCGTACTTCGCCAGCCCGGAGAAGAAGGGCGGCCACCGCGCCCTCGCCGACATCACCGAGAGCATCCAGGAGCTGCGCTACTACCGCGCCGCGGTCTTCGTCCCCCAGCCGGGCCCCGACTCCGAGACCGCCCGCGCCATCGCCGCCGAGGTCTCCGGCTGACCCACTCCCGCGGACCCGCTACACTACTTGGAGCCGGACGAGTTCCGGCCACGGTGGGTGTAGCTCAGCTGGCAGAGCACTTGGTTGTGGTCCAAGATGTCGGGGGTTCAAGTCCCCTCACTCACCCCAGGCAGAAGCCCTGGTCACCGAGAAGGCGACCAGGGCTTCTCTGCGTCCGGTGCGAGTCGCCGCAGCGTCGCCCCACCCGAGCAGCGAGCAGAAGTCTCTACAATCGGCCGACCCATAAGCGCGACCTTCCTGAAGGACAAGGGCTGCACCGCGCCGATCCTGGTGGACCGCCAGGCATACAAGGGCCCCGGCCGGGGCACCGTCGGCCGGCCGGAGAAGGTCGATCTCACTGATCATGACCGCCGTCCTCGAATCGTTGTAGCGGCGCGGCGCGGGATTCAACCCTCCCACCTTCGCTCCGGGCTCTCCAACAGCCACCGTCAGGGTGTCTCGATCACACGGCACCCGGCGGCCCAATGCCCGGTCGCTTACTGTGCTGGTTTCGGGCGGGTGGGCGGATTAGGGTCTTCGGGTGGTTTTGAGGGCCGTTAAGCGGGCTTTGGTGGTGATCGGAGGGACGCTGCTCGTCGGGGCGTTCGGGGCGTGGGTGGATGAGGGGCTCGGGCGGGACTCGCTCGGTATGTTCATCGTCGTCGCCGGGGGGCTGGTGTGCGGAGGCGGGACGTTCTGGTACGTCGGCGACGAGTCCTCCGCAGGGTGCGCCGCGGCATTCGTCGGGGTGTTCGCGGGGCTCGCGTTCGGGGTGGGGCTGTCGCTGGAGTTCAACACCCGGCTGCTGCGCGAGCACGGTGTCGACGCCGCGTGCCGCTTCGAGCGGCGGCTGCCGCCGCCCGGCGAGAACGCCGTCCGGTGGCGGCTGCGGTGTCCGGACGGGCGGTCCGCCGACCTCACGACCGACCGGCTGACGAGGGACGCGGACGGGCTCGTCCCGGTCCGGTACGACCCACGGGGCCGGACGGACGCCGTCGAGGCGCACGTCTGGGAGGAGCGGCGCGGGAACCCTTGGCCCCGCCGGCTCCTGGTCGGCGGCGGGGCCGTGGTCGTGTGCCTGCCGGTCGCCGTGGCGCTGGCGCGGCCCCCGGGGGGCGGCGACGGGTGAGGCCGGTCAGGTGCGGGCGATCTTGCGGGGGAAGACGACGGCGGTCAGCCAGATCGCGAGGGCCATCAGGACCGTGCACCAGAGCAGGCCGATCCAGGCGTCCGAGCCCGGGGCGTGGCCGTTCATCAGCGCGCGGGACGCGTCGATGATCGGTGTCATCGGCTGGTGCTCGGCGACGGGGCGCAGCCAGGACGGCATGCTCTCGACGCGCGCGAAGCCGCTCGACACGTAGGGCAGGAAGAGCAGGACGAAGCCGTAGCCGTTCGCGGCCTCGGCCGACCCCGCCAGCATCCCGAGCATCGCGAACACGCACGTGATCATCAGGATCCAGACGGCGATGAGACCCACGGCGGCGAAGAACCGCGGGACGCTCGCGTCGGTGCGGAAGCCGACGGCGAAGCCCACGAGGATCACCACCGCGGTCGCCAGCATGTTGCGCACCATCGAGGACGCCGTGTGGCCGAGGAGCACGGTCACGGACGGGAACGGCATCGTGCGCAGCCGGTTCATGAACCCGGCGGTCATGTCGTTGCTGACCACGACGGACGTGTAGGACGCGCCGAAGCCCGCGGCGGTCAGCGCGATCGCCGGCATGACGAACGACAGGTACGCCTCGCGCCCGCCGCCCCCGCCGACGTCCATCGCGCCGCCGAGGACGTAGGTGAAGACCAGCATCAGCATGACGGGCAGCAGCACGGCCATCAGCAGGGACTCGCCGTCCCGGAAGGAGTGCCGGAGGCTGCGGACGGTGAAGACGTGCAGGCCGGTGAGGAAGCCGGCGCCGCGGGCGGGCGCGACGGGCGGCGCGGTCACGTGCGCGGCGGTCATGCTGCCTTCTTTCCGGTGAGCTGGAGGAACACCTCGTCGAGCGTGGGGCGGCGGACGGTGACCTGGACGTCGGGACGTGCGGCGGCCAGGGCGGCGAGGTGCCGGGAGACCTCGGCGGCGGAGCCCCGGGTGGCGATCTCCTCGACGACGCGGCCGTGGCCGTCGTGTACCTGGATGGTCGAGCCGCCCACGCGCTCCTTGAGCTGGGACGCGGTGCCGTCGGCGACGATGCGGCCGCCGTTCAGGACCAGGATCCGCTCGGCGAGGACGTCGGCCTCCTCGAGGTACTGGGTGGTGAGGAAGATCGACGTGCCGCCGGCGGCGAGCGCGGTGATCTCGTCCCACAGCGCCCGCCGGCTGCGGGTGTCCAGGCCGGTGGTGGGCTCGTCGAGGAAGATCAGCCGGGGGTGGGCGATGAGGCTCACCGCGATGTCGAGCTTGCGGCGCATGCCGCCGGAGTAGGTTCCGACGAGCCGGCCCGCCGCCTTCGCGAGGTCGAAGCGGTCGAGCAGGTCGGCGGCGCGGGAGGCGGCGGCGCGGCGGGAGAGGCCGAAGAGCCGCCCCATCATGAGCAGGTTCTCGGTCCCGCTGAGCCGGACGTCCACGGCGGCGTACTGCCCGGTCAGCGAGATCAGGCGCTGGAGTTCCTTCCGGTCGCGGCGGACGTCCAGGCCGAGCACGCGGGCGGCGCCGGAGTCGAAGGGCGTCAGCGTGGACAGGATGTTGACCAGCGTGGTCTTGCCCGCGCCGTTGGGGCCGAGGAGCGCGTGGACGCCCGGGGGGAGCCGCAGGTCGAGGCCCTTGAGCACGTCGTGCTTCCCGAAGCCCTTGGTGAGCCCGTCGAGCTCGACGAGATGTTCTGTGTATCGCATACACTGAGTATGACATACACCGTTTATGACGTACACAGATGCGGAGGTGAGAGCATCGGGGCCATGGGAGAGACCACCGAGACCGGCCTGCCGCGCGCCGTCGCGATCGCCTGGGGCGTCCACGACGTCCCGCAGCGCGGCCCGAGCCGGGGGCTGACGCACGAGCGGATCGTGGCCGCCGCGATCGAGATCGCCGACGCGCACGGGCTCGGGGCCGTGACCATGCAGGCGGTGGCGAAGTCGCTCGACTTCACCACCATGTCGCTCTACCGGTACGTGTCCAGCAAGGACGAGCTCCTGCGCCTCATGCAGGACGCCGCGGTCACCATGCCCGAGAAGGTCGAGCTGCCGGACGACTGGCGCGACGCCCTGCGGGTGTGGGCGGACCTGGTCCGGGACGCCTACCGCGCCCACCCCTGGGCGCTCGAACTCCCGCGCGGGCAGACCGCCGTCCTCATGCCCCGCACGATCCGCACCGCCGACCTCGGGCTCGCGGCGATGGCGGGCCTCGACCTGTCCGACGGCGAGAAGGTCGGCGCCATCCTCCTCATCTCCCAGCACGTCGCCGCGATGGTGGAGCTGGAGCGGTCGCTCGCGGCCGAGGGCGGCGTCGTCGCCACGCCGGAAGGGGTGGAGATGCTGCGCCGCGCCATCACCCCCGACCGCTTCCCGCACATCGCCGGGGTCATGGCCGCCGGGGGCTACATCGTCGACGCCCCCGCGCACCCGGACGACCCCGAGGGCGTGGACGCCGAGTACGCCTTCGGCCTCGACCTGCTCATCGCCGGCCTGGAGTCCCTCGAACGCCGCGGCCGGGAGTAGCCGTCACGGCCGGACGAACGGGGGCAGCGACCGGCGCCGGGCGCCGAGCAGCGCCGCCAGCGTGAACGAGTCGGTCAGTTCGCCGTCGTCCTGGAGGTCGTCGAGGGCGCAGGGGTCGAACAGGGCGACGCTCTCGATGCCCTCGTCGGCGGCGGCGCGGCGGGGCGCGTCGACGCGGGCCCAGAACAGGTCGGCCGCGCCGCCCGTGATGCCGGTGTCGGCGTGGACCCGCCCCAGCGGCGTCAGGTCCCGCGCGGTCGCCCCGATCTCCTCGCGGAGTTCGCGCCGGGCCGTGTCCGCCGCGGACTCGCCCGGGCAGGCGAAGCCCCGGGGGATCTCCCAGTGCCACCGCCGGGTCGCATGGCGGAAGTGCCGGACGAGGACGACCCGGTCGCCGCACACGGGGAGGACGGCGGCGCCCGCGCCGCCCGCCGTCGGCAGGATGCGGACGTGACCGCCGACGGAGCCGTCCGGGAACTCCACCGCGTCGCGCACGACGGTGATGTAGGGGTCGCGGTAGCGGACGCCGTACGGGCCGCCGCCGGCCGGCGCGGACGGCAGGAGCCGCACGGGCGCGCCGGGCGGTTCGGCGAACGCCTCCGGCCGCTCCCGCCGGAGGCGCTCGTACGCGGCGGCCGGGTCGTCGCTCACTCCGCCTCGCGCGACTGGTCGGCCCCGTTCTGCGCCGGGTCGATCCGGGTGCCGTGCGCCGCGAGCCAGTCGATGATCTTCTGCGCCTCGCGGGCGGGATCGTCCATTCGCAAGTCCATGATCTGCGCGGTGTTCTCGATGCGGTGGCGGGCCCGGGACTCCAGCAGCCGGCCGAGCCCGAGCCGGACGGTGACGCGCGCGGCCCGGCCGAGCGCCATCGCCGCGGCGTCGCCGACGACCTCGTACCCGATCGCGTGGTCGTTCATGTAGACCACGTTGATCGTCACCGCGCCGATGTCGATGGCCAGCTCCGCCAGCCCCCGGAACCGGCGGCCGGCGCCGTCCTGCCAGTTGGCGGCGTGGATCTCCTCGGCCTTCTCCAGCATCGCGACGTACGCGCCGGTGACCGCGGCGGCGCCGCCCGCGTCGGACGCGACGTCCTCCACGGAGGCGGTGCCGAGCAGCCCGGCGAAGGTGTCGCGGTACACCCGCCACTCGCGTTCCGCGCGCACCTCGCGGATGTCCGCCAGGGTCAGCCGGTCGAGGCTCGGCACCCGCTCCAGCAGGCCCTGCACGCTCTCGAAGGTCAGGTCGCGGATCATCCGGACGACCTGGTCGGCGTCGGTGCCGGCGAGGGCCCGCCGCCCGGTCCGCGACCGGTCGGCGATGCCCTCCTGCAGCGCCGTGCGGCGCGGCGACCCGCCGGGGGTGATGGCGTACACGTCGATCGCGTCGGCGAGGTTCGTGCTGTACTTCAGGTCGAGCAGCTGCTTCAGCGGCGCGACGTGCGGCAGGTTCCGGTCGTACTCGCGGGCCGCGACGTCGCCGCCCTCGCCGACGATGAACCGCTCGTAGAGCATCTGCCGGGTCACCGGGATCCCGCTGTTGGTGCGCTCGAACGCCCACGCGGCCACCTCCCTGAGGTGGCCGCACACCGCGTCGGCCTCCTCCTCGCCCAGCCCGAGGTCGCGCCGCAGGGACGGCGCGCGGAACTTCCCGAGCCGGGTGAGGAAGTTCTCGAAGCCGTCGCTCATCTGCAGGACGAGCTCCGAGTACGCCGCGTCGTCCCAGGCGAGGCGGAGGCACGACATGGGGGTGGTCTCCGCGACGGCCCGCCATCCCTCGAACCCCTCGGTCACGTGGAACGCCGGGGCGGTCCGCGGGACGGGCGACGTCTCGTCCATGAGGAACGGAATGATCGTCCCGTCGGCCAGCAGGGCGCGGAACGCCTTCCGGTCGAGGCCGTCCCGGACGAAGTCCCGGTACACGATCGCGCTGTTGTACAGGTACGCCCGGTTGACGATGACCTTCTCGGTGTTCAGCAGCGCCCGCAGGTACTCGCGCCGCGCCCGGCGCCGCTGCTCGGCGGCGATCGCCCCGGTGACCCGCCCGGCCCGCAGCGCCCTGGCGAGCAGCTCGTCGTCCAGCCAGTGGTTGTCCAGCGACTGCGGCACGGCGGTGATCGTCCCGGCGAGGTCGCCGGCGCCGAGTTGCTCGAAGGAGACGTCCCCTTCGTGGTGCGCGACCATGTACGGCTCCTCAGTCGACGGTCCTGTCCCTCATCAGACGCCGTGAATGATCCACATGGTTCGGTATCCGCCGCAAGAGTCATGCGGCGCGTGCGGCCCGGCGCGGCACGGGACGGACGGCGGCGGTGAGGACGGCGGCCGCGAGGAGCGCCGCGGCCAGGCCCGCGACGAGCGGCGGGGGCGGGCCGCCGGGGGCGGCGCCCAGGAAGTCCAGCGGCGCGAGGCCGTTGAACGCCCCGTACCACAGCGGCGGGTAGACGGCCTGGAACACGCGCGGCGTGCGGCTCACCCGCCCGGCGGCCAGCGCCAGCGACGGGATCAGCAGCGCGCCCCCGAGCCAGGCGGACGCCCCGTCCGTGTCGGCGGCCGCGACCATGCGGGCCAGCGGGGCGAGCCCCAGCAGCACCGTGACCGCGAACCCGGCCGTCCACTCGGCGAGCAGCCGCCGGACCGGGGACGGGTACGCGCCGAGGAGCCCCTCGACGCCGGCGAGCCGGGGGCGGGTGCCGAGCCGCGACCACAGCAGGACCGGCCACACCCAGGCCAGCGGCAGGGCGACCGGCGCGACCGCGTCGGACGGGAC
This sequence comes from Actinomadura rifamycini DSM 43936, assembly GCF_000425065.1. Taxonomy (GTDB): domain Bacteria; phylum Actinomycetota; class Actinomycetes; order Streptosporangiales; family Streptosporangiaceae; genus Spirillospora; species Spirillospora rifamycini. The sequence goes on from NZ_AULB01000007.1 coordinate 171,786, forward strand.
GGCGAGCGCGGTCGCCGACAGGCCCGCCGCGACCAGCCACCACCACCGGTTCGCGTCCCGCAGGACGAGCGCCAGCTCGCCCGCGAGCAGCCTGCCGAACGTCCCCCCGCGGACGGGCGCGGCGGCGGGCAGCCCGCGGTAGGCGTACGCGGGCTCGGGGGCCGGCTCCCGCACCGGAGCCGCGCCGGCGGCCCCGCGCAGGGCCTCCGCCAACCCCCGGCGGGGACGTCCGCGGGCGGGGTCGAACCGGGCGAACCAGAGGGCGGGCAGCAGCGCCGCGACGACGGCCGCCAGCGTGAGGGACGCGCGCCCGGCGAGGAACCCGGGCGTGAGCGCGAAGCCGTCCCACGGGAACGCCTCCAGCGGCTCGGGCACCTCCGTCAGGCCGAGGCTGAACGAGTACCCGGACCGCCACAGGCCCCGCTCGACCATCGTGGCGCGCAGGCCGTCGACGACGTGCCGGGCGCCGAGCAGGTCGAACGGCGCGCGCTCGGACACGCCCGCGAGGACGCCGGCCATCCACACGAAGAACCAGCCGACGTTCCCGACGCCGCCCCGCAGCACGGGGACCGTCTCCGACAGCAGCGCCGCCGCGGCCGTGACGGCCACCGCCGGCAGCGCGATCACGGCGAACGGGACGAGCAGCGCGACGGGGTCGACCCACCGGTCCTCGCCCCGCGCGACCTGCATCACCGCCGCCGTCACCGCGAGGACGGCCACCATCGAGCCGAGCACCATCGCGTTCGCCAGCCACTTCCCGGCCAGGTAGGCGGTGGTGCGCAGCGGCGACGCGGCGAGCAGCCGCCCCACCCCGGTGCGCTCGTCGCGGCCCACCGCGCCCCGCACGACGTAGAAGCCGCCGAGCGTCAGCCACAGCGCGCTCGCCAGCGCCGTCGCCGTCCCGACGTAGGCGCTGCCGTAGACGCCGCGGTGCTCCCCGATGTACATGATCACCAGGCGCCCGCCGGGGTCCGGGACCGCCAGGTAGCCGAGGCCGACCGCCGCCAGCAGCGTCACCGCGTAGGCGGGGCGGCGCACCCGGTCGCGGACGTCGCCGAGGGCCGTCCCGCCGATCGCGCGGAGCGTCATCGGACGCCTCCCGCCGCGAAGCCCGCCGGTGCGTGCAGCAGCCCGAGGTACACGTCCTCGAGGTCGGGCTCGGCGGGCGACGCGCCGGGGCCGGGCGGCGCGTCCGCGACGACCCGCAGGTGGACGCCGTTCGCCGTCCGCGCCATCCGGCCGACCGGGTACCGCGCGCGGAGCGCGTCGGCCTCCGGCGGCGACACGAGCAGTTCCCACACGCGGCCCCGCTGCGACCGGATCAGCTCCTCCGCCGGGCCCCGGCGCAGCAGCCGCCCCGCCGCGACGATCGCGATGTCGGACGCCGCCGCCTCGACGTCGGAGACGATGTGCGTCGACAGCATGACCACCCGGTCGGCGGCGAGGTCGGCGAGCATCGCGCGGAACCGCGCCCGCTCCTGCGGGTCGAGGCCCGCCGTCGGCTCGTCCACGACGATCACCTTCGGGTCGGCGAGCAGCGCCTGCGCGATGCCGACGCGGCGCAGCATGCCGCCGGAGTAGCCGCCGAGCGGCCGCTTCGCCGCCCCGGTGAGGTTCACCGTCTCCAGCAGCTCGTCGATGCGGGCCCGCGCCGAGCGCCGCGACAGCCCCTTCGCCGCCGCCAGGTACCCGAGGAACTCGCGCGCCGTCAGGTTCGGGTAGACACCGAAGTCCTGCGGCAGGTAGCCGAGGTTCCGCCGCAGCGCGTCCGGGTCGGCGACCGCGTCGGCGCCCTCGAACAGCACCCGCCCCGACGTCGGGCGGGTCACGGTCGCGGCGATCCGCATCAGCGACGACTTGCCCGCGCCGTTCGGGCCGAGCAGCCCGACCAGTCCCGGGCCGAGCCGTAGCGTCACGCCGTCCACGGCCCGCTTGCCGCCCCGGTACACCTTCGTCACGTCCAGCAGTTCGAACACCGTCACTCCCCCGGCCCGCGCAGGTCCGTCGGCTCCCCGTCGCGCAGCACCCGGACGCCCCGGGGCACCTCGACCCGGAACCGCGCGTCGCAGTTCGCGAAGCCGGTGCAGGTCGCGTCCATCTCGAGGGCGCCGCCCTCGAGCCGCCACCACGCGTCCGACCAGGGGCTCCGGTCGTCGAACCAGCGGGTGACCTCGACATCTCGCCGGTCGGCCGCGACCACGTCCGTCGGGACGTCGTGCGCCCGCACGTCCAGCGTCGTCCCGGCGAACGCGAACGTCCGGCTCACCGGGTCGGCCTTGTCGGCGTCCGCGACGCAGCCCCCGGTGGCCCCGGCCGCCGCCACCACGAGCGCGAACACCGCGAGCGGGCCGGTCTTTCGTGAAACCATCGAAACCCTCCTGAAGTGCCGAGCCGATCGGCACTCCACAAGGCTCCGGCCCGCACGGGGGCCGCCACATCTCCCGTTCGGCAGAGATCCCGGAGTCAGTCCCGGGCCCGGACGGCGGGCAGCACGCACACGACCGACCAGCCGTCCCCGTCGGGCCCGGCCGCCAGCGTCCCGCCGTGCGCCCGGACGCGCGCGTCCAGCTCGGCGAGCCCGGTGCCGCCCCGCCTCCGCCCCCGGCCCGGCATCCCGCCCCGGCCGCCCGCGCCGCCGTCGTCGCCGACCCGCAGCTCCACACCGTCCGGCACCGCCGCCACCGCCACCCGCACCCGCGTCGCCCGCCGCGCGTGCCGCCGGACGTTCGTCAGCGCCTCGAGCACCAGCCGGTACGCCGTCCCGTCCGCCTCGCGCGAGAGGCGTCCGGGCAGCGCCGGGTCCATGTCCAGCTCCGCGTGCGGCACCCCGGTCCCGCCGAACCGCCCCACCAGCTCCGGCAGATCGCCCAGCCCGTACAGGCGGGTCGGCGGCAGATCGCCGGACGGGCCCTCGTCGCGCAGCGCCCGCAGCGTCTCGTCCATCGAGTCGAGGGCCCGCAGCGCCGCCTCCTCGATCCGCCGCTGCACCCCCCGCGACCCGTCCGCGTCCAGGTCCCGCAACTGCGCGGCCTGCGCCTCCAGCACGATCCCCGTCACCTCGTGGGCGACGAAGTCGTGCAGGTCCCGCGCCAGCGCGAGCCGCTGCGACCGCCGCGCCTCCGCGACCGCCCGCACCCGCCGCCCGTCCAGGTCTCGCAGGTACAGGCCGACCCCGATCGCGCACCCCGCCAGGAACATGAACATCACCGACCCGACCGCCAGCGCCTCCACCCGCGCGGGCATCGGCGACCGCAGCGCCGCCCGCGCCGCCAGCCCCAGCGTCGCCGCCGTCAGCGCCGCCGCCAGGACGGCCGCGCCGCGCGGCGGCTCCCGCCGCACCACCCGTCCGATCAGCACCAGCAGCGCCGGGACCTCCACCGCGGCGTACACCCCGATCGGCGCCTGCGGCCCCCGGTACACCGCGCTCGCCGCCAGCGACACCGCCACCGTCACCGCCAGCACCGCGCCGAGCCGCACCCCCCGGTACGGCCACCGCGCCAGCACCGCGCCCGCCGCCACCGCCGCCGGGACCGACGCCACCGGCCCGTACGGCGGCACCGCGAACCCCGACGCCGCGACCACCGCCGCCACCGCCGCGGCGCCGAGCACCCGCGCCCCCGGCCTAACGCCCCGCATAACCCATCTCCCAGGCGTGCATCGCGACCCCCACCCGGTTCTTCGCCCCGAGCTTGCGCTGGATCGCCGCCAGATGCGTCTTCACCGTCCCCGGCGAGATGAACAGCTCCGCCGCGATGTCGGCGTTGCTCTTGCCCTGCGCGACCTGCCCGGCGATCTCCTTCTCCCGCTCCGTCAGCGGCTCCCGGGGCGGGTCCGGCCGCCGCGCCGGCTCCGTCACGTGCCGCAGCAGCCGCACGGTGACCGACGGGCTGATCAGGCTCTCCCCGCCCACCGCCGCCCGCACCGCCTCGATCAGCAGCGCCGGCCCCGACCGCTTCAGCACGAACCCGGACGCGCCGTGCCGCAGCGCCGGATAGACGTACTCGTCCAGGTCGAACGTCGTCAGGATCACCACCCGGACCCGCACGTCCGCGTCCGGCCCCGCGAGCCGCCGCGTCACCTCGATGCCGTCCAGCCCGGGCATCCGCACGTCCACGAGCGCCACGTCCGGCCGCAGCCGTCCCGCCAGCCGCAGCGCCTCGACGCCGTCCGCGGCCTCCCCCACCACCTCGATGCCCGGATCGCTCCCGAGGATGTCCCGCACCCCGCGGCGCACCATCTCCTGATCGTCGGCGATCAGCACCCGGATCGTCATCTCCCCCGGCCCCTTTCGGACATCGCACCAGGATCCCGTCCCGACGCCGGTACCGCATCTCCCGTTCGGCAGAGATCGCCGCAGGTCCCGCCCGGGTCCATCGACTATGGATCACCGGCCGGTTATGCTCCGTCTTCATACCTGTCGACGACACCCCAAGGGCAACGGATGAGTGTCGATGAAACGGCCCCCCTGCGCGTGCTCGTGGTGGACGGCGACGCCCGGGCACGCGCCGACGTGATCGCCCTGCTGGAAGCCAGCGACGAACTCTCCGTCGTCGCCGACGCCGCCGCCGGGACCGACGCCCTCGCCCTCGCCGAACGCCTCCGCCCCGACATCGTCCTCGTGGACGCCGCCGCGGCCCGCCTCTCCTCCGCCCTCGCCCGCACCGCCCGCGTGTTCGTCCTCGCCGCACCCGGCGACGGCGCCGCCGCGGCCGCCGTCCGCGACGGCGCCTGCGGCCACCTCGTCCCCGGCGCCTTCACCGCGCAGGACCTGATCCGCGGCGTCCGCGACGCCTCCCGCGTCTCCCTCGGCCTCTCCGCCCGCGAAGCCGAGGTCATGGACCTCATCGCCACCGGCCGCTCCAACGGCGAGATCGCCCGCCAGCTCTTCCTCAGCGAGAAGACGATCAAGAACCACGTCAACCGCATCTACGCCAAGCTCGGCGTCAGCTCCCGCGCCACCGCCATCGCCCTGTGGCGCGGCATGATGAGCGTCATGCCGGCCAAGGACTGAACCGATTCGCACTGGTCCGCAGGGGCTGATACTGTTCTTCCTGTCGCCAGGGACACCGGCCAAGGCCGGAGCCCCGATCGACAGGCGCCGTTAGCTCAATTGGCAGAGCAGCGGACTCTTAATCCGCGGGTTCGGGGTTCAAGTCCCTGACGGCGCACCCCGCATCACCAGGGCATTCGCAGCGAAAAGCGGATGCCCATCATCTTTTTCGGCCCCCTCCGGGCCACCGCGGGTTCACCAGGAGAAGCGCCGCCGATACCGGCAAGGCTTGCCCGGCCCGTCCGGTCTGCGGCTCTTTCGTCTTCTCCGCCAATCGTCAGGCGAACATGCCGGGCACCGCGAACCCCAGGAACAGCACTCCGATGAACAGGAGCATCCCGTTTTCCAAAAGGGACCTCACCATGTTCCCTCGGGTGAAAATGAGCATGACCTGCGGCTTGTGCGCCATGTACACCACAGGCACTTCCTTCCCCGGCTCCAGCTTCGCGTCCATGCGCACGATCGGCTTGCAGGCCACCCGGTCGCCGTGCTCGCCCGCGAACGCGATGATCGGCGCCCACCGCGTTCCCGCATCGGCCGGGGTCACCGCGTGGTCGACCACGACGCCGGACGTGCGAATGCCGCGCCGCCATAGCCGCAGCACGTTCACGACGTCCCGCAGATAGGCCGCGAGACAGCCCGCCCCGACCATCCCGATGATCACAATAGGGATCAATTCGCCCACGCCCCGCCCCCTGCGCCTCACGGCTCTCAAAGGGTTAGGACGTCGGCGGATACTTCGAAGTTCGCGTCCCGTTCCCCGCGGGGACGACGGGCGCGCCCGCGGTGATTCAGCCGAGGGCGGTGACGGCGGCGGCCAGTTCGTCGGGAATCGAGAGGAACGGCGAGTGGGAGGCGTCGAGCCGGACGACGGACATCGGGGCGTCCGGGAAGGCCGCGTCGGCCTCGGCGATGAACCTCGCCTGGAGGGACGGCCCGATCGCCGCGTCCTTCGCGCACACGAGGTACGTGCGCCGCACCGATCCCCAGCCGTCGCGGGTCAGGGCGGTGGTGCCGAGCATGATGCCCGTCGGGCCGTCGGGCGTCAGCAGGCCGGTGGCGGCGTCGGCGAGGACCGGGTCCACGTCCCCGTAGAACGCCTCGCGGAGCCGCCGCCGGTAGTCCGCGTCGTCCGTGGCGAGGTCCAGCCGGAGCGCGCCGATCCGGGCCGGGTCGCCCCGCAGCAGCGGCGCGACCTGGTCGCCGGCGGCTTCGGGCGTCCGCGTGTAGGCCGCGGCCGGCACGCCGGAGGCCGGCATGTACGCGGAAAGGTACACCGCGTGCGCGATCAGTTCGGGCGTCTGCTGGGCCACTCGCGTCAGGACGGGCCCGGCCGCGCTGTGCGCGACGACGGTGACCGGCTCGCCGCCGCCGATCCGCGTGACCTGGGACGTCAGCAGCTCGGCCGCGTCGTCGAGGCGCACGTCCGCGACCGGCGACACCTCCGTGCCGACCTTCCCGGGGTCGTACGGTCCGGTGGACCAGCGAGGACGGCGGGCGTACAGCCCGTGCCCCGCCATGTCCACCGCGACGGCCGCGCGGCCCGCGGCCACCACGTGGGGGACGACTTCGCTCCAGCACCAGGAGCCGTGCCAGAAACCGTGGACGAAGACCAGCGTGGAGGTGGGGGACATCGATTCTCCCTGGTGGCGTCTACGCCGAGGACGAAACGGACGTCTCCAGTGTCGTCGCGCCGCGCCGGCTCGGCCACGGAGCGACAGTCCCTGGCTGAGCCGGCCGGAGTGTGGTTCCCCGGTGCGGTGCGTCAGGATCCGCTCAGGGACGGGCAGGTGTCGCGGTAGTCGATGCCGGGCGGGACGTACTGGGCCCATTCGGCGCGCGTGAGCGTGCGCCCGGCGATGGTGCAGGCGGTCGCCGCGGGGTCGGCGGGCATGGCGATGTTCCACCGCCGCACGGTCGCCGCCCCGTCGCTGGTGGTCAGGACCGCCGCGTCCGGGTCGAAGGACATGGCGGCGACCCGGTCGGCGTGGCCGGTGAGGGGCGCGCCGATCTGGCTCTGCCCGGTGACGTCCCACAGCCTGACGACCCCGTCGTCCCCGCCGGTGGCCAGGGTCTCCCCGTCGCGGCTGAAGGCGAGGGAGGTCACCCGGTCGCTGTGCCCGGCGAGGGGTGCGCCGATCTGGCGCCGTCCGCGGACGTCCCACAGCGTGGTCGCGTCGGCGGCGCCGATGGCGAGGGTCCGGTTGTCGGGGGCGAACGCCAGGGCGGCGACCGTGCCGGTGAGCCCGCTGATCGGCGGGTCGAGCTCCTCGCCGTCGGCGACGTTCCAGAGCCGGACGGTCCGCCCGATACCGGCGGCCAGTGTCGTGCCGTCGGGGCTGAAGGCCAGGGCGGTCACCTGCTCGCCGGAGGTGAACAGCGGCCCGTCACCGATCGGTGCGCGCGCGTCGAGGTCCCACAGCTGCACCCTGCCGTCGGCGGGCCGGTCGGGCGCATGGACCAGGTGGCCTCTCCCGGCGGCCAGGATCCGCCCGTCCGGGCTGAGCGCCATCGCGTTGACCACGCCGCCGGGGCCGTCGTCGAGGACGGACCAGCGGCGGGCCGCCTGGTCCCAGAGCTTGATCCGGGCTTCGAGATCGGCGACGGCGAAGGCCCCGCCGCCGGGGCGGACCACGATCGGGTCCGCGTCCGTCCGCCCGTTCGCGTCGGACGGCGCGGGGACGGGAGGCCGCGTCTGCTTCCCGGTGCCGACGTCCCACGTCCGGAAGGCGTCCTGCCCGCCCACCGCGGCGAGGGTGACCATCGTCCGCCGGTCCGGGGAGAACCCGTGCCGGTTGAGGCCGTCGCGTTCGTCCGGCGGTACGGGGTCGAAAGGACGGCGGTCGGGCTGGTGCACGGTGACGTCCCACAACCGCACCGTGTTCCTGGAGAAGTCGTTCGCGGTCAGGGAGACCACGGTGTGCTCGCCGGCGAACGAGACGATCTTCGCGTCGTCCCCGGAGTCCACGGGGAGAGTGCCGAGGCGCGCGCCGGTGGCGGTGTCCCGCAGCTGGGTGCCGATGAACACGGCGCGTCCGTCCGGGCTGAACGGTCCCACGTCCGGGGCCAAGGACGTGCGGATCGGCTTGCTCCGCTGCTTGCCGGTCCGGGCATCGTAGAAGCGCACGTAGGTGTCGTAGTCCTCTCCGGACTCCGCCGTGACGACGGTCCGCGCGTCCGGGCTCAGCGCCACCGCCGCCCCTTCGACCGGGAAGGACGCCGTGCGCTCGCCGGAGGCCAGATCCCACACCCCCAGCTCGCCCGAGACCTCACCGGTCGCCACCGCCGTGGCGTCGGGGCTGACCACGGTGAAGGTGCCGTAGTCGCTTTCCGCGGCACGCACGACGGGACCGCGCCGGCGCAAGGTCGTCCCGACGTCCCAAAGAGCGATCTCCGCGCCGTCGTTCACGGCCGCGCTCTTCCCGTCTGGAGCGAACACCACCGAACCGGGACCGGACGACACGGGCAGTTCGCCCAGCGGCCGGCGGGTGCGCACATCCCAGAACCGCACCGTCCCCCGCACGTCGCCGTCGGCCCAGGTGCTGCCCGCCGCGCTCTCCTCGTCGGCCGCGGCGCCCGCCAGCGTGCGGCCGTCCGGGCTGAGCGCCACCATCATCGGGACGTCGGAGCCGTCCCCCTCGAACAGGCGGAGGAAGCCGCCCGCCCGGCGGTGCCTCCGCACGTCCCACAGCCCGATCGTGCCGTCCTTGTTGCCGATCGCGAGCAGCCGTCCGGCACGGTCGGCCGCGACCGCCCGGGGATCGCCCCGGTATCCGTTCAGGACGCCGCGGGCGGGGTGCGTGACGATGTTCAGCAGCGCCGCGCGGCTCTCGGGCGTCTCGCGGATGCCGTGGGCGGCGACGGCCAGCAGGGCCGCCTTGTCCGGGGCGGTGGCGCCGAACTGCCGGCTCTGCGCGGCCAGTTGCCGCGAGGCCGCGATGTCGCGCTGGTCCACGGTGGTCCGCTGGGCCCGGATCGCCCATCCCGTGGCCGTCAGGGACACCAGCGTGGTCACCGCCAGCACGGCGGCGGCGGCGCGGGTGCGGCGGCCCCGCGCGGTCCGGGCGCGGGTGCTGGCGTCCAGCAGGCCGCGCTCCAGCCGGTTGAGGGAGGGGCCGCTCCCGGCGGCGGTGGCCCAGCGGACGGCCTCGTCCAGGTGCGCGCCGGTCAGCACGTCGCCGCGGCGCCGCCCGTGGTCGGCCCAGGTGCGGGCGGCCTCGCGGACGCGGTGGTGCACCCGCAGCCCGTCCCGCTCGTCCTCGGCCCAGTCCCGCAGCCGCGGCCAGGCCCGCAGCACCGCCGGACGCGCCAGGACGACCTGGTCGCCCGCCACGACCAGCAGCGGCTCGAAGGCCCGCACCACGTGCTCCAGCGCCCGCGCCTCGTCGGGGCGCTCCCGGTCGGACAGCTCCGCGAGCGCCACGGGACGCGTGGCCAGGCTCCCGTCCTCGCCGGGGACCACGCACCGCAGGAACACCTCCGGGACCAGGCCCTGCTCACGCGGCGGCAGGGCGGCGTAGACGTCCTCGGCGACCTTGCCCAGCGCCGGGTCCCCCGGTTCCCACCGGGACCGCAGCCCCGCCTGCGCGGCCCCGGCGGCGACCAGGTCGTCCGGACCGCCGGGCCCCTCGCGCGGGTCGCGGGTGAGCGCCGCCAGGACGGCCCGCGCGGACGGGCGCGCCAGCGGGTCCTTCGCCAGCGCCGCCTCCACCAGCGGGCGCAGCGCGTCGGGCAGCGCCGCCAGGTCCGGGTGGTGGGTGCGGATCCGGTGGGCGATCTCCGGCAGCGTGCCGCCCTGGAACGCGTGCTCGCCGGTGGCGGCGAACACCATGATCGCCCCCCAGGCGAACACGTCCGCCTCGGCGCCGGCGCGCCGCCCCGCGTACACCTCCGGCGCCATGTACCGCAGCGTCCCGGCGAACGCCCCCTCGGTGGCCGAGTGGGTGTCCAGCACCCGGGCGATCCCGAAGTCGATCAGGCGGGGGCCGTCCGGGCCCAGCATCACGTTGCCGGGCTTGAGGTCGCGGTGCACGACCTTGGCCTGGTGGATGGCCGTGAGCGCGGTGGCGATGCCGATCCCGAGGCGGTGCAGATCGTCCCCGGCGAACCGGCGCCCCGGCCGTCCGGCCGCGCCCTTGACGGTGCCCTGCAGGCTGAGCCCGTCGATGTACTCGCTGACGATGTAGGGCCGCGGCGGCTCCAGCCGCACCTGGAGGATCCGGGCGGTGCAGAACGAGGCGACCCGCTGCGCCGCCCGTGCCTCGGCGGCCATCAGCGCCAGCTCCCGGGGCGCCTCCTGCGCGCCGTGCAGCACCTTGACCGCCACCCGGGTCCCGTCCGGCCCGTAGGCGTCGTAGACCACGCCCTGCCCGCCGGCGCCCAGCCGCCCCGCCAGCCAGAACTCACCGATCCGCTCGGGATCCCCCGCCTCAAGCCGATCCGACATCCGATCATCCCGTCCAGCGCGTCCCCGGCGGCGGCGAGCCGCCCCCGCCGTCACGATCAGTAGTCGATCGCCACCCACTACGACGCCGCACCCCGCCCCCGAGTTCGCCACGACCGCCACGGAGAGGCGCGACCGCCCCCGACGCCCGGCGGTGTAGACGACCGCGTCAAGCCGTCCGACGCCGGACGCCGCCGATGCCGGCGGCGGCACCGGTGATCAAGCCGGCCTGTGCACCACCGCCACCCGCCGATAGGGCAGGGCTCGGGGGCTGTTTCTGGGGTTGTGGCCGGGTGTGGCCCCTGTCAGGGGGATGTGTCGCTCGTCGGCGCCGCGCGACGTACGCTGCCTCTGCGCATGCGGTCGGTCGCCCTGCGTGCTCGCACGTCTGTGGCGGTCGGTGCTCCCGCTGTGTGCGCGATTACCGGGCGCGAGCAAAGGAGCGAACGCGTGCATCAGATGTCCAAGGGCGCCAACATCGACCTGCCCGGGCCGTCCACGGCGACGGGTCCGGTCACCGTCGCGTTGAGCTGGATCGATCCGTCCGGTGCAGGCGAGGCCGACGTCTCGGTGCTCTTGGTCGGCGAGAGCGGCAAGGTCGGGGGCGACGCCGACTTCGTCTTCTACAACCAGCCCGCGACCGCGGACGAGTCGGTGCGGCTGCTCGGCAAGACGCCGACCGCGACCGGCAGCGAGGACCGGATCCTGGTCGACCTCGGTGCGCTGCGGCCCGACGTGCACCGCGTCGTCGTGGCCGCCAGCCGTTACGCGGGGGCGACGTTCGGCGCGCTGGACGATCTGCGGCTGACCGTCTCCGGCGGTGCGGGAGACGCGCTGCTGGCCTTCGACATCGGGGACGCCGACCGGGAGACCGCGTTCATCTTCGGCGAGCTGTACCGCAGGGGCGGCGGGTGGAAGTTCCGGGCGGTCGGCCAGGGCTATGAGTCCGGGCTCGCGGGGCTGGCGTCCGACTTCGGCATCAACGTCGACGACGGCGACGAGGGGACCGACGAGGGGACCGGCGGGGCGCCCGCGGAGGCGGTCGGCGCGCCCGTCGGCCCGGCGCCGCCCGAGGACGCCCGCCCGAAGCGTGTCCGGACGGCCAAGCGGAAGACGACCGTGCGGAAGGCGGCGAAGGTCGACCTGGCGGAGCATCCGTCGTGGCAGCACGCGCGGCTGTTCCCGGTCACCGGGTTGCGCAACGACCAGGAACGCGAAACCCGCGCCACCGCCACCCTGCTGGCCGTGATGGCGCAGGTCCCGGAGTTCGGCCGCCGCCTGACCGCCCGGTTCAACGCCCCCGCCGGGACGATCCAGACGTTCGCCGAGACCTCCTTCAAGCACGGTGACGGCAAGGTCCGGCCGGACGGCGTGCTGCGCGTGGCCCGGGCCGGACGGATCTGGACCGCCCTGATCGAGACGAAGACGGGCGGCAACCCGCTCAAGGCCGACCAGGTGGCGGCCTACCTCGAGGTGGCGGCGCGGCAGGGTTACGAGACCGTGATCACCCTGTCGAACGATCTCGCGCTGGACAACGAGCATCCGCTGAACGTCGACAAACGGCTGCTGCGCAAGGTGGCGCTGCGCCACCTGTCGTGGGCCGAGGTCGCCCACGAGGCGGAAATGCTGTGCCTGCACGACGGTGTGGCGAATCCCGTCCACGCGTGGCTGCTCGGCGAGCTGCTGCACTACCTGCGGCAGGACAACGCCGGCTGCCAGGGGTTCCGGGACATGGGCGCCGCGTGGGTGCCCGTGCGCAACGCGGTCACCGCGGGCACGCTCCGGCTCGGGGACCGGCGCGCCATGCAGGTGGCCGAGAGCTGGGAGAAGCTCGTCCGGCAGCTGTGCCTGCGCCTCGGCGGACGGACGGGCCTCGCCATCGCGCCCGTGCTGCGCAGGCGGCGCGACGGGGACGCCTCGGTACGCCGCCTGCAGACGGTGACGTCGCTGGTGGAGTCGGGACGCATGAGCGCCGAGATCCGCGTCCCGAACGCCGGCGGGCCCGTGCTGCTCGAGGCCGACCTGCGCACCGGCCAGATCGAGACCACCGTCGAGATCCCCGCGGCGGCGCGCGCCCGTCCCCTGACGCGCGTCCAGTGGCTGCTGCGGCAACTGGCCGGCGCCCCGCCGGAGCTGCGCGTCGAGGCCCTCGCCCCCGGACAGAAGACGGGCCCCTGCGACCTGCTGAAGAACCTCGTCAGTGAGCCGGGCCTGCTCGTCCCCGGCGACGCGCGGCAGATCGGCGCCTTCCGTCTGACCCTCGCGACGGGCCTGGGGACCAAGCGCGGCACCGAGGAGGCCGGCTTCGTCCGCAGTGTCGACACCGCCATGGACCGCTTCCACCAGGAGATCCTCCAGGTGCTGAAGCTCGACTCCGCGCCCGCCGAGGGGAAGAGCGGCGGGGGTCAGGGGTCGGGGGTGTAGGGGGTGGCTTGGAGGGTGAAGAGGCGAGCGTAGTCGCCGTCGGCGGCCATGAGGGTGTCGTGGGTGCCGTGTTCGGTGATGCGGCCTTCGTTGAGGACGACGATGAGGTCGGCGTCGCGGACGGTGCCGAGGCGGTGCGAGATGAGGACGCTGGTGCGGTCGCGGCGGTGGCGGCGGAGGGACGTGTGGACGGCGTGCTCGGCCTCGGCGTCGAGGCCGGAGCTGGGCTCGTCCAGGAGGAGCAGGTCGCGGTCGCGGCGCAGGAGGGCGCGGGCGAGGGCGAGGCGCTGCCACTGCCCGCCCGACAGGGCGACGCCCGCGCCGTCCTCGCCGCCGAAGATGCGGCTGAGCATCGTGGCGTAGCCGTTCGGGAGGGCCTCGATCGCGTCGTGGACGCCGGCCTGCCGTGCGGCTTCCCGGATGCGGGCGCCGTCCTGGACGGCGAGGTCGCCGAGGCCGATGTTGTCGGCCGCGGTGAGGTCGTACTCCATGAAGTCCTGGAAGACGACGCCGATGCGTGCGCGGAGTTCCGCGGGGTCCATGTCGCGCAGGTCGACGCCGTCCCAGGTGATCGAGCCCTTGTCCGGGTCGTAGAGCCGGCAGAGGAGTTTGACGAGGGTGCTCTTGCCCGCGCCGTTCACGCCGACGAGGGCGACGCCGCGGCCGGACGGGACGAACAGGTCGACGCCGCGCAGGATCCAGGGGTGCTCGTCGCCGTAGCGGAACCACACGTCGCGGAACTCGATGCCGTGCCGCAGGGCCGGGACGGGACGGCCCGGACGTGCGGGCATCGCTGGGGGCGCGGTCACGACCGCCGAGTAGTGGCCGAACATGAGCAGGGCGTTGTGCGCGTCGGCCCACCGGTCGATGACGGACGCGAGGGCGGCCTGGACGCCCGCGACCGCGGCGACGAACACGGTCACGTCGCCCGGGGTGAGGCGGCCCGCGGCGGCTTCCCGGACGGCCCAGACGAGGCCGCCGCCGGCGACGGCGGCGCCGAGGAGGGCGAGGAGGGACTGGCCGCGGAGGGTGGTGAGGTCGATCCGGCGTTCGGCGTCGTTGGTGGCGCGGATCTCGGTGAGCATCCGGGTGCGGAAGTGGTCGCCCAGGCCGAACAGGCGCGTCTCCTTCGCGGCCTCCGGCCGGGTCAGGAGCTCCCCGTAGAAGACCTCGCGCCGCATGCCGGGGCTGATGCGCCACATCGTGCGGGCCCGTTCGCGGCTCAGCCGGAGCTGGATCGAGATCGCGGGGAGGGTCGCCAGGAAGATCACCCCGACGAGGAGCGGGTTGATCACGAGGAGGGTGCCGACGAAGCCCGACATGGTGATGAGCGCCTGGGCGATGGCGAGGGCGCCGCCGATCAGCCGGTCGGGGGCGTGCTGGCTGGACTCGTGCGCCAGCCGGAGGCGGTCCTGGAACGCGGGGTCCTCGAGGCGGCGCAGGCCCGCGTCGGCGTTGACGGCGCCGAACAGCCGGTCGACGGCCAGGGCGCGGACGGCGCGGCGCAGCTGGGCCTGCGCGTAGGTGGAGGCGTGCGGGACGAGGACGACGGACAGCCCGCACGCGGCGAGCCCGGCGGCGAGGAGGGTGAGGGCGCCCGGGTCGGCGCCGCGGGCGAGGCCGTCCAGGACGAGTTTGGTCAGCCACGCGGTGGCGACCGGGGCCAGGCCGGCGAGGACGGCGAGGAGGACGGACGCGGCGGTCGCGCCCGGGTGCGCCCGCCACGCCAGCCCGGCGACGGCCCCCGCGCGCCTCACGTACCGGCCGGCACGGGCAGCCCGGACGGTTCGAGCGCCGCGGCGGTGACGACCGCGTCCGGCCCGACGACGTAGAAGCCGGGGAAGGCGGGACGTCCGAACGCGGCGGCGACGGGGCCGTGCGGCGGTTCGACCACGACGGTGGCGAGGGGGGACAGCGTCCCGGCGTACGGTTCGGCGTCCCCGTCCGCTTCGACGACGGCCAGGACGCGGGCCCCGCGGACGCGGTCGGCGAACTCGGGCAGCCGCTCCCGGCAGGAGGGGCACGTGGTGGAGAACAGGCCGACGATCGTGGGTTCGGTGAAGAACGCGCGGGACACGGCGGTGCCGTCGAGGGCGGTCGCGGTGAACGCGCCGAGCGGGGTGCCGGGGGGCGTGAACGGGACGGGCGGCGCGGCCGGGTGCTCGCGGAGGCGGCGGACGACCGCCAGGATCAGGACGAGGTCGAAGACGCTGAGGAGGCCGACGAAGACGACGCCCGCGACGAGGTATGGCAACGGTGGTCCCTTGGTGGCCCTGGCCGCGTCATCGGGGAGCGGGCGCGGTCAGGAGGTCGGTCAGTTCGTCGAGGAAGACGAACACGAGGGTGAGGACGCCCGCGCACGCGACGGCGACGGCCGCTCCCCCGGGGTGCACCGGGGCGGCCGCCGGGTGGGCGGCGAGGCCGGCCGCGGCGACGGCCGCGAGCGCGAGGTTGCGGACGACGTGGACGCGGCCGACGGGGGCCGTCCCGGTGCCGAAGCAGCGGCAGGCGGCGGGGCGGCCGGCGCGGAGCGAGCGGTGGACGGCGGCGGCGAACGCGAGCAGGACCGCGCCGGCCAGCGCGAGGCCGGCCGGCGCGGTCCGCGCGGTCGCCTGGAGGGCGGCGGCGGCCGCCTCGGCGGCCACGACGGCGACGGCCGTCGCGGTCGCCGGGAGGCCGGGCGCCAGCCCGGGCACCGAGCGCCGGAACTCCGCGAACGCCGTCCGGCCGCGCAGCTTGCCGACCACCGCGACGAGGAAGACCGCGGCGATGGTGCAGCGTGCGGCCAGCGCGACGTACTGCATGGCGTCGGTGCCCCGGTGCCCTAGCGGCAGTAGGTCTTGCCGGCGTACATGCAGCAGCGCATGCCGGTGTCGGTCCACCAGCAGGGCTCGGCGCGGGCGGTGGTGGTGGGCAGGATCCGACCGAGAATCCGGTCGCCGAGGCGGTTGACTGCACGGATCATGAGGGGTCCTCCTCCGGTCGTGCCGGGGCTAGCCGGCCGGCGGGGTGTCGGGCGGCGCCTCTCGGAGGTGATCGGCGCTCGCTGCCCAGAAGCTAACCCCGGTGATCATCTCCGGCAAGGGACCGTTCCCGGCGCGGAGCGATCTTGTGGAGTGTGCGCTCAACGGCCCCCGCCGGTTGGTGGGTTTTCGCCATGGGACGGGCGTTGACCGGGCCCCGGCGACACGCTCAAGCGGCGCACCACCACACCCAGTAGCCGGTCGCCCGGGTAGGGCCCGCGGTGGCGGGAGTCGACGCTGTCGGGATTGTCGCCGAGGACGGCGAGCGCCCCGGCGGGCACCGTGCCGTCCGGTCCGGGGACGCCCGGGGGGAGCGGGTCGCCGGGGAGGGCGGCGACGCGCTTGACGTTCCAGGTGCGGCCGTCGGGGCCGGGCGGGCCCGGCAGGCGGGTCGCGTCCGGGGGCGGTTCGAGGACGACGACGTCCCCGCGGCGGACGCGGTGCAGGGGCCGCCGGCGGACCAGGACGCGGTCGCCGTCGTGCAGGGCGGGGGTCATGCTGGTCCCGCCGACGGTGACGACCACCAGCCGCCCGCGCGCCCATCCGAGGGCGGCCAGCGCCGCCGCGACGGCGGCGGCGACCGGCACCAGCCGTCTCCGTGAGATCGACATCCGGCTCATGGCCGACAGATCGTAGCCCGCGCGGCCGGACCGGCGCCCGCAGCGCCGGGCCCCGGTCGGGCCGCGGGGTCAGTTCGCCCAGGTGATGGGGCTGTCCTCGTAGGCGTCCTCCTCGTAGGCGGCGCCGGCGACGGACCCGCCCGCGCGCGCCGCCTGGAGCCGGCACGACCGGTACTGGGCGCCCGCGGCGGCGAAGGCGTCGTCGGGGCGGCCCCGGTCGCAGCCGGGGATCGTGCCGATGACGACGGCGCCGGTACCGCCGCCGCCGGGGCCGACGCCGGTCAGCAGCGGCGCGGAGCTGCGCGACAGGTCGGTCCCGCCGACGTTCTCCACCGTGTAGCGGATGTAGAACGGCGTCATCCCGGCGGCCTTCGCGCCGAACCGCTGCTGGAACGCGGCCTGGTCGCCGGGCTCGATCGCGGTGACCGTGATGCCGAGCATGCCGGTCGTCCCGGCCCGCTCGTACGGGACGACGGCCCGCTGGCCGATCCGCAGCTTCGTGCCCGGCGGGGTGGCCTGCGCGCTGCCCGCCGCGGGGGCGGGGTTCTGCGGGGCCGGGTTCTGGGGTGCCGAGGTGGCCGGGGCGGGCTGCGCGGGCGGCGGCGCCGCGTCCGGCTCGTCGTCGGAAGAGGGGAACACGCACCCCGTGAGCAGCAGCGCGGCGCCCAGCGCCGTCACCGGGCCGATCAGTTTCCGCATGGCTTTCCCTTCGCGTTCGATCAACTTCGTGGAACCTTTTCGGCGGCGCGCCCATCTCTTCTGTATAAGCGGTACACAGAAGAGGAGGGGTCCGCGTGATGGAGACCGTCTTCGACAGTGCGGACCTGCCGCCGGCCGACCGCTTCGGCTGGTGGCGCGAGTGCCTCAGCAACACCCACGCGCCCCTGGAGATGACCAGCGCGCACGCGGACGGCTTCCGCGTGCGGCAGCGGGTGCTGCGGCTCGGCGCGGCGACCGTCTGGCCGGCGGCGTTCCAGCCGATGGTCTGCCGCCGGACGCCGCGGCTCATCCGCCGGTCGGACCCGGAGACCTTCCACCTCTCGCTCGTCCTGCGGGGGACGGCGGGGGCGTCGTGGGGGAAGAACGAGGTGACCTACGGGCCGTCCGACCTGCACGTCCAGGACAGCTCGCGCAGCTGCACGACCTGGGCGGACGGGGCCGGCACCATCAGGACCGTCGGGCTGGAGGTCCCCCGGTCCATGCTGGCGGTGCCGCCGCACCTGGCCGACCGGATGATCGGCGCCCCGCTGCCCGGCGGGTCGGGGATCGGCGGGCTGCTGTCCGGCTTCCTGGCCCGGCTCGCCTCCGACGCCGGCGCCTACCGGCCGTCGGACGCCTCACGGCTCGGGACGATCCTCCTCGACCTGGTGTCGGCGCTGTTCGCGCACACCGCCGAGGCCGAGCGCGAACTCGTCCCGGAGTCCCGCGGGCGGACGCTCGTGCTGCGCGTCCGCGCGTTCATCGACCGGCACCTGCAGGACCCGGACCTGTCCCCGAGGTCCGTCGCGGCCGCCCACCACATCTCCGTCAGCTACCTCCACCGCGTCTTCCAGGCGGACGGCACCACCGTGGCGGGCTGGATCCGGCACCGCCGGCTGGACCGCGCCCGCCGGGACCTGGCCGATCCCGCGCTGCACGGCGTCCCGGTCGGCCAGATCGCCGCCCGCTGGGGCTTCTCCCACCCCGCGGTGTTCACCCGCGCGTTCCGCGCCGCCTACGACGTCACCCCCAGCGAGTACCGCCGGAGCGGCCCGGGACTCGATCGGGCGTAGCCGTCCGGCCGGTGTCGTCTCGATCACGGTGCCCCAGCATGGCGGCCGCGCGGGTCCCGCGGTTGATCGCGCGTGCACAGCCGCTTGACCGAGCGTCGACGGCGCGACGGCGGCGCGCGGCGTCGGTGCCCGGTGCTAGCGTCCGCACGCATGATCGATTCGGCGACGGACGAGGACGTCCTGGAAGTCCCCCGAGGGTGGCGGCGGCACGTGCATCCGCGGCGCGGCGGGTGGCCCGCGCAGCGGGTCGCGGTGGCCGCGCTGGACGAGGCGGAGCTGCGCGCGGAGCACGCGAAGGCCGTCGAGGAGGCGCTGGCGCACCCGGGAACGGATCCGGCGTTGGCCGCGGCGGGGCGCCGCCACCTGGCCGGGGACACGAGCCCGCTGGGCGCGGCCGTGGTCGCCGCCGTCCCGGAGTCGGACATCCATGCCGGCGGGATGACCGTCCGGTTCGTGGACGCGTGGGTCACGACGTACGGGCTGCCGTTCGCCGTCCACGCGTTCGTCGAGCGGTGCGACCTGGCGCCCGGCTCCTACGGCGCCGCGCACCACGGCCTGGCGGGCGAGGCGGCGGGCTTCGACGAGTACCGGCTGGCGGACGCGGCGAAGCGGCTGCGCGCGCTCCTCGCCGCGGCCCCCGACACCGAGTACCGGGAGGCCGTCGCGGTCCTCGGCGGGCTGCGGACGTCGCCGCGGCGGCGGATGCTCGGCGCGTACCTCGCCCCAACCGAGTCGGCGTGGGTGGCCGAGTGCTGCGCCGAGCCCGACGCGGTGCCGCGGACGATGCTGCTGCGGTCCCTGGGGTCGGCCGAGCACTACGCGATGCTGGGGCCGGAGCGGCGGATCTCCGTCGCCGACTGCTACCAGATCGAGAACCTGGTGACGCTGGCGGAAGGCGCGGGCCCGGTGATCGCGCCCTACCTGGCGGAGGCGTTCGACGAGCACCACGACAGTCCGCCGCGGCGCAAGGCGCTGCTCGACGTGCTGGGGCGGCTGCCGACCGACGAGGCGTTCCGGCTGATGCTGGAGCGCGCCGGGAACCGGCACATGGGCGCCGCGCTGCGGGAGACGATGGAGCGCTACCCGGTCCGCGCGATCCGCGTCCTCGCGTCGGCCCCCGGCGCCCTGGCCGCGGAGCTGCTGGACGAGCATCTGCGCGGGCACGCGGACCTGGTGGAGCGCGTGCTGCCGGAGCTGCCGGAGGACGTCCGGAAGGTCGTCGGGACGGCGGCGGAGGACGGGGTCCCGGAGGCCGCGGCGGACGACCTGCCGCGGCTGCTGGCCGATCCGCCGTGGGCCCGCCCGAAGCCGGACCCGGTCGTCCTCGAAGGGCTGCCCCTGCCCGGTGAGCGGTCCATGGTGTGGGGCCCGGGCGAGCGCGGGGAGTGGCTGCGGACCGCGATCTTCTTCCCCTACCCCGACAGCTGGCACAAGCCGTCGAGCGAGCGCGGGTGGGGCGAGGTGGCCCAAGTTCCGCCCCCGCAGGAGCGGGCGGAGCGGTGGGACCGCTTCGCCGCGGCGTTCGCGGCGGGCGAGGTCCGGGAGGACGTGTCCTGGCTGGCCGGGCTGTTCGCGATGGGGCCGGAGGACGTGGTCCGCCCCCTGCTGCGGGACTGGACGCCGGGCAAGTGGGAGCGTCCGGGCGGCTACTGGAGCCCGGAGACCTGGCTGAGGGTGCTGATCGCCCGGTTCGACGCCGACGCGCTGCCGCTCGCGCTGCGGTTCGCCCGCGCCAAGCCGGCGCGGGGCGCGGAGCTGCTGCTGCCGTACCTGGACGGCGACGTCGCGGACGCGATGGCCGGCTGGCTGCTGCGGACGAAGTCGGCGCGCGGCGCCGTGCTCGCCTGGTTCGAGCGGCACGGGGCCGGAGCGGCGCGCCACCTCGTGCCGGTGGCGCTCGGCAGCCCCGGAAAGGCCCGGGAGGCCGCCGAGCACGCGCTGCCGTTCCTGGACCGGGAGGCGGTCGCCGAAGCCGCGCGCGCCCACGGGGAGCGCGCCGTCGAAACCGTGGAGGCGCTCCTGGCCTCGGACGAACCGACCCGGCGGAAGATCCCCGCGTCGCTCGGCGTGAACGCCGCGGTGCTGCCGCAGGTGCTGCTGCGGGGGCGGGAGCGCGCCCTGCCGCAGGAAGCGGTCCGGACCCTGCTCACCCTGCTGGCGATCTCCGAACCGGACGATCCGGCCCCCGGCCTCGCGGACGCGCTGGACGCCTGCGACCCCGACTCCCTCGCCGAGTTCGGCTGGGCGCTGTACAAGCACTGGGGAGAGAAGGGCGGGCGGCCCGAGCACGCCTGGCAGTTCACCGCGCTCGGACGGCTGGGCGACGACCGCACCGTGCGCACGCTCGTCCCGCTCGTCCGCGCCTGGCCGGGGAGCGGCGGCCACCACCTCGCGGTGCGCGGCCTGGACGTCATCGCCATGATCGGGAGCGAGCTCGCGCTGCGCGAGGTGCACGGCATCGCGCAGACGGTGAAGTACAAGGGGCTGCGCAAGCACGCGCAGGAGAAGGTCGAGCAGATCGCGGCGGCGCGGGGGCTGACGGCGGAGCAGCTCGGCGACCGGCTGGTCCCCGACTTCGGGCTGGACGCGGCGGGCTCGCTCGTCCTCGACTACGGGCCGCGTCGGTTCACCGCCGGGTTCGACGCGTCGCTGCGGCCGTACGTCGTCGACGCGAGCGGGAAGGTCCGGGCGAACCTCCCGAAGCCGGGCGTCCGCGACGACGCCGAACTCGCGCCCGCGGCCCACCGCCGGTTCGCCGAGCTGAAGAAGGACGTCCGCGCGGTCGCCGGGGTGCAGCTGCGGCGGATGGAGCTCGCGATGGCGACGGGCCGCCGGTGGAGCGCGGACGAGTTCCGCGAGTTCTTCGTCGAGCACCCGCTGATGTGGCATGTCGCGCGGCGGCTCGTGTGGATGGCCGAGCACGACGGCACGGGCCGGGCGTTCCGGATCGCCGAGGACCGCACGTTCGCCGACGCCGCCGACCGCGCGTACACGCCGCCGGACGGCGCCGCGATCGGCATCGCGCACCCGGCGCGCCTCGGGCCCGCGGTGCGGAACTGGACGCGCCTGTTCGCCGACTACGAGATCGCCCAGCCGTTCCCGCAGCTCGACCGCGAGGTGCACGCGCTGACCGCGCCGGAGCGGGCCGGTGACCGGCTCGCGCGCTTCGAGGGGACGCCCGTCCCGGTCGGGAACGTGCTCCGGCTGGAGCGGCGCGGCTGGCTGCGGGGGCCGGTGAACTCCGACGGCGGGATCGAATGCCTCGTCCGCCCGGCGGGGAACGGGCGGTACGTCGTCGTCACGCTGGATCCGGGGCTGTTCGTCGGCTACGTCACAGAGTCCGGGGACCAGAAGATGGAGGCGGTGTGGATCGGCACCGACCCGGAACCGGGCTGGTCCTCGCACACGCGCCGCGAAAGGGAGCGGTGCGCGTTCGGCGAGCTCGATCCGGTGACCGCCTCGGAGGTGCTGGGCGACCTCACGGCCGTCCTGGCCTGAGGACGCGGGGACGGGGACGGGATCGGGTTTCGCGGGACGCGGGGAGGCACGGGTGCGGACGAGTCTGCGGCGGCTGCTGGCCGAGGAGCCGGCCGACCCGGAGGTCGTGGCGGAGGCCCGGCGGCGCAAGGAGTCCGCGCTCATGGACTTCGCCGTCGGGCAGAGCACGGTGGCGTCCTGGCTGTACAGCAAATGCCACCACCACATCCCGACCGCGACAGTGCCCACGGCGGCGGTGGCGGCCGTCGGCGGTGGCGGCCGTCCCGTGCTCAGGGCCGCAGGACCAGCCGGATCGGGTCGCCTTCCTTGCTCGCGAGGCGCTCGACGGCCTGCGGCGCGTCGGCGAGGGGCAGGACGTCGCTGACGGACTCGGCAAGGTCGAGGCGGCCCTGCTCGACGAGCCGGACGAGCTGCTCGACGTGCTCGGGTTCGGAACCGTAGTGCCCGAGCACCTGCTGCCGCAGGTAGCTGAACAGGGTGTCGTGCGCGATGGTGACGGACCGTCCGCTCAGGCCGACCAGGACGAGCCGCCCGTCCCGGCCGAGCACCCCGAGCGCCTGGTCGCGGACGGCGGAGACGCCCGCGAAGTCGAACGCGACCGCGAGCCCGCGGCCGCCGGTGGCGGCCCTGACCCGGTCGCCGAAGCCGGCGTCGCCCGGGTCGAGCGCGACGTCGGCGCCGAACCGCAGGGCGCGCTCCCGGGCCGCTTCCACGGGGTCGATCGCGATGATGGGGGCGGCGCCGAGCAGGCGCAGCAGCAGGACCGCGTGCGCGCCGAGCCCGCCGAGCCCCCAGACGCCCGCGGCCTCGCCGGGCCGCGTCCGGGCGGTGGTGCCGACGGCGGCCCACGGGGTCGAGACGGCGTCGGGGATGACGCACGCCTGCTCGAACGGCAGCGCGTCGGGGATCGGGACGACCGTCCGCTCGGCGGCGACGGCGAACTGCGCCCAGCCGCCGTCGTAGTCGACGCCGCGGGTGCGGATCGTCCCGTCGGGGTCCTCGTCGCCCGCCAGGAGGAGGACGCGCCGTCCGGGGGCGAACCGGGTCGCGCCCTCGCCGGCGGACTCGACGACGCCCGCGACCTCGTGGCCGAGCGTGACCTCGTCCCCGCCCAGGTAGAGCGGGCTGAGCGTGCCGTCGATCAGGTGCAGGTCGGACAGGCAGACGCCCGCGGCCTTGACCGCGATCCGCACCTCCCCGTGCCCCGGCTCGGGCACCGGGACCTCCTTGACGGCGAACCTCCGGGTCCGCACGTCCAGCCGTCCGGCCAGCATCTCCGCCATCTCCCCCGACCTCCGTGCGCCGCGTGCTCCGACGGGCCCGTCGTACCCACCGGCCGGACCCCGATGCGGGACGGGCCGGGCCGGGGCCTCGGGGACGGCGCGGGGTCGGGTCGGCGGGGTCGGGGGCGGCGGGGTCAGGCCGGCGGGGTCAGCATGCGGGTGACGAGCATGTGCAGGTGGGCGCGGAAGCGTTCGACGGCGGCGGTGTCGCGCGGCCCGGTCCCCCGGCCGCCCAGCCGCTGCTGGCCGTCCTGCCGGTCGGTGGAGATGAGCCCGCCGCTCAGGAACCCGTAGACGCACCACACGGTCGTCCACACCACGTGGTCGGGGTCGATGCCGGGCGGGACCAGGGGGCGGACGGTGTCGACCACCCGCGTCGCCAGCGGCCTCGTGTAGTAGTCCTCCAGGCCGGGGACGTCGGCGGCGTCGCCCATCCAGCGGTGCATCCACAGCCCGAGGATGTCGGTGCGCTCGACGTAGAAGTCCAGGTAGGAGTCCACGAGCCGCAGCACGCTCGGCATGTCGGGGGTGAAGGCGGCCAGCGCCGGCTCCAGCGCCCGCCGCTCGGCCTCGTCGGCGCGCACGAACACCGCCCGGTACAGCTCGCCCTTGTTCTCGCCGACCGCGCGGACGTCCGCGACATCGACCCCGGCGGCGTCCGCGACGAGCTGGAGGGACGTCCCGTCGTACCCCAGCTCGGCGAACAGGCGCATGGCCGTGTCGAGCAGCCCGTCCAGCTCAAGTCGTTCCACGGATATCACTTTACGTGATCAGTCGGTGACGTAATGCACGGCGCCTGTTGGACGCCCCGCTACCGCGGGCGGCGCCGGTCGCGGTCGGCGGGCGGCGCGGTGAGCCCGGCGGTGACGAACGCGATCACGGTGCGGGTCTCGGGGAGGGGCGCGGCGGGCGCGTCGGCGGGCGCGACCGCGCGCCCGTAGATCTCCAGGAGCAGCGTGAACGCCAGCCGCCACCGGTCGGCGACCTCGCGGACGGTCAGGTCCGGGAGCGCGCGGCCGAGCATCACCTCGAACGGCGCCTGCCCGAACCACGGGGAGCTGGCGGGCAGCCGCGACGCGGCCAGCACCGACCGGGCCAGCAGATGGCAGAGCATGCGGCCCTTGCCGGTGCGGACCAGCTCCTCGAACGGCTCGACGATCGCGGCGACGAGGTCCGCGACGGCGAACGGGGCGCCGCCGTCCTCGCTCGCGGCGGACCGCTCGGCGATGCCCTCCAGCCGCTCCCCCCACAGCGGCAGCAGCTCCCGCTCCAGGAGCGCGGTGACGAGGCCCTCCCGGGAGCCGAAGTGGTAGTGGACGGCGCCGGGGTTCAGCCCCGCCTCGGCGTTGATCGCCCGGACGGACACCTGATCGGCGTCCTTGGCGAGGAACAGCCGCTCGGCGGCGTCGAGCAGCCGGTCGCGGGTGGAGGTCGGAGCAGGGGCCATGCGCACATTGCACCACACCTGCTGCAATCACAAATCAATCAGTGATTGAATAGTGTGAGCGATTTGACCGACCGTGAGGAGATCGGGCATGGGAACCTTCGCCGTCACCGGAACCGCGTCGGGCATGGGCGCCGCCACCCGGGACGTCCTGGTCAAGGCCGGGCACACCGTCATCGGCGTCGACCTGCGCGACGCGGACGTCATCGCCGACCTCGGCACCGCGCAGGGCCGCGCGTCGGCCGTCGCGGAAGTCCTGGAGCGCTGCGGCGGCACCCTCGACGGCGCCGCGGCCATCGCGGGCGTCGGGCCCGACATGCCGGACTCCGCCGCCGTGATGTCGATCAACTATTTCGGGCCGGTCGCCGTGCTGGACGGCCTGCGCCCCGCCCTCGCCCGCTCCGGCGCGGGCCGCGCCGTCGTCATCGCGTCGAACTCCGCGACGACCGTCCCGATGATCGACGACGCGCTCGTCGGGCACGCCCTCGCGGGCGACGAGGACGCCGCCCGCGCGCGGGCCGAGGAGGCCGCGCGGGAGGTGCCGGCGGAGCTCGCCGAACTCGCGCCGCCGTCGATCGTCGCGTACGCGTCCTCGAAGTTCGCGCTGGCCCGCTGGGTGCGCCGCACCGCCGTCGTCCCCGAGTGGGCGCGGCAGGGCGTGCTGCTCAACGCGATCGCGCCCGGCGCCGTGCTGACCCCGCTGATGACCGGCTCGACCGGTGCCGACGCCGACTTCGACCCCGACCGGTTCCCCACCCCGATGCCGCTCGGGATCTTCGGCGAGCCCGAGGACATCGCGTTCTGGGTCCACCAGTTCCTCAAGCCCGAGGCCCGCTTCACCACCGGCGCCGTCCTGTTCGTGGACGGCGGGACCGACGCGGCGATGCGCCCCGACGCGCAGCCGACCGCGTGGCAGCTCTGACCGTGCAACTCTGACCGTGCAGCTCTGACCGCCTGGAGGCGCACATGACCACCCCGGACGTCTTCGAGCCCGCCCGGCTGGGCCCGCTGACCCTGCGCAACCGCACGATCAAGGCCGCGACCTTCGAGGGCATGACGAAGGGCGCCCTCGTCACCGACGACCTCGTCGGGTTCCACCGCGCGCACGCGGCCGGCGGCGTCGCGATGACGACCGTCGCGTACTGCGCGGTCGCGCCCGACGGGCGCACCGAGTACGACCAGATCCACTGGCGCCCCGAGGCGCTGCCCGGCCTGCGCCGCCTCACCGACGCCGTGCACGCCGAGGGCGCCGCCGCGTCCGCCCAGATCGGGCACGCCGGACCCGTCGCGAACGGCCGCTCCAACGGCGTGCCGTCGATCGCGCCGAGCAGATCGTTCAACCCCATGTCGATGCGGATGACGCGCGCGGCGACCCGCGCCGACATCGAGCGCCTTACCCGCGCCCACGCGGACGCCGCCCTGATGGCGATCGAGGCCGGGTTCGACGCCGTCGAGATCCACCTCGGGCACAACTACTTCGCCAGCTCGTTCCTCTCCCCGAAGCTCAACAAGCGGACGGACGAGTACGGCGGCTCGCTCGCGAACCGCGCGAAGGTCGCGCTCGGCGCGGCCCGCGCCGTCCGCGAGGCCGTCGGCGACCGCATCGCGATCCTCGCCAAGCTGAACATGGACGACGGCGTGCCCGGCGGGTTCTGGCTCGACGAGAGCCTCCAGGTCGCGACGTGGCTCCAGCAGGAGGGCACCGTCGACGCCCTCGAACTCACCGCGGGCAGCTCGCTGCTCAACCCGATGTACCTGTTCCGCGGGGACGCCCCGGTGCGCGAGTTCGCCGACACGTTCACGCAGCCGCTGAAGCTCGGCGTCCGGCTCGCGGGCGAGAAGTTCATCCGCGCGTACCCGTACGAGGAGGCGTTCCTGCTCGACAGCGCCCGCCAGTTCCGCGCGGCGCTCGACCTGCCGCTCGTCCTGCTCGGCGGCGTCACCGAGCGCGCCACGATGGACCTCGCGATGGCGGAGGGCTTCCAGTTCGTCGCGATGGGCCGCGCCCTGCTGCGCGAGCCCGACCTGATCAACCGCATCCAGGCCGACGCGTCGACGAAGTCGCTGTGCATCCACTGCAACAAGTGCATGCCGACGATCTTCAGCGGCACGCACTGCGTGCTGGCGTGAGCGGCGGCGCCGGGCCCCGCCGGGGCCCGGCGCCGGCACGTCAGCCCGCGGCGGTCGGGACCGTCACGGTCGCCGCGTCCACCGTGATCCAGCCTGCGGCGCGCTGCTGGTTGAACACCGCGCTGTTCGGGATGATCTGGAGCTTCAGCTCCGAGCCGGGACGCAGCCGCCACACGACGTCCTCCAGGTCGATCGTCAGCCGCCGCGCGGTGCCGTCCAGCGTGACCGGCACCGGGGTCACCATCCCGTTGACGACCTGCGGGTCGCCCTCGCCGAGCGGCGGGATCACCGACGCGGGCAGGTCGCCCGGCACCGGGACGCTCGCGTCGACCAGCTGCGCGTAGACGGACGTCTTCGCGTTCGTCGCCCGGCCCTTGTACCGCATCGTCAGCTTCGGCGCCCCGACCAGCACCCCGCCGTCCGGCGCGTCGACCGGGACCTCGATCGCGTTGCGCGAGTACCCGCCGGTGAACATGGCGCCGGAGTTGTCGGCCGGGCTGAACAGCGTCGTGCCCTCGCCCGACCCGCGGGCCGGCTTCGCCGCCGGGGGCGGGAACGCCGCGGCGGAGTGCCGGGCGCCGGTGTTGTCCGGGTACGTGAACTCCGGGCCCGTCCGGACGCTCCGGTCGCCGCGCAGGTACCGCTGGAACCACGCGAGCGTCGCCTCGCGGTCGACGGACGCGTCGTGCTCGGCGTCCATGCAGTTCGCGTGGCCGCCGCACGTCCACACCATCTTCACCGGGGCGCCGTTCGCCTTGACCTTCCGGTACCCGGCGACGGCGTGGCTCACCGGGAACAGGGTGTCGGTGACGCCCTGGACGAACAGCGTCGGAATGTCGATGTTCTTCATCAGGAAGTCGGGGCCGTGCTCCCGCATCCACTGCTCGTCCGGCTTCGTGACCGTCCCGGTCGCCAGCGCGCGCAGGCAGATCGACGAGACCCGCGGGTGGAACCGGTTGCCGTTCTGGAGGCCCGCCGAGCACAGCCCGAACGCCCACCCGGCCTTGATCGTCCGGTTGGGGTACAGGGCGTCGTTCAGCGAGTGGTACGTGTAGCCGGGGACGATCACGTCCACGCGGTCGTCCATCCCGGCCGTCACGAGCTGGATCGCGCCGCCGTAGCTGCCGCCCGCCATGCCGAGCCGCGGGTCGCCCCGCCCGTCCAGCTTCGCCTCGGGCTGCCGCGCGATCCAGTCGATCAGTTTCCGCATGTCGCGGCCCTCGGCCTGCGGGTGGTCGATCTGCACCGCCCCGCCGGACCCGAACCCGCGCGGGTTCCAGGTGACCACGTTGTACCCGGCGTCCAGCAGGTAGCCCAGCTCGCCCGACTCGGGGTCGGTCGCACCGCGCCCGCCGAACCCCGACCCCAGCAGGACGGACTCCGCGCGCTCGCCCTTCGCCAGCCCGGGCGCCGGGAAGAAGTTCGTGACGATCTTCGTGCCGTCGAACGACGCGACCTCGACCGTGCGCCGCCCGGACGCCTCGTCGGCGGCGGCGGGCGGGGCCGCGAACGCGGCCGGCAGCAGAACGGTTCCGGCCGCCAGGGCCGCGATCTTGGAGCGCATGCCGGAAACCTAATGAAATTCAGATTTCGCGTCCAGACACGAAACCATCTCATTTCCGGGCCTGCAGTACGGTCGGGCCCGTGACGACCCAACGCAAGCCGCGCGGCCCGTACCGCAAGGGCGTCCGGCGACGGGAGCAGATCCTCGACACCGCGCTCGAGGTGTTCGCCCGCCGGGGCGACGCGTCCCTCCAGGAGATCGCCGACCGCGTCGGCCTGTCGCAGGCCGGGGTCCTGCACTACTTCGGCTCCCGCGAGGAGCTCCTCCTCGCCGTCCTGCGCCGCCGCGACACCCTCGACCTCGCGGCCTGCGCCGAGTCCGGCGGCCCCGGCGAGGCCGTCGCCCGGACCGTCCGGCACAACATGGACCAGCCGGGCCTCGTCCGCCTGTTCGTCGCGCTGTCGTCCGCCGCGACCGACCCGTCCCACCCCGCGCACGGCTTCTTCGCCGACCGCTACCGCGACCTCACCGCCACGATCGCCCGCGGCCTGGAGTCGGGCCGCCGGGCCGGCACCGTCCGCGCCGACGAGGACGCCGAGCACCTGGCCCGCCTCCTCGTGGCCGTCTCCGACGGCCTCCAGCTCCAGTGGCTCCTCGACCCTTCGGTCGACATGGCGGCCCTCATCGAGACCTTCGACCGCCTCTGCACGCCCCCACCCACCGAATGACCGCCGGGCGACGGGCGTCCGGAATCACTCCGGTTCGGCGTCCCCGAGTTGCCGCGGGTCGCGGAGGGTGGTTTTGAAGTGGGGGCATTCGACGAGCGGGGTGTGGGTGCAGGTCGATGCGTGGTGGAGGCTGTCGCGCATGCGGGTGAGGCGGGCGATGTCTTCCTCCAGGGCCCGGGCCTTGTCGGCCATGCGGGCGCGCAAAGCGTCGTCGCCGGGCGTCGCCCGCAGGAAGCCGGCGATCTCGGCGATGGTGAACCCCGCGCTCCGGGCGCAGGAGATGAGGGCGAGGCGGTCGAGGACGTCCGGCCGGTAGATCCGCCGCAGCCCGTTGCGTCCCGCCGGGGAGATCAGCTCGCGCCTCTCGTAGAACCGCAGCGCCGACGCCGTCAGCCCGGACCGTTCGGCAACCTCGGAAATGTCCAGCAGCGTCCCGCCCATCGCTCCTCCTTGACTTGAACCGCGGTTCAAGTTACAGGCTGGCCGCCATGCAGATCCACCACCTCAACTGCGGGTCCGTCCGGCAGATCGAAGCCACCTACCGGGGCCCGGCTCCCGCACACGCCGTCAACCACTGCCTGCTGGTCGAGACGGACTCCGACGGGCTGGTCCTCGTCGAGACCGGCCTGGGCCTGGACGACGTGCGCGACCCCGCCGGCACCCTCGGCGCCGACTGGGTCCAGCTGGCGGAGCCGGTACTGGACGAGCGGGAGACCGCCATACGGCAGATCGCGGGGCTGGGCTACTCGCCCGACGACGTGCGCCACATCATCGTCACCCACCTGGACGTCGACCACTGCGGCGGCCTGCCCGACTTTCCCGCCGCCCGCGTCCACGTCCTGGCGGCCGAACTCGACGCGGCCGCCCGCCAGGCGCCGAGCTTCCGGTACCGCCCGGCCCACTGGGCACACGACCCGGACTGGGTCGCCTACGCCACCGACTCGGGCCCCGACTGGTTCGGTTTCGTCTCCCTGCGGCCCGAGGGGCTCGGCCCGGAATTCCGTCTCGTCCCGCTCGGCGGCCACACCGCCGGCCACACCGGGGTCGCCGTGCACGACGGCGACCGCTGGCTCCTGCACTGCGGGGACGCCTACTACTACCACCGGGAACTCGACCCCGACCCGCACCCGCACCCGGTCCTGGACCTCGTGCAGACCAGTTCGGAGACCCACCGCGACCTCAGGCTCGGCACCCAGGCCCGGCTCCGCGAACTCCTCCGCCGGCACGGCGACCAGGTCGAGGTCTTCAGCGCCCACGACCCCTGGGAACTCGACCGCTACCGCACCCCGGCCCCGTGAGCGGGGGCGTGCCCGCGCGCGGGGGCGCGGGCCTGCCGCGGCCGGTCAGGCGCCCTGGAGGTGGAGGGCGGCGGCGTCCGCTCGGCCAGTCGGCGCACATCGGGCATCGCTCACCGGAGCATGCCCGCGCGGTGGGCGGGCGAATCAGGGGATGCGGGCGGCGGCGCAGTACATCGAGACGTCCTCGACGCTGGGGCGGTGCCGCGGCGGGAGGTCGGGGCGCCATTCGACGACGTTGGCGACGCCGGGGTCGACGAGGTCGAGGCCGTCGAAGAATCGGGTGAACTCGGCGCGGGTGCGGAGGCTGAACGGGACGCCGCTGAGGCGGTTCGTCTCCACGGCCTCCTCGTACTGGCCGGGCGTGAGGTGGTCGCCGGTGGCGTGCGTGATGACGACGTGGCTGCCGGGCGGGAGGGCGCCGACGAGCCGCGCGACGAGCCCGTACGGGTCCTCGTCGTCGGAGACGAAGTGCATGATCGCGACGAGCATCAGCGCGACGGGACGGGTGAGGTCGAGGGTCGCGGCGAGTTCGGGGGCGGCGAGGATCTTCTCCGGCTCGCGCAGGTCCGCGTCGATGTAGGCGGTGCGGCCCTCGGGCGAGCTGGTCAGCAGGGCGCGCGCGTGGACCAGGACGACGGGGTCGTTGTCGACGTAGACGATGCGGGACGCCGGGTCGATCGCCTGGGCGACCTCGTGGACGTTCCCGGCCGACGGCAGCCCGGTCCCGATGTCGAGGAACTGGGTGATCCCGGCGTCGCGGGCGAGGTACCGGACGGCGCGGGCCATGAACTTGCGGTTCTCGCGGGCGGCGAGGGCGACGGTGGGGAAGCCGGACGCGACCGTCTCGGCGGATTCGCGGTCGACCGCGAAATTGTCCTTGCCGCCCAGCCAGTAGTTGTAGCGGCGCGAAGGGTGAGCCTTCGTCGGATCGATCCCCGGTGGAACCGGTTCCATGGGCGCCTCCCGCATGTTTTGGCCCACTTTATTGCGTCCGCCCGCATGACCGGGACGCGGGCGGGCCGGAGTTGTCGTGAATTGGTGGCGGGCGTCCCCCGGAACAGGCAGGATCGCTTCCGCAGCGCGCCGCCGAACCGGGAGAACATCGCCGTGGAGACCTTCTACAGTCCGTTCGACTTCACGATCCAGGACGACCCTTACCCGGTGTACGCGCGGTTGCGCGAAGAGTCGCCGGTCTACCGGAATGACAAGGACGATTTCTGGGCCCTGTCCCGGCATGAGGACGTCATTGCGGCACTGAAGGACACGAATCGTTTCTCCAGTGTCAACGGACTGCGGCTGGAGCCCGCTTTCTGGGGCCCGGACGCGGAGAAGTTCTTCTCGTTCGTCGCGATGGACCCACCGCGGCACACCCGGATGCGCGGGCTGGTGTCGCGGGCGTTCACGGCGCGGCGCGTCATGGAGCTGGAGCCGCGGATCCGGGAGATCGCCCGGGAGTGCGTCCGCCCGTACGTCGAGGGCGACGCGTTCGACATGATGACGGACTTCGCGGCGCGGTTCCCGATGGACGTGATCTCCGAGCTGGTGGGCGTCCCGGAGGCGGACCGCGCGAAGGTCCGCGACCTCGGCATGGCGATCATGTACCGGGAGGAGGAGGGCGACGACCTGCCGCCGGAGGCGCTGCAGGCGATCGGCGCGCTCGTCGGGTACTACACCGAGCTGACGGTCGAGCGGAGCCGGGAGCGCCGGGGCGACCTGCTGTCGGGGCTGCTCGACGCGGCGGACGGGGCCGACCGGCTCACCCCCGAGGAGATCGTCGGGGTACTGATCCTGCTGGTGGGCGCGGGCATCGAGACGACGATGCTGCTGCTCGGCAACGCGTGGCACGCGGCGTGGCTGCACCCGGAGGCGCGGGCGGCGGCGTTCGGCGGGCGGATCCCCGACTGGATCGAGGAGACGCTGCGCTGGGACCCGCCGACGCAGGCGATCGCCCGGACGACGACCGAGGCGGTCGAGCTGCACGGCGCGACGATCCCCGCGGAGGCGCGGATCCTGCTGCTCACCGGCTCCGCGAACCGCGACCCGCGGGTGTTCGACGACCCCGACCGGTTCGACCTCGACCGCGACACGGGCGCGTCCCTCGCGTTCGGCAACGGCCGCCACCACTGCCTGGGCGCGAACCTCGGGCGGCTGGAGGCCCGGATCGCGCTGGAGGAGATCACCGGGCTCGTCGCCGACTACGAGATCGACGAGGCGAACGCGAAGCGCGTCCGCTCGTCCAACGACCGGGGGTTCGCGGCGCTGCCGTCCCGCATCACCCGCCGCCGCTGACCCGGCCGGGCCGGGAGGCGGGGCCGGGAGGCGGGGCCGGGAGGCGGGGCCGGGAGGTGCGGCGCCGGAAGCGGTCCGGAAGCGGTTTCGTGCTTTCGGCGCAAGCCGGCGCACCGGTCTGCTGGTGCCGTCACGATCCCGGCCTTCAGGAGGTCCAGATGGACGACCGTCACCGTCGCGGACATCGCCGCGAGCACGCACGGCGGCGAGTTCGCGTTCCTGTCGGCCTGCAAGACCGCGACCGGCGGCGTCTCCCTCCCCGACGAGGCCGTCACGCTCGCCGCCGCCCTGCAGTACACGGGGTACCGGCACGTGGTCGCGACGCTCTGGTCCGTCCCGGACGCGGCCGCGCTGTGGATCGTCGACACCGTGTACGACGTCCTCACCGAGGGCGGGACGTTCGCCCCGGACGGCACCGCGGCGGCGCTGCACGCGGCGGCGCGGGAGCTGCGGGCCGCGTCGGCCCCGGACCTGTCGGGCTGGGTCCCGTTCGCGCACTTCGGCCCCTGACCGGAGCGGAGCGCGACGGCGGGGCCCCGCTGCGTCAGCAATTCTTACGGGCCGCGAACAGGACGTTCTCCGCGCCGCCCACCGGCCTCGAAGATCATTAACTTCGCTCCCATGTCCCACATGACGATCCACCGCCGGGCGGGCCTGGGGGCCGCGGCCCTCGCCCTCGCCCTTCCCGCGGCGTTCGCCGCCGCCCCGTCCGCCGCCGCCGACACGACGCCCCGGGTTGCGTCGACCAGCGTGTCGCCCGCCGTCATCACGGCCGGCGGGGAGGCGCTGCAGACCGTCCGGCTGACCGCGCCCGCGCCCGCGGGCGGGCTCGGCGTCGAAGTGATCAGCGTCGGGTTCGCCGACGGCAACTACCAGTACTCCACGGACGGCGGCCACGTGCGCGTCCCCGAGGGGAAGACGAGCGTCACGTTCCCGATCCGGCTGGAGGCGTACGAGGACGAGACGGTCGTGCCGCTGCTCGCCCGCCGCGACGGCGCCACCGCCGGGACGAGCGTGACGGTGCGGCCGCTCGACTGGCGCGAGCAGACCGTGACGGGCATCGACCTCGACGTCCCCGGGGACGCCAAGGCGGTCGTCGCGGGCACGAAGGTCACCGGCTCGGTGGAGCTGGCGGCCCCCGCCGGGATCGGCGGGACGTCGGTGGACCTGCGGGTCGCGCACGTCTCGGGACTCCCCGGCGGCCCCACGCCGAAGATCCCGCGCTACACCGTCGTCCCCGCCGGGAGCACCCGCGGCACGTTCACGATGGAGTACCCGGCCGTCCCGGTCGGCGGCATCGGGATCACCGACATCGCGGCCGACCTCGGCCACCCGCCCATGCGGGTCGCCCCGCTGCTGGTGCCGAAGCAGTACACGGTCGGGGTGGTCCGCGAGCTGCGCGCGGGCGACCGGAACAACCTCGGGGCCGTCGGGCTGGGCGACCGCTGGCACCCGTTCGGCGCGGTCATCGAGCTGACCAGCGACACCCCCGGCGTGACGGTGCCGCGGAAGATCGAGATCCGGGCCGAGGAGGCGGGCGCGAACTTCCCCATCACCGTCGACCCGTCCGTCCCGGCGGGCACGAAGGTGCGGATCTCCGCGACGTGGGTGCTGTCCACCGCGGGGACGGTCACGACCGAGGCCGTCGTCGCCGGATAGCGGGCACGTTCCCCCGCGCGAGCTTTCACTCCCCCGCGGACGGGTACGCACGTGGGCGTCCCCCCATCCGAGGAGTGAACCTGTGGCGTTGCGGATCGAGGACTACGGGCTGCTCGGCGACCTGGAGACGGCCGCGCTCGTGGGCCGCGACGGGTCGATCGACTGGCTGTGCCTGCCCCGCTTCGACTCGCCCGCGTGCTTCGCCGCCCTGCTGGGCGACGAGCACGCGGGCTTCTGGCGGATCGCCCCCGCGGCGGGCGGCATGTGCGCCCGGCGCCGCTACCGCGGGGACTCGCTGATCCTGGAGACCGAGTGGGAGACGCCCGAGGGCGCGGTCCGCGTGATCGACGCGATGCCGCGCCGGGGCGAGGCCGCCGACGTCGTCCGGATCGTCGAGGGCGTCCGCGGCCGGGTCCCGGTGCATATGGCGCTGCGGCTGCGGTTCGACTACGGCCGGGTCGTCCCGTGGGTGCGGCACCGCGACGGGCAGCTCAACGCGATCGCCGGACCGGACGCGGCGTGGCTGAAGACGCCCGTGCCGCTGGAGGGCCGCGACGAGACGACGTACGCGGACTTCGCCGTGTCGGCGGGCGAGCGGGTGCCGTTCGTCCTGACGTACCGGCCGTCGCACGAGCCGCGCCCGCACCCGGTGGACCCCGAGCGGGCCCTCGCCGACACCGAGGCGTTCTGGGCCGACTGGATCAAGGACTTCCGGTACGCGGGCCGCTGGCCCGAGGCCGTCCGGCGGTCGCTGATCACGCTGAAGGCGCTCACGTACCACCCGACGGGCGGGATCGTCGCGGCCGCGACGACGTCGCTGCCCGAGCAGCTCGGCGGGCCGCGCAACTGGGACTACCGGTTCTGCTGGCTGCGGGACGCGACGTTCACGCTGCAGGCCCTCCTCGGCACCGGGTTCGTCGCGGAGGCGAAGGCGTGGCGGGAGTGGCTGCTGCGGGCGGTCGCGGGCAACCCCGCCGACCTGCAGATCATGTACGGGATCGACGGGACGCGGCGGCTCCCCGAGTACGAGCTCGACTGGCTCTCCGGGTACGAGGGCGCGTCGCCGGTGCGGATCGGGAACGCGGCGTCCGGGCAGTTCCAGCTCGACGTGTGGGGCGAGGTCATCGAAGGGCTGCACCTCGCGCGGGAGGCCCGCATCGAGGCGGACGAGACCGCGTGGGACGTCCAGCGGGCCCTGCTCGACTTCCTGGAGGGGCACTGGAGCGACCCCGACGACAGCCTGTGGGAGGTCCGCGGGGACCCGCGGCACTTCGTCCACTCGAAGGTGCTGGCGTGGACGGGCGTCGACCGGGCCGTCCAGGCGGTGGAGCGGTACGGGCAGGACGGGCCCGCCGACCGGTGGCGGGCGCTGCGCGACACGATCCACCGGGACGTCTGCGAGAACGGCTACGACGCCCGGCGGAACACGTTCACGCAGTTCTACGGGTCGGACGCGCTGGACGCGGCGACGCTGCTGATCCCGCAGGTCGGGTTCCTGCCGTGGGGCGATCCCCGGGTCGTCGGGACGGTCGAGGCGATCGAGCGCGACCTCTACCGGGACGGGTTCGTCCTGCGCTACGACACGGGCGCCGGGGTGGACGGGCTTCCCGGTAACGAGGGCGCGTTCCTCGCCTGCACGTTCTGGTTCGCGGACGCGCTGCACGGCATCGGCCGCACCGCCGACGCCGTCGACCTGTTCGAGCGGCTCCTCGACCTGCGCAACGACGTCGGGCTGCTCAGCGAGGAGTACGACACCGCGGCCCGCCGGCAGGTGGGCAACACCCCGCAGGCGTACTCGCACGTCGGGCTGGTCAACACCGCCCGGCACCTCAGCGGCGCGCCGCCGGCGGCGCGCCCCGCCACGCGATGAAGGAGACGGCATGCGCGCGTTGACCATCCGCCCCGGGCGACCGGGTTCGCTGTCGGTCACCGAGGTCCCCGACCCGGAGCCGGGCCCGGACGAGCTGCTCGTCGAGGGGCTCGCCCTGGGGGTGTGCGGCACCGACCGGGAGATCGCGGCGGGCGAGTACGGTGCGGCCCCGCCGGGACGCGAC
Source organism: Actinomadura rifamycini DSM 43936 (assembly GCF_000425065.1). GTDB lineage: Bacteria > Actinomycetota > Actinomycetes > Streptosporangiales > Streptosporangiaceae > Spirillospora > Spirillospora rifamycini. The sequence continues at coordinate 208,005 of NZ_AULB01000007.1, forward strand.
CGCCTGGTCATCGGGCACGAGTCGCTGGGCCGGGTGCGGCACGCGCCGCCCGGCGGCGGCTTCTCCCCCGGCGACCTGGTCGTGGGCGTCGTCCGGCGGCCCGACCCGGAGCCGTGCGGGGCGTGCGCGCACGGCGAGTTCGACATGTGCCGCAACGGCCGCTACACCGAGCGCGGCATCAAGGAGCTCGACGGGTACGCGAGCGAGCTGTGGCGGGTCGAGACCCGGTACGCGGTGGCGCTCGACCCCGCGCTCGCGGACGTCGGCGTGCTGCTGGAGCCCGCGAGCGTCGTCGCGAAGGCGTGGGAGCAGGTCGAGCGGGTCGGCGGGCGCGCCTGGTTCGAGCCCCGCACGGCGCTGGTCACCGGTGCGGGGTCGATCGGGCTGCTCGCCGCGCTGCTGGGCGTCCAGCGGGGCCTGGACGTCCACGTGCTGGACCGGGTCGCGGACGGCCCGAAGCCCGGCCTCGTCGCCGACCTCGGCGCCGCGTACCACCACGACGGCCTCGACGCGGCGGTGCGGGCGGCGCGGCCGGACGTGGTGATCGAGGCGACGGGCGCCGCGGAGCTCGTGTTCGGCGCGATCGGGTCGACCGCCGCCTACGGCGTCGTGTGCCTGACCGGCGTGTCGCCCGCGGGACGGAACCTGACCGTGGACGCGGGCGCGCTGAACCGCGACATCGTCCTCGAGAACGACGCGGTCGTCGGCTCCGTGAACGCGAACCGGGCGCACTACGCGGCCGCGGCGGACGCCCTCGGGAAGGCCGACCCGGGCTGGCTCGGCCGCCTCGTCACCCGCCGCGTCCCGCTGGACGACTTCGCCGAGGCGTTCGACTCCCGCCCCGACGACGTCAAGGTCGCCCTCACCCTCGGCTCGTAGCCCCCTCCCCGGCCGCCTCCCCGGCGGGCGCCGCGGCGAGAACCTCCGCGTACATCGACAGGCCCTTCGCGATCGCGTTGCGCTGGATCTCCGAGGTGCCGGTCAGGACGCGGAACATGCGGACCTTCCGGAACAGGTACTCGACCTCGGTCCCCTGCACGAGCCCCTCCTTGCCGTGGATCTGCACGGCCTCGTCGAGGATCCGGAACGCGGCCTCGGCGACGTACAGCTTGCACATGTACGCTTCGAGGCGGGGGCGGGTCCCGGCGTCGAGCGCGGCGATGGCGCCGTAGGTCATCGAGCGGGCCGCGTAGTACTCGGTGGCCATGTCGGCGAGCTTGTGCTGGATGGCCTGCAGCTTCAGCAGCGGCGCGCCGTGGACGATCCGGGTCTGCGCCCGCACGAGCGACAGTTCGAGCGCGCGGCGGGCCATGCCGAGCAGCGTCGGGCAGTGCAGGAGGCGGTTGACGGTGACGCGGCCGAGGCCGATGCGCATGCCCTCGCCCTCGGCGCCGATCAGGTTCGCGGCGGGGACGCGGCAGCCGTCCAGGACGATGTCGGCCTCGATGTTCTCGCCGGACATCGGGGTCGCGCCGTCCTCGACGCGGCAGCCGGGGGCGTCGAGGTCGACGAAGAACGCCGAGTACGCGTCCTTCGCGCCGTCCTCCGCGCCGTCCGTGCGGGCGATGACGATGGCGAAGTCGGCGAACGGCCCGGCGGTGCTGAACACCTTGCGGCCGGTGAGCCGGTACCCGTCGCCGTCGCGGACCGCGACCGTCCGCATGGCGCGGACGTCGGAGCCCGCGTCGGCCTCGGTGAGCGAGAAGCAGCAGGCCCGCTCGCCGCGCGCGACCGGCAGCAGGTACTCCTTGATCTGCCGTTCGGTGGCGTGGCGGAAGATGTCGCCGGCGCGGAGCGGGCCGCCCATCTCGCCGAGCACGCTGTGCCCGAGGACGCGCCCGCCCGCGGCGATCTCCTCCTTGAGCGCGGCGAGCCGGGTGTGCGGCAGGCCGCGGCCGCCGTACTCCTCCGGCAGGTGGATCCCGTAGAAGCCGAGCTCGCGGCTGCGCCGCCAGACCGGTTCGAGGAGCCCGCGGGTGAGCCGGGTGGTGCGGTCGACGCCGTGCTCGCGCTCGTAGTCGGCCAGTTCCCCGGCGAGGTAGCCGCGCAGGGACGCGACGAGCCCGTTCAGCTCGGGGTCGTCGTCGTAGGACGGCCGGAGGGTGAAGGTGGAGTGGCTCATCGGGTCCCCTCAGTTGACGCGCCGGTCGACGCCGGCCCAGAACGGTTCCCGCACGGCCTTGCGGTCGGTCTTGCCGTTGCGGTTGACCGGCAGCTCGGCGACGAAGTCGACCGAGCGCGGCTTCTTGTAGCGGTCGAGGCGGTCGGCGCAGAACTCGATCAGCTCCGCGGCGGAGACGTCCGCCCCGTCGTGCCGGACGACGACGGCCTTGACCGCCTCGCCCCACGTCTCGTCCGGGACGCCGACGACGCACGCCTCGCGGACCGCCGGATGCTCGTAGAGGGCCGACTCGACCTCGGTGCAGTAGATGTTGAACCCGCCCGAGATGATCATGTCTTTCTTGCGGTCGACGATGAACAGGTAGCCGTCCTCGCGCATCCACGCCAGGTCGCCGGTGTGCACCCAGCCGTCCCGGAACGTCTCCTCCGTCAGCTCGGGCTCGCGCCAGTACTCGCGGACGCAGTCCTCGCCCCGCACGACCATCTCGCCGACCTCCCGGGGCGGCAGCTCGCGGCCCGCGTCGTCCACGATCCGGATCTCGGTGTCGTAGGCGGCGCGGCCGCAGGACGCGAGCAGCTCGGGGTCCTTCTCGACGGCCTCGGCGAGCGCGGCGGCGCCGATCCCGGCGACGACGCTGGTGGTCTCGCCGAGCCCGTAGCCCTGCGCGACGATCGGCCCGAACGTCTCGACGGCCTGCCGGAGCCGCTGCGGGGACACCGGCGCCCCGCCGATCCGCAGGCTCGTCAGGCTCGACAGGTCGCGGTCGCGGACACCGGGCTCGGCCAGCAGCATGTTCAGCATGGCCGGGACGATGAACGTGGCGGTGATCCGCTCGCGCTCGATCGTGTCGAGGAACGCGCCGGTGTCCCACGCGGGCAGGATGTGCGCGGTCGCGCCGCCGAACACGCCCGCGAGCAGGCCCATCCCGGGGGCGTGCGTGATCGGCCCGCACGCCAGGTAGCGGACGCCCGGCCGGGCGCGGGAGTCGTCGCTCATCATCTGCTTGCGCATGTTCGCGCGGCGGTTGCCGAACGTCTGCGTCGCGGCCTTCAGCTTGCCCGTCGACCCGGACGTGAAGTGCAGCGTGCAGGGGTCGTCCGGCGAGACGTCCACGGCGACCGGCTCGGGCCCGCCCTCCTCGAGCAGTTCGGCGTAGGTGAGCGGGCGGGCCTCGCCGGTGAGGTTGCCGGGGTCGAACACGACGGGCTCGCAGCCGGCGCGGACGGCCGCGAGGGCGTCGTCCGCGTGCGCGGCGTCGAACAGCAGCAGCTTCGCGCCCGCGTAGTCGAGGACGTGCTCGATCTCCCCGCGGCCGAGGCGCGCGTTCACGGGGGCGCGCAGCAGCCCCGCCTTGTAGAGGGCGAACTCGGCCACGACCAGTTCGCCGCGGTTCCACGCGAGCGACGCGACGGCGTCGCCGGGCCGCAGCCCCCGGGCGAGCAGGGCCGACGCGAGCCGGTTCGCCTCGTCCTCCAGCGCCCGGAACGTCCACGCGCGCTCGCCGCAGACGACGGCGCGCTCGTCCGGCCAGTAGCGGGCGCTGCGGGTCAGGTAGCTCCCCAGGTTCATGCACATCTCCGTACCAGTAGACCAATAGTAGACAGAGTGTTCAGTAACTCTCGGGTTGTCAAGAGGTCTCTACACTTGGGGACCGCCGGCGAGCGCGGGCGGATTCACGGTGAACGAGGGACGGCGATGGCTGAGGACAGGCGGACACGGCGGACGCGCAAGGCGCTGCGCGACGCCCTGGTGGGACTGGTGCTGGAACGCGGCTACGCGTCGATCACCGTCGAGGACGTCACCGAGCGCGCCGACATCGCCCGCGCCACCTTCTACAGCCACTGCCGCGACAAGGACGACCTGTTCACCCGGCTCACCAAGGACCTGCTGGACGAGCTCGGCGCGCGGCAGCGCCCGCTGATCGCCGAGAACGCCGTGGGCTTCACCGGCAAGCCCGTCCTGGAGCTGCTCCGGCACGCCGAGCAGGAGCGCGACCTGTACCGGATCATCCTGCGGGGCGAGGGCGACGGGAAGCCGCTGCGGATGTTCACCGAGTCCTGCGTGCGGGTGACCGCCGAGGAGTTCCGCGGCCGCTCCGAGCGCAACGGCGTCGAGCCGCGCATCAACCCCGGGCTGCTCGCCCGCGCCTGGGTCGGCGAGCAGACCGCCGTCCTGCAGTGGTGGCTGGAGATCGACGACCCGCGCCCGCCCGCCGAGGAGGTCGCGCGGATGCTGCTCGACCTGGCCGTCCACGGCCGGTACTGGGCGAGCGGATTCGACGCCCCCGCCTAGCATCCGGGGCCGCCGCGCCCTCCGACCAGCGGCGACTTCCCGCCCCCGGCCGCACCCGGCCGGGGGCTTTTCCGTGCGCCGCCCCCTTGAGGAGGCGGGAAATGTGACGTAGATTGCCCGACACTCTGCACGTAACTGAACACTTCGTTCAGGAACGTCCCGTGTCTGGAGAAGTGATGACCCCATGACCGCCGACGAGATCCTGTCCCTGGTCCTGCTGCTCGCCGTGTTCGCGGTGGCGATCTGGCGGGACGTCAACGTCGGGCTCGTCGCGCTGCCCGCCGGGCTGCTGCTCGCCAAGATCGCCGGCGTGCCGGGCGAGCAGGCCCTCGCCGCCTTCCCCGTCCAGATCGTCGTGCTGATCATCGGCGTGATGTACCTGTTCGGCCACGCCCAGCGCAGCGGGGCCATCGACCGGCTCGTCCACCTCGTCGTCCGCGCGTCCGGCGGGCGGGACTGGCTGCTGCCCTGGACGATGTTCCTGGTCGGCGCCGTGCTCAGCGCCATCGGCACCCTGCCGAGCGCCACCGTCGCGATCGTCCTGCCCATCGCCATGCGGCTCGCCCGCAACCGCGGCATGGACCCGGTCGTCATGGCGGTGGTGGCCTGCGCGGGCGCCGGCGTCGGCGGCTTCTCGCCGCTGTCCCCGTGGGGCGCGATCGTCCGGGAGCTCTCCGAGAAGCAGGGCGCCGCCTTCTCCCCCACCGGCCTGTTCCTCGGCCTCGCCGCCATCAAGACCTGCACCGCGATCCTGACGTACCTCCTTCTGAAGAAGTTCATCCGCCGCGGCGCGCGGCCCGAAGCCCCCGCCGGGCCCACCGAACCCGCCGCCGCCCAGGCCGCCGCGCCGATGAGCCGCTACGAGCTGGGGTCCGCGGCGGGGATCGGTGCGTTCCTCGTGATGGTGCTGGCGCTGGGGATGAACCCGCTGTTCGCGTCGCTGCTCGTGGGCCTCGTCCTGCACGTGGTGTTCAAGCCCGACACCCGGCAGGTGATCGGGGACCTGCCGTGGAGCGTCATCGTGCTGACCTCGGGCGTCCTCGTGTACGTCGGCGTCCTCGAACGGGTCGGGACGCTCGACACGCTCGCCGGGCACCTCGGCGGCATCGACATCGCGCTGCTGACCGTGCTGGCGATCGCCTACCTGGCGGCGCTGTTCGCCACCGTGGAGTCGTCCACGGTCGCCGTCCTCGGCGTGATCATCCCGCTGACTGCGACGGCGCTGCCGCACCAGTCGTCCGCCGGGTTCACCGCGCTGCTCATCGCGATCTGCGGGGTGATCGGCGCGGTCGGGATCAGCCCGATGCACCTCGGCGGCGGGCTGGTCCTGGCCAACACCGGCGACGAGGAGAACCCGCGGGTGTTCCGCTGGCTGCTCGGCATCTCGCTGGTGGCCGCGCTCGTCCTGCCGCTGCTGTTGCTGCTGGTGCCGCTCGGCGTCGGGGTGTGACACCCGGGCCGGGGCGGGTCACTCCCCCGGCAGCAGCCGGGTGAGCAGGTGCGGGACGGCGATGGCGCCGAGCATCGCCTCCCCGCGCCGCTCGCAGACCGCGACGAGCGGGCTGCGGGCCTGGTCCATGACGCTGGCGATCTCCATGACCGTCGCGTCGGCGCCGACCACCGGGAGCGGCAGCTCGTCCTGCCGGAGCAGGTCGGCGACGGTCCGCTCGGCGAGGGGCGCGCACAGCCGGTCGGCGTGGTCCTCGTCGTAGACGTGCGCGAGGGCGGGGTCGTCCCGGACGTACCGCGGGATCAGCAGGCGGAGCAGCCGCGAGCCCGGCAGGACCGCCACCGGGCGGCCCCGCGCGTCCGCAACGATCAGCGCCGGGAGCCCGTGCCCGGCGAGCAGGCGGGCGGCGTCCAGGGCGCCGTCGTCCGGCGTGACGGTCGGGTACTCGACGGCGAGTTCGCGTGCGCGCACGTCTCGTACGTACCCCGCGCCCGTCCGGTGGACCCCGCGTCTGGATGGGACGCGCGGATCCGGTTAAGGTCTCCTCCGGTGTGCCGGGAAGTCCGGTCGGCGTGACGTCCGCCGACCCCGAAAGCTCCCGATGACGACGGACCCGCGAGGCTTCGGCCGGGGGCGCGAGCCGCCCGGCCGGTCCCGCCCGACCGCCGCGGGACGGGCCGCGCCGGGGAGTCCCCCGGCGCGCACGGGGAACGTCCCGGACGATCGGCCCGCGGCGCGCCGACGAGCGACCCGCGCACCCGTACCGCCCGCACCACGCACCCGATCGGAGCCCTCTTGGCCGCCGCCGCAATCGCGATCTTCGTCGTCGCGTACGTCCTGATCGCCTCGGAGAAGATCCACCGCACCGCCGTCGCGCTCGGCGGCGCCGGGCTCATGCTCCTCCTGCACGTCGCCGACGCCGAGTCGGCGTTCTTCTCCGAGGAGACCGGCGTCGACTGGAACGTCGTCTTCCTGCTGCTCGGCATGATGGTGATCGTGTCCGTGCTGCGGCAGACCGGCGTGTTCGAGTTCGTCGCGATCTGGGCGGCCAAACGGGCGCGCGGGAAGCCGTACCGGCTGATGGTCATGCTCGTGCTCATCACCGCGTTCGCGTCCGCGCTGCTGGACAACGTGACGACCGTGCTGCTGATCGCGCCCGTGACGTTCCTGGTCTGCGAGCGGCTCGGCCTGAAGGTCGTCCCGTACCTGATCGCCGAGGTGATGGCGTCGAACATCGGCGGCACCGCCACCCTCGTCGGCGACCCGCCGAACATCATCATCGCGAGCCGCGCCGGGCTGTCGTTCAACGACTTCCTCGTCCACCTGGCGCCGCTGGTCCTCGTGCTCGTCGCCGTGTTCTGCCTCCTCTGCCGGGTGCTGTTCCGCTCCGCGTTCCGGTACGACCCGGAGCGCGCGAAGGAGGTCATGGCGCTGAACGAGCGCGAGGCGATCACCGACCGGCGGCTGCTGTGGCAGGGCCTCGCCGTCCTCGCGGTCGTGATCGTCGCGTTCGTCCTGCACCCGGTGCTGCACTACGAGCCGTCCGTCGTGGCGCTGCTCGGCGCGGGCCTGCTCGTCGCCGCCACCAAGGTGACCACCGAGGACGCGCTGCGCGAGGTCGAGTGGCCCACGCTGGTGTTCTTCGCGGGCCTGTTCGTGATGGTCGGCGGGCTCGTGGAGACGGGCGTCATCGGCGAGGTGTCGGCCTTCGCCGCCGAGCGGACGGAGGGGCGGCTCGGGCTCGCCGCGATGGTGCTGCTGTGGGGATCGGCGCTGATCTCCGCGATCGTCGACAACATCCCGTACGTCGCCACGATGAGCCCGATCGTCGCCGACCTCGTCCAGGGCTACCCGGGCGACGACGGCCAGGTGCTGTGGTGGGCGCTCGCGCTCGGCGCCGACCTCGGCGGCAACGCCACCGCGATCGGCGCCAGCGCGAACGTCGTCGTGCTCGGGATCGCCGCCCGCAACGGGGCGCCGATCAGCTTCTGGCACTTCACCAAGTACGGCATCGTCGTCACCGTCGCGACGATCGCGCTGGCGACCCCGTACCTGTGGCTCCGCTACCTGTGACGGCCCCGCCGCGACCCATGCCACGTGATTAACCGGGCTTCTCGGGTATCGCCACCGGCAGAGGCGATCAGAAGGGAGCCAGGACGATGCCGAAGACCACCGGCAAGGGCCAGGCGAAGAAGGAGGAGCTGCCCGACACCATCAAGCGCTCGGACGCCAAGGCGCAGCGCACCTTCGCGAAGGCGCACGACTCGGCCGTCGAGGAGTACGGCGAGGGCCGCCGCGCCCACCAGGTCGCCTACGCGGCCCTGAAGCACACGCACGAGAAGGTCGGCGACCGCTGGGAGCCGAAGTCCGGCGGCAAGGGCCCGTCCGACGCGCAGGCGGAGGGCGGCCGCGACACCTCCCGCAAGACGGCCGGCGGCGTGGACGCCAACGCGTCCAAGACCCACCTCTACGACGTCGCGAAGCGCCTCGACATCTCGGGCCGCTCGAACATGAGCAAGAACGAGCTGGTGAAGGCCATCGAGAAGGCCAACAAGAGCGAGACGCGCAAGGCGCGCGGCAAGTCCTGACCCGGCCCGGGCGCCGCCGGGCGCCCCGGCAGGCGGCCCGCCCCGGGACCGGGGCGTCGTCCTTGGAGCACTTGAGCCGCCCGCCGCCGCGCAGCGTCGCCTGCTGGAGCGTCCGCTGCCCGTAGCCGACGAGCGGGCGGACGAGCCCCGAGCGCTCGTGCGGCGAGTTCAGGTCCGCGAGGAACGCGCGGGACGCCCGGACGCGCGCGGCGTCGAGGTCGAGGCCGTCCACGATCTCGGCGGGGCGCCGGGCCTCGCCGGCGGCGCCCGCGCGGCGGTCGGCGACCGTCCGGTACATCGGCAGGAGGTCGTACACGCCGGGGACCTCGCGGAGCGTCCCGGCGAGGCGGCGCAGCCGGGCGGGGCCGAACTTCGGGCCGTTGACCAGGTAGTCGAGCGCCTTCACCGAGCCGCGGAAGGGCGTGCCGGCGGTGATGACGCGGTGGCAGTCGCCGTCGTGGTCGTGGTGCCGCAGGTAGTGCGTCGCGACGAGCCCGCCCATGCTGTGCGCGACGATGACGACGCGGGGGCCGTCCACGCGCTCGGCGAGCGCGGCCAGCCGGGGGCGGATCGCGGCGGCGAGGCGGGCGGAGTTCACCGCGACCGGGCGCCGCCAGTCGTACGGGAACTCGAGGTAGTTGAGGTCGTCCAGCTCGAAGCGGGCGCGCAGTTCGCGCCGCAGCGCCCCGTACGGGCCGAGCACCCTGGACAGGTACGGGACGGGCACCGCCATCAGCCCGTCCGGTCGGACGCCGTCGTCGAAGCCGGGGTCGCACAGGGCGTCGTATCCGGCGGCGAGCAGGTCGGGGTCGCGGACGGCGGTGCGCATGTCGGCCGAGAGGCCCCAGGCGACCCTGCCGTCGCGGCGCAGCGAGCTTCCCAGGATGCCCGGCGCGCTGGTGCGCATCGCGCCGGGCGGGTCCCGGCCGCCTTCCGGGCGGAGTCCCGGTCGGCGGGAGGGGGTCGACGGCGGGGGCGTCCGGCCGCGTACTCTACCAAACAGTTGTTAGAAAGAAGGGAGGCGAACATGGTGGTCGAGTACGCGCGGCGGGGGGACGTCGCGGTGGTGACGATGAACCGGCCGGAGTACCGCAACGCGCAGAACTCCGCCATGACCTACGCGCTGGACGAGGCGTTCTACCGGGCGGCCGGGGACGACGACGTCAAGGTGATCGTGCTCGCCGGTGCGGGGCCGCACTTCTCGGCCGGGCACGACATCGGCACCCCGGGACGGGACGCCGACCGCACCTTCCCCCGCAAGGCCGGGATGTGGTGGGACCACGTCGGCAAGGCGGGCGCGGAGAGCCGGTTCGCGCGCGAGTCGGAGGTCTACCTCGGGATGTGCCGCCGGTGGCGGGAGATCCCGAAGCCGATGATCGCGTCGGTGCAGGGCGCGTGCGTGGCGGGCGGGCTGATGCTGGCGTGGGTGTGCGACCTGATCGTCGCGTCGGACGACGCCTTCTTCGCCGACCCCGTGGTCCGGATGGGCATCCCCGGCGTGGAGTACTTCGCGCACCCGTGGGTGATGCCTCCGCGCATCGCGAAGGAGTTCCTCTACACCGGCGAGCGCATGACGGCGGCGCGCGCGCACGAGCTCGGCTGGGTCAACCGCGTGGTCGCGCGGGACGCGCTGGAGGAGGAGACGTTCGCGCTGGCCGACCGGATCGCGGCCATGCCCCGGATGGGGCTCGCGCTGACGAAGAAGGCCGTGAACCAGGCCGAGGACATCCAGGGCATGCAGACCGGGATGGACTCGGTGTTCGGCCTCCACCACCTCGCGCACGCGCACAACGCGGAGACGGGCGCGGACTCCCTGGCGGGGCAGGACGCGAAGAGCATGAAGGCGGCTTCGGAGAAGGCGGCAGCGAATGGATCTTGAGTTCGGGACGGCGGACGAGGAGTTCCGCGCGGAGGTGCGGGCGTGGCTGGCGGAGCACGTGCCCGCCGAGCCGCTGCCGTCGCTGGAGACCGAGGAGGGCTTCGCGGCCCACCGGGAGTGGGAGCGGACGCTCGGCGCCGACCGGCTGTCGGTGGTGTCGTGGCCGGAGGAGTACGGCGGCCGCGGCGTCTCGGTGCTCCAGTGGCTCGTGTTCGAGGAGGAGTACTACGCGGCGGGCGCGCCCGGCCGGGTCAGCCAGAACGGCATCAACCTGCTGGCGCCGACGCTGCTGAAGCACGGGACGCCGGAGCAGCTCGCGCGGGTGCTGCCGCCGATGGCCGCCGGGGAGGTGATCTGGGCGCAGGCGTGGTCGGAGCCGGGCGCGGGCAGCGACCTGGCGGCGCTGCGCGCGACGGCGACCCGGACGGACGGCGGGTGGCTGCTGAACGGGCAGAAGACGTGGAGTTCGCGGGCGGCGTTCGCCGACCGGGGCTTCGGGCTGTTCCGGTCCGACCCGGACAGCGAGCGGCACCGGGGGCTCACGTACCTGATGTTCCCGCTGGACGCCGAGGGCGTGACCGTCCGGCCGATCGGGCGGCTCGACGGCAAGCCCGCGTTCGCGGAGCTGTTCCTCGACGGCGTGTTCGTCCCGGACGGCGACGTCATCGGCGAGCCCGGGAAGGGCTGGAGCGTCGCGATGAGCACGGCGGGCAACGAGCGCGGGCTGACGCTGCGCTCCCCCGGCCGGTTCACCGCCGCGACGGAACGGCTCGTGGAGCTGTGGAAGGAGCGGGCCGACCCGGCGGACACGGCGCTGCGGGACCGGGTCGCGGACGCCTGGATCCGGTCGCGCGCGTACCGGCTGAAGGGCTTCGAGACGATCTCCCGGGACGACGACATCGGCGCCGAGTCGAGCCTGAACAAGGTCTTCTGGTCGGAGCTGGACGTGGCGCTGCACGAGACGGCGCTCGACCTGCTCGGCGCGGACGGCGAGCTGGAGTCGGAGTGGCTGGAGAACTACGTGTTCTCGCTCGCCGGCCCCATCTACGCGGGCACCAACGAGATCCAGCGGAACGTGATCGCCGAGCGGCTGCTCGGCCTGCCGAGGGGGGCACGGTGAAGTTCGTCCTGTCCGAGGAGCAGCGGATGTTCGCCGGGACGCTGCGGCGGCTGCTCGCCGAGGCCGGCACCGCGAAGACCGTCCGGGCGTGGGCGTCCGGGGACCACGCTCCGGGCCGCGCGGTGTGGGCGGCGCTCGCGGAAGCCGGCCTGTTCGCGGTGGCGGTGCCGGAGGAGCACGGCGGCGCGGGCCTGCTGCCGGTGGAGCTGGTCGCGGCGATGGAGGAGGTGGGGCGGGCGGCGGCGCCCGGCCCGTACGTCGAGACGCTCGCGGCGGCGGAGCTGCTGCCCCGGACGGGCGGCGGCGGGCTGCTGGAGGGCATCGCCGAGGGCACCGCGATGGTGACGCTCGGCGTGCCGCACGCGCTGGACGCCGACGCCGCCGACGCCGTCCTCGGGACCGACGGGAAGCCGCGCGCGGCCTCCGGCGGCCCGCTGGCCTCCCTCGACCCGGCCCGGCGCCTGTTCCGCGTGGACGGCTCCCCGGGCGGGCGGCCCGACTTCGGGGTGCTGATGTGCGCGGCGCAGCAGATCGGGCTCGGCCGGGCGCTGCTGGACGTGACGGTCGAGTACGCGAAGACGCGGCGGCAGTTCGGGCGCCCGATCGGCGAGTACCAGGCGGTCAAGCACCACCTGGCGGGCGCGATGGTCGAGCTGGAGTTCGCGCGGCCGCTGCTGTACGGCGCGGCGCTCGCGCACGGGACGCCGGAGTTCGGCCGGGACGCGGCGGCGGCGAAGGTCGCCGCGTCCGACGCGTGCTACGGCGCCGCGAAGGCCGCCCTCCAGGTGCACGGCGCGATCGGCTACACCGACGAGTACGACCCGTCGCTGTGGATCCGCAAGGCGCGGGCGCTGCACTCGGCGTGGGGCACCCCCGCCGAGCACCGCGCCCGCGTCGCCGCCTCGCTCTAGCGGGGCAGGTCCACGCGGCGGACCTTGCCGGACGCGGTCTTCGGGAGGTCGTCCACGAAGACGACCTCCCGGGGGACCTTGAAGTTCGCGAGCCGCTCCTTGCAGTGCGCGATCAGCTCGTCGGCGGCGACGGACGCGCCGGGGCGGGTGCGCACGTAGGCGCGGGCGACCTCGCCGAGCCGCTCGTCCGGGACGCCGATGACGCCGGACTCGGCGACGGCGCCGTGCCGGGCGAGGACGTCCTCGATCTCCGCCGGGTACACGTTGAACCCGCCGACGGTGAACATCTCCTTCGTCCGCCCGGTGATCCGCAGGTTGCCGCGCTCGTCGAGGCGGCCCCGGTCGCCGGTGTCGAGCCACCCGCCGCGGAGCGTCGCGGCGGTCGCCTCCGGGTCGTCGAGGTAGCCGCTCATCACGTTGTAGCCGCGCACGAGGACGGCGCCGTCCTCGCCGGGCGGCAGCGGGTCGCCCTTGTCGTCGGCGACGACGACCTCGACGTCGTCGATGGCGCGGCCGCACGTGGTCGCGATCGTCTCGTCGTCGTCGTCCACCGAGCAGGCGGTGACGGTGCCGGACGACTCGGTGAGCCCGTAGGCGGTCACGACCTGCGGGAACAGCTCGGCGCGGATGCGGCGGACGAGCGCGACGGGGACGTCGGCGGCGCCCGTGACGGCCAGCCGCAGCGACGACAGGTCGCGGTCGGCGCGGCCGGGGGCGTCCAGCAGCGTCGTGTAGATCGTGGGCGGGCCGGGCAGGACGGTGATCCGCTCGCGCTCGATCAGCGCGAGGGTCTCGCCCGCCTCGAAGACGCGCTGCAGCACCATCGTGGCGCCCTGGAGCACGCACGCCAGGACGCCCGCCTTGTAGCCGAACGTGTGGAACATCGGGTTGACGATGAGGTACCGGTCGCCCGCGCCGACGCCCGTCCGCCCGCACCACGCCCGGTACGTCCGGATGTTCTGCTCGTGCGTGCACAGGACGCCCTTCGGCCGTCCGGTGGTGCCCGAGGTGAACAGGATGTCGGCGACGTCGCCGGGCGCGACGGCGGCGGCCCGCGCGTCCGCCTCCGCCGGCGGGACGGCCGCGCCCGCGCCGAGGAACGCGTCCCACGTCGTCACGCCGGGCCGCTCGGGCCCGTTGAACGTGACGATGCCGCGCAGGCCGGGCAGCCCGGGGACGGCGCCGGACGCGTCCTGCCCGAGCATCCCCGGGTAGTCGATGCCGAGGAAGCCGTCCTCGACGAACAGCAGCTTCACCCGGGCCTTCTCCAGCGGCCAGCGCGCCTCGTCGCCCTTGTAGCGGGTGTTGAGCGGGACGAGCGCCGCGCCGGCCGACACGGCGCCGAGCACGGTCACGATCCACTGCAGCCCGTTCGGCGCCCAGATCGAGACGCGGTCGCCCGGTTCGACGCCCGCCGCGGCGAACGCGCGCGCGGCGGCCCGCACCCGGTCGCGCAGCTCGGCGTAGGTGACGCGGACGGGCCCGTCGACGACGGCCTCCGTGTCCGGGGACGTGGCCGCGGCCCGGGCCAGCACCCCGGGAATCGTCAACTCGCTCATGACCGCCCATCGTCGCCCGCGCGGGCGGGCGGCGGTACCCGGCGGTCCCGCTCACCGGTACCGGGCGATGCGCTCCCGGAACCAGTGGTAGGACGCCTTGGGCGTGCGGGCGCCCGTGGCGAAGTCGACGTGCACGAGACCGAACCGCTGCGCGTAGCCCTCGGCCCACTCGAAGTTGTCGAGCAGCGACCAGACGAAGTAGCCGCGGACGTCCACGCCGTCGTCGATCGCGCGCTGCAGGGCGCGCAGGTGGCCGTCCAGGTAGTCGATGCGGTCCTGGTCGCGGCGGGCGGGGTCGTCGTCGGGGGCGGAGCAGCCGTTCTCGGTGACGAGGATCGGCGGCAGCCGGTCCCCGTAGGCGTCGCGGAGACCGGTGAGCAGCTCGTGCAGGCCGTCCGGGACGACCGGCCAGCCGAACGCGGTGAGCGGGTGGCCCTCGATCGGGACGTCCTCGAACGGGAGTCCGGCGCCCTCGATGCGGTCGGCGGCCTCGGCGAGCACCGACCCGCCCGCCGCCGGGGCGGCCGGGGCCGCGGCGCCGCGCGGGGCGGCGATGCGGGTGGGGCTGTAGTAGTTGACGCCGAGCCGGTCGATGGGCGCGGCGATGGCGGCGAGGTCGCCGTCGCGGACGAACGGCAGCGCGTCCGCCGCGATGCCGTAGGCGCCCATGTCGGGCAGGCGGCCGAGCAGGACCGGGTCGGTGAACAGGCGGTTCTGCAGGACGTCGAACGCGTCCGCGGCGGCCCGGTCGGCGGGGTCGCCGCTCGCGGGCCGCACCGGGCTGTAGTTGTTGGTGATGCCGATCGGGGCGGCCGAGCGCTCGCGCAGCACCGGGACGGCGAGGCCGTGGGCCAGCAGCATGTGGTGGGCCGCGGGGAGGGCGTCCAGGAGGAGGGCCTCGCCGGGCGCGTGCGTCCCGATGCCGTACCCCTCGGTCATGTGGACGAACGGCTCGTTCAGGGTGAGCCAGGCGCCGACGCGGTCGCCGAGGCGGTCGGCGACGATGGCCGCGTACTCGGCGAGCCGGTGCGCGGTGTCGCGGTCCATCCAGCCGCCGCGGTCCTGGAGGGCCTGCGGCAGGTCCCAGTGGTAGAGGGTGACGACGGGCGCGATGCCCCGCTCGGCGAGGGCGTCGACGAGCCGGTCGTAGAAGTCGAGCCCCTTCGGGTTGGCGGGGCCGCGGCCGTCCGGCTGGATCCGCGGCCACGCGACGGAGAAGCGGTAGGCGTCGACGCCGAGGCCCGCCATGAGCGCGACGTCCTCCGGCCACCGGTGGTAGTGGTCGCACGCGACGTCGCCGGTGTCGCCGTTCCTCACCCGTCCGGGCTCGGCGGCGAACGTATCCCAGATGCTCGGGCCGCGGCCGTCCTCGGCGACCGCGCCCTCGATCTGGTAGGCGGCCGTCGCCGTCCCCCAGAGCCAGCCGTCGGGCAGTGCGCCCATGGACCCTCCCCGCCTGATCCGACCGAGCGTCACATTAAACATGAACAAATGTCATGTTCGCTAGGCCGGTCGTCCCGGCGGGCTCAGGCCAGGGGGACGGTCGCCTGGAGCACGGCCTCGGTGAGCGCCTCGGAGCGGAAGTGCGCGACGGCCTGGAAGTCGGGGTCGGCGACCATCCGCGCGAACACCTCCCGCGACGGGTACCGCACGAGCAGGACGGCGTCCCACGCCTGCCCGTCCTCGGCGACCAGCGCCGTCGACCCCTTGCCGTAGTAGAGGACCTCGGAGTCGTACCGGCCGAGGATCAGCTCGCCGACCGTCTTGGAGTAGCGCGCGTAGCTCTTCTCGCCGCCCTCCCGGAAGCGCAGCAGGTTGAGCATCACCACCGGCCCGCCCGGGTCCTCCGCGAGGAACCGCTTCAGCCCTTCGCCGGTCGGATCGACCGCCATGTCGCCTCCCTCTCCCGAATCGGATTCTGACCCTAGCCGCCCGCCCCCCGCCCGCACACGGTCCGGGACCGCTCCTTGGACGGCGGCACCGGCGCCGCCCGACCGGGTTGGGACCGCCGCACAACCGGGGTCATCCGGGCGGGCCGCCGGAGCCGCCGGAGCCGCCGGGGCGGACGAGGCCCGCCTCGTACGCGAGGACGACGACCTGCGCGCGGTCGCGGACGCCGAGCTTGCCGCCCACCGCCAGGCCCACGGCGACGACCCCCGCGCCCGCGCCCGAGCCCGCCCCGTCGATCGAGTACGGCGCGCCGGACGGCACGGGCAACGGCGGCCTCATCGACTTCGACGACGAGGTCGTCGACGCGTCCGACCTCGGGAAGATCACACTCGTCGTGCGGTGAGCGGCCCCTGACACGCCCGTACAACCCGGGGTTGTCGCCCGCCCGCGCGGCGGTTGTTGGCGCGGCGGCGCGCGTCCCTGCTTAGATCTCGCGGTCGGCGGCGGGCGAGCGGAGGACGGCGGGGCATGGGCGGGGAACGCCGGTTCGGCCCCTTCTGGACGGCCTACGCGGCGAGCACCTTCGGGACGATGCTCGCGTTCGACGCGTTCGCCCTGATCGCGATCCTGGTGCTGGACGCGGGACCGGCCGCGGTGTCGTTCCTCGCGGCGGCCGGGACGGCGGCGGGCGCGGCGCTCGCGGTGCCGCTCGGCCCGTGGGCCGAGCACCGCCGCAAGCGCCCGGTGATGATCGCGATGGACCTGCTGCGGGCCGCGGCGCTGCTCAGCGTGCCCGCCGCGCACGCCCTCGGCCGGTTGACCTTCGTCCAGCTCGTGGCCGTGGCGGTCGTCATGGCGGCGGCCGACATCGCGTTCCGGGCGGCGAGCGGCGCCTACCTGAAGCAGCTCGTGCCGCCGGACCGGCTGCTCGCCGCGAACGGGCGGCTGGAGGCGACGACCTGGACCGCGACGGCGCTCGGGCCGCCGCTCGGCACCGCCGCGATCGGGCTGTTCGGCCCGGTCGCGACGGTGCTCGCGAACGCGGCGGGCCTGCTGGTGTCGGCCGCGTCGCTCCGCGCGGTCCGCGGGCGCGAACCGCGGCCCGTCCGGACGGGCGCGCGGGGCGAGGGCGCCCTGCTGGAGGGCTGGCGGCACATCCTGGCCGACCCGGCGCTGCGGGCGCTGTTCCTCAACACGGTCCTGGTCAACGGGCTGATCATGGCGGCGGGGCCGCTGCTGGCCGTCCTCATGCTCGACGGGCTCGGGTTCGCGCCGTGGCAGTACGGCCTCGTGTTCGCGCTGCCCTGCGCGGGCGGGCTGGTCGGGTCGCGGCTGGCCCGCCGGCTCGTCCCCCGGTTCGGGCCGCACCGGGTGCTGCTGGTCGCCGGGACGCTCCGCGCCTGCTGGCTGCCGGGGCTCGCGTTCGTCCGTCCGGGGGCGGCGGGGCTGCTGCTCGTGATGGCGGTCGAGCTCGGGATGATCACCTGCATCGGGGTGTTCAACCCCGTGTTCGCCACCCGCAGGCTCGAGCTGACGGCGCCGGACCGGCTCGTCCGGACGCTGGCGGCGTGGACGGTCACGAGCCGCCTGGCGACCGCCGCCCTGACCGCGCTCTGGGGGCTGCTGGCGGCCGCGACCGGGCCCCGCGCCGCGATCGCCGCCGCGGGCGCCGCCGCCCTCGCGACGCCGCTCCTGCTCCCGCGCCGCGCGCGGGTCACGGTCGCCGCAGCGCCCCCGCGATGACCGTGGTGACGACCGCCCGGACGGCGTCCGCGTCCGGCGGCGCGGCCGTCCGGTCGGCGAACAGCAGGTGCCCGGCGCCGATCAGCGCGGGGGCGAGCGCGTCGAGGTCGGCGTCCGCCGCGACGCGGCCGCGGTCGCGCTCGGCGGCGAGGTAGGACGCGACCATCGCCGCGGCCTCCGTCAGGAGCGGCACCCCCGCCGGACGGTCGCGGCGCAGGCGCGCGCGCAGTTCGTCGCGGGAGGTGACGAGGCCGACGATCGCGACGGCGACCGTCCCGAACAGCTCGGTGAGCGCGGCGGTGAGGTTGCCGGCGACGGTGCCGGTCCCGGCGGCGGCGCGCAGCGCGGCGCCCTGCGCGTCGAGCCCGGCGACGCGGTCGCGGACGAGCTCGGCGAGGAAGGCGTCGAAGTCGGCGAAGTGCCGGTGCAGGACGCCCTTGGCGCAGCCGGCCTCCGTGGTGACCGCGCGGCTGGTCAGCCCGCTCGGCCCGTCCCGCAGCAGGACCCGCTCGGCGGCCCCGAACAACTGCCGCCGCACGTCCCGGATGGCCACCCCTGTCGGCACCGTCCACGCCCCTTTCCCCGCCCGGCCTCCCATTCTGGACGAGTGGGCATGCGCCCACTAGAGTGGGCGCATGCCCACTCCTGAGCCCCACCGCGTCCGCGCCATGGCCGAGTCGTTCGGCGAGGACGCCGAACGCTACGACCGGACGCGCCCCCGCTACCCCGACTCCCTGATCGCCGCGATCACCGCCGCCTCCCCGGGCCCGGACGTCCTCGACGTCGGCTGCGGCACCGGCATCGAGGCCCGCCAGTTCGCCGCGTCCGGCTGCCGGCTCCTCGGCGTCGAGCCGGACGCGCGCATGGCCGCGTTCGCCCGCGCCCGGGGCCTCGACGTCGAGGTCGCGACGTTCGAGGACTGGGACCCCGCCGGCCGCACGTTCGACGCCGTCGTCGCCGGGACGGCCTGGCACTGGGTGGACCCCCGCGCCGGCGCGGCCAAAGCCGCGCGGGTGCTGCGCCCCGGCGGCCGCCTCGCGGCGTTCTGGAACGTGTTCGCGCTGCCGCCCGAGGTCGCCGCGGCGACCGCCGACGCCTGCCTCCGCGTCATGCCCGACTCACCGATCGACTTCCGCGCCGTCGCGAGGGGCGGCGTCGACGGGTACCGGCCGATCCTGGAGAAGACCGCCGACGGCATCCGCGCGACGACCGGCTTCGGCGCCGTCGAGCAGTGGGTCCACGACTGGGAGCGCCCGTACACCCGCGACGAGTGGCTCGACCAGATGCCCACCCAGGGCGCGTTCACCCGCCTCCCCCCGGACGCCCTCGCCCAGGTGCTCGACGGCGTCGGCGCGGCCATCGACGCACTCGGCGGCGCCTTCACCATGCGCTACTCCGCGGTCGCCGTCACCGCCCCCTACCGCCCCGCCCCCTGACCCCCGCGCGGGTCGGCGGCGGGACGCGCCGAACGGCCGGGCGGTGGTGTCGTTCACCGCGGCCTCGGACCCCGGGGACGGCGGCGCGCGCCGGTGGCGCGGCAACGAGCCGTCATGACGCCGCCGGGTCGGTCCGGGGTCAGCGGCGGGTCGCGCGGAGGAGGAGCAGGGCCGAGGCGAGGACGGCGGCGGCGGTCGCGCCGTGGACGCCGAACGCGGTGGCCGCCGAGCCGTCGTGCCGCAGGATCGTCAGCATGTCCCCCGCCGGGATCGCGGAGAACGCGAGCATCACCCGGCCGAGCGCCTCGTGCCTCCCGCGGGCGAGCAGCGCGATGACGGCGAGGCCGCTGCCGAGGTCGCGCACGCCCTTGATCTCCAGCCAGGCCGCGGCCTCCCCGGCCGGCCACGCCGGGAGGCCGAACCCCGCCGCCGTCCCCACCGGGTCGATGAGGAAGCTCAGCCCGATGCAGGCGATGCCGACGCCGGTGAGCGCGGCGAGGGCGGCGCCGGTCCGGGACGTGCGGACGTCCTCGCGGAGCCGCCGCATCCGGGCGGCGTGGCGCCGCTCCCCGAAGCGCCGCCAGAGCACGCGGGCCGGGGCGGGCAGCGCGGCGAGGAACTCCGCGCGCTCCGCGGGCGTCGCGTCCTCCAGCACGATGCCGAGGAAATCGAGGATCTTCGTCTTCGGGGTGTTCCGCACGAAGTGGTCGCCCTGCGCGCCCCACTCGTCCGGAGTGAGGTGGCGTTCGGCGATCGGCAGCAGGTTCGCCTCCTCGTCGTCCAGGTGCTCGGCGAGGACGGCCCGGTGCTCGGCCAGCGCGTCCGCGAGGGCGTCGCGGGCGGACGCGTCCGCCGTGCGGGCCCACGGGGCGGCGAGCTCGCGCAGCCGCGCGACCGACGCGGCGACCCGCTCGTGCTGCGCCTCCATCCGCAGCACGACGTCGGCGTCCAGGTCCGCCCGCGCGAGCAGCGGCGGCCAGATCAGCTCGTCCTCGCCGTGGTGGTGGTTGTGCAGGCCGAGCAGGTAGTCGGCGAGGTGCGCGGCGAGCGCGCGGGCGCGGCGCCGGTCGCCGGGACGGGCCGCGGCGACCAGCTCGGCCAGCAGCCGGGACTCGCGCCGGAGCCCGCGGTGAATGACGACCATGGATTGGGTGAACGGCGCGCTGGCGCGAATGTCGGTGCTCATGCCCACGAGCCTGCGCCGCGCCTCTTGGAACTCGCTTGGAACGCGACTTGGAACGGCCCGCCCGTCGACCCGCGGACGGAATTCCCAGGGAGGGGGTCCGCGTCGAGGTGGTGGTTCTCGGCGTGGACCTTGCGCGGCGCCGGGTGCGGCTCGGCTGATCGGCGTCACCGGCCCGCAACGCACGCGCCGTCGGGCGTCCATGTCGCCGCCCCGGGCGATACGGACCGTGCCGCTAACGTCACGGGCACAGCGCGGGGGTGATGCGATGGCCGAGGGCAGCGTGAGGTGGTTCAACGACGAGCGGGGCTACGGCTTCATCGTGCCGGACGACGGCGGGCCGGACGTGCGCGTCCGGTCCCGCGCCGTCCGGAGCCCGGGCCTGCCGCTGGAGGACGGCGCGCGGGTGCGGTTCACCGTCGAGCGCGGCGAGGCCGTCGAGGTCGTGGCACTGGGTGCGCCGGAGGTGCCGCCGGGCCGGGCCGTCCGGGTCGCGATCGGGGCGCTCGTGGTCCTCACGCTGGCGTGCGCCGTGACGTTCGTCGTCCTGGTGGTGCAGGGCAGCGGGCTGTCGGCGCTGTTCCTGTGCACGCTCGTCGGGGTGGGGTTCGCGCTCGAACGGCTCGGCGGCTGAGCCGGTAGAGGCCGAACCGGTACGCCGCGGACGCCGCCGCCGGCGCGAGGGCCGCGCCGGGACGCCCGCCTGACAGTGCGTCAGGCCGTGGTCGGGGTGCCGGCCGGGCGGTGCCGCACGGCCCGCAGGTGCTGAGCGGGCACGCTGAGCGCGGCCGCCACGAAGACGACCTGCATCAGCGTCCGCGGGACGAGCTGGTCCTCCCACGGCAGGTCCGATCGGCTCAGCGCCCAGTGGACGTTCGCCGGGAACATCCCGATCATCAGCAGGCCGAGCCCGCCGGCCGCCCACGGCGCGGTCCGTCCCCACAGGAGCGCGGCGGCGCCGGCCAACTCCAGGACGCCGGTCGCGGTGACCAGGAACTCCGGTGCGGGCAGCGCGGGCGGGACCATGTCGATCATCTCGTCGCGCATGCCGACGAAGTGCGCGAGCCCGGTCACGGTGAACATCAGCGCCAGGCCGCCGCGCACGGCCACCGGCCACGGCCGCAGCCGCCGGACCCCGGACCGGCCCGCGACCAGACCCGCCAGCGTGCCTCCGATCAGGAACATCAACGGTGCCATTGCGGTGCCTCCTCCACTTGAACTTGACACTGTCTAGATTCGCTCGCGCGCCCCCATCTTGTCAATGCCTAGATGAGGATCCGCGTGCGGGCGGGCGAAGTTCGACGCCCGGGTGGCCTCCGCCTTACCTTTGAGTCACTCTGTGTTGCACCGATGTAGCTGTACGTAATTCCTCGGATACCGGCACTTCGATGGATCGTCACACAATGTAGCCACACCGATGTGCACCGTCACACATGGAGGGTTCATGAGCCTGAAGAAGGCCGCAGTCGTCGCCGCGCTCGCGGGCGCCACGCTCTCGACGGGGGCGTTCGTCACCCCGGCCCACGCCGCGAGCTGGCACAACACCGGGCAGACGTTCTACTGGTACGCGAGCTGCAAGGCCGCCGGCGAGGCGGGCGTGCGCTCCGGCTGGCAGTCCTACGACTGCAAGGGCAGCTCCGCGCCGTGGGCCAGCTACGAGCTGTGGGGCCTGTACTGATCACCGCTCCCGGATGACCGGAGGCCGTTCCCGCTCGCGCCGGCGGGGGCGGCCTCCGCCGTGCCCGGTCCGCCGGACGTCCGGGCGCGCGAGGACATGGGGACGGGGGCGAACCCGGAGATCGTGTGACGATCTCCGGATGGAGCTCCAGCAGATACGTTACGTCGTCGCCGTCGCGGAGACGAGCAGTTTCACCCGGGCCGCCGAGCGGTGCCTGGTCGTCCAGTCCGCGCTGAGCCACCAGGTCGCGCGGCTGGAGCGGGAGCTCGGCGCGCGGCTGTTCGAGCGCACCAGCCGCCGGGTGCGGCTGACCCCGGCCGGGGAGGCGTTCCTCCCCGCGGCCCGGCAGTGCCTGGAGGCCGCCGAGCGCGCGGCCGCCGAGGTCGCGGCGGCCGTCGGGGAGATCCGCGGACGGCTCGCGGTGGGCCTGATCCCGACGGTCGCGGCGGTCGACGTCCCGGCCGCGCTGCGCGACTTCCGCGGCCGGTACCCGCACGTGCGGATCAGCCTGCGGGTGGGCGCGAGCGAGGAGCTGGCCGAGCAGGTCCGGGAGGGGCGGCTCGACATCGCCTTCCTCGGGCTGCCGACGACCGCGCGGCCGCGCGGCGTCGCCGCCCGCGAGCTCGCCCGCGACCGGCTCGTCGCGGTGGTCGCGCCGGACCACCCCCTCGCGGGCGAACCGGCGGTCGACCTGCGGCGGCTCGCGTCCGAGGTGTTCGTCGACCTGCCCGCCGGGACGGCCGGGCGCGCCCAGTCCGACCTGGCGTTCGCGGCCGCCGGGCTCGACCGGGACGTCGCGTTCGAGGTGACCAGCGCGGAATTCATCGACCGGCTCGTCGGGCAGAACCTCGGCGTGGCGATGCTCCCGTCCGCCTACGTCCCCCGGCTCACCGGCGTCACCACGATCGAGGTGACGGACGCGCCGGCCCGCGTCGAGCACGCCGTGTGGAGCCGGTTCGGCCGCACCCCGGCGACGTCCGCCTTCCTCGCCGTCCTCGGCATCGACCCCGACCCCGGCGCGGAGGCCGAGACCGGCAAGTGATCTATGCGCATTTTACTTCCATAGTGTAATCAATCACGCACTCTCGGTTGCATCACGCGTGCGAGGGATGTTCGGGCGGTATCTCACCTGGGGGCAGGCGTGCGGGACAGACGGATCCAGATCGAGTGGGCGGAGCTCGGCATCACGGTGAGCGCGGAGCTGGACGGGCGCAACCCGGCGCTCGCCGACGCCCTGTGGAACGCGCTGCCGTACCGCAGCCTGCAAGGCCACGCCCTGGTGGCCGGGCACCACCTCTTCCACGTCGCGCCGGTGCACGAGCTGCTGCACCTGCCCGCCGAGCAGAAGGTGGACCGGCGGACCGTCCCCGACGGCACCGTGTTCTGCTCGCGCCTCCAGCACCTCGGCATCAAGTACGGGGAGCTCACCGAGCCGATGCCCGCGACACCGGTCGGGCGGGTGCGCGCGGCCGACCTGGACGCCCTCGCCGAGGCGGGACGCGCGGTGTGGGACGCGGTGTACTCGTCCAAGCGGCCCGTGTTCGCCGAGGTGGCCCGGCACGGCGAGGAGGACGGCGAGTGCCGGGTTCCGCGGCTGGAGGCCGCGGACCCGACGGTCGACGCGCTGATCGGCAAGGTGCACGCCGAGACCGAACGCGTCTGGACGCACCCGCCGGAGGAGCTCGTCGAGCTGCACGAGGGCCGGATCGCCTCCCGCGCGGGCAGCTTCGACACCGTCCTGACCACGCTGCTGTTCGTCAACGGCGAGACCCGGCCGCTCGGCTACTGCGCCTACGGCGGCCTGGTGCGCGCCGCCGCCGAGGAGATGCCGCTGGACTGCCTGCGGCAGATGGCCCGCATCCTCACCGCGACCCCGGCGGAGTTCCTCGGCTACTGCGGGCTGGAGACGCTGCACCACTTCGCCGAGAGCGCGCTCGACGCCGCCGGCCGGATCGAGCGGCGCGCGGACTTCCTCGCCCTCATGGCGCAGATGGCCCTCTACGTGAACTGCCTGGGCGGCTGGAACCTCCAGCTGTTCCCGTGGAGCGTGGGCCACCACCTGCGCCGGGAGGCGTGCCCGGCATGACCGGGGCGGTGGTCATCGGCGGCGGGGTGATCGGCCTGTCGATCGCCGCGCACCTCGCCCGGGACGGCGTCGCGACGACGCTGCTGGAGCGCGGCGAGCTGGGGTCGGGGGCCTCCCGGGCCACCGCCGACGTGCTGCGCTCCTACTTCGCGGGCGACCCCGACGGCTCCCGCCTCGCCGCGCGCAGCCTGCGGGCCTACGCCGCGGCCGGGCTGCCGATGCGGCGCGTCGGGTACCTGGTGCTGTTCACCGAGCCCGAGCAGGTCGCGGCGTTCGAGGCGGAGCTGCCCGCGCAGCGGGACGCGGGCGTCCGGGTGGAGCTGGTCGGCGCCGACGAGGCGCGGCGCCGCAACCCGCTGGTCGACGAGCCCGGCCTGCTCGCCGCCGCCTGGTCGCCCGACGCCTTCGTGAGCGACACGCGCCGGATCGTCCGGCACTTCGCGGACGAGGCCCGGCGGGCGGGCGCGGTCCTGCGCACGCACTGCGAGGCCACCTCGGTGGACGCCGCGGCCGGACGCGTCGAGACACCGGACGGGCCCGTCACCGCGGGGGCGATCGTGTGCGCCGCCGGGGCGTGGTCCCCCCGGATCGCGGCGGCCGCCGGGGTGGACGTCCCCCTGACGGGCGCGGCCGTGCAGGAACTCCTGCTCACCGGCCCGGTCCCCGGCCTGCCGGACATCCCGGTGACCCTGCACGCCGCCAGCGGGCTGCTGACCCGGGCCCGCGAGGGCGCGCTGCTGATCGGCATGGGGCACCCGGGGTCCGACCGCGAGGAGTGGCTCGCGCGGGTGAAGTCGCAGCTCGCCCGCACCTACCCGGCCGCCGACCCGGCGGACCTGCGGACGGCGGTGACCGGCCCCAGGGACGCCAGCCCCGACCGGTCGGCGTTCATCGGCCGCCGCCCCGGCACCCCCGCCTTCCTGTACGCCGCCGGCTTCTCCGGCCACGGGCTGTGCCAGGCGCCCGCCGCCGGAGAGCTGGTCAGCGCCCTCTACCACGGCCGCGCCCCCGCCGTCCCCGCGGACCGCCTCGCCGCCGCCCGGATCCGCCCGGACCGGATCGCCGTCGACGGCCGGATGCGCGACGTGCACGCCCAGAACGAGCGGCTGCGCCGCGCGGGCCCGGTCGTCCCGGTCGAGCTGCCGGGGCCGGTGCGCGCGTGGGCCGTCACCCGCCACGACACCCTGCAGGCGGCGCTCGTCCACCCGGACCTGTCGAAGGAGCTGCGGCACTGGGCCGACTGGTCGGCGGGCCGGGTCCCGCGCGACTGGCCGCTGAACAACATCGTCACCGCCCAGTCCATGATCACCAAGGAGGGGGCGGAGCACCGCCGGCTGCGGGCGCTCGTCGGCAAGGCGTTCGGCGCGCGGCGCGTCGACCGGCTCCGGCCCCGCGTCGCCCACCACGCCGCCGCGCTCCTCGCGGAGCTGGCGCACCGCGCGCCCGGCCCGGTCGACCTCCGCCGGCACTACGCCTACCCGCTCCCCCGCAACGTCATCTGCGAGCTCGTCGGCATGCCCGAGACCTGGCACACCGACCTGCGCAAACTCACCGACGCGCTGATCCGCGTCACCGACGACGCCGACTACGCGACGTCCCGCATGGGCACCCTGCGCGAACTGTTCGCCGAGGTCATCGACCTGCGCCGCCGCGAGCCCGGCGACGACCTGACGAGCGCGCTGATCGCCGTCCGCGACGAGGAGGGGAACCGGCTCACCGAGCGGGAGCTGCACGACATGGTGATGACCCTGTTCATCGCCGGGCACGAGACGACCATTAACCTGATCACCAACGCCGTCCGCGCCCTCCTGGCGCATCCCGGCGAGCTGGCGCGGCTGCGCGCCGGGACGCTCCCGTGGAGCGCGGCCGTCGAGGAGACCCTCCGCTGGGACTCCCCGGTCGCCTTCTTCCCGATGCGCTACGCCACCCGGGACGTCGACCTGGACGGCGTCCGCGTCGCCGCGGGCGACGCCGTCGTGGCCTGCTACGCCGCCGCGGGCCGCGACGAGCGCCGCTACGAGGACGCGGCCGCGTTCCGGCCGTCCGATCCCGCGCCGGACCACCTGTCGTTCGGGCACGGCGAGCACTTCTGCCTGGGCGCCGCGCTGGCCAGGATGGAGGCGGAGACCGCCCTCGAATCCCTGTTCACCGCCTTCCCCGACCTCGCGCCCGCCGACGCGTCCGGGAAGCCGGAGCCGCTGGCGACCCCGCTGAGCAACAGCACCCGCACCCTGCCCGTCCTCCTCGGCCCCCCGGCGTGACGACGGCCGGGGGCGGACCGTGGCGGTCGACCGGTTCGCTGGGGAGGCTCTCGCAACCCCGTGAGTGATCCTCGTTTGAGGGTTCGCCCGGCACCAGGCGCCTAAAAGCCGCCGAAGGTTAGACCGAGGGTTCAACGATACGGTCGAAGTACCCCCGTTCCCCCGGTTGAAGGCTGGTGCCATGGCGGACGACGCCGCGACGATCGAGCTCTCCCTGCCCGAACTCCGCGAGGTGACGGGCTTCGCGGCGGCGTGCGCGGCCCCCGCGCTGGCGCTCTTCGAGGACGCGCGCCCCGGCGACGGACGTCCGCGCGCCGCGCTCGACGCCGCGCGGGCGTTCGCGGCGGACGCCCGGCGGACCAAGCTGCTGCGCGACACCGCGTGGGCGGCGCACCGCGCGGCCCAGGAGGCCCGCGACGCGGGGCACGCCGCGGCGGGCGAGGCCGCGCGCGCCGCCCTGGCCGCGGCCAGTGCCGCCTACCTGCACCCCCTGGCGAAGGCCACGCAGGTCAAGCACATACTCGGCGCCGCCGCCCACGCGGCGCGGGCGTTCGAGCTGGCCGCCGGAGACGACCCCGCCGCCGGGGCCGAACATCTCGCGACGGCCCGGACCCTCGCCCGTCCCGCCGTCGTGGCCGTCCTGCGCCGCTACCCGCCCGCTCCCCCGGGCGGCGCACGGCCCGGCGAGCTGATGCGCGGGCTCGACGCATCGCTCCGCTGACCGCCCCCACCGACGGCGCTACGCTGCCGTACCGTGAGTGGGACGCGCCTCGACGGCGCCCGCATCCGGGACGCGCGCCGGGTGATCGATCCGGTCTTCCTCGACAGCCCGCTGTACCGCTGCGAGGCGCTGGAGCGCGTCCTCGGGTGCGCGGTGAGCATCAAGCTGGAGACGGCGAACCCGGTCCGCTGCTTCAAGGCGCGCGGCACCGAGGTCGTCGCGAGCCGGCTCGCCCGCGAGGGGCCGCACGCCGCCGTCTGCGCGAGCGCGGGCAACCTCGGCCAGGCCCTCGCGTGGTCGGGCCGCGCCCGGGGGCTCGACGTGACCGTCGTGGCGTCGCGCGCCGCGCCCGCCGCCAAGCTCGACCGCATCCGCGCGCTGGACGCCCGGCTGGAGCTCGTGGACGGCGACTTCGACACGGCCCGCGACCGCGCGGCGGCCATCGCGCGGCACGACGGCGTCCGCCTCGTCGAAGACAGCCTCGACCTCGAGACCTGCGAGGGCGCCGCGACCATCGGCCTCGAACTCGCGGACGCGCCGTTCGACGCCGTCCTCATCGCGCTCGGCGGCGGGGCGCTCGCCACCGGCGTCGGCCACGTGGTGAAGAACCGGACCCCGGCGGCCGAGGTGGTCTGCGTCCAGCCGCTCGGGGCGCCGGCGATGACGTACTCGTGGCACCGGCGGCGCGTCGTCACCACCGGCCCGACCGACACCATCGCCGACGGCGTCGCGGGCCGCCGTCCGATCCCGGCCGTCCTGGACGACCTCCTGGCGGTCGCCGACGACGCCGTCCTCGTGCGGGAGTCGTCGATCGTCGCCGGCATGCGGCTGCTGTTCGACCACGCCGGCCTGGTGGTCGAGCCGTCCGCCGCGCTCGGCGTCGCGGCGATCCTCGAGGACCCCGCCCGGTTCGCCGACCGGCACGTGGTCACCGTCGTCTGCGGCGGCAACGTCGACCTGGACGCCTACCGCCGCTGGGTCGGCGTCTAGACGTCGTCCCAGGCCGCCGAGGCCATCTTCCACCCCGCGCTCGTCCGGACGAACTGGGTCGTCTGCCGTCCGGCGCCCTCGAACCATGCGCCGTCACGGTAGCCGGACTTGCCGTAGGCGCTGAACCGGTGCGCTATCGAACCGAAGATCTCCGTCTCCTCGGCGATCTCCCATTCGGAGAACTCGGTCAGCGTCCCGTCGGTGAGCATCTCCTGCCGGGGGGCGATGAACGAGTCGATGTCGTAGACCTCGGTCTCGCCGCCGACGTTCTTGATGATCACGGCTTGCGGCAGGAACATCTCGCGGATGACGCCGAGGTTCGGCCCGGTGCCGCCGACGTTCGCGAACGCGCCGAACAGGGCGCGCATCATCCGGTCGAGTTCGTCCTTGACCTCGGTGTCCATAAGACCTCCCATTTCCATAACACGTGTTATGTGAATGTAGCCTGTCGGCATGCCGCGCCACAAGGGAGACCACGAAGCACGACGCCGCGAAGTGTCCGGGGCGGTGTGGCGGGTCCTGGCCGCGCAGGGGTTCGGCGGCCTGACGCTGCGCGCGGTGGCCACCGAGATGGGCGCGACGACCGGCCTGCTCACGCACTACTTCCCGAACAAGAAGGCCCTCGTCTCGTACGCGCTGGCGCTCCTGGAGGAGCACCGGACGGCGACGCGCGGGGCGCCCGGCGAGCCCGAGGGGCTCGGCGCGCTGCGCGCGATGCTGCTGGAGATGCTGCCGTCCACGCCCGGGGCCGCCGCGGACAACCGGATCTGGATCAGCTCGTGGGACACCGCGCTGGCGGCCCCCGACCTCGCCGCCGGGCACGCGGCCCGCTACGCACGCGCGCGCGAGCTGATCCGGCACCAGGTGCGGGCGGCGCAGCGCCTGGGCGAGCTGCCCCCCTCCGACCCGGACGACCTCGCCGCGGCCGTCCAGTCGTTCGCGCTCGGCCTGATCGTGCAGGCGCTGTTCAGCCCGGAGGACTTCCCGCCCGAGCGGCAGACCCGCATCCTGGACGGCTACCTCGCCGCGCTCGCCGCCGCGCCCGGCGACCCGCCGCGCCCCCGGTAGGTCAGGCCGGCCCCGCCGCGACGCTCGCGGCGAGCCGCCGGACGCCCGCGCGGAGCCGCACCTCGCCGACGTCCGGCAGGACCGCCGCCACATGCTCGGCCGCCAGCGCCGCGAGGACGGCGTGCGCCGCGTGCTCGGGGTCGGGCGTCCCGTCCAGCAGGATCGCCAGGTGCCGGTGCCAGAACCGGTAGGCCCCGATCCGGTACCGGGCCCCGGGCGCCGCCGTCTCCGACATGCGGACGAGCGCGAGGTGTTCGAGCAGGTGGTCGAGGTAGGCGTCGACGAACGCGACCGCGCGCTCCGCGTTCGGCGCCCCCGGGCCGAGCGGCGGCGGCCCCTCCAGGATCGCCTGCTGCAGCACGCGCTCCCGGGCGTCCAGCAGCGCCGCGGCGAGGCCCGCCTTGTCCCCGAAGCGCCGGAACAGCGTACCTTTGCCGACCCCCGCGGCGGTCGCCACCTGGTCCATCGACACGGCGTCCACGCCCCGCTCGGCGAAGAGCCGCGCGGCCGCGTCCAGCACGGCCGCCCGGTTCCGCGCCGCGTCCGCCCGTTCCTTGGGCGGCGGCGTGCGCAGCAGTTCGAGCGGCATTGCGGAAGCGGACCGTGGTCCGGTATCGTCCTGAGCCATGAACCGGACTATAGTCCGTTCTCACTCTGGAGGTATCACCATGACCGCACTCATCGCCCGCGACGAGCTGAAGGCCGCGATCGACGCGGGCGCCGTCACCGTCGTGGACGCGCTCGGCGGGGAGTACTACGCGAAGCAGCACCTGCCCGGCGCCGTCCCGCTCGTCCGGGACGACGTGGACGCGCAGGCGCCGACCCTGCTCCCCGACCGCGGCGCCGCGATCGTCACCTACTGCTCCAACCCGGCCTGCCCCAACAGCGGCCAGGTCGCCGACCGCCTCACCGCGCTCGGCTACACCAACGTGCGCAAGTACCGCGACGGCATCGAGGACTGGGTGGCCGCCGGCCTCCCGACCGAGTCCGCCTGACGGACGGCGGGACCCGCAACCCGCCAAGACGGCCACATGCAAAAAGACGATGCTGTATTTTTACTGCAACGGACGGCCGGTCCTCTCACCGTGTTGCGGGG
The DNA here is from genome assembly GCF_000425065.1 of Actinomadura rifamycini DSM 43936. GTDB lineage: Bacteria > Actinomycetota > Actinomycetes > Streptosporangiales > Streptosporangiaceae > Spirillospora > Spirillospora rifamycini. Next base: position 238,078 of record NZ_AULB01000007.1, read on the forward strand.
CACGGCGAGGATCGGTCGTCTGGACACCGGTCAGGTGCGGCGGCGCACCAGGCCGACGATGGCACCGGCCGGCACGTCCGGCCCCGTCGACCACGCCCCGCACCTCGGCACCATCACGAGCAGCCGACTCGATCCGCGCAAAGCCACCGCGCGGCGCGCGGGACACCGGCATCAGCGCTTCAGGTCGGCCACCAGCGCCGCGAACACCTCCCGGCGGACGACGAGTCTCGGCCCGCCCGGATCCTTGCTGTCACGCACGGCGATGTTTCCGACGACGTCCGCAACCTCCACGCAGTTGGACTGACCGCTCGTGCTGCTGCGACTCGACTTCCGCCACTCGATCATGAAAGCCTCTCCAGTTCGGCCACCAGAATGGCTCGAGAGGGAGCCACCGGGGCAGCTCGGTCGCTTATCGAGTCGTACCTTACTGCTATCTCCTGGACATCGAACGGGTCCGTGAGGAAGCACCCGCGCGTGGTCGCCTCGATGTACGCGATGTCTCGCTGGTCCACCGTCAGCAGCATGAACGGCCCCTCCAAACCCTGATGCGCACCGGCTTCGTTCTCGAGCACACGAATGCTCACGTGCGGGAGCTCGCTGAGTTCGACCAGATGAGCGACCTGGCCGCGCATGATGTCCCGCGTGCCGACCAGTTGCCTCAGGGCCGCCCAGCTGAGAAACGCGGTCACACGTGGGGGATCGCTTCTTTCGAAGATGGCGGCCTTGCGCGACATTCTCCGGTCGAGATCGACGTCCAAGTCGTTGGCGACTCCTGCCATGAGCGCGGCACGCGCATACTCCTGAGTTTGGAGCAGACCGGGCACGACCGCGTACTCCCACATCCGGATGCGGGTCGCGCGACTCTCGAACTCCGTCAGAGAGAGCAGCCAGTCGCCTTCGTCGGCCCGCGCCGCGAAACCGATCAGGTCAGCGAACATGCCGTCCGCCTCGAAAAGGCGGTCGATGATCTTCGCGTGGGCGGGCTTGAGCTTGAGCGTCGCAGACTCGTACCTGGAAACGGTCGAACGGTCGCAGTCGAGAGCGGTGGCGAGAGCCTGCCCGGACATTCCACACGCTTCGCGGTATCGCCGCAGGTGAACCGCGATGAAATGCCACAGCGACCTTGACGGGTCCAGTGCTTCTCGTGCGTACATGACACCCCCGAGTGTTGCGGATGATTCCGGAACGTAGCGAGCCTAACGCGGAGTGTGCACGCTGGTCAGGCGAACAACGGAGGAAACATTCCGAGGAGCACGCATGTCATCAGCAGCACTCGCACCCGAGGTTCCCACGCTGGTTCTGGAAGCGGACGAGCGGGCGCCGGCGGCGGCGCGGAAGTTCCTGGCGGAACAATTCCGCGAATGGGGCATACGCGACGACTTCGCCGCTCGGCTCGTGGTGTGCGAACTCGTGACGAACGGCTACCGGCACGGGGAGGGGCCGATCGTCGTCCGACTGTTCCGGGACGAACGGGACGGGCTCGTGGTGATCGAGGTCTGGGACGGGGGTGCGGGACGTCCGGTCGTGCGACCCCCGGACCGGGCCGGGACGTCGGGGCGCGGGCTGCGGCTGGTGTCCGGGCTCGTCCACGCGTGGGGCGTTCGGGAACTCAACGAGGGCGGCAAGGCCACGTGGGCGAAGCTTCCGGCGGAGTGAGCGACGAGCCGGCGCTCGACCGCCTCCGACACCTCCACCCCGGCTGGACGATCTCCCGCGACGTCCACGGCGTCTGGCGGGCCGCCGGACGGACGCACGTCGCGGCCTCGTCCGTGCACGGACTGGTCGACGCGATCGGCCGCGCGGACTCACTTCCTCCGCCGACGCACCGGATGGTGCCGACGCGGGGCGTGGTGTACCGGACCGGGCGGGCGTGAGTAAAGCCTGTGGGCGGGGCAACACGAATACCTGGCTGTAGCGACAGGAACGAACCGGGTAGCTACTTTCTGTAGCGAAAATCCGTTACGGCAACCCCTCGCCCCCAGGAGGCACCGTTGATTTTCGGAGTGGACGTAGCGAGCTATCAGGGAGAACCGGACTGGGAGGCCGTCCACGGCGACGGCATCCGGTTCGCGTTCTCGAAGGTGACCGAAGGGACCGGGTACACGAACCCGACCTGGGGTCACAACCGCGACGGGATGACCGCCCTCGGCGACGGCTTCCTCCCCGGCGCGTACCACTTCCTGCACGGCGGGGACGGCGCCGGCCAGGCGCGGTACTTCCTCGACAAGGCGGGCGACGTGTCCGCCTTCGCCGTCGCGCTGGACGTCGAGGCGTCCGGGGCGGACGCGGAGACCGCCCGCGACTGGGTGGCGGAGTTCAAGGACCGCACGGACGGGCACCCGGTGTTCGGCTACTTCCCCCGCTGGTACTGGGAGCAGACCGGCAAGCCCGACCTCGACTTCTTCGACACGATCTGGCAGTCGCACTACGTGAACGGGTCGGGGCCGCCGGAGTCGCTGTACGAGAAGGTCAAGGACTCGTGGTGGAAGGAGTTCGGCGGCGAGCCGATCTCGATCCTGCAGTTCTCGTCCAGCGGCACCGTCGAGGGGATCTCGGGCCGCTGCGACGTCAACGCCTACCGGGAAGGGCTCGCCGACCTCAAGGCGCTGGCTCTCGGGCAGAGTTGAGCGGCCGCTCCACCGTCCGGAAGGTGACGGACACGCGGCGGCCCACGGCGGCAGCGGCGGCGCGGCGCGGCGCCGCGCACGCCGCGGCCGCCGTAGTCGTAGCGGTGGCCGTAGTGCTGGACGCGCCGCCGCAGCAGCGTCGACCACGGTTCGGCGTCGATGGCGGCGGCCAGCCGCCGCTGCTCGTCCTCGTCCAGGAAGCCATGGAGGCTCAGGAGCCCGGGAACCATGTTCGAAAGTGTATTCGAATCGGTCGGCGCCCGGCGGCGGTTCGGGTCAGTGCGCCCGTTCGCGGAGGCTCTCGGCGAGGGCGTGGAAGACGGGGAAGTTCGGGACTTCGCCGACACGCTTCCTGAGCAGCGGCCGCTTGACGTCCGCGGCCCTGACCTCGAGCTGGCCGGCGTACAGGCGGAACCGGTCGATCCGCGACCACGGCACGGCGTCCCCGTCCGCCGTCCTCAGCTCGTGCGCGGTCACCTGGAGCGGGCCGAACGTCACCGTCCGGCCGTCCTCGATCATCCGCGCGACACGGGGCAACTGCACGGCGGCGGTCCTTCGCTGGATGGTGCCGCCCCACGACTTCGGGTCGACGAAGGCCGGACCGCGGACGGTCTCGACGGCGTCGAAGAAGTGCGTCCGCGGGGCCGCCGCGTTGTCGCCGATGATGAGCACCCTGCGGTCGTCCCCCATCAGCGCGTACACGTACGTGCTCTCGACGGTGCCGTTCTTGTGGCTGTGGATGATGCTGCTCACGAACGAGAGGGTCTCCCACCGGAACTCGAACACGTTCGTGCCGGGCCCGGTGACCCGGAGGCCGCGCGCGAAGACGTCGAGCCGCGCGCCCTTGCCCCGGGCGGCGTGGCGGACCTTGCTCCACGTGACCCAGCCGTACACCGCCAGCACGAACGCGTAGCCCAGCGCCAGCCAGACGGTCCCGATGAGGGCGATGGGCAGGGAGAGCACCAGTGCGGCTCCCGCGATCGACGTCCCGATCCACGGTTCCGGCTTGGGCTCGTACGTCGCGCGATGCGCGCCGAGGGGCGATGCGGTTTCCGGCCTCGTCATCTCTGATCCTTGTGGAGGGTGCGGGCGGGCACGGGGTGGGTCGAGAGCGGGTCAGTCCTGGATTTCGGTGTTCCAGTAGCCGGGGCCGACGAGCCAGGGCTTCCCGTACGTCGGGACCAAGGGCTCCTCGATGGCCAGTCGCACGGCGTCGCCGTCGCGCTCCGCGCACGTGACCTTGTAGAGCCCCACCCAGCGCGGCTCGCCGCACCTGCCTGGGTCGTCCCCCACGGTCTGCGCGTACTCGTTGAGGTCGTGCCGCGACAGGTCCAGCCGCACCTCGCCCGGCGGGAAGGCGCCCAGGACGACCATGACGGCGAGCGTGAGGAGCGCGGGGACGCTCGTCCGCAGCGTCCACGCCTTCGCGTCGCGGCGCGGCAGCCAGAACGCGAGAGCCGTCCGCCCGATGACGCCGACCACCGCGACGAAGCCCGCCAGGAACACGATGACCTGGATGTTCGTGTCCACTGCCAGGGACCAGTCGGACGCCAGCACGACCACGCCGACGGCCGCGACGGCGCCGGTGAACCAGGGGCCGGGCGGGGCGCCCAGCATGCGCGGCCAGAGCGCGAGGGCCGCCCGGACCAGGGCGGTGAGCACCGCGAGGACCGCCCCCAGCGCCAGGTAGTACCGGACCTCCGAGCCGTTCTGGACGAACCGGGTCGCTGCCAGCCAGCAGAGGACGGGCACCGGCACGATGCCGATGAACCATCGGCTGGGGGGTTTGCCGACCATGCCCGAATGCTAGGGGAACAGCTTCGTTCTTTTAAAGCTCGGCTCGTCACCGCGCGTGGCGGGGGAAGTGTCGCAGGTGGCTGCGACACTCCTCAACGATGACGACACGACCGAAGTGGACCGACGACCTGTTCCCGTTCCCCACCCCGCCCGCGCTCGCCAAGGTGATCGACATCGCCTGGGAGGAGGGGTTCCTCGAGACCGACCTGTTCGAGGAAGGGCTCTACGACCCGTTCCGCGTGCAGACGAGCTTCGCCCTGCCGTTCGACCTGTGCGAGGTGCCTCCCGCGCCTTCGGGCTGGGAGTACCGCGACGACGAGGAGAGGTTCCGCCGGCACCACGTGCCGTTCATGTCCGTCCCGGAGCTCCTGCCCTTCGCCGATCTGGGCAACGGCACCTGCATCGGGTGGGTGGTCCCCGCGCCGGAACTCGGACGCACCGACCACCCCGTCGCCTCGTTCGGCCACAAGGAGCCGGGCGTCATCGGCCGGAACACCCTGGACGGCCTCACCTTCCTGCTCTCCGTCGCCCTGCGGAGCGGAGGGGAGCGCCGCGTCGTCCAGGTGGAGCGCCTGTCGGCCGAACTCGGCGTCCGTCCCGCCCCCGAGTACGGCGTGGGCCCCGACGGCGGCGACACGGAGGTCCCTCTCGAGCTCGCCCCGCCGGACGGCTGGCGCCACGAACCCGACCCGTCCGGCGTCGGCATCGGCGTGCTCGCGCCGCACGACGCCTTCGGCGACGAGCACCCCTCCTTCGCCGGGGAGACGGACGCCGTCCTGGCCGACGCTGCCCGGATGCTCGACGCGGGCCACCCGGCGAGCGCCCTGCTGGGGCTCACCGCCGCCTACCACGAGGACGGGCGGCGCCTCCCGGACCTCCACCCCCTGTGGGCCCGCGCCTATGACGACCTCGGCCGCCCGCTGCTCCGCGAACGCCTCGACGTCATGCTGGACGACCACCGGTGAAGGCGGCCCGTCCCCCCGAGATGACCGTGCGGTCGCCGACGGCGGCCTCGAACAGGACCGCGCCCGCGTCCCGCCACGTCTCGATCGTCAGCTCGTCGCCGGGGAAGACCGGGGCGGCGAAGCGGCCGTCGAGTTCGGCCAGGTCGGCGGGGTGCGCCTCGTAGGCGTCCGCGACGGGCAGGACGATCGCGGCGAGCGTGCACAGGCCGTGCATGAACGGCCGGGGCATGCCGGCCGCCTTCGCGGCCGCGGGGTCGATGTGCATGTGGTGCCGGTCGCCCAGGAGCCGGTAGAGGGCCGCCTGGTTCGGGGACGTCCGCAGCGCGAGGGTGCGGTCCGGGTCGCCGGACGGGCGCCGCCGCGCGGACGGGCCCCGTTCGCCGCCGAAGCCGCCCGCGCCGGGCGCGAAGATCGACCACGTGGCGTCGAAGTAGGCGCTCTCGACGACCACCTCGAAGACGGCCGCGCGCCCCTTGTCCCAGACCTCGCCGACGCGGGCCGTCATCGCGACGGTCCCGGACGGCGGCAGGGGCTCGCGGACGCGCAGGCGCTGCGAGCCGTGGACGGCGGTGGCCGTGTCGAACGCGCCCGCGGGGCCGAGTTCGTCCGGCGCCCACTGCGCGAGGGTCAGCGCGAACGCGGGCAGGACGCGCAGGTCCTTCTCGAACACGAGGTCGAGGGCGCTCGCGGGGGCGCCGACCGCGAGCGCGTAGAGGATCGCGCGGGTCTCGTCGTAGGTCGCCTCGCGGGTGCCGAGAGTCCGGCCGCGCCACTCGCTCATCCGTCCGCTCCGAGGATCAGGCCGCTGGTCGGGACGCCGGTGCCGGCGGTGACCAGGACGTGGTGGACGTCGCCGGGCTGGTTCGGGGACGTGCCGCGCAGCAGCCGCACGCCCTCGGCGATGCCGTTCATGCCGTGGATGTACGCCTCGCCGAGCTGGCCGCCGTGGGTGTTGAGCGGGAGGCGGCCCCCGATCTCGAGGTTGCCGTCCGCGATGAAGTTCTTCGCCTCGCCCTTCGCGCAGAAACCGAGCTCCTCCAGCTGGGGCAGGACGAGCGGGGTGAAGTGGTCGTAGAGGATCGCGGCCTGGATGTCGGACGGCGTCAGCTTGCTCTGCGCGTACAGCTGCCGGCCCACGAGGCCCATCTCGGGGATGCCGGAGATCTCGGACCGGTAGTAGCTCGTCATCATGTGCTGGTCGTTGCCGGAGCCCTGGGCGGCGCCCCAGACGAGGGCGGGGCGGTGCGGGAGGTCGCGGGCCCGCTGGGCGGACACGACGACGATGGCCTGGCCGCCGTCGCTCTCCTGGCAGCAGTCGAGGAGGCGGAGGGGTTCGGCGATCCAGCGGGACGCCTGGTGGTCCTCCAGGGTGATGGGCCGCCCGTGGAACCAGGCGGCGGGGTTCCGCGCGGCGTGCCTGCGGTCGACGACGGCGATGCGGCCGAAGTCCTCGCTGGTCGCGCCGTACTCGTGCATGTAGCGGCGGGCGAACATCGCGACCCACTGGGCCGGGGTGTTGAGCCCGAACGGCGTCATCCACGAGTACGCGGCGCGGTCGGCGCTGACGTCCATCGGACGGTCGGCCTGGCCGAGGCCGTAGCGGACGCCGGAGCGCTCGTTGAACGCGCGGTAGCAGACGACGACGTCGGCGACGCCGGTCGCGACGGCCATCGCGGCCTGCTGGACGGTGCCGCAGGCGGCGCCGCCGCCGTGACCGATGCGGGAGAAGAACTTCAGCTCGCCGATGCCGAGGTTGCGGGCGATGTGGATCTCGGAGCTGGTGTCGGCGGTGAACGTCACCATGCCGTCCACGTCGGACGGCTGGAGGCCGGCGTCGGTGATCGCGGCGAGGACGGCCTCGCAGGCGAGGCGCAGCTCGCTGCGGCCGGACTCCTTGGAGAACTCGGTGGCGCCGATGCCCGCGATGGCGGCGGCTCCGGGCAGCACGCTCATGCCTCGTCCCTTCGCAGTCGGACGACGACGGTGCCGGTCACGTGCGGGCCGAGCGCGTTCACGCCCGTGACGGCGATCTCGACGTCGTCGCCGTCCAGGGCCGTGACGGTGCCGGTGAGCCGCATCGTGTCGCCCGGGTAGTTGGGCGCGCCGAGGCGGATCCGGATCGCCTTGACCGTGCAGGCGGGCCCGGCCCAGGCGGTGACGTAGCGGTCGACGAGCCCGTTCGTCGTGAGGATGTTCATGAAGACGTCCTTCGAGCCGCGTTCGGCGGCGAGGGACGGGTCGTGGTGGACGTCCTGGTAGTCGCGGCTCGCGATGGCGGTCGCGACGATCATGGTGCGGGTGAGCGGGACGTCGAGGGGCGGCAGCTCGTCGCCGACGGAGACGTTCGTTCTCACAGGGCGGCTCCGAGGAGGGCGAGGTCGGCGGAGGCGCCGCCGAGGGTGCCGGAGATCTGCTTGCCCCACAGGAAGTACCGGTGGATCGGGTAGTCGACGTCGACGCCTATGCCGCCGTGCAGGTGCTGGGTGCGGTGCACGACGTTGAGGCCGCCCTCATCCGACCACCACTTGGCGACGAGCGCGGCCTGCTCGACGTCCTCGCCGGCGGCGACGAGCGACACCGCGTGCCAGAGGCAGACGCGGAGGGCGTCGATCTCGATGTAGGAGTCGGCGAGCTGGTGCTGGACGGCCTGGAAGGTGCCGAGCGGGCGGCCGAACTGCTCGCGGGCCGCGAGGTAGTCGGCGGTCATGCGCAGGGCGCCTTCGGCGACGCCGAGCTGGACGGCCGCGAGGGCGATCCGGGACAGCCGCAGGGCGGTGCCGAGGGCGCCGTCGCCGAGGCGTTCGGCGGGGGCGCCGTCGAGGGTGACGGTGCCCGCGACGTCGTGCGCGGTGGTGCGGGCGTCCTCCCGGGCCGTGCCGGGCGCGGCGGTGTCGACGGCGAACAGCGCGGGGCCGTCCGGGGCGGTCGCGGAGACGAGCATCCGGTGCGCGGCGGACGCCGACGGCACGACGGCCTTCGTGCCCGTGAGCCGCCAGGCGCCGCCGTCCGGGACGGCGCGGCAGGACGGTTCCGACGGCTCGTGCAGGCCGAACTCTTCGAGCGCGAGCGTGTACCGGAGGGCGCCGTCCGCGACCTCCGGCGGGCAGGTGCCGTGCTCGGCGAGGGTGAGGCCGGCGACGAGGGCGGGCCACAGCGGGACGGGCGCGACGGTGCGGCCCTGCTCCTCGAGGAGGATCGCGAGGCCGGAGACGCCGAGGCCGGCGCCGCCCGCGGACTCGGGGAGCGGGACGCCGAGCAGGCCCGCGGCGGCGAGCTCCTTCCAGAGCGGTTCGTCGACGCCGGTCGCCTCGGCGGCGCGGAGCCGTTCGGGGGCGGTGCGGTCGGTGAGGATCTGCCGGGCCAGGTCCCGGACCGCTTCCAGTTCCTCGCCAAGGGTGAAGTCCATCAGCTCTCCTTCGGGCGGAAGATCGGCAGGGACAGGTCGGGGTCGGCGTCGAGCCAGTCGAGGACGACGGGCATGCCGATCTCGACGTCCGCGGGGTCCGCGCCCGCCATGTTCGCGATGAGGCGGGTGCCTTCGGCGAGCTCGATGACGGCGACGACCAGCGGGTAGTCGAACGCGGGGTGCCGCGGGTGGTGGTTGACCGTGAACGTGTAGACGTGCCCGTCGCCGGACGACTCGACGGTGTCCCACGCGAACGAGCCGCACTGCGGGCAGGCGGGGCCGGGCGGGTGCCGGAGCGACTTGCACTCGGCGCAACGCTGGATGACGAGGTGGTGCTCGCGGGCGGCCTCGAACCAGAAGGCGTTGTCGGGGTTGATCGCGGGCCGCGGGCGGAGCGGCTTCGGGGCCTTCTTCTCGGCCGGGCGGAACCGGAGCGTGCGCCACCGCTGCGTCGCGACGACCTCGCCGTCCGCGTCCCGGTACGTCTTGACGGTGCTGATGAACCGTCCGGTGCCGAGGGCGGTCTTCTTCTCCGGGGAGATCGACTCGACGCGCTCCTCGACGCTGACGCGGTCGCCGGGCCGCAGCTCCCGGACGAACGCGAAGTCGGAGTCGGTCGCGACGACGGAGGTGTAGCCGCCTTCGTCGAGGAGGTCGACGAGGTCGTCGAACGGCGAGCGGGCCGCGTCGGGGCGGACGGTCGCGGCGTAGCCGCGCATCGTCCACGCCTGGACCATCGAGGCGGGGGCGACGATGCCGTCGCGTCCGGTGGCGCGGGCCGCCTCGTCGTCGACGTAGACCGGGTTGCCGTCCTCCATGGCCTCGACCCAGTGGCGGATCATGGGGGCGTTCACGGGGTCCGGGCCGGGCCGGCGGGAGAGGAGCTCGCGGCCGGCGAACGCCTGGAGGCGGGCTTCGTAGTCGTCGGTGGCGCTCATGCCCGCTTCCCCCGGGGGAGGCCGAGGCCCTGCACGGCGACCATGTCCCGCAGGACCTCGTTGACGCCGCCGCCGAACGTGTTGACGATGCCCTGCCGGGAGAGCTGCTCGATCTGCCCGTGCAGGGCGGCGCCCGGCGACTCGGGGCGGATGCGGCCCGCGGCGCCGAGCACGTTCGTCAGGGTGCGCTGGACGTCGATGTGCGTCTCGGTCCCGTACGCCTTCGCCGCCCCGGCCTGCGCGCCGGTGAGGGTGCCGTGCTCGACGGCCATCGTCATCTTCCAGTTCATGAGGCGCATCGCCTCGAGCTTGGCGTGGGTGCGGGCGAGGTCGCGGCGGACCCACGGGACGTCGATGACGCCTTCCTCGCGGGCCCACGCGGCGACGTCCTCCCAGAGGCGGATCATGCGGCCGCCGAGCGCGGCGAGGCCGATGCGCTCGTGGTTGAGCTGGGTGGTGATGAGGCCCCAGCCGCCGTCGACGTCGCCGACGACGGACGAGGCGGGCACCCGCACGCCGTTGTAGTAGGTGGCGGTGACGACCATGCCGCCGACGCACTGGATCGGGCTCCACGAGAACCCGTCGGCGTCGGTGGGCACGATCAGGATCGAGATGCCCTTGTGCTTCGGCGCGTCGGGGTCGGTGCGGGCGGCGAGCCACACGTGGTCGGCGGTGTTCGCGCCGCTCGTGAAGACCTTGCTGCCGTCGACGACGAAGGAGTCGCCGTCGCGGACGGCGCGGGTGCGCAGGGACGCGAGGTCGGTGCCGGCGTCGGGCTCGGTGTAGCCGATCGCGAAGACGATGTCGCCCGACAGGATGCCGGGGAGGTACGCCTTCTTCTGCTCGTCGGTGCCGAACCGCATCAGGGTGGGGCCGACGGTGTTGACGGTGACGAACGGGAACGGCAGCCCGGCGCGCTGCACCTCGTCGAAGAAGACGTACTGCTCGGCGGTGGAGCGGCCCTGGCCGCCGTACTCGGCGGGCCAGCCGTAGCCGAGCCAGCCGTCGTCGCCGAGCCGCTTGACGATCTCGCGGAACCGGTCGCCGCCGACGCCCTCCTCGCCGGCGCGGCGGCGGACGTCCGGAGGCAGCAGGTTCGCGAAGTACGCGCGCAGCTCGGCCCTCAGTTTCCGATGTTTGGCGGTTTCGCGCAGGTCCATGGCGGCTCTCTTTCTCAGGGGAGGAAGCGGCGGCGGCCGTTGGCGACGAACTCCTCGCGCAGCGCCGTCCTGTCGTCGTCGGTCATCAGGACGTAGGAGGGGGCGCCGCGGCCGGTCCAGCGGTAGACGGGGTCGGCGGTGCGCCAGCCCTCCAGCTGCATCTCCTTCTTGCGCAGCTTCCCGGAGCCGGTGGTGGGCAGGGCGTGCGACACCCGGACGAACCGAGGCGCGCCCTTCGTGCCGAGGTCGTCCTGCGCGGCGAGGAACGCGGCGAAGTCGAGGTCCGCGAACTCCACGCCGTCGGGCAGCTCGATCGCGGCCATCACCTGGTCGCCCGAGCGCGGGTCGGGGACGCCGAACGCGACGGCGTCGACGATCTTCGGGTGGCGGCGGATGACGAGCTGGGTGAGCAGCGCGGAGATGTTCTCGGAGTCGACGCGGATCCAGTCGCCGGAGCGGCCCCCGAAGTACAGGAAGCCGTCGCCGTCGACGTAGCCGAGGTCGCCGGTCCAGTACCAGCCGTGCCGGACGCGTTCGGCGTCGGCCTCGGGGTTCTTGTAGTAGCCCTCGAACTTCGCGGCGCCGTGCACGTCGACGATCTCGCCGACGGCCTGCTCGGCGTTGACGACGCGGCCGTGCTCGTCCAGGACGGCGGGCGCGCACGTCTCGCGGGTCTCGGGGTTGACGATGCGGACGCCGTCGTGGGCGGGCCGGCCGAACGCGGTCGGCGGCGTCGCCGGGTCCCGTCTGATCATCCCGGCGCCCTCGCTGGAGCCGTAGCCCTCGACGAGGCGGGCGCCGAAGCGGCGGTGGAACTCGGCCTTGTCCTCGGGGGACGCCTCGGTGCCGAACCCGTGCGTGAGCGTGTTGTCGGCGTCGTCCGGCTTCTCGGGGGTGGCGAGGACGTAGCCGATGGCCTTGCCGACGTAGGTGAAGAACGTCGCACCGTAGAACCGGACGTCCGGGAGGAAGCCGGACGCGGAGAACTTCGGCGTCAGGCAGACGCAGCCGCCGGCGGCGAGCGTGGGCGCCCAGAGGGCCATGAGGGCGTTGCCGTGGAACAGCGGCATCGGGCAGTACGACACCTCGTCGCGCTTGATGTCGTACTTGGCGGAGTTGTTCCGGCCGAGTTCGGCGAGCCGCCCCTGCGAGCAGCGGGCCGCCTTGGACGCGCCCGTCGTCCCGGACGTGAACAGCAGCAGCATCTGGGTCGCGGGCGTGACGGCCGGGTCCGCGGCGGGCTCGCAGGCGTGCGCGGCCACGCGGGACGCGTACGCGTCGTCGTCGACCAGCAGGAACCGGTCGCGGGGGACGCCGATGTCGAGGCCGTCGAGGAGCCGCGCGCCCGCCGCGTCGGTGACGACGAGCTGCAGGTCGGTGTGCCGGACCTCCTGCTCCAGGTAGGCGCCGGTGCGGGTCGGGTTGATGCCGACGACGGTGGCGCCGCTCAGCGCGGCGGCGCCGAGCCACAGGACGTACTCGGGCACGTTGTCGAGCAGGACGCCGATGTGGAACGGGCGGTCGTCCAGGCGCAGCGAGCGGGCGAGCGCCGCGCGGGCCGCGCCGTCCCAGACCACCTCGTCCCACGTCCACGTCCGGTCGCGGCTGCGCAGGCCGGGACGGTCGTCGCCGAGCCGCGCGAGCAGCAGGCCGGCGATCGTCTCGGTGCGGCCCGTCGTCTCAGCCACGGACGCTCCCCCGGGCGGACTCGGCGGACGGCGCGCCGCGGGTCGCGGCCTTGACGCTGCGGTCGCGGAGCGTGACGGGTCCCAGCCTCGCGGGGGCGAGCACGTCCGGAACTGGCGATGTCATGGATCCTCCGTCAACACGTGATGCGACTGGCACGAACGTAATGAGCGGGATGCCCGGACGGTCCGGACATCCCGCTCACTGGGAGCGACGGGCGCCGCGGGGCGGCCGCGCCTGGGTCAGCCCTTGAGGGCGGCGGTGAGCTGGTCGGCGCGGGCCTGCGACTCGACGAGCTGGCGCAGCAGCCACAGCCGCAGGACGCGCGCGAGCACGGCGGCGACGTACAGCGCGGCGCCGAGGACGGTCACGCCCACGAAGCCCGTCGCCATGATGTGCAGCGACCCGACGTTGCGGATGTCGTCCTGCGCGAGCGAGATGTTGTAGCAGACGAACGCGCCGACGACCCCGGTGACCATCAGCAGCGCGCCGATGATGCGCAGCGCGCCGTCGTGGCGGGACTGGTCGGTCTTCAGCCGCTCGTCCGCCACGTCCTTCTTGAACTGCTCGCGTCGTTCCTCGGTGAGCATGGTTCCGTCAACCTCCCAGGTAGTCGCTGGACAGCCGGTCTTCGATCTCGGCGGGCGCGCCGGCCGCGACGACCCGTCCGTGGAGCATGAGGGCGGCGGTGTCGGCGATCGGCAGCACTGTGCGGGCGAACTGCTCCGCCACCAGCACCGACAGGCCGCCCTCGACCAGTTCGGCGACCGTCTCGTACATCCGCGAAACGATCATGGGGGCGAGGCCCATGGACAGTTCGTCGAGCAGCAGCACCGCGGGGTCGGTGCCGAGCGCGCGCGACAGCGCGAGCATCTGCTGCTCGCCGCCGGACATGGACCCGGCGAGCTGGTCGCGCCGCTTCGCCAGGATCGGGAAGCGGGCGAACGCCTTCTCCTCGACGTCCTCGCGGCGGGCGCCCGTCCCGGTGGCGGCCCACAGGTTCTCCCGCACGGTCAGGTTCGGGAAGACGCCGCGCCCCTCCGGGATCGAGCACACGCCGAGCCGCGCGGCCTGCTGCGCGGTGACGCCGTTCATCTTGCGGCCCGCGAACCGCAGCTCGCCCCGGGACGGCGCGTGCAGGCCGCTGCACACGCGCATCGTGGTGGACTTGCCGCCGCCGTTCGGGCCGAGCAGCGCGAGCAGGGACCCCGGCCGGAGCGCCAGGTCCACGCCGTGCAGGACCTCGATGGCGCCGTAGGCGGCGTGGACGCCCCGCAGTTCGAGCAGCGGCTCCGCACCGGCCGCCGTCCCGGCCCCGGCCGCGGACTCCGTCTTCGCCTTCGTCATGCGTGCCTCTTGTGGGCGGCGACGTGCCGTCATGCGGCCTCCTCCGTCCCGATGTAGGCGGCGATGACCTCGGGGGACTCCTTGATCTCGGCCGGGGTGCCGGACGCGATCAGGGCGCCGTAGTCGAGGACGTGGATCGTCGAGCACAGCCGCATGACGAGCGGCAGGTCGTGCTCGACGAGGCAGATCGCGAGGCCGTCGGCGGCGAGGCCGGTGAGCATCTCCGCGAACGCCTCGGTCTCCTGCTCCGTCTGCCCGGACGCGGGCTCGTCCAGGAGCAGGACGCGCGGGGACGTCATCAGCGCGCGGGCGACCTCGACCACGCGGGCCCGCCCGATCGGGATGTCCGACACCTCCCGGTGGGCGATGTCGGTCAGGCCCGTGCGCTCCAGGATCCGGTCGGTCTCCGCTTCGAGGTCGAACCTCTTGCGGCGTCCGCCGGCGCGCAGGACGTCCCCCGCGACGCGCACGTTGTCGCGCACGGACAGCGACAGGAACAGCTCCAGCCGCTGGAACGTGCGCGCCATGCCGCGCCGCGCGCGCTTGGCCGGGGGCAGTTTGGTGATGTCGGCGCCGTCCAGCAGCACCTGCCCGGACGCCGGCTTCTGCAGGCCCGTGACGGTGTTGAACATCGTCGTCTTGCCCGCGCCGTTCGGGCCGATCAGCCCGGTGATCCGGCCCTCGGCGACGGCGAGGCTGACGTCGTCCACGGCGGTGTTGCCGCCGAACCGGACGGTGACGCCCCGGGTTTCGAGCAGGGGTGCTTCACGCGGGGACACCGGCCCCTCCCTTCAACGTTCCGCTGGTGACGGGCAGCCCGAGTTCCTGGTCCAGGCGCGCGCGCACTTCGTCGGTGTAGGGCTCGTCCACGCCGAGCAGTTCGAGCGGCGTCTCCCGCTTGCGCCCCTCCTCCAGGACCATGCGGCCGACGACCGGCAGGAGCATGATTACGCTGAGGGCGATGAGGGAGAACGTCCACGAACCGATCACGCCGGTGACGGCGAGGACGTACAGGACGGCCCCGAACGCGGCCGCCCCGTAGAGGAGCGGTTTCGCGCCGCGCATCGCCCGGTAGCCCTCGACGACGTCGTGGACGACGCCGCTGGGGTTCTTGCCGACGCCCATCCCGACCAGCGCCGTCAGCACCATGACGAGGTGGCCCAGCGCGGTGAAGATCTGCGCGGGCCCCTCGTGCTCCAGGGCGAGGTCGCCGAACGTCCCCACCAGCACCGCGCCGCCGACGCCCGCCATCAGCCCGCCGAACAGGGCGCCGGTGATGTAGCCGATGCCGGCGACGACGACGAGCATCAGCAGGCTGAGGCTCACGGTGAAGGTGAAGTTCTCCTGCGCGACGGTGCCGGTCGCGGACGACATCAGGATGCCGCCGAGGCCCGCGATCGCCGCGGAGATCATGAAGACGCCGAGCTTGAGCCGGACGAGGTTCTGCCCGAGCATCGCCGTCGCCGCCGGGCTGTCCTTCATCGCCGCGAGCCGCCGCCCGTACCCGCCGGCGCGCAGCGCCGCCAGACCGATCGCGATCAGCGCGAACAGGACGGTCGCCGTCATCAGGAACGCGGTGCCGTTCCGCAGGTCGACCGGGCCGAACTTCGGCGGCGGGACGACGAGGGAACCGCCGGGGAACAGCGTGAACTTCACCCCGAACAGCTCGTGCTGGGTGGTGTCGCGCAGCACCATGTTCGACAGGAACACCCCGAACGCCATCGTCGCCAGGGCCAGGTACAGGCCGCGCAGGCGGAGCGCCGGGAGGGCGATCAGCCCGCCGACGACCGCCGCGGCCAGGACGCCCAGCAGCACGCCGTGCACCCCGAGCCGCGCCGCGAGGCCGCTGCCCTGCACCCCGAAGTGGAACGCGACGACCGTGGCGACCGCCCCGAACGCCAGCGGCGCGAGGTTCAGCTCGCCCGCGTAGCCGGTCAGGACGGTCAGCGACAGCGCGATGATCGCGAACGACATGCCGAGCGCGAGCGTCGAGACGCCGCCGTCCGACAGCAGCAGGCTGTAGAGGTAGACGACCGCGACGAGCACGGCGCCCCACACCGCCGCCGAGCGGACCGTCGGCGGGCGGTACCGCTCCCGGGTCCGGACGGCCGCGCCCCGCAGCCGGTCCTGCGGCAGCACCACCAGCACGACGAACAGCAGGATCATCGGCAGCGACACCCGCAGGTTGCCCGCGAACGTCCCGGCGGACGGCATGTACGCGAGCACGTAGTTCGCCGCGAGGCCGAGGACGATCGCGCCCGCGAACGTCCGGGGGATGCTGCGCAGCCGCCCGAACATCGCCGCCGCGAACGCGTCGATCACCAGCAGGGTCAGCATGTTCGCGTCCAGCCCGCCGCCGCTGATCGGGACGATCAGGACGCCGGCGAGCACGGCCAGCGTGGACCCGAGGGCCCACGCGAGCATCGCGGCCCGCTCGGGGTCGTGCCCGTTCAGCCGCACGAGGTCGGGGTCGTCGACGGACGCGCGCATCACCACGCCCGTCCGGCTGCGGGTGAACAGCAGCCGCAGGCCGACCGCGATCGCCACGGCGGCGGCGAGGCAGACGATCTCGTGCCAGCGGACCACCACCCCGGCGACGGTGATCTTCGCGCCGCCGCCGAAGAACATGTCGACGGTGTACGCCTCGTCCGGGTTCCACGCCCACTGGGCGAGGTAGACCGTTCCAAGGAGCACCGCCACCGTCACGATGATCTTCGTGACCTCGGCGGTGCCGCGCAGCCCCCGCATGATCACCGCGTGCAGCGCGGCGCCCATCGCCGGGCCGACCACGCCCACCACGACGACCAGCGCCAGCCAGACCGGCCAGCCCCACACGTTGGTGAACTGCCAGTAGAGGAACGTTCCGAACATGGCTTGCGCGCCGTGGGCGAAGTTGAAGATGCCCGAGGTGTTGTAGGTGAGGACGAGTCCCGAGGCCGCGATGAAGTACACCGCGCCCAGGACGAGCCCCAGGATCGTGTACGTCAGGAACGTCGTCATGCGCGAGTTCCTCCCATCGGTCGTGCCGTGCGCCTCACGAGGTCTGCGGCTTGATGACGTCGTCCGTCAGGAACTTCGTGGAGATCCGGTCGTCGTCCAGCTCGGTGCCCCACGTCTTGGCGTCGGTCTCCACCACGTAGTCGTCGCCGCAGGAGAACTCCCCGGTCTCCTCCGGGAAGACCTGGTTCCACTTCTCGCCGGTCAGCTTCACGACCAGCGCGCAGCTCGCGGGCTTGTTGGCGCCCGGGTCGGTCGGGGCGTGCAGCCCGCCGCCCGTCCACTCGTGGACCTTCGCCAGCTCGTTGACGACGCACTGCCGGGTGAGGTCGGAGCCGCACTTGTCGGCGGCCGTCGCCCACAGCAGGAACGACGACGTCGCCTGCATGCCCAGCAGCGCGATCTTGCCGTCCTTGGCCTCGACGAGGTCCATGTACTGCTTGACCGCGGGCGCCTTGCCGGCGTTCTCGAACGGCTGGAAGATCATGCCCGCGTACAGGTTGTCGCCCGCGCCCGAGCCCTTGTTCCACTCGGAGACCTTGGTGCTGTACCAGGTCGCCTCCATCAGGTACTTCGGCTCGGCGCCCGCCCGCTTCACCGACTCCAGCAGGCTGAACTGGCCCGGGTCGGGGGTGTCGGACGACCACAGGTACCCGGCGCCGCACTTCTTGATCTTCTGCGCGAACGGCATGTAGCTGCTCTCGCCCGCGTCGTTCAGCCGGACGCCGCACTCCATCGGCTCCACGCCGACCTGCTTCATCGCGGACACGACCTTGTTCGTCCCGGTCGTCACCGCGGGCGACGTCGACAGCAGCACGTCCGTCTTGCCGTCGAAGTCCGACCACATCTCCTGCGCGATGCGCAGCGACCCGATGTTCATCCGGTCCACCGGGTACGGGACGGCCTCGAACTTCATCGGCCCCATCGCCGCGTTCGGGCCCACCGTGAAGCCCGCGACCGTCGGCAGCTTGCACGCCACCCGGTACTGCTCGGCGGCGTCGTCCATCGCGAAGCCCTGCCCGACGAGCATGAAGTCCTGCTTGCAGGACTCCTGCACCACCTTCGCGGCGTGCATGTAGGCGCCGTCGTACTGGTTGCCCTTGATCTTGCGGCCGTTGATGCCGCCCTGCCCGTTGCACCAGTCGATCAGCGCGGAGACGGCGTCGCCCATCTCCTTCGACAGGCCCGGCGCGGACGCGAAGCCCCGGTCGTCGCCGAAGCCGATCGTGATGGCGTCGTCGGTGACGCCCTGGTCCGTGGCGCCCTTCGCGTCGCCCGGTCCGCAGGGCGACGGCAGCGTCCCGAACTTCTCGGCGGACGCGGCGGCCTGCCCGCCGCCGCCCGCGCCGTCGCCCTGCATCAGCGCGGTCCCGGACCGCTCGCTGGTGCAGGACGCCACCAGCGCCACGGCGAGGGCACCCGCCGCGAGGCGTCCGATCTTGTCGACCTTCATCCGGTCGTCTCCTTTAGTGGGTGGGGGTGGTGATGGCGGGGGGCGTGGTCCTTGGCGGGGAGGCCCGTGCGCCGGCGGCGCGCGTCAGCCGAAGAACGCCTGGCCGCCGTCCAGCGGGATCGTCGCGCCGGTCAGGTAGCGCAGGTCGGGCTGGACGAGCGCGAGCACCGCCCGGCCGATGTCCTGCTCGCAGTCGCCGATGTAGCCCAGCGGGATCGTCTTGCGGAACTCCTCGGCGGCCTCCGGGAACGCGTCGGCCCACCGCCGCAGGCCGGGCGAGAGGGCGTGCGGCGCGATCGAGTTCGCGCGGATGCCGTCCGGGCCCCACTCGGCCGCGGCCGTCCGGGTCAGCGACCGGAGCGCCTGCTTGGCCGCCGCGTACGCGCCGTACGTATGCGGGTCCCAGCGGACCATCGCGGAGGTGACGAGGTTGACGATGCTGCCGCCGCCGCGCGCCTTCATGTGCGGGTGGCAGGCCCGCATGAACGCGAACGCCGCGAACGGGCCGGTGCGGAAGCCCTTCTGGAAGTCGGCGTCGCTCATCTCCAGCAGCGGCCCGTACTTCCCCGAGTAGGCGTTGTTGACCAGGATGTCGATGCCGCCCAGCCGCTCGGCGACCGCGTCCACGAGCCCGGGGATCGCGTCGGTGTCGGCGACGTCGCAGGCGAACGGCTCGGCGCGCGCCCCGCGCTCCCGTACGAGGCCGCACGTCGTCTCGAGCTTCGCCGCGGTCCGGCCGAGCACCGCGACCGCCGCGCCCTCCGACGCGAGCGCCAGCGCGATGCCCTGCCCCACGCCCTGCCCGGCGCCCGTCACGATCGCGACCTTGCCGTCGAGGGTTCCCATGCTGCGCTCCCGTGTTCGATTGACCCTGGTGGTGCGGCGCCGGACCAGGTGGTCGGCGTGTCGCCGCGGGCCGCGGCCCTGGTTGCGGCCATCGTGATGTGACGCGGCCCACGCGGGCCGTCCAGTCCCGCTCACCGGGAACCCGGTGCGCGCCCCTGCGGAAACGCCGGTCCCGCTCAGCGGAATGGTCTGGTGCCTCCGGCCGGGCGGATGAGAATCTGCGGCAACGCCAGCGAGGAGGAGCCATGACGGCGATGGAGATCGTGCAGGGGCTGGTCGGCCCCGGCGGCGAGTTCGAGCTCCGCGAGGAGGAGGTGCTGGGCACCCGGCTGCCGGTGTTCACCGGGCGGGCCCGCAACCTCGGCGCCGTCCTGGCCGCGTCCGCCGCCTACGGCGACCGCGACTACATCGTCACCGCCACCCGCCGCATCTCCTTCGCGGAGCACGCGGCGCGGGCGGCGTCGCTCGCCAAGGCGCTGCGGGACGACCACGGCGTGCGGCCCGGCGACCGCGTCGCGATCAACGCGGCGAACTCCCCCGAGTGGATCCTGGCGTTCTGGGCCGTGCTCGCGGCCGGGGGCATCGCCGTCGCCTACAACGCCTGGTGGACGCCCGCCGAGATCGAGTACGCGCTCGGCCACACCGAGCCGGTGCTGGTCATCGCCGACGCCAAGCGCGCCGAGCGGACCGCCGGTGCGCGGGTGCTGACCGTCGAGGACGACGTCCCGGCGCTCGCCGCACGCTACCCGGACGCGACCCTCGCCGCGCTGGGCGTGCCCGAGGCCGCCGAGGACGACCCGGCGGTCATCCTCTACACGAGCGGGACGTCGGGACGCCCGAAGGGCGCCGTGCACACGCACCGCAACCTCACGTCGGTGATCGAGTACCACCGGTTCAACGACGCGCTGATGCGCGCGATGGGCGTCCCCGGCGACCCCGCCGACCGCCGCTACCTGCTGGTCCTGCCGCTGTTCCACATCGCGAGCCTGCACAACCTGGCCGTCCCGCGGCTGGCCACCGGCTCCGCCGTGATCATGCACGAGGGCCGGTTCGACGTGGACGCCGTCCTCGGGCTGATCGAGCGGGAGCGCGTGACGAACTGGGGCGCGGTGCCGACGATGGCGCACCGGATCGTCGAGCACGGCGCCGCGGCGAAGTACGACCTGTCGTCGCTGACCGCGTTCTCGCTGGCCACCGCCCCGTCCTCGCCCGCGTTCAAGGAGCGGCTGCGGGCGGTGTTCCCGCCGGCCAAGGACGCCCTCGTCGACAGCTACGGCCTCACCGAGTCGTGCACCGGCGTCGCCACCGCCACGCCCGCCGACCTCGCCGAGGCCCCCGGGACGCTCGGCCGCCCCGTCATCGGCGTCCAGCTCGAGATCCGCGACCCGGACGGCAACGCGCTGCCCGAGGGCACGGAGGGCGAGGTGTGCGTCCGCAGCGCCTACAACATGCTCGGCTACTGGAAGGACCAAGCGGCCACCGACCAGGCGATCCGCGCGGACCGGTGGCTGCACACCGGCGACATCGGCATGGTCGAGGGCGGGCGGCTGCGGCTCACCACCCGCCGCTCCGACCTGATCCTGCGCGGCGGCGAGAACGTGTACCCGGCGGAGATCGAGAACGTCCTCGCCGAGTTCCCGGGCGTGCGCGAGTGCGTCGTCCTGGGCGTCCCGCACGCCGACCTCGGCCAGGAGGTGACGGCCGTGGTGGTCTTCGCGGACGCCGTCCCGGCGGAGGACGAGATCGCGGCGTTCGCCCGCGAGCGCCTCGCCTACTACAAGGTGCCGTCGCGGTGGCGCCTCACGACCGAGCCGCTGCCGCGCAACGCGACGGGCAAGGTCGTCCGGCGCGAGGTCGCGACGTCCGGCTGACCCCGGACGTCAGCGGGCGTAGCGGGCGGGGGGCTCCCCGACCGCCGCCGTGAAGTCGCGGACCAGGTGCGCCTGGTCGTAGTAGCCCAGCTCGCCGGCCAGGGCGGCCCAGTCGACCGGGACGCCCCGGTCGGCGCGGGTCGCGGCCTCGTGCAGGCGCGCCCGCCGCAGCACCCACTTCGGGCTCGCCCCCACGTACTCGGCGAAGAGCCGCTGGAGCGTCCGGGACGAGACGTGCAGCAGGTCGGCGGCCTGCCCGACGCGGAACACGGCCGGGGACGCGGTGAGCCGCTCGACCATCTCCGCGACCTCGGCGGCGACCGGGTCGGGGGCGGGCAGCCGGGGCAGCAGGAACTCCTCGGCCGCCTTCGCCATCAGGTCGGTGTCGGACGAGCCGAGGACCTCGCGGTTCGCGGCGCCGACCGCGGGGCCGAAGAACTCCGCGGCCGGGAACCTGCCGTCGGCCAGCCCGATCACCGGCCGTCCGGCGAACGGCCGGAAGCAGCCCGGCCGGAACTTCACGCCGAGGACCTGCCCCTCCCCCTCCAGGCGGCGGACGAACAGGTCGCGGTCGACGCCGTAGACGAGCGGCTCCGGCTCCTCGAACACCAGGTGGACGCTCGGATGCGACAGCACCTTCGTGTCGTACGGCTCCGGGGTGCGCCACCGGACGTGCCAGTAGTGCTCCACGATCCCGCGCAGGCCCGCGCCGGGCGGACGCCGCTCCAGGTCGACGATGGACGCCTGCCTCTGCGGGTACAGCACGCCCCGTCCGAACTCGCCCATGTGCCCAGGATATTGGCGCTTTTCTCCAAGAGGCCGCCGCGCGCGCGAACATACTGTCGAACACATGAACGAAAAGGACGTCGAGCGCTACCACGCTTACATGAAGGAGTGCGCGGCCGAGGCCGCGCGCGTCGCCCGCGCCGTCGCCGCCGCCGGTCCGGACCGGCTCGGCGACCCGACCCCGTGCGCCGCCTTCGACCTGCGGACGCTGGTGAACCACTGGGTGCTCTACACCTCCCACGGCCTGGAGCACCGGGCGCGGCGCGAGCCGCTGCCCGAGGAGCTGACCGGGCGCGACTTCACCGCCGGCGGATCGTGGGCCGAGGAGTATGCTGCCCAACTCGACCGCGCCGTCGCCGCGTGGGCCGACCCCGCCGTGTGGGAGGGCGACGTGGACTTCGGGGGCGGCTCCGCGCCCGCCGTCGACGTCGCGTCCATGGTGATCAAGGAGATGGCCGTGCACGGCTGGGACGCCGCCCGCAGCGTCGGGGCGGAACTGCGCGTCTCGCCCGAGGCCGGGGCGTTCGTCCTCGGCGTGGTCGAGGAGCACGGCGACATCTACCGGAAGTACGACGGGTTCGCCGACCCGGTGCCGGTCCCGGCGGACGCGCCCGCGTTCGAGCGCGCCCTCGGCGCGTCCGGCCGCGACCCGAACTGGCGCGCCGGCGGCGGCGTCTGACAGCCGCCCGCGCCGCACCGCCCCCGCGGAGCCAGACGGGATCCGGTACCCGGGCGGGACGACCGTCCGGCACGGGCGCTCGTAGCGTGACGGTCTCCCCAGCGTAAGGAGACACCATGCTGCGCAAGGCGATCGCCGTCGCCGGCCTCGCCGGGCTGGTCGCGGCCGGGACCGCGGTGCCCGCCGCGGCCGGCGAGGACCGGCCCCGGCTCCGGCGGCTGCTGCACACCCTCACGGCGGAGGACGGGGCGCCCGGCGCGCTCGCCGCGGTCCGGGACCGGCGCGGCCGCACCGTCCTCACCAGCGGCGTCGGCGACGTGCGGACCGGCGCCCCCGTCCCGCGCGAGGGCCACTGGCGGATCGGCAGCATCACCAAGACGTTCACCGCGACCGCGGTGCTGCTGCTCGTCGAGGACGGGCTCGTCGACCTCGACGCGCCCGTCGAGCGGTACCTGCCCGGAACGGTGCGCGGCAACGGCCACGACGGGCGGAACATCACCGTCCGGCAGCTCCTCCAGCACACCAGCGGCCTGCCGGACTACCTCGATCACCTCGGCATCGGCCGCATCGTCGAGAACCCCCTCGAACGGCACGACCGCGACGACCTGCTCGCCCTCGCGCTCGCCCACCCGCCGGAGTTCGCGCCCGGCACCGGCTGGTCCTACTCCAACACCGGCTACCTCCTCGCCGGGCTCGTCGTGGAGGCCGTCACCGGCGACCCGCTCGCCGACGTGGTCGAGCGGCGCGTCCTGGACCCGCTGCGCCTGGACGACACCGGCGCCCCCGGCGCCGCGACCGGCCTGCCGTCGCCGCACCCCCGCGGGTACGTCCGCCTGGACGGGACGCTGCTCGACCGGACGCGGCTCAGCGCGTCCACCGCGTGGGGCGGCGGCGACCTGGTGTCGGACGCCTCCGACCTCAACCGGTTCTTCACCGCCCTGGTCGGCGGCCGGGTCCTGCGCCCCGGGACGCTGCGCGAGATGATGCGGACGACGGAGGTCAGCCCGGAGTACGGCCTCGGCCTGCGGCGCGTCCCGAGGTCGTGCGGGGCGCCCGTGTGGGGCCACGCCGGCGACATGGTCGGCTTCAGCACCCTCAGCGGCGCGACCCGCCACGGCCGCGGCGCGACCGTCACGGTGAACGTCAAGCCGGGCCTGAGCGACGCCGGGGAGCAGCGGCTGAAGGACGCCTTCGACGCGGCCCTCTGCGACGACTAGCGTCAGCGGGCGGTCTCGACGTCGTGCAGCACGCCGAGCGCGTCGGGGACGAGGACGGCCGCGGAGAAGTAGACGCCGACCAGGTACGAGCTGATCGCGCGGTCGTCCACGCCCTTGAACCGGACCGACAGCCCCGGCTCGCGCTCGTCCGGGATGCCGGTCTTGTGCAGGCCGATGACGCCCTGGTCGTCCTCGCCGGTGCGCATGGCGATGATCGAGCTGACCCCGGTGCGGCTCACCGGGATCTTGTCGCACGGCAGCAGCGGCACGTTCCGCCAGGCCGTCACCCGCGTGCCGTCCACCTCGGTCTGCTTCGGGTAGACGCCCTGGCGGGTGCACTCGCGCAGGAACGCCGCGATGCCGCGCGGGTGCGCGAGCAGCACGCGCGTCCCGCGCCGCCGCGCGAGCAGCTCGTCCAGGTCGGCGGGCGACGGCGGGCCGCTCCGGGTGGTGAGCCGCTGCCGGGGGTCGGCGTTGTGCAGGAGGCCGAAGTCCCGGTTGTTGACCATCTCGTGCTCCTGGCGCTCCCGCAGCGCCTCGATCGTCAGGCGGAGCTGCTGCTCCACCTGGTCCATCGGGTCGCTGTAGAGGTCCGCCACGCGGGTGTGCACCCGCAGCACCGTCTGCGCCAGGCTCAGCGGGTACTCGCGCGGCTCCGCCTCGTACTCGACGAACGTGCCGGGCAGCCGCGGCTCCCCCGCGTGCCCTGACGCGACGTCGACGGACGCCTCGCCGCGCTTGTTCACCGCCGGCGGGCCCGACTCCCGGAACCGCTCGAGCCGCTCCTGCAGCGCCGCCGAGTTCGCCGCGACCTCCGCGAACGCCTCCCGGGTCAGCGACAGCACCGTGCAGCCCGTCGCCGCCTTCGCGGTCGCCTCCCACACGGCGTCCTCGTCGGTGAGGGCCTCCGCGCCGAAGTACTCCCCGCCGGCCAGCGCGCCCAGCCGCGCCGGCGTCCCGTACGCGCCGTCGCCCAGCCGGACGACCTTCCCGTGCACGATCAGGTGGACCCGGTCGGCCGGGCGCCCCGCCTCCGCGATCACGTCGCCGGCCGCGTACTCCGCCTGCACGCACCGCCCCGCGAGGACCTCCAGCACCCGCGCGTCCGCGAACCCCCGCAGCGGCGCCAGCTCCGCGAGCTCCGACGGGATGACCCGGACCTGCGCGCCCGTGTTGACGAACGCCACCCGCCCGTCGCACACCTGGTACGCGAGCCGCCGGTTCACCCGGTACGTCCCGCCCGAGACCCGCACCCACGGCAGGACCCGCAGCAGCCAGCGGGACGAGACGCCCTGCATCTGCGGACGCGTCTTGGCGGTCGTCGCGAGGTTCCGCGCGGCGTCCGTCCCCAGGCTGAGCCGCGTGCCGGTCCCACCGTTCGTCATTCGGTCGCCCTCCGTCGCATCACGATTCTTCGCATCACGATGTGCCACCGCGACGCTACGTTGCGCGTTCGGGGGCCCTCTATGGCCGATCGGCGCGGGCAGCCGCACCGGGCGGACACCCACATGTCACCGCGGGGTCCGGCGCGTCAGGCGGACGCGGCGTCCGAGCAGGGCCGCTCCGCGACCGCGGGCGGCTCGGCGGCGGGCTCGGGCGCCTCGTCGCGGGCGCGGCGGGCGCGGCGGCGGAGGAGGAGCACCGCGGCGGCCGCAGCCGCGGCCAGGCCGAACAGGATCCAGGCGCCCCAGCCGAAGAGCTGCTCCAGGCGGGACGCGGACGCGCCCGCGAACGCACCGATGCTGACGAACACCGCCGCCCAGAGCAGCGACCCGGCGAGCGACGCGAGCAGGAAGCGGCGGTACGGGACGTTCGCGACCCCGGCCGCCGCGGGCGTGAGCGTCCGGACCACCGGGACGAGCCGGGTGACGAACACGGCGGCGGCGCCGTACCGGCGGAGGGCCGCCGCGGCGCGGTCCCAGTGCCGGACGCCGAGCCGGCGCACCGCGCGGGTCTCCCGCATCCGCTCGCCGTTCGCGCGGCCGAGCAGGTACCCGACGTGGTCGCCCGCCGTCACGCCCAGCGCGACGACGAGCAGCATCACCGGGTAGCGGGCCGGGTCGGCGGCCGCGGCGCCGAGGACCACGACGGCCGTCTCCCCCGGGACGACCGACCCGACGCCCAGCCCGGACTCGGCGAACGCCAGCACCCCGGCCACCGCGAGCAGCAGCGGGAAGGGCAGGTCGCTCAGCCCCCGGACCCACTCCGTGACCCATTCCATTCATCCCATCGTCCGCGAAGCCGGGCTTGCCGGAATCCGCCGGGAAGATGATGTTCCGCCTCACCCGGAAGGGTGACCGCCGCCGCCCGGCCCCCGACCAAAGGCGGGTCCGCCGGCCCGCGTCACCCCTCCGCGGGACGAGGCCGCCCCTGATCCGCGTCCGGGTCTTCGGCGGCGCGCGCGAGGAGGAGGGGGCCGAGGACGCGCGTGGCGGGGCCGACGCGGCCGCCGGGGCCCGGGCGCTGGTCGGTGTTGCCCACCGTGAGCGGCTCCCCGCAGTGCGCGCAGGCGAGGACGGGCGTGGTGTCGTGCCCGCAGTCGCGGTGGCGGATGCGCGCGGGCGGGCCCGCCTCCCCCGCGTACCAGCGGTCGCCCCAGTTCATCAGCGCGAGCAGGACCGGGTAGAGCTCCTTGCCCTTGTCGGTCGGCCGGTAGTGCGCGCGGGGCGGGTGGTCCTGGTACTGCTCGCGGGTCAGGACGTCCTCCTCGACGAGGCGCGCGAGCCGCGCGGAGAGGACCTTGCGGGAGATGCCGAGGTCGCGGGCGAGGTCGTCGAACCGGGTGATCCCGAGCAGGACGTCGCGCATGATCAGCGCGGTCCAGGCGTCCCCGAACAGGTCGGTCGCGCGGGCGATCGAGCAGGCCGCGTCGGACAGCGGGGTACGGGTCATGCCCGGCAGGCTACCCGAAGGTTCCCTGAGGGAACTCAGTTGGTATCTTGAGGGAACTCACGAGGGAGAGGACGCCCGGCATGGGAACCGCACCGCTCATCGAACTCGACTCCACCCGCCCCGGCGCCGTCGACGGGCGCCGCCTGCGCGCGATCGCCTTCCAGGACGTGCGCATGGCCTACCTCGCGGAGCACGGGCTCGCCCGGGGCCGCGCGCTCGTCCTCGGCGGCGGCACCGGGGAGCTGCCGCACGGCATGGCTCGCGCCGGCCTGGACGTGACGGCGCTCGACCCGTCCCCGGCGGCGACCCGCATCGCCGAGGCCGCCGCCGGAGACCTGCCCGTCGTGCACCGCACCGCCCGCGCCGAGGACTTCGACGTGCCCGCCGCGTCCTTCGACCTCGTGTACGCGGCCGACACCTTCGAGATCACCGGCGACCTCGACCGCGTCGTCGAACTGGCCGCCCGCGCCCTGCGGCCCGGCGGCGCGCTCGTGTACGACACCGTCAACCGGACCGTCCCGGCGAAGCTCGTCTACCTCGGCGCCTTCCAGCGCCTCCCGTGGACCCGCATCATGCCGCCCCGCCGCTACGCGAGCGACCGGCTGCGGCGCCCGTCCGACGTCGCCGCCGTCCTGTCCCGGCACGGTTTGCACGCCGAGGACGTCTGCGGCTTCAAGCCCGCGAGCGCCGTCGGCCTCGTGCGCACCGTGCTGGCCCGCCGCCGCGGCGCCGTCGGGGACGACGAGGTCGCGGCGCTGGCCGGGTTCGTCCTCGACCCGGGCGGCCCCCCGGTCGTCACCTACCTCGGCCACGCCCGCAAGCCCGCCTGACCTGGCGTGTCCATGGGGCAGGTCCAGGGTCCAGCACTACTACGCGACGCGGGCGGACCTCGTCGCGGACGCGGTCACCCGGGCGGTGCGGGCGCTCGACGCCCGCATCGAGGCGTCGATCCGGGCGGCGGGCGCCGAAGGCGACCCCGAGACGATCCTGCGCTAGTGCCTCTACGCGATCCTGGCCGCGACGAGGAGGGCCTGCGGCTGCTCCGGCTGTCCGTCGCGGTGCTCGGGCAGGCGGTGTCCGACCCGGCCATGGCCGCCGTGCTCGCCCCCGGCGACGACGGGCTGCTGCCGTTCACGGCGGACCTCATCGCCGCCGCCCGCGCCGCCCGCGGCACCCCGGCCCGCGGCGACGACCGCGTCGCCGCCGACATCTGCTGGACGCTCGCCACCGGCCTCGGCGTCGACGTCGCGCTGGGCCACCGCTCCCCGACGCCGCCAAGGCGGTGCTCGACCACCACGTCGACACCGTCCTCGCCCCGCCCACCGCCTGACCTCCCGCCGGACGCCTCGGGGCCCGCCCGCCAAGGCCGACCGGCCCCCGCGTCCGCCGCCCCCGGCACCTCCGTACAGACCCTCATGACGGGGCCGACGGCAGGCCCACCGGCGACCCTCGATCGACTCGCCCCGCGTCCGCACGTCCCGCGACACCGCGCTCCCCGGCGGGACGGCGTTCGGCTCGGCGGGCAGGGCCGACCGGGCGGGTCAGGGGGCGGGGCGGCGGGCGGCGCGGGCGAGGAGGTCGGCGGCGGGGCCGGCGGGGTCGGTGCCGGTGCGCCAGACCGCGCGGAGGGAGCGTTCGAGCGTCATGCCCTCGATGGGGATCTCGGCGAGGGTCCCGGCGGCGAGGTCGGGGCCGACGACGAGCTCGCTGATCAGGGCGGGCCCGGCGCCGGCGGCGACGGCGTTGCGAACAGCCGTGCCGGAGCCGAGTTCCAGCAGCGGCGGGGCGAGTTCGAGGTCGCGGGCGGCCATCGCGCGGACGGCGGCCTCCCGGGTGCCCGAGCCCGCCTCCCGGCTGATCAGCGGCGTCGCGGCGACCTCGGCGGGCGGAACCGGGCGGGCGCGGCGGGCCCAGCGGTGGCCGGGCGGCGCGACGAGGACGAGCCGGTCGCCCGCGACGGCCCGGCTGCGCAGGCCGGACGGGCGCCCGGGGGACTCGATGAAGCCGATGTCGACGTCGCCGTTCCGCGCGAGCTCGCAGACGCGGGCCGAGTTCGTCACCTGCATGCCGACGTGGAGGCCGGGGTCGTCGCGGCGGAGGTCGCCGATCCAGGCGGGCAGCAGGTGCTCGGCGACGGTGACGCTGGCCGCGACCGTGAGCCGCCCGCTGCGTTCGCGGCGGAGCGCCTCGGCGCCGTCGGTGAGCGCGGTGAGGTCGTCCAGGACGCGGCGGGCCCACCCGGTCACCAGCAGCCCGGCGGGGGTGAGGGCGGAGCCGCGGCGGGTCCGGTCGACGAGGCGGAGGCCGAGCCGCCGTTCGAGGCGCGACAGCCGCTTGCTGGCGGACGGCTGGCTGACGCGCAGTTCGGCGGCCGCGGCGGTCAGGCTGCCGTGCTCGGCGACCAGGACGAGCAGCCGCAGCGATTCGACGTCCGGCGGCGCGGTCATGCCCCGAGGCTATGACGTGAGGTCGAACCGCCCGGTACCGGGATGGCCCGGACGGGCGGAGGCTCGGTGGCATGGACGTCGAACGCGAACGGGCCGAGAACCGCCGGACGGCGCGCGCCCGCGGCGCGCGGGCCCGGTGGGCCGCCGCCGGGCCGGGGGTGTCGGTGGCGGCGACCGGGGCGGGCGCGGCGATGGTGCTCGCCGGGTTCGCGCCGGCGCTGAGCCCGCTGACGGTCGCGGTGCTGCTGGGGGTGGTCGCGGGCGGCGCGCTGCCTGCGGCGACGGCGGACGGCCTGGCGTGGGCGACGCGGAGGTTCCTGAGGGCGGGGGTGGTGCTCCTCGGGTTGCAGCTCGGCCTCGCGGAGGTGCTGCGGCTCGGCCCCGGGACGCTCGCCGCGGTGGTCGTGACGGTCGCGGCGGGGTTCGCCGGAACGATCGCGCTCGGCCGGCTCGTCGGGGTGCCGCGGGGACTCGGCCTGATGGTCGCGACGGGGTTCTCGGTCTGCGGGGCGTCGGCGATCGCGGCGATGGACGGGGCCGCCAGGACCGAGCGGGAGGACGTCGCGGGCGGTGTCGCGCTCGTGACGGTCTACGGGAGCGCGGCGATGGTGCTCGTCCCGTTCCTCGGCGCCCGGGTGTTCGGGCTGGACGGCGAGGCGCTCGGGATGTGGGCGGGGCTGAGCGTGCACGAGGTCGGGCAGGTGGTGGCGGCCGCGTCGCCGGCGGGCGCGGCGGCGGTGGGGACGGCCGTGGTCGTGAAGCTCACCCGCGTGGTGCTGCTCGCGCCGATGGTCGCGGCGGTGGGCGTCCTGGAGCGGCGGCGGCCGGGCGGCGCGGGGGCGCGGCCGCCGATCGTTCCGCTCTTCGTGGTCGGGTTCCTGGCGGCCGTGGCGCTGCGCGGCGCGGACGTCCTGCCCGGGGCCGTCCTGGCGGGCGCGGCGGACGTCTCGACGGTGCTGCTGGCCGCCGCGATGTTCGGGCTCGGGACGTCCGTGCGCGTCGGGACGCTGCTGCGGACGGGACGGCGCGGCCTGTTGCTCGGCGCGCTCTCGACGGCCCTGGTGGGCGGCGTGTCGCTCGGGGCACTGACCGTCCTCGGCGCGTGACGGGCCGCCCGGACGGGCCGGTCCGGGCCGGTCCGGGCGGGGCCGGGGCCCGCCCGGGGCGTCACCGCACGCTTCCCTCGAAGTACTCCGGGGCGTCGAGCGGCTCGTCGGGCCGGAACCCTTCGGCCCACTCGCGGATCTGGCCGGGCGCGGGGTCGCCCGCGAGCTCCGCGGCGGACAGGCCGGGCACCGCGCCGACCTCCCGCCACTGCTCGGGCGACAGCGTCAGCGACAGCAGCCCGTCCAGTTCGCGGACCACTCCGAGGCCCCGGACGGCCGACCCGGACAGGTCGAGCGCCTGCAGGCGCGGCAACGTCCGCAGGACGCCGAGGTCGACGGGCTCGCTCGTCTTGAGCCGCACCGCGCGCAGGGCCGGGTGCCCGGCGAGGGGCGCGAGGTCCACCGCGCCGAGTTCGACTTGCAGCATCTCCACCGGCGCGTCGCGCAGCGGGGCGAGGTCGGCGGGGCCGTCCCCGAACAGCGTCACCGCGTGCAGGTGCGGCGCGCTGCGGACGGGGCTCAGATCGACGTCGCGGACCTTGTCGACGACGAGGTGCCGGATCCGCTTCGGCTTCGCCGGGATGGGGGCGTTCCCGCGCCAGAACGACTTGCTCGGGTCCAGGTAGCTCGGGAACTCCGCGTCCACGTGGAGGTATCCCTCGTCGTTCCGGTACGCGCCGCGGTCGAGGGCCGCCACCAGGGCGCGCAGCATGTGCGTGACGGACGGGGCGACGAGCATCGGCGCGCCCCCGTAGTTCCGCCCCATGCGGATGACCTGCCCCGGACGTCCGGCCGGTCCGGGGTCCATGTCGACCGCGAGGAAGTCGCCGCCGGTGCTCGTCGCGAACGGCACCCATTTCGGAGTGCCGACCCACCGCCGGACGACCCCGGGCGGAGTCCCGCCGGGCGTCGACCACAGCGGGTTCATCCTCCACGACCACGGCTCCTCGTGCTCGACGAGCGTCGTGCTCTCCAGCGCGAACCACGGATGGTTGTGGAAGAGCCCGGTGTCCTCGTCCCCGTCCGCCTCGCCGTACAGGGCCAGCAGGTCGGGCGGGAGCTCGCCGTCGAACCGGTCCAGCAGCGCCGCCCGCTCGTCCTCGGCCAGCGGCTCGGCCAGCCATTCCTCCTCCTCGAGGATCTCCCGGCGTTTGCGCAGGTACTCGCGGAACAGCCGGACGGCCTCGTCCGGGTCCCCGGCGAACGTCGGGTTCGCGCAGGGCGGTTCGAGGGCGCCGGGCTGCTCCGGGAGGACGTCCGGCCGCAGCACGTACAGGACCCGGTCACGCTCGTACCGGGAGCGCGTGAGCGACCGTCCGACCACCGCCTCGAACCGCCCCGAGGGCTCGACGAGCAGTTCGACCGCCACCTCCTCTCCCCCGCCGACCAGCTCGTACAGCTTCCGCACGTCGAGAGAGGGCGACAGGGAGTCGCCGTCGCCCTCCGTCTCGTACCAGCTTCCGGTGCCGCCCCTGCCGTGCGGCGTGGCGTACTCGCGCACCAGCGCCCGGCGCCATCCGTCCGGCGCGCCTTTCATGATCTCTTCGGCCGCGTGCAGCAGCACACCGTGCGCGGCCTCCCTCTGGTGATCATCCATAGCGGGCAGTTCTACCGTTTCCCCCCGACACCGCCGGTCACGCGGGTGCGGGGGCGCGGCCGGGGGTCAGCGGCAGCGCGGCGGCCGCGCCGGCGGCGGCGGCGACCGCGGCGAGGGTGAACGCCCCGGTGAAGCCGTCGAGGGTGGTTCCGGCCAGGCTCGCGGCGGCGACGCTCGAGACGACGGCGGCGCCGAACGACGCGCCGAACTCGTGGAACGAGCTGACGATGCCGGAGGCGATCCCGGCCTCGTGGGGCGCGACGCGGCCGAGCGCGGTCGCCGAGGCGACGACGAACAGGGCGCCGGTGCCCGCCGCCGCGACCGACACCCCGGCGACGACGGCGACCGGGTTCAGCGACACCGCCGGGGCCGCCATGCCGGCCGCCGCGACCAGCAGGCCCGCGACGGCCGGCGCCCGGCCGCCCCACCGGCCGATGACCCGCCCGGTCGCGTTCGCGCCGAGCATCGTCGCGACCGCGACCGGCAGGAACAGCAGGCCCGTCCGGAGGGCGCCGTAGCCGCGGGCGTGCTGGAAGTAGAACGTGCCGAGGAAGAACACCGCGATCATCAGGGCCGTCGCCATGAAGATGAGGAACGCGCCCGTCGCGACCGGGCGCCGCGCCAGGAGCCGGACGTCCATCAGCGGGGACGCGGCCCGCCGCTGCCAGAGCGCGAACAGCGCGTAGCCGACGGCGGCGGCGAGGACGAGCAGGCCGGTGCGCGCGGTGAGCCAGCCGTCCTCGCCCGCCCCGATGAGCGCGTAGATCAGCGCGGCCGAGGAGCCGGTCACCAGGACGGCGCCGGGCACGTCGACGCGGCCCCGCGCGGCGGCGGGCGGCCGCGCGGGCAGCAGGACGGCGAGGGCGGCGGCGATCGCCGCGCCGATCGGCACGTTGACGAGGAAGACCCACGACCAGCCGGGGCCCGCGGTGAGCAGGCCGCCGAGCAGGACGCCGAGGGCCGCCCCGCCGCCGCCGAGCGCGGACCACACGCCGAGGGCCTTGTTGCGCTCGTCCCCGTCGAACAGCGCCACGACCAGCGACAGCGCGGCGGGCGACAGCAGCGCCGCGCCCGCGCCCTGCGCGACGCGCCCGGCCAGCAGCACGGCGGCGGACCCGGCGAGGCCGGTCGCGAGGGACGCCGCGGTGAACAGCAGGAGCCCGGCGAGCACGACGCGCTTGGCGCCGGCCAGGTCCGCGATGCGCCCGCCGAGCAGCATCAGCCCGCCGAAGGTGAGGGTGTACGCGCTGACCGTCCAGGTCAGGGCCTCGCGGCCGACGCCGAGGTCGGCCTCGATGTGGGGCAGCGCGATGGCCACGACCGTGACGTCGAGGATCAGCATGAGCTGCGCCACCCCGAGGAAACCGAGCACGCGCCACCGTGCCGGGTGCGGCGTCGCCGCGGGCGACTGGGTCATCGGGTCCTCCCGGTGCAATAACTCGTACATCTGAATACGAGTTCTGCGGCCACCATAACTCATACATGGCCGTACGAGTTAGAGTGATGTCCATGACCGCACCCTCCGCCCGTCCCCGGCGCCGGGCCGACGCCGAGCGCAGCATCGCCCGCATCGTGTCCGCCGCCCGCACCCTGCTGAGCTCCGACCCGAACGCGAGCACGGACGACATCGCCCGCGCGGCGGGCGTCGGGCGGATGACCCTGTACGGGCACTTCCGCACCCGCGCCGACCTGGTCGAGGCCGCGCTCACCGACGCCCTGCGGGACGGCGAAGCGGTGCTGGCGGCCGTGGACCTGTCGGGGGACCCCCGCGCGGCGATCGGCAGGCTGCTCGCGTCGAGCTGGGAGCTGGTGGCCGAGTCGGGGGCGCTGCTGGCCGCCGCCGAGGACGTGCTCCCGGCGGGCCGCGTCCGCGAACTGCACGACCCGCCCGCCCGGCGCATGGCCGACCTCGTCCGCCGGGGCCGCGACGAAGGCGTGATGCGCACCGACCTGCCCGAGGCGTGGCTCGTCGGCGCCGTCCACTACCTCGTGCACGGCGCGGCCACCGAGGTCCGCGCGGGACGCCTCGCCGCCGAGGACGCCCCGGACGCGGTGACGAAGTCGGTCCTGTCCGTCCTGACGGGCTAGCCTCGCAGCCCCCGGGACGTCCGGCGCCCCGGTTTCGTCAGGGAAGCGTCAGCAGGACGACGGCGGCCGCGGCTCCCGCCAGCCCCGCCCCCTGCGCGGCCGACAGCCGCTCGCGCAGCCAGCCGACGCCCGCCAGCACGGGCACCACGGGGTACAGCGACGCCAGGACGACCGCGACGACGGTGAGCTGCTCGCGGGCGGCCTCCAGGTACAGGACGAGCGCCGCCGCGGCGACCGTCCCGTTCGCCGCCGCCCACAGCGCCGTCCGCGCGTCCGGCGGCCCCGCGCGCCGCGCCGGCGCCGCGATCACGAGCACGGCCGCGACCCGTCCGGCCGCGACCGGCCACGCGCCGGACTCGTCGCCCGCCTGCGCGAGCGCGAGGTACTGCACCCCGATGCCGAGGCTCGCGACGAGGCCGTCCCGCAGCGCGGCGCGCGCCGGGCCCCGCTCGTCCGGGCGGGACCGCGACACCAGCCACAGCGCGGGCAGCACCACCGCGATGCCCGCCCAGGCCGGGGCCGAGGGCCGGTCGCCGAGCAGGACGACCCCGGCGGCGACGGGGAGCGCGACCCCGCCGACCGCGCTCACCGGCACCACCACGCTCATAGCGCCCCGCGCGATGCCCCGGTACAGGAAGACCATGGCCGCGCCCGTCCCGGCGCCCGACAGCGCGCCCCACGCCAGGTCCCCGGGCCGGACGTCCGGGGCCGGGAGCAGCAGCGCGGCGAGCAGCGCGCAGCCGAGGCCCCCGGCCTGGCCCAGGAAGGCGACGGCCCGGAAGTCGGCGCGGCGGGCCAGCAGCCCGCCGGCCACGTCGGCGACGCCGTAGCAGGCGGCCGAGCCGAGCGCGAGCGCCGCGCCGGTCATGACGCCGGCCGGGCCCGGCGGTCCGCCTCCCCCACCGGGCAGACCGCCCCGTCGGTGCAGCACGCCCGGTCGCAGAGGCGGCACATGACGTCCGGGTCGCCGATCTCGTCGTAGAGGCGGCCGAGGAGCTTGCCGAGCAGCGCCCCGAGCGTCGCGCGCTCGTCGTCGTCCAGGACGGCGAGGGCGCCGGCCAGCGGAGCGCCGCGCGCGGCGAGCATCGTGCGCGCGGCCGCCCGTCCGGCGGGGGTCGGCCGGACGCGGACGACGCGGCCCGCGGCGGGCAGCCGCTCGACGAGCCCGGCGGCCTGCAGGCCGTCCACCATGCGGGCCGCCGCGGACTGGCTCAGCCCGACACGGCGGCCCAGCTCGGTGACGCCGAGCTCCGGGTCGTGCGCCAGGACGATCAGCGCCGCGGCCCCGCTCGGGCCGACCCCGCCCGCGCCGGCGGTGCCGGCGAGGATCACGTCGGTCACGGCCAGCGAGGCCGCCCCCAGCAGGTTCGCCACTCGATCATGCATGACTCATGCATATCAAGGTCCGGACGACCGCGACAAGGGCCGCGTCCCGGGGCTAGTCGGACGTCCAGAGGGTGTCGAGGCCGTGGCGCCCGGTCGGGATCGCCGAGGTGCCGGACGGGCGCGGCGCGGGGCGGCCGAGGGCGATGCCGGTCCGCACCCGCCACGGCTCGCCGAGCCCGGCGATCGCGGTGGCGCGCGCACTCTTCGCCTCCGGGAAGAACGTCACCGGGCAGGTCCCGAGCCCCAGCAGGTGGGCCGCGAGGACGATTGTCTGGGCGACGCGGCCGCCGTCGAACTCGGCGTCCGCGTGGCTCCGGTCGAGCGCGAGCAGGACGACGACCGGGGCGGCGCGCAGGTGCAGCGCGTACGCGCCGCACTCGCTCAGCGCGCGGCGGGTCTCCGCGGAGCGGACCGTGTGGAACCGCCACGGCTGCCGGTTGCGCGCCGACCCCGTCCACCGCGCCGTGTCGAGGATCTCCCGCAGCGTCGCGTCGTCGACGTCCTCGCCGGTGAACCAGCGGGTCGCCCGCACCGCGCGGAGCGCGGCGAGCGGGCCGGACGGGGGCCGGCCGGTCACAGCGACCGGACCACCCGCGCCGGGGTGCCCACCGCGACGACGTCCGGCGGGACGTCCTTCGTGACGACCGCCCCGGCGCCGATCACGCTGTTGGCGCCGACGGTCACCCCGGCGAGGACGATCGCGCCGCCGCCGATCCACACGTTGTCCCCGATCACGATCGGCGCCGCGCCCTCGATCTTCGCGCGCCGCCGCGCCGGGTCGAGCGGGTGCGTGGGCGTGAGCAGCTGGACGTTCGGGCCGATCTGGACGTCGTCGCCGATCGTGATCGGCGCGACGTCCAGCGCGGTCAGCCCGTAGTTCGCGAACGAGCCGGAGCCGACGGTGATGTACGTGCCGTAGTCGACGTGCAGCGGCGGCCGGATGTGCGCGTCGGGGGCGATCGAGCCGAGCAGCTCCTCCAGGACGGGCCGGGCGGCGTCCGGGTCGGCGGCGTACATCTCGCCGTACCGGTGGGCCAGCGCCACCGACCGCCTGGACGCGGCCTCCAGCTCGGGGTCGTCGGCGATGTACGGGTCGCCGGCCAGCATGCGTTCACGGTTGGTGCGGGTGTCCCCGGCGAAGAAGTCGGTCACGCGGCCACCCTACGGGCGCGGTCACGGCAGGTGCTGGGGCTCGGCGGGCCCGCAGCCGCTCGATCAGCTCGGACGTCCGAGGCGCCCGCGACGCCCCGCACGTCCCGGGCGAGCGCGTCGAACCGGCCCTGCGCGGCCTGACCACCGGGACGGCCCCGTGACGCGCCCTTGACCGGGCGCCGCGCACGGGGTTCTGATGGCCGGATGAAGATCCGCATCGGCGTGGGGGACGTGCCCGAACGCGGCGCACCGGACGGCCCGGGGCTCGCCGGCCTCGCGGCCGACCTGGAGGCGCGCGGCATCGACTCGCTGTGGCTGTCGGACCTGGCGGCCGCGCCGGACACCGTCGACCCGCTGGTCGGCATGGCGTACGCGGCGGGCCGCACCGAGCGGCTCAAGCTGGGGACGGGCGTGCTGGTGCTGCCCGGCCGCAACCCGGCCGTCGTCGCGGCGCAGCTCGCCGGGCTCGCCGCGCTCGCGCCCCGGCGCGTCCTGCCGGTCTTCGGCGTCCGCCCCGCGCGGCCCGCCGACCGTCCCGTCTACCCCGTGCCGGACGGGCCCCGCGCGGACGTGTTCGAGGAGGCCCTGCGCGTGGTGCGGGCGCTGCTCACCGAACCGTCCGTCACCCACCGCGGCCGGTACTTCCGCCTCGACGGCGCGTCGGTCGCGCCGCGGCCCGCCAAGCCGCTGGACCTGTGGCTGGGCGGCCGCGTCCCCGCCGCCATGGACCGGATCGGACGGCTCGGCGACGGCTGGCTCGGCGCGACCGTCACCCCCGCCGACGCCGAGGAATGCCGCGCCCTCATCCTGCGCGCCGCCGACCGGGCCGGACGGGCGATCGAGGAGGACCACTACGGCACCTACCTCACGGTCGTCCCGGACGACGCGGACGACCGCGCGGTGGACGCCCTCCTGGCGCGGCTCCGCAAGGACCGCCCCGACGTCGCCGACCCGCGCGACCTCCTGTGCTGGGGCTGGGACGGCGCCCGCGACCGGCTCCGCCGGTTCGTCGACGCCGGCCTGTCGAAGTTCGTCGTCCGCCCGGCGGGCCGGGTGGCGTCCCGCCGCGACTTCCTCGACGCCTTCGCCGCCGAACTGCTCCCCCTCGAGAACCGGTAGCGGCGCGCGGCGGCGTCACATCCGCTCGGCCCCGGACCTGACGGCGTCGCGGATGCGGGCGTAGGTGCCGCAGCGGCAGATGTTGCGCAGCTCGTCCAGGTCGGCGTCGGTGATCTCGCGGCCCTCGGCGCGGACCTGCCGGACCTTCGCCACCGCGGACATGATCTGCCCCGGCTGGCAGTAGCCGCACTGGGCGACGTCGTGCTCCAGCCACGCCTCCTGCATCGGGTGCAGGTCGCGGTCCACCGTGCCCGGCAGGCCCTCGATGGTGACGACCTCGTCGTCCGGGCCGATCCGGGACACCGGCACCGAGCAGACGTTGACCGCCTTGCCGTTCACGTGGGAGGTGCACGCCTGGCAGACGCCGATGCCGCAGCCGTACTTGGGGCCGGTGACCCCCAGCAGGTCGCGCAGCACCCACAGCAGGCGCACGTCGTCCTCGGCCTCCACGGTGATCTGCTCGCCGTTGAGCCGGAAGGTATGGGTGGGCACGTCGGGCTCCTTAGAACGCGCGGTCCAGGCCGTCGACCGGGGACTGCGGTGTGGACGGCTGCAACGGGAGGGGCTCGAAGGCGAGCGTGTCGTGGTTGATGGGGAACCGGGTCGGCATCGTCCCGGTCGCGCGGGCGTAGGCGCACGCCACGGCCGCGAGGGCGGGCGCCACCGCCAGCTCGCCCGCGCCGCCCGGCTCGTCCTCGCTCGGCGGCATGACGATCACGCGCGTCTCCGGCGGGGTGTTCCACTGCCGCGTGTAGAAGTAGTTGTCCCAGCTGCCTTCCAGCGGGACGCCGTCCCTCATGTGGAGGCTGGACGTCAGCGCCATCGCGATGCCGTCGTTGAGGCCGCCGATCATCTGCGCGTCCAGGCCGCGCGGGTTGATCGGCAGGCCCACGTCCACCACGACCAGCGCGCGCGTCACGCGCGGGCCGGTGACGCCGTTGCGGATCGGGCGGTTCACGGTCTCGGGGCGGCAGTCGATCTCGACGAGCACCGCGCACGCCGACCGGTACTCGCCGGCGAGCGCGACGCCCTGCGCGACCCCCGCGGGCAGCGACCGCCCCCAGTCGCCTTCGGACGCCGCCCGGTCCAGGACGGCCCGCAGCTTCCCGTCGTCCAGGAAGGCGCGGCGGAACGCGACCGGGTCCTTGCCCATCTCGGCGGCGAGCCGGTCGACGACGAGTTCCCGCGCGCACACGACGTTCGGCGAGTACACGTTGCGCATGCTGCCGGTCTTGAACTTCAGCGGGATCTCGGTCAGCGTCTGCTTGGTCGGCCCGAACCGGTACGGCGACGACTGGCTCAGGTGGAAGAAGACCTGGGCGACGGCGTCGTTCACCAGGACCGGGATGTCGGCCGCGTTCGCGCTGATCATGTCGCCGAAGCCGTGGCTGAAGCTGGTCTCGGTGCTGACGTGCCGCTGCTCGTAGGACACGACGTCCCCGCCCCGGTAGGCGGCGCGCACCCGGGAGACCGACATCGGATGCACGCGCCCCTGCCGGACGCTGTCCGTCCGCGACCACGACAGCTTGACCGGCTTGCCCATCTTCTTCGAGATCTCCGCGGCCTCGACCGCCGCGTCCGGATGCAGGTGCCGCCCGAACGACCCGCCGCCCTCCACCACGTGCACCTTCACCTGGGACACCCGCAGGCCCAGCCGCTTCGCGATCTCCGCCTGCGCGTCGCCCGGGACCTTCAGGCTCGCCCAGACCTCCGCGCTCCCCGACCGGACGTCCGCGACCGCGGCGTCCGGCTCCAGCGGCGAGTTGCTCGCGAACATGAACGCGAACTCGGCGTCGACCGTCCGGCTGAACAGCGGCGCCCCGCCCACCCGCGGCACCGCTCTCTTCAGCTTCGCCAGGACCGTGTCGTCCGACTCCCCCGCCACCGGACCCGGACGCCACGACACCTCCAGCGCCCGGAGCGCGTCGATGCACTGGCCGAACGTCCGTCCCCGCACCGCCACGCCGTGCTTCAGCACCGCGACGTCGGTGATCCCCGGCATCGCCGCCACCTCGGCGGCGTTGCCCACCGACGCGACCGTCCCGTCGATCGTCGGCGGGCGCCGCACCATCGTGGGCAGCGCGTCCGGAACGTCCAGGTCCATGGCGAACCGCTTGCGGCCCGTGACGGCGTCGAGGGCGTCCACCCGCGTCGTCGGCTTCCCCACGACCGCGAACTCCGCCGCCTTCTTCGGCGTCGCCGACACCCGGGTCGTGCGGGTCACCGCCGCGGCCTTCGCGAGCGACCCGTAGGTCGCGCGCCGCCCGCCCCCGACCACCGCGCCGTCCTCGGTCGTCAGCTTGCCGGCATCCACGTTCCAGGCCCGCGCGGCGGTCGCCACCAGCCGCTCCCGCGCGATGGCCGCCGCCGTCCGCACCGGCCCGTACAGCGACCGCATCGACGTGGAACCGCCGGTGAACTGGTTGAACAGCAGCTCGGGCCGCGCGTCCGACAGCGACACCCGCACCTTGTCCAGCGGCAGGTCCATCTCCTCGGCGATCAGCATCGCGACGGCCGTGGTGATCCCCTGCCCCACCTCCGCGCGCGGCAGCGCGAACGCGGCCGTCCCGTCCTCGCCCACCTGGACGGCGACCAGCCCGGACGTCGGCGCCGACGCGAGCTTCACCAGGTCGCCGACGTCGAAGATCTCCTCCGGCTGCGGCGGCGTCGGGCTCGCCGCCGCCGGACCCCCCGTCCACTGCACGGCCACCGCCAGCGTCGGCGCCGTGACCAGATAGCCGAGGAACCTCCGGCGCCGCACGCCCGGTCCGTCCTCCATGGCGGCCTCCCGCTGTGGTAACTGACCACTTACGGGCGCAGCATCGCACACCGCCCCCACCCCGGGGAAGACCTTATTGGCGGATCGCCAATAACACTCCCGTCACACTCCGGTCAGCCCGAACACCGTCAGCGTCCACCCCGCCGAGCACGCCCGTCCCCCGCGCGAAGCCCGCATTGTGGGGGTGACGGCGTCGCGAACAGGACACGCCGCCACCCGACCACAGCGGGCCGCGAGATCAGTGGTACGGGCCGTGGCGGCCGAGGGTGTCGACGGGCCCCGCGCCGGGGCGCGTCCACTGCGGTACCGGGCGGCTCGTCGGGCCCCAGGTGGCATTGCCGTCCGCGTCCGAGCGCCAGTACCAGCACGGGACGTCGCCCTCGGGCCAGCCCTCCGGATTGTCCTGCCACGCCTCGCCGCGGCCGTAGGGCGTCATGTCGAGCAGGGCCATGGAGCCGTTGACCGGCTCCGTGCCTCGGCCCGTCGTGGAGTAGGTGAGGAACGTGCGCTCACCGTCGCGCAGGAAACTGGTCGCGTACCCCATCGCGCCGCCGACCGGCTCGTCCACACCGCGCACCGAGTACCAGGGCTCGGTGTAGCCCATGAAGTCGACGTAGGCGTCCACCTCGTCCCACTCGCCCGTCGTCAGCACGGCGTACGAGACGCCGCGGGCATTGAGGTAGACGGCGTCCTTCATGTGCCACACCGTGGTGGTGCAGCCCTCGCACTGGCCCTGCGGCGGCGCGTCGTCGTACCACATGTGCTTGTAGACGACGAGTTCCTCGCGGCCCTGGAACAGGTCGACGAACGGCACCGGACCGTCGGGCCCGACGATCTCGACCGTCCCGTCGAACTCCACCATCGGCAGCCGGCGCCGCGCCGCGGCGATCGCGTCACCCTCGCGCGTGTGGGCCTTCTCGCGGACCAGCAGCTCGTCCCGGGCCGCGCGCCAGGTGTCCATGTCGACGACGGGCGGACGCCCGGGCAGGTCGTCGGTCATCGTGTCCTCCGTTGTCTCTGTCGCATCGCTCGTCCGAACAGACCCGTACCCCGTTCCGAACTCATCGCGCCCGGGGAGAGAATCGGCCCCCTGGCTCCGGCGGGCGGAGCTCAGCGTGGAGGAGAGCGACCCCCGCGCGCGAGCGCTGTACGAGCGCTCGGGGCCGCGTTCGACCGCCGCCCCGAGTCCTGGGACGAACCGGCACCCGACGGGTCGATCCGCCGGTACGAGACGGTCTGCACGGTGATGCGCAAAGACCTCGCGCAGGCCCGACCCGCGAGCGTTCGAGTCGACCGCCCTGCGCGTCCAGAAACAGGGTTCTCCGGTGCTAGATCACGAAATTGGCTACTTTCGGGGCATGGGGGCGAGGGCATGAGCGGCATATCGCGGCGGGGTTTCCTGGCCGCGGCGGGCGTGCTGGCGGCCGGAGGCGGTGCCGCCGCGCTGGTGGAGGCGGGCGTCCTGCCCGGCAAGGAACGCGCGGCACGGGCCCTGGGCCGCTGCGGCGAGATGCCCGCTCCCCCGGCGGTGCCGACCGGACCGGTGCAGGAGCACACTCTGCGCTTGGGCGGCGAGTCCGTGCGCGCAGTGATCGGCCGTCCGCCCGGCGCCCGGCCCGGCTCCCGGCTGCCGGTCGCCGTCCTGCTGCACGGCGGCGGCGGAAACGCGCGCACGCCCTTTGACATGTACGCGATCCAGAACTACCTGGCCGACGCGGTGGCCCAGGGCACGCCGCCGTTCGCCGTGGCGTCCGTGGACCACTGGTACCGCGACGGCCTCGTCACCGACCACCTGCTCCCGTTCCTGGCCGACCAGGGGTTGGAGACCGGACGCTTCGGCCTGCTCGGCTGGTCGATGGGCGGAGACGGCGCCCTGCGCCTGGCGGCGGAGCAACGCGCGCGAGTGG
This sequence comes from Actinomadura rifamycini DSM 43936, assembly GCF_000425065.1. GTDB lineage: Bacteria > Actinomycetota > Actinomycetes > Streptosporangiales > Streptosporangiaceae > Spirillospora > Spirillospora rifamycini. Next base: position 280,326 of record NZ_AULB01000007.1, read on the forward strand.
CCGCGGTCGTGGCGACGTCACCCGCCATCGACGACGCGAAGGCCCGAGCCTACGCCCGGCGGCTGACCGGCATCCCGGTGTGGGCCGCGTGCGGCAGCCACGACTCCTTCGCCGACCCGACCGAGCGACTCCTCGCGTCCCTGCGCGATGCGGGCGAGGACCCAGAAGGCGGGATCTACGCGGGCTGCCACGACGCGGCGTTCCGCCGCAAAATGCTCCCCCGCCAACTCCCATTCCTGGGCCGCCACCTGACCGGCTCCGCCGACTGACCCACCCGTCACCCCCCGAGTTCGCCCCGCTTCACTCGGGAGAGCAGGTCGGCGAACGCCGCCCGATCAAGCGCCAGATGCCCGGCCTCCCGGCGCTGGAGAGCGGGCACGAGGAAGGGGGGCGCGGGCTGCATCTGGTGCGGGCGGTGGCGGCGGAGTGCGGGGTCCGTAGGACCGGGCCGTCCGGCAAGTGGGTCTGGGCGAGGGTCGCCGCCGGGTGCCCGTAAATCGGTTGCGCCCGTGGGGATGATGGGCGGGTGCGCGATTTCGATGATCTGGTCGCGGAGGCCGAGGCGGCGCCCGTCGAGGGGTGGGACTTCTCGTGGTTCGAGGGGCGGGCCACCGAGGAGCGGCCGTCGTGGGGTTACCAGCGGTCGATGAGCCGGCGGTTGCGGGAGGCCGGGGCCGCCCTGGACGTCCAGACGGGCGGGGGCGAGGTGCTCGCGGGGGCCGAGGCGTTCCCGCGGACGATGGTGGCCACGGAGGGGTGGCCGCCGAACGTCGCGAAGGCGACGCGGCTGCTGCATCCGCGCGGGGTCGTCGTGGTGGCGGACCCGGACGAGCCGCCGCTGCCGTTCGCCGACGGGGCGTTCGACCTGGTGACCAGCAGGCATCCGGCGACGGTGTGGTGGGGCGAGATCGCGCGGGTGCTCCGGCCCGGCGGGACGTACTTCGCGCAGCACGTCGGGCCCGGGACGGTGTGGGAGCTCGTCGAGTACTTCCTCGGCCCGCAGCCGGACGCGAAGCACAGGCGGCATCCGGACGTGGAGCGGGCCGACGCCGAGGCGGCGGGGCTCGAGGTGGTCGAGATGCGGATGGAGCGGCTCCGGATGGAGTTCTTCGACGTGGGGGCGGTCGTCCACTTCCTGCGGAAGGTCGTGTGGACGGTTCCGGGGTTCACGGTCGAGAAGTACCGGGAGCGGCTGCGGGACCTCGACGCGGGGATCCGCGCGGGCGGGCCGTTCGTCGCCCATTCCACGCGCGTCCTGGTCGAGGCCCGCAAGCCCGGCGGGTGACGCCCCCTCCGGTCAGCGGGGGCGGGGCGGGTATGTGGCGATGAACAGGCCCTCGGCGGTGACGCAGTCGCGGCCGTTGTGGCGGATGGCGCCGACCGTGCGGATCTTGCGGCCGTCCACGGACACCTGGCGGGCGGAGACGGTCAGGGGTTCGAAGAGGGGCGTCAGGCGGTGGTAGCGGAGGGTGAGTTCGGCGGTCATGCCGGACGCCCCCGCCCAGCCGTTCGCGACGCCGAGGGTGTGGTCGAGCAGGAGGGACGAGACGCCGCCGTGGACGCTCGACGGCGGCCCCTGGTACGGGAGGTCGAGGGTGGTCTCGGCCTCGATGCCGCCGTCCGGGGTGCCCGTGTACTCCAGCGGCGGGGCGATGGGGTTCTCGGGGCCGGTGGCCGGGTCGTGGCGGGTGTTGCCGTCGCCCCGCCACATGTCGACGAGGCGGTCGTGCAGGGCGGGCGCGGCGGCTTCGAGGTCGTCGGCGACGGCGTTGAGGCGGTCGGCGACGTCGGCCATGTCGGCGGTGGAGATGTCCCCGGCGCGGACGAGCGCGGCGATGACGCGGCGGGCGGCGGCGGAGGCGGCGTCGACGCCGCTGCGGCGGGGGGACGCCTGGAGGTCGATCGTCACGCGGGCCTCCCGGTCGGCTGCGGGTCGCGGGGCAGGCCGAGGATGCGCTCGCCGATGATGTTCAGCTGGACGTCCGTGGTGCCTCCGGCGATCGACATGTTGCGGGAGTTCAGGAACATCCACGTGGGGTCCTGCATGCCGCCGGGGCCCTCGCCGGTGAGGGCGCCGGGGCCGATCCAGTCGACGGCCGTCTCCCACACCTGCTGGATGTGCTCGACGCCGATGAGCTTGCCGATGGACGACTCGGCGCCCGGCTGCCCGCCGGCGAGCGAGCGCAGGGTGGTGCGGAGGCCGAACAGGCTGCTCGACTGGGCGTCGCAGAGGATGCCGCCGAGGGTGGCGAGGCGCTCGTCGTCGTCCGTCCGGACGAGCTTGAGGAGGGCCTCGCCGCCGCTGCCGAGGGACGAGTCGTTGGACAGCGACACCCGCTCGTTCGCGAGGGTGGTGCGGGCGAGCTTCCAGCCGTCGCCGGGGCGCCCGACGAGCAGGTCGTCCGGGATGAACACGCCGTCGAGGAACACCTCGTTGAACAGGGTGTCGCCGGTCAGCTCCCGGAGGGGGCGGATGTCGATGCCGGGCGCCTTCATGTCGAGGAGGAAGTACGACAGGCCCTTGTGCTTGGGGACGGACGCGTCGGTGCGGGCGAGCAGGATGCCCCAGTCGGCCTCGCGGGCCATGGACGTCCACACCTTCTGCCCGCTGATCTTCCAGCCGCCGTCGACCTTCTCGGCGCGGGTGCTCAGCGCGGCGAGGTCGGAGCCCGCGCCGGGCTCGCTGAACAGCTGGCACCAGCGGAGGTCGCCGCGCAGGGACGGCGGCAGGAAGCGCTCGTGCTGGGCGGGCGAGCCGTGCGCGATGAGCGTCGGCACCACCCAGTTGCCGATGATCATGTCGTGGGCGCGCAGGCCGGCGGCGCGCATCTCCTCGGCGATGACGAGCTGGGTGACGGCGTCGGCGCCCTTGCCCCAGGGGGCCGGGAGGTGCGGGGACGTGTAGCCGCGGTCGGCGAGGTAGTCGATGCGCTCCTTGCCGGTGAGGGCCCGCGCGGGGTCGAGTTCGGCGCGGACGTCGGTGCGGATCGCGTCGGCCTCGGGCGGGAGCTCGACGGACAGCTCGCGGCGGACGCCGTCGAGGGTGAGGCGCGCGACGCGGCGGCGCCAGTCGCCCGTGGAGCCGAGGAGGACGCGGAGGGTCTGCGCGCGGCGCAGGTACAGGCTCGCGTCGTGCTCCCACGTGAAGCCGATGCCGCCGAGCGTCTGGATGCAGTCCTTCGCGGTGGTGAAGGCGGCGTGCGGGGCGGTCGCGCCGGCGACGGCGGCGGCGAGGGACGCCTCGCGGGGGTCGGCGGTGTCGTGGGCGCGGGCGGCGTCCCACGCGCAGGCGCGGGCCTGCTCGGCGTGCGCGAGCATGCGGGCGCAGCGGTGCTTGACGCCCTGGAACTGGCCGATCGGACGGCCGAACTGCTCGCGGACCTTCGCGTACTCGGCGGCGGTCGCGGTCGCCCGGTCGGCGAGGCCGGAGGACTCGGCGGCGAACAGGACGGCCGCGAGGTCGAGCACGGTGCGGGTGCCGAGGTCGAGCGTCGCGTCCGGGACGGCGCCGTCGGCGTGCAGGCGGCCGAGGCGGCGGGTCAGGTCGTGGCTCGGGAGCTCCTCGGCGGGCGCGCCGGACAGGACGACCCACGCCGTCCGGTCGCCGGCGCGGGCGGGGACGACGAGGACGTCGGCGAGGTGCGCGCCCATGATCGGCTCGGACGTCCCGTGGAGCGTTCCGTCGGCGCGCAGTTCGAGGCCGCCGGGGCGGAGGCCGACGGCGCCGAGCGCCGCGCCGGACGCGAGTCCCGCGAGGTGGTCGCGGTGCCCCGCGCGGTGCAGGACGGCGCTCGCGAGGACGGTCGGGAGGAACGGCCCGGGGGTCATCGCGCGGCCGAGCTCCTCGAGGGCGACGGCGAGTTCGAGCAGCCCGTACCCGGCGCCGCCGGCGTCCTCGGGGAGGTGCAGGCCGAGGAGGCCCTGGGCGGCGAGGTCGTCCCAGAACGGCGGGAGCTTCTCGCGGTCGGCGTCCACGGCGGCGCGCACGGCGGCCTGCGTCACCTGGCGGGCCGTGAAGGCGCGGACGGCGTCGCGGAGGTCGCGGTGCTCCTCGGTCAGTCCGATGGTCATGCTCAGATCCGTTCGATGATGGTGGCGGTGGAGTGCGCGCCGCCCGCGCACATGGTGACGAGGGCGGTGGTGCGGTCGGCGCGCTCCAGCTCGTTGACCGCCTGGGTGATCAGCCGGGCGCCGGTGGAGCCGACGGCGTGGCCGAGGGCGATGGCGCCGCCGTTGACGTTGACCTTGTCCATGTCGGCGCCGAGGACGCCCGCCCAGGACAGGACGACGGACGCGAACGCCTCGTTGATCTCGACGAGGTCGATGTCGGACAGCTTCATGCCGGCGCGGTCGAGGACGTCGCGGGTCGAGTCGATGGGGCCGTCGAGGTGGTAGTGCGGGTCGGAGCCGACCATGGTGGACGCGACGATGCGGGCGCGGGGCCGCAGCCCGAGTTCGGCGGCGCGCTCGCGGGACATCAGCAGGACGGCGGCGGCGCCGTCGCTGATCTGCGAGGAGTTGCCCGCGGTGTGGACGCCGTCCGGGATGACCGGGTTGAGGGCGGCGAGTTTCTCCGGGGACGTCTCGCGGAGGCCCTGGTCGCGGGTGACGACCGCGGTCTCGCCGGTCGGGCCCTCCTTGGACATGACGGGCGCTTCGACCTCGATGATCTGGCCCGCGAAGCGGTCCTCGGCCCAGGCGCGGGCCGCCTTCCGCTGGGAGTCGAGGCCGAGCGCGTCGGCGTCCGCGCGGGTGATGCCCCGGTTCTTCGCGATGCGTTCGGCGGCGGTGAACTGGTCGGGGTAGTCGAAGTCCCAGCCGTCCGGCATGGGGCTGCCGGTCTCGGGGGTGAGGGCCTGGCCGAGGAAGACGCGGCTCATGGCCTCGACGCCGCAGCCGACGCCGGTGTGGATCGTTCCCGCGGCGATCAGCCCGGCGACGAGGTGGACGGCCTGCTGGGACGAGCCGCACGCGCAGTCGATGCTGGTGCAGGCGGTCGTGTACGGGAGGCCCGCGTACAGCCAGGCGTTGCGGGTGACGTTGTTCGCCTGCTCGCCCGCCTGGGTGACGCAGCCGCCGACGACCTGCCCGACCGTGGCCGGGTCGACGCCGAGCCGGTCGAGGAGGCCCTTCTGGGTGGCGCCGAGGAGCTGCGCCGGGTGCAGGCCCGACAGGGCGCCGTGCCGCTTGCCGACCGGGGTGCGGGCGGCGTCGACGATGACGGCTTCAGGCATGGGGGGTTCCTTCCTGCCCGGTCAGGACGCGCTTGGCCCAGCGGTAGTCGGCCTTGCCGCTGGGCGAGCGCATCACCGCGCCGGTGAACGTGATCAGTGCCGGGATCTTGTAGCCGGCGAGGTGGCCGCGGCAGTGCGCGCGGAGTTCGTCGGCGGTCGGGGCGGTGCCGGGGCGGGCCTCCACGACGGCGGCGACGCGCTCGCCGAACCGCTCGTCGGGGACGCCCGCGACCAGCGCGTCCATCACCGCGGGGTGGGCCTTGAGGGCCTGCTCGACCTCTTCGGGGAAGACCTTCTCGCCGCCGGTGTTGATGCAGCCGGAGCCGCGGCCGAGGACGACGACGGTGCCGTCGGCCTCGACGCGGGCCATGTCGCCGAGGACCGACCAGCGGACGCCGTCGATGACGGGGAACGTGGCGGCGGTCTTCTCGGGGTCGTTGTGGTAGCCGAGCGGGACGTGCCCGCTGCGCGCGATGTAGCCGGGTTCGTCCGATCCGGGCGGGATCGGGCGCAGCGCCGCGTCGACGACGGTGACGCGGGGGTTCGGCGACAGCCGCATGAGGCCGTCGGCGCCGACCGCGATGGTGCCGTCCACGCCCGACTCGGAGGCGCCGAACCCGTTGTTGACGTGCAGGTCCGGGATCAGCTCGGCGAACTCCTCCTGCACGCTGCGGGACAGGATCGCGCCGCCGGAGCCGAGCACCTTGACCGACGACAGGTCGTACGCGGCGCCGTGCGCGCGGATCGCGTCGGCGAGCGGGCGGGCGATGGCGTCGCCGACGACCATGACGATCAGCGGCTTCTCGCGCTCGATGAGCCGGAGCGCCTCGACGGGCTCGAAGCGGCGCATCAGCACGGTCGGGGAGCCGGTGAGCAGCGCGCTCAGCAGGTTGTAGGTCGCGGCGCCGTGCATGAGCGGCGCGGTGACCAGGTAGGTGAGGGGGAAGCCGGACTCGGCGGCGGCGGCGAGCGCCTCGGCGCTGCGGTGCGGCTCGCCGTAGTGGTTCCCGCCGCGCAGCGCGGCCATGTAGAAGTCCTCGTGCCGCCAGACGACGCCCTTGGGCAGGCCGGTGGTGCCGCCGGTGTAGATGATGAACCGGTCGTCGGGCGAGCGGCCGTCGCGCGGCGCGGCGGCGCCGTCCGGGACGTCCGGGTAGGCGGCGACGGCGATGCGGTCCGGCCAGGGCTCCTTCTCGGCCGGGCCGTCGCCGTCGCCGTCGCCGATGACGATCGCGAGGCGGAGCGCGGGGCAGTCGGCGGCGACGCGGGCGGCGGCGGGCGCGAACTCCGCGCCGACGAACAGGGCGGCGAGGCCCGCGTCGGTGTACAGGTGGTGCAGCTCCCGGTCGGTGTAGCGGAAGTTGATGTTGACCGGGACGGCGCGGGCCTTCACGCACGCCAGCAGCGCCTCGACGTACTCGGGGCCGTTGGTCAGGTGCAGGCCGACGTGCTCGCCGGGCCCGATGCCGGACGCCCGCAGCCGTGCGGCCTGCGCGTCGGCGCGGCGGTCGAGCTCCGCGAACGTGGCCCGGTGGTCGCCGCACACGAGGGCGAGGCGGTCCGGGACCGCCGCCGCCACGGTCTCGAAGAGTGTCGCCAGCTGAAGCGTCATGGGACCGAAGTTAGAATTGATTCTCGCCACCGGACAAGATCAGTCCCACTGAGTGGTTCGCGGCGGTCGGAGCGGGGGTCACCGGCCCGCTGAGCGGGATCGGACCGGCCGCAAAAATAGAATTCGTACTAGCCTCCGTCGGATCATCGCGAACACCGACGGGAGCACCGATGAACGCTGACCTCACCCTGGCGGGGCGCACCGCCGTCGTCACCGGCGCGGGCGCCGGGCTGGGCCGCAGCGAGGCCCTCGCGCTGGCCGGGCAGGGCGCGGCCGTCGTCGTCAACGACATCGGCCCGGCCGCCGAGGACGTCGCCGCCGAGATCCGCGACGCGGGCGGCGAGGCCGTCGCCGTCGCCGGGGACGTCGGCGACTGGACGCTCGGCGAGAAGCTGGTGCAGACGGCCGTGGAGACGTTCGGGAGCCTGGACGTCGTCGTCAACAACGCGGGCGTCCTGCGCGACAAGATGCTGTTCAACCTGTCCGAGTCCGACTGGGACGACGTGGTCCGCGTCCACCTGAAGGGCCACGCGGCCGTGTCCCGCGCCGCCGCCGTGCACTGGCGGGCCGCGAGCAAGGCCGCGGGCGGCCCGGTGTACGGACGGGTGGTCAACACGGCGTCCGAGGCGTTCCTGTTCGGTTCCGCCGGGCAGCCGAACTACTCGGCGGCGAAGGCCGGGATCGTCGCGCTGACCCTGTCCACGGCGCAGGGCCTCGCCCGGTACGGGGTGCGGGCGAACGCGATCTGCCCCCGCGCCCGCACGGCGATGACCGAGGCGTCGTTCGGCGAGGGCACCGCCCCCGGCGGCGTGGACGCCATGGCGCCCGAGCGGGTCGGGACGTTCGTCGGCTACCTCGCGTCCCCCGCCGCCGAGAAGATCAGCGGCCAGGTGTTCGTCGTGTACGGCGACATGGTCGCGCTCATGGCGGCGCCGACCGTGGAGCGCAAGTTCACGGCCGAGAGCGGCGTGTTCTCCCCCGAGGAGTTCGCCGCGCAGGTCACCCCGTACTTCGACGACCGCGACCCGCGCCGCACGTACGCCGCGTGGGACGTCGCCGCGCTCGACACGACGGGCACCAACCAGCCGCGCTGACCCCCGGGCCGGCGGCCGCCCCCGCAGCGCGCGGACGGGGGCGGCCGGCCGCCCGTCAGTACGCCCCGGGCCCGCGCAGCGACGCCTCCGCGCCGCCGTCCACGTAGACGACCTGGCCCGCCATGTGCGAGTTCGCCGGGGAGATCAGCCAGGCGAGCGCCTCCGCGACGACCTCCGGGCCGGCGTACCCGTTCAGCGGCATCGGGACGGCCCGGTCCATCGCCTCCCGCATCTTCGGGTCGGCGAACAGCGGCTCGCTCATCGGCGTCCGGACGACGCCCGGCGCGACCGCGTTCAGCGGGATGCCCGCGCCCGCCCACTCCGCCGAGACCGACGCCGCGCGCAGCCACCGCGCCAGGGCCGCCTTCGACGACGGGTACAGCCGGTTGCCCGCTCCGCGCCCGGCCGCCGCCTCCGCCGCCGCGAGCGCCGCGGGCTCGTCGCCGTCCAGGCAGGCCCGCAGGACGTCGTCGTCCACCGGCTGCGTCCCGGAGATCGACCCGACGGCGGCGGCGCGGGGCCGCCCGGCGCGGGCGAGCGCGGGCCGCAGCCCCGCCAGCAGGGCGACGGCGCCGAAGTGGTTGACCGCGACGGTGAGCGGCGTCGGGCCGGACACGCCCGCGCACGCCACGACGCCGTCGAGCGTCCCGCCCGACCGGTCGAGGACGCCGGCGACGGCGGCGGCCCGGCCCTCCGGCGTGCCGAGGTCGGCGCGGACGTCCGCGTCGCGCAGGTCGACGCCGATGACCTCGTCGCCGCGGTCGCGCAGCAGCTCCGCGAGGGTTCTGCCGATGCCGGAGGCGCTGCCGCTCACCGCGACCGTGCGTCCCGTGGTCCCTGCCATAGATGGGTCTCCTTCACATGTGGGAGCCGCCGTCGACCCGCAGGTCGACGCCGGTCTGGTAGGCGGCGTCGGACGAGCCCGCGTACGCGATCACCGCCGCGATCTGCTCGGCGCGGGCCTGCCCGAACGGGGCGGCGAGCCGCCCGAAGTACGTCGGGTCGACCCCGGCGGGGAACATGTCGGGCGCCCGGGTCAGCGGGGTGTCGGTGCCGCCCGGCGAGACCGACAGCACCCGGACGCGGCGCGGGCTCAGCTCGGCGGCGAGGCTCAGCGAGAACGAGATCACCGCCCCCTTCGACGCCGAGTACGCCGACATGTACGGGTTGCCCTGCACCGCCGACAGGGACGCGACGTTGACGATCGCGCCCGTCCCGTCCGGCAGGTGCGGCGCGGCCTCGCGGCAGAACAGCGCGGTGCCGACCAGGTTCACCTGGAACAGGCGGGTGAGGTCGGCGACGGTCAGGCTGCCGAGCGGCGTGGTCTTGTGGATCCCCGCGACGTTCACCAGCACGTCGATGCCGCCGAGCACCGCGGCCGCGTCCCGGACGGCGTCGACCACCGCGGGCTCGTCGGTGACGTCGGCGACGCGCGTCGCGATCGTCCCCGGGCCGGTGATCGCGGCGGCCGTCTCGGCGAGGCCGTCCGCGGACAGGTCCACCGCGTAGAGGGCGGCGCCCTCGCTCGCGAGGCGGTCCGCGGTGGCCCGCCCGATGCCCGACGCGGCCCCGGTGAGCAGCACTTTCACACCGTCATAGCGCTTCATGACCGCACGGTAGCGACGGCCCGGACGGGACGGCCGGTGCGATCCCGGCCACCGGAACCCGCGTCAGCCGGACGCGTTGGAGCGGGGCGCGAGCAGCAGCCGGCACGCCATCCGGATGTCGCTCTCCACGTCCGCCATGGACGCGCGCCCGTTCAGGCTCATCTGCAGCACCCCGTACCAGCACTGCATGAGCAGCCGCACGAGCCGGACGTCCTGCGCCGTCGGCACCTCGATGCCGATGGCCAGCAGCACGATCTCCTGGAACGTGGTGTCGATCTTGGCGGTGTCGACGACGGTCGCGACGTTCGCGCTGTTCGCGGCGTGCAGCATCGACGCCGACAGCAGCGGCTGCGCCATCAGCGTGCGGCTCGCGGCGACGAGCAGGTCGGCGACCGCGTCCTCCGGGTCGGTGCCGGGCGGCGGCGGGCCGACGCCCTCCCCGAACCGGTCCACCTGCGCGGCCATCACCGCGGTGAACAGGTGCACCTTCGAGGGGAAGTACCGGTAGAGCGTGCCGATGGCCACCCCGGCGGCCTTGGCGACCTCGTGCATCTGGACGCGTTCGAGGGGCTTCTCGCCGCCGATGCGCATGGCGGCGCGCAGGATGCGCTGCCGCCGGTCGTGCTGCTCCGGCGAGCTGGGCTCGGCCGACAGCCGCGCCGACGCGATCCTCGCCACGATCTCCCCCTCCGGCTCCGTCCTGACACGACAATATCTAGCCGCCCGGAACGGTCCGCCGCACACCGATACCGCTCAGTGGGACGCGGGGGCCCGCACGGCCGCACCGCGCTTACGTTTGCCGCGCCGAGATCGCGAAGGGGACGTCACGTGGGCGAATGGACGGACGAGTACGACGTGGTGGTGGCCGGGTCGGGTGCGGGCGCGCTGGCCGGGGCGCTCGCCGCCGCGGCGGGCGGGCGGCGCACCGCCGTCCTGGAGAAGACGGCGCTGCTGGGCGGGACCACCGCCTACGCGGGCGCGTCGATCTGGCTGCCCGGCACCCGGGTGCAGCGGCGCGCAGGGATCGACGACGACTCCACCGAGTCGGCCCGCGCCTACCTGACGGCGCTGCTCGGGGACGGTCCCGCCGCGCTGCGCGAGGCGTTCCTCGAGACCGCGCCGCAGGTCGTCGAGTTCCTGGAGAGCGACCCCGCCGTCGAGTTCGAGTGGCAGGCGTTCCCCGAGTACTACGACGCCCCGGGCCGCACCGCGCGGGGCCGGTCGTTCGTCCCGCTGCCGCTGCCCGCCGAACGGCTCGGCGACCTCGCGGCCCTCGTCCGCCCGCCGGTCGACCGGGACCGCGCCGGACTGGGGCACGACCCGTCCGTCCCGCTGGCGCAGGGCCGCGCGCTGATCGGGCGGCTGCTGCTGGCGTTCACCGGCACCGGGCGCGGCGACGTCCGCACCCGCACGGCACTGACCTCCCTGGTCACGGCGGACGGGCGGGTCGTCGGGGTCGAGGCCGACACCCCGGACGGGCCGGTACGGTTGCGGGCCCGGCACGGGGTGCTGCTCGCCGCGGGCGGGTTCGAGTCGTCCGCCGAGCTGCGCGCCGAGCGGAAGGTGGCCGGGTCGGCGGAGTGGACGATGGCGCCGGACGGCGCGAACACCGGCGACGCGATCGCGGCGGCCGTCGCCGCCGGGGCCGCGACCGGCAACCTGGACGAGGCGTGGTTCTGCCCCGGCCTCCTCGGCCCGGACGGCCGCGCCGCGTTCACCCTCGGCTTCCGCGGCGGCCTCATCGTCGACGGGACGGGCCGCCGGTTCGCCAACGAGTCGCTCCCCTACGACCGCATGGGCCGCGCGATGGCCGCCGCGCAGGGGCCCCTGCACCTGGTCTTCGACGCGAAGACGAAGGGGGCGCCCGCCATCACGATCCCCGCCGCCGACCCCGACGCCCACCTGGCCGCCGGCGCCTGGGCGCGGGCCGACACGCTGGCCGGGCTCGCCGCGGAGATCGGCGTGCCCGGCCCGGCCCTCGCCGCGACCGTCGAACGGTTCAACGGCTTCGCCGCCGCGGGCGCCGACGCGGACTTCCACCGCGGCGAGGACCGCTACGACCGATACTTCACCGGCGGCGGGCACGGCCTCGTCGCCGTCGACCAGGGCCCCTACTACGCGGCCCGGATGGTGGTCAGCGACCTCGGCACCAAGGGCGGGCTCCGCATCGACCCCGACGCCCGCGTGCTCGACGCGTCCGGCCGTCCGATCCCCGGCCTCTACGCGGCGGGCAACACCACCGCGTCCTTCACCGGCCCCGTCTACCCGGGGCCGGGCGTCCCCATCGGCACCGGAATGGCGTTCGCGTACCGGGCCGTGCGGCACATGGCATCCGAGGAGAAGTGAACATGACATCGATCAGGACGCGGGCCGCGCTCGCCGCCGCCGCGGGCGCCGCCGTGGCCGCCGCGACCTTCGGCGCCGCCGTGCCCGCGCAGGCGGACGTCCCGCCCGGCCACCGCGGACGCCTCCTGTCCGCGGGGCCCGTCGCGGGGACGGCGGCGCTGCCGAGCGCCGCCGCCAACCGCACGGTCGCCTACACGTCCGAGGGCGCCGACGGCCGGCCGGTCACCGTGACCGGCACCGTCGCGATCCCCCGGGGGACGCCGCCGCGCGGCGGCTGGCCCGTGCTGAGCTGGGCGCACGGCACGACCGGCACCGCCGACGTCTGCGCCCCCTCCGCCGACACCGCGGACGGCCCCGCGCACGACTACCTCGCGGTCACCGAGCGGTACCTCGACCGGTGGGTCGCGCAGGGGTACGCGGTCGTGCAGACCGACTACGAGGGCCTCGGCACCCCCGGCGGGCACCCGTACATGCACGGCCGCAGCGAGGCGAACGCCGTCGTCGACATCGTCCGCGCCGCCCGCGGCCTCGACCGCCGCATCGGCCGGAACTGGTACGTCGCCGGGCACAGCCAGGGCGGCCACGCGGCCCTGTTCACGGCCGCCGCCCGGCAGACGCCCCGCGACGTGCGCCTGCGGGGCGCGCTCGTCCTCGCGCCCGGCTCGCAGACCAGCGCGACCCCCGAGTACGTGCGGTCCGGGCTCCCGGGCGCCCAGGCGGCGATGCCGTTCCTGTTCGTCCTGCTCACCGGCGCCGAAGCGGCCGACCCGGCGATCGTCCCGGACGACCTGCTGACCGACGAGGCCCTCCCGATGCTCCAGGCCGCCCGGACGTCCGCGTGCACCTTCGGGCTCCGGAAGATGGCCGAGGGCTTCGACCCCACGAAGGTCTTCCGGCCCGACGCCGACCTGGGGCCGCTCGTCGCGTACCTGCGCTCGCAGGAGCCCACGGGCCTGACCCTGCGCGTGCCCGCGCTCGTCCAGCAGGGCACCGCCGACACGCTCGTCTCACCGGAGGCGACGAAGCTGCTGCTCGGCGACCTCTGCGAGCGCCGCGACGCCGTCGCCTACCGCGAGTACGAGGGCGCCGACCACCGCGCGCTGCTCGACGCGTCGTTCGCCGACGGCCTGCGGTACGTCGAGAGCCTGCGCCGCGGCGACGCCCCGCCCTCCGACTGCTGACCGCCCCGGGCCCGCGGCCGGCGCCGCGGGCCCGGCGGCTCACAGGAAGCGGCGGATGGGGACGACCGACGCCTCCATCGCGCGGTGCACGACCCCCCGCCGCCGCCAGCGCCCCGGCTCGACGGGATCGCTGACCGCCAGGTCCCGGGTGAAGTGCTCGTCCAGCTGCGCGGTCACCTCCCGGTCGATGACGGCGAGCATGATCTCCTCGTCGTGGTCGAGGGACCGCCGGTTGATGTTCGTCGAGCCGATCAGCGACGCCGTCCCGTCCATCGTGATGATCTTCGTGTGCAGCATGGACGGCCGGAACTGCGCGATCCGCACCCCCGCGTCCAGCAGCTCGTCGTAGTGCCGCTGCCCCGCGAGCCTGCTGACCCGCTTGTCGGCGTGCCGCCCGGGCAGCAGGATCTCGACCGCCACGCCGCGGCGCGCCGTCCGGCACAGCAGGTCGGTGAAGTAGTCGTCCGGCGCGAAGTAGGCCGTCGCCAGCCGCAGCCGGTGCTGCGCCGACTCCAGCACCACCCGGATCAGGGTCTGCATGTCCTGCCACCCCATGCTGGCCGAGCCCCGCACCACCTGGACGACCGCGTCCCCCGCGGGTTCGTGCGGGCGGAACCGGTCGCGCTCGTCGAACAGCTCGTCGTGGCACTCGGCCCAGTTCTGCGCGAACCCCGCGGCGATGCCGTCCACGGCGGGGCCGCGCACCCGCACGTGGGTGTCGCGCCACTCGCCGCTGTCGCGGGCGTCGCCCTTCCACTCGTCGGCGATGCCCACCCCGCCGGTGAACGCCGTGTGCTCGTCCACGATCAGGACCTTGCGGTGGCACCGGTGGTTCTGCTTGAACGGCGACAGGTACGGCGGCCTCCGGAACCAGGCGACCGTCACCCCCGCCGCGTCCATCGCGTCCAGCAGCTCCTTCTCGATCGGGTGGCTGCCGAAGCCGTCCAGCAGCAGCCGCACCCGCACGCCCGCGCGGGCGCGGTCCGCCAGCGCGCGGGCGAACCGGCTCGCGATGTCGCCCCGCCAGTACACGTACGTCATCATGTCGACGGTGTGCTCGGCGGACGCGATGGCGTCCAGCATCGCGGGGAAGATCTCGTCGCCGTTGCGCAGCGGCTCCACCGCGTTGCCCTCGGTCGCGGCGACCCCGAGCAGCCGCTCCAGCCGCCGCCGCAGTCGCACCGCCTTGGCGCCCGGCTCCCCGGCGCCGCCCGGCGCGGCCCCGTCCAGGGTGATCGACGTCATGCGTCCTCCCGCGTCGTCGGTGTCGGTGGTCAGAACGGTGAGCGGAACCGGGCCCGGCGCCCCGCGGCCCCGCTGCGGCCGACGGCCCGCGACGAGGACCGGAACGGCTTGCTCAGCAGGCGCCCGAGCGGACCCGGCGCCGAGGACCCCGCCCGCGATCCGAACCCCAGCGCCCGCTGGGTCCCCCGCTGCGGATGCCGCGACAGCCTCGGCAGCAGGAACGCCAGCACCAGCAGCACCGCGCACACGCCCACGATGGCGACGACCGCCATGTTCTCGCCCCTTCCGGAGATGTCCTCAACGTCTGGCGACGCTTTACCCCAGACAAACAAAGACATTCCGCCCGATCGACCTCACCGGTCAGGGGCGGGACGCTCCGTTGAGCGCGGCGACCGGCGGCGCGATCGTCAGGCGACCTTCCAGGTGCGGTCACCAAGGGTGGCCACCAGGTCCAGATGACCACCGAGCGCGGTGACGTAGTCGCGCACGACGTCGACCCCCGACACCTCGCCGTGCTCGATCTTCGAGATCCGGGCCTGGCTCACACCGAGCAGCTCGGCCAGTTCGGCCTGGGTCACACCGGCGGCCTTGCGGATCTCGGCAAGCTGGAAGCCGCGAACGTACGCCTCTCGCCGAGCACGCGCCGCGGCCCGGCCGGCCGCCCTTTCCTCCTCGCTGCGAGGATCCAGCGCCGCCGCCTCCGCCTTGACCTCCGACCACTTCTTGAAGTTCGTACTCATCCGTCCTCCTCCTTCAAGGCGATCAGGTGCTCCGTAAAGCGCTCGTCGGCCAGCGGGATGGACTCTTTGTACCAGTTCTCCCAGTTGCCCTCCTTGTCGCCCGCCACGAGGAAGATCGCTTCGCGTACGGGGTCAAAGCACACAAGAATAACCATAAGGTTATGTCGCCCAGCGCGACTTCGCGACTACCGATGGTGCGGCGGGTCAGACGAGGTTGTCTTCGATGGCGAGGCCGAACTCGCCGCGGCCGTACATGGACAGGGCGCGCTCGACGTCGTTGGCGACGTGGACGCTGCCCGCGTGGGCGTCGCGCCAGGCGCGCTCGATCACGTGGCCGCGGCGCAGCGAGTTGCCGCCGGCGGTCTTGAACAGGATGTCGATGGCCTCGATGGCGCGCTCGGTGCCGCGCACCTGGTCGCGGCGGGCGCGCAGGCGGAGCTCCATCGGGATCTCCTCGCCGCGCACCGCGTGGGCGTGCACGTCCCGCATGTTGCGTTCGGTCTGCAGGACGGCCGCGTCGATCTCCGAGGCGGCGCGGGCCACCGCGACCTGCGCGAACTCGTCCTCGACGAAGCGGCCGCCGCCGAGGCTCAGCCGGATCCGGTCGCGCATCTGCGCCACGTACGAGCGGTAGCAGCCCGCGGCCATCCCGATGACGCTGGACGAGACCGTCGTGGTGAAGACCGTGCCGAACGGGAGCCGGTAGAGGGGGCCGGTGTTGACCTTGCGGCCGGGGGCGCGCAGGCGCGCCTGGTCGTAGTTGCGCATCGCGCGGTGCGCCGGGACGAACGCGCGCTCGACGACGATGTCGTCGCTGGCGGTGCCGCGCAGGCCCATCGAGTCCCAGACCCGGCGGATCTCGTAGTCGGCGCGGGGCAGCAGGACGGTCATGAAGTCGACGGGGCGGCCCTCGGCGCCGACGACGAGCCCGCCGAGCAGCACCCAGGACGCGAACTCGCAGCCGGACGAGAACGCCCACCGGCCCGAGATCTCGAAGCCGTCCTCGACGGGGGTGAGCCGGCCGATCGGGGCGTAGGAGGAGGCGATGAGGGTGTCCGGGCCGGCGGCCCACACCTCGCGCTGCGCGGCGTCGGGGAACAGGCCGAGGTGCCACGAGTGGACGCCGAGGACGGCCGCGACCCAGCCGGTGGAGCCGCAGGCGCCGGAGATCTCCCGGACGGCGGCGTAGAACTCGACGGGGTCGCCCTCGGCGCCGCCGTACCGGGCGGGCTGCAACAGCCGGAACACGCCCGCGTCGGTCAGCTTCCTGATGGTGTCGGCGGGGATGCGGCCCTTCTCGTCCACGGTCCGGGCCCGCTCGTCGATGCCCGGCAGCAGCCCGCGCACGGCGTCCAGGACCTCACTGCTCATCCGCCCGCTCCTGTCCTCCTCGTCCGGTTCGTGCAGGACACCACGGGGGCCGGACGGGCGCGCGGAGGCGTCCCGGCCAGCGGGACCGGGCCCCGGACGGCGTGACCTGCGACATAGCGTGCGAACCATCTCGTCCATAGCCGAAGGGATGATCCACCGTGACCGCTGCCGAGTCGGACGCGATCCGCCGCATCGAGGCCGAGGCGATTTCCAGCCGGTTCGCCCGAGGATGGCACTGCCTGGGCCTCGCCGAGAAGTTCAAGGACGGCAAGCCGCACACGATCAACGGGTTCGGCCAGAAGCTCGTGGTCTTCATGGGCGAGGACGGCAAGATCAACGTGCTGGACGGCTACTGCCGGCACATGGGCGGGGACCTGTCCCAGGGCACCGTCAAGGGCAACACGATCGCGTGCCCGTTCCACGACTGGCGCTGGGGCGGCGACGGCCGCTGCAAGGGCATCCCGTACTCGCGTCGGGTGCCGCTGCGCGCGCGCACGGCCGCCTGGCCGACCATGGAGAAGAACCAGCTCCTGTTCGTCTGGAACGACCCCGAGGGCAAGCAGCCCCCGGCGGACGTCACGATCCCCGTCATCGAGGGCGCCACCCGCGACGACTGGACCGACTGGCGCTGGACGGAGCAGATCGTCCACACCAACGCGCGCGAGGTCATCGACAACGTCGTCGACATGGCGCACTTCTTCTACATCCACCAGTCGTTCCCGACGTACTTCAAGAACGTCTTCGAGGGCCAGACGGCCACGCAGATCATGAAGGGCGTGACGCGGGAGGACTCGCGGCGGCAGCGCGAGGGCAGCGGCGGGGGCGGCGGGCCGCGGATGCTCGGCAACACCTCGGTCGCGACCTACCACGGGCCGTCCTTCATGATCGACGAGCTCACGTACCACTACGAGGGCTACGACCTGAAGTCCGTCCTGATCAACTGCCACTACCCGATCGACGAGAACTCGTTCTCGCTGCACTCGGGGATCATCGTCCAGCACAGCGAGGCGCTGCCGCCCGCGGCCGCCGAGGCGACCGCGGAGAAGCTGTCCACGTTCATCCTGGCGGGCTTCCAGCAGGACGTCGAGATCTGGAAGAACAAGACCCGCATCGACAACCCGCTGCTGTGCGAGGAGGACGGCCCCGTCTACCAGCTCCGCCGCTGGTACCAGCAGTTCTACGTGGACGTCGCCGACGTCGAGCCGGAGATGACCGACCGGTTCGAGTACGAGATCGACACCACCCGGCCGGTCGAGTCGTGGAAGAAGGAGGTCGAGGAGAACCTCGCCCGCCTGGACGCGGCGGAGGCCACGGCGTGACGGTGCGGTCCGACGAGCGGCTGGACGGGGCGCCGATGCGTCCCGTCCGCTGCCGCCGCTGCGCCGGCGAGGTGCTGGCCCGCAAGTCCAGCTGGGAGCAGACCAGCATCCAGTGGACGGCCGAGGCGCGGGCCGCGTGCACCGGACTGGACGAGGACGAGCACGGGACGTGCCCGGCGCTGCGCTCGGCCATCCAGGAGGCGGCGCTCACCGGCGGCATCGAGGTCCTCGATGACTGACCCGCCCCCGGGCCGGCTGGCCGGGCGGGTCGCGGTCGTGACGGGCGCCGGGGACGGCATCGGCCGGGGCGTCGCGCGCCGGTTCGCCGCCGAGGGCGCGCGCGTCGTCGTCGCCGAGCTGGACGCGGCCGCCGGTGCGCGGGTCGCCGCCGAGCTGGCCGACGAGTTCGGCGCCGAGGCCCGGTTCGTCCCCACCGACGTGACGGTGCGGTCGCAGGTCGAGGCGATGGTCGCGGCGGCCGTCGACACGTGGGGCTCCGTGGACGTCCTGGTGAACAACGCGTGGGGCGCGGGCACGGTCGGGCGGGTCGAGCACAAGACGGACGAGCAGCTCGCGCGGGGCTTCGCGATGGGCTACTACGGGCCGCTGTGGGCGATGCAGGCCGCGTTCCCGCACATGCGGGCGCGCGGCTGGGGCCGCGTTATCAACATGTGCTCGCTCAACGGCGTCAACGCGCACATGGGCACGCTGGAGTACAACTCCGCCAAGGAGGCGCTCCGGACGCTGACCCGGACCGCGGCGCGCGAGTGGGCGCCGACGGGCGTCGTCGTCAACGCGGTCTGCCCGGGCGCGAAGAGCGCCGCGTTCCGCCGGACGGTCGCGGAGCACCCGGAGATCGAGGCGGCGGCCGACGCCGCCAACCCGATGGGCCGGCTCGGCGACCCGGAGGACGACATCGCGCCGGTCGCGCTGTTCCTGGCGAGCGAGGACGCCCGCTACCTGACCGGCAACACGCTGTTCGCGGACGGCGGTGCGCACATCAACGGGGTCTCCTGGACCCCCGATCTGGACGGAGAAGGATGATCGAGAAGTACGGGCCGTGGGCCGTCATCGCGGGCGGTTCGGAGGGGGTCGGCGCCGCGTTCGCGCACCGGCTGGCCGACGCGGGGGTCAACCTCGTGCTCATCGCCCGCAAGCCCGGCCCGCTCGCCGAGACGGCCGCGTCCGTCCGGGCCAAGGGCGTGGAGGTCCGCACGCTGGAGCTCGACCTGGTCGCGCCCGAGCCGCTGAAGGCGGTCCGGGAGGTCACCGACGGCCTCGAGGTCGGGCTGCTGGTCTTCAACGCGGGCGCGAACAGCTACGGGCACGAGTTCGTCACCGGCGACCTCGACCGCTTCCAGGGCGTCATCGACCTGAACATCACCGCGCAGCTCGCGCTGACCCGCCACTTCGCCGCGCCGATGAAGGAGCGCGGGCGCGGCGGCATCCTGCTCGTGGGGTCGCTCGCCGGGTACATGGGGCAGGCGCAGATCAGCGTGTACTCGGCGGTCAAGGCGTTCGGGCGGGTGTTCGCCGAGGGCCTGTGGCTGGAGCTCCGCGAGCACGGCGTGGACGTCCTGGAGCTGGTGCTCGGCGTCACGCGCACGCCCGCGATGGAGCGCGCGGGCCTCAACATGGACATCCCGGGCCTGAACGTCGCCGAACCGGACGACGTCGCCCGCGAGGGCCTCGAGCACCTCGGCGACGGCCCGGTCTGGGTCGCGGGCGGCAACTACGAGGCGGCGCAGAAGCGCAGCGGGTTCCCGCGCTCGGCGAAGGTCGCGGGCGCGCACGAGGCGATGAAGCGGATGCTTCCGAAGGAATCCGGCGAGTAGGCCGGGGCCGCCGGCGGCGGAGGGCTCACCGCCCCGCGCACGACGTTTACGTAGCGCAATTGGTTGACCACGTTATGTGTTGACTTTGGGGTCGCCGCGGGATGTGATTCATGGTGATCATCCATGTGATTCCGGAGGTGTCACCATGCGTTTTCGCATGCCCGCAGCCCTTTCCGCCGCCCTTTCCGTCGGTCTCGGCGGTGCCGCGCTCGTCCTGACGGGCCCGGCCGCGTCCGCCGAGCCGTACCCGCCGGGCGACTACCGGATCCGGACCGACCACGGCGGCCGCTGCCTGAACGGCCCGGCGGCGGCCGACGCCCGCGGCACGGTCGGGCCGTGCGGCACCGTCTGGCGGTTCCGGCTCATGTCGGACGGCATCCAGATCATCCGCGCGGCCCCGGACGACTGCCTGGGCGTCTCGCCGCGGAAGGTGTGGCCGCGCAACGTCGCGGTCCGGTCCTGCGAGAAGGAGCCGACGCTCTGGTACGCGACGCACGCGGGCGGCGGCCGCTACCTGATCTCGCTCGCGAGCGACGGGCAGCTCCTCACCTGGCACGAGAGCGAGCAGCACGCCCAGCTGGTGCCCGAGCGGCCCGACCACGACCACCAGCTCTGGACGTTCGAGCCCGCCGGCTCCTGACCGCCGGCCACCGACCGGCGGGCGCCCGACCGGCGGGCGCCCGGGCCGCTACCCGGCCGGGGACGCCTCCAGCCGGACGAACGCGCCCGACCGGCGCACGTAGACCGGGTCGCCGGTGTTCCAGGCCGCGTCCCGCAGCGGCCGCTTGACGACCTTGTTCGTCGGGGTGCGGGGCAGCTCCGCCATGACGCGCACGTACCTGGGCGCCTGCTTGGTGCCGAGGTCGGGCTGCCCCGCCAGGAACGCGGCGAACGCCGCCGGGTCGAACCGGCGGCCGGGCGCGAGCGTCACCGCCGCCATCACCTGGTCGCCGACCCGCTCGTCCGGGACGGCGTACACCGCGACGTCGGCGAACGCGTCGAACCGGGCGAGCAGCCGCTCCAGCGGCGCGGCGGCGAAGTTCTCGCCGTCCACCCGGAGCCAGTCGTCGCCGCGCCCGGCGAAGTACCAGTAGCCGTCGGCGTCGCGGTAGGCGAGGTCGCCCGACCACACCCAGCCGTTCCGGACGCGCTTCGCGGTGGCCTCCGGGTTCCGGTAGTAGCCCTCGAACCGCGCGGCGCCCCGCGTGTCGACGATCTCGCCGACGGCGTCGTCCGCGTTCACCAGGCGGCCGTGCGCGTCGAACTCGGCGGGCGGGCACTCGCGGAGCGTCTCCGGGTCGGCGACGATCACGCCCTCCTCGGCGACGCCGAGCGATCCGGGCGGAGTCCCGGGGACGCGGCCGATGCGGATCTCGCCCTCGCTCGACCCGTAGGAGTCGATGACGGTGCATCCGAACCGGGCGGCGAACGCCTCGATGTCGTGCTGCGCCGCCTCGTTGCCGAACGCGATGCGCAGCGGGTTGTCCGCGTCGTCCGGCTTCTCCGGGGTCGCGAGGATGTAGTTGAGCGGCTTGCCGACGTAGTTGAAGAACGTGACGCCGTACCGGCGGACGTCCGGGAGGAACCCCGACGCGGAGAACCGGCGCCGCAGCACCAGCCGACCGCCGGTGGCGACGGCCGGGGCGACGCCCGCCATCAGCGCGTTCGAGTGGAACATCGGCATCGCGACGTAGAACACGTCGTCGCGGCCGAGGTTCCGGCGGGCGGCCTGCTGGACGGCGATGCGCCCGAGCCGCCCCTGGCTGCACAGCACGGCCTTCGGCGCGGACGTCGTCCCGGACGTGAAGATCAGGCAGAACACGGCCGCCGGGTCGTCGCCCGGGACGCCGCCGAGCGGGGCCGTGCGGGCGAGCCGGTCCGCGTGGCCGCCGCCGTCCACCACCACGACGGGCACGTCCGCGCCGGTCAGCCCGTCGAGCAGCGCCGCGCGCGCCGTCTCGGTGACGACGGCGCCGCAGTCGGTGTGCGCGATGTCGCGGGCCAGCTCGGCGCCGCGCCGCGTCGGGTTCAGCTCCACCACCGGCACCCCGGCGAGCGCCGCGCCCAGCAGCCAGAACAGGTGCTCGGGCCCGTTCTCCAGGAACAGCCCGACATGCCACGGGCCGGGGCCCGCCCCCGCCAGGTCGCGGACGAGCCCGGCGCGCAGCCGCGCCTCCGCGACGACCTCGCGCCACGTCCACGAGCGGTCCTCGAACGACAGGCCCGTCCGGTCGTCCTCGCCGCGCGCCGCGACCAGCGCGGCGAACGTCCGGTCGTCGGCCGGGCGGTCGTCGCCCAGCACCCGGCCCTCGCCCGCGCCGGTGCTCCCGCCCGCGCTCCCGTCCCCGGTCATGCTCCTCCTCACCCGCCCGGCCGTGCCGGGGCGTCTACGCAGGGTCCGGCAGGACGGCCGCGGGCGGCGCCGCCCGATCCCGCTGAGTGGGACCTGGCGCACCCTCCGCCGCCTGCGCTGTTTATCTCGGTCGCACCTGCGAAGGCGTTTCGGTCGCGCGGAAAAGCGCGGCCGGGCGGCGGCCACGGGGAGGAACGTGCAGACTTCCACGAGCAGACGGTTCCGGCGCGCCGCCGGGGCGCTCGCCGTCGCGACGGCGGCGACCGCGTGCGCCTGGCAGTCCGGCGGCGGCGCGGCCCCCGAGGAGGCCCGGCCCGCCGAGTACCGGGTCGGCATGATCGGACCGGACCGCGGCGGGACGCCCGTGGACGGCGGCACCCTCACCTTCGCCGCCTACGCCGAGACCGGCCTCCTCGACCCCGCCGAGACGATCGTCGCCGGGTCCACCGGCGGCGTCGAGATGGCCGCGATCTACGACGTTCTGATGCGCTGGGACCCCGCGAGCGGGGACGTCGTCCCGCAGCTCGCCGAAAGCCTCGAATCCGGCGACGGCGACACCGCCTGGACGCTGCGGCTCCGCGACGGCGTCACGTTCGGGGACGGCACCGAACTCGACGCGGCCGCCGTCAAGTGGAGCATCGAGCGGTACGTGCGCAAGGGCGCCGATGAGGCCGCGCTGTGGAAGGCGAACGTCCGAGCCGTCAGAACACCGGACGAACGCACCGTGGTGTTCGAGCTCGCGCACCCCTGGCCGACCTTCCCGTTCATGCTGGCCGGCGGACCCGGAATGATCGTCGCCGAGTCGTCCGACGACGGCGAGAAGTTCCGGCCGGTCGGCGCCGGCCCGTTCGCGTTCGAGCGGTACGCCCCCGACGAGGAGATGCTCCTCAAGGCCCGGGACGACTACTGGGACGGCCGCCCGCACCTCGACCGCGTCCGGCTCGTCTACGTCGACGACCCCGACGCCGCCCTCGCCACCCTCGACAGCGGGCGCATCCAGGCCGCGTTCCTCCGCGACCCCGTCATCGTCCGGGACGCCCTCGAAGCCGGCTACTCCGGATTCCTCAACATGGTCGCGCTCGGCAACGTCGCCGTCATCAACGCCACCCCCGGCCACCCCGGCGCCGACCCGCGCGTCCGGACGGCCATGCACCTCGCCATCCAGCCCGAGGTGATCTACCGGCGCGCGTACCCGGGGACGGGCCTCGCGAGCAACGCGCTGTTCCCCGGGTTCTCCCGCTGGCACACCGGCGCCGAGCCGCTCCCCTACGACCCGGACCGGGCCCGCGAGCTGCTCGCCGAGGCGAAGGCCGACGGCTACGACGGCAAGGTCACCTGGCTGGACGCGCAGGACCCCGCGTCCCGCACCACCGCCCTCGCCGCGAAGGCGATGCTGGAGAGCGTCGGCTTCGACGTCGAACTCGACCTCGTCCGGTCCATCGCCGACCAGATCACCAAGGTGTCGGTGAAGAAGACCTACGACGTCTCCGGCTGGGGCATCAGCTGGCGCGAGGCCGGCCCGTTCGGGCGGATGTACGCCACCCTGCACTCCGAAGGCAACCTCACCGTCGGCATGGCCACCACCCCGGAGATGTCCGCGCTCATCGAGGAGCTGCGCGGCGCCGACGGCGAGGAGGCGCAGCGCGCCGTGATGGGCCGCATCCAGGAGCGGTGGAACCGGGACGTCCCCGCGCTCGTGTTCGGGCCGCAGCCCGAGCTGATCGCGTGGCCCGACCGCGTGCGCGGCGTCACCGGAACCGTCAACAGCATGGTCCTGCTGGACGACGCGTGGCTCGCGCGGAACTGAACCGGAGGTGCCGGAGGTGAACGTGCGCGACGCGGTGCGACGGCTGGTCGAGCTCGTGCTCGTCCTGCTCGTCGTCAGCACGGGCGCGTTCGCGCTCGTCGACCTGATGCCCGGCGACCCCGCCGTGGCCGTCCTCGGCGAGGGCCACACGCCCGCCGAGTACCAGGCGCAGCGGGAGGAGATGGGGCTGACCGACCCGCTGCCCGTCCGGTACGCGCGCTGGGTCGGGGACGCCGTCACCGGCGACCTCGGCACCTCGTTCGTCCCGCCCTACGACGACGTCGCCGGACGCATCGGCGCCGCCCTCCCGGTCAGCCTCGAACTCGCCGTCCTCGCGCTGCTCATCGCGCTGGCCGTCGCCGTGCCGCTCGCCATGTGGTCGGCGTACCGCGCCGGCGGACGCGTCGACCGGCTCGTCGGCGCGGGCACGTTCGCGATCCTGTCGGTGCCGAGCTTCCTCGCCGGGATGCTGCTCATCGCGCTGTTCGCCGAACGGCTCGGCTGGTTCCCCCGGCTCGAATGGGCGCGGCTGTCCGACGGGATCGGCGACAACCTGTACCACGCGTTCCTGCCCGCGCTGACGATCGCGCTCGTCGAGGTCGCCACGTTCACCCGGGTCCTGCGCGGCGACCTCATCGCCACCCTGCGGGAGGACTTCATCCTCGCGTCCCGCGCCAAGGGCATGCCGCCGGTCCACGTGCTGCTGCGGGACGCGCTGCGCCCCTCGTCGTTCTCCCTCGTCACGCTGCTCGGCGTCAGCCTCGGCAGGCTCGTCGGCAGCACCGTGATCGTCGAGCACCTGTTCGCGCTGCCCGGGATGGGCTCGCTGATCATCGGCGCGGCCGACGCCGGGGACGTCCCCACGGTGCAGGGCGCGGTGCTGGTCATCGCCCTCCTCTACGTACTGGTGAACGCGCTGATCGACGCGTCCTACGGACTCCTCGACCCACGAATCAGGCGGGCCCATGTCTGACGCCCCGAAATCCCCCCGGACCGGTTCCCTGCTCACCGGCGCCGCGCTCGCCGTCCCCGGCCTCGCCGTCCTGGGCGCGTCGGTGACGGTGCTCGCCGGCACCGGATGGCCGCAGCTCGGCGCCGTCCTCGCCGGCCTCGCCGCGACCTACGCCGGCCTCGACCGCACCGGCCGCGCCCTCTTCGGCCCCGGCTTCGACCTGCTGTTCTGGCTGTGCACCGCGTGGCTGGCCGTCCTGGTGACGGCCGCGGTCCTCGCGCCGCTGCTGCCGCTCGGCGAGCACCGGGACATCGTCGCGACCCTCGGATCCCCCGGCATGGCCGTCCCCGACCTGTCCACCGCGCACCCCCTCGGCACGAACAACTTCGGGCTCGACCTGCTCGCCCGCCTCGTCTACGGGGCCCGGTCGTCGCTCGTCGTCGCGCTCGGCGCCGTCCTCATCGGGACGGTCGTCGGCGGCGCCGTCGGGATCGCCGCGGGCTACCTGCGGCACGCCGACCCGCCCGTCGGCGTCCTCACGAACTCCCTGCTGGCGGTGCCGCCGCTGATCCTGCTGATCGCGCTCGGCACCGTGCTCGAACCGACCCTGCCGAACATCGCGATGGCCCTCTCGCTGCTCGCCGTCCCCGGCATGATCCGGATGGCGCGGGCGAACACCATCGCGTTCGCGCAGCGCGAGTTCGTCCTGGCCGCCGAACTGCTCGGCGCGTCCCGGTGGCGCGTCGCGACCCGCGAGCTGCTGCCGAACGTCGTCCCGCCGCTGCTGTCCTACGGCATGGTCATGGTGTCGGTGCTGATCGTCGCGGAGGCGTCGCTGAGCTTCCTCGGGCTCGGCGTGCAGCCGCCCGCCCCGTCCTGGGGCAACATGATCGCCGAAGGGGAGCAGAACAACGCGTTCACCGACCACCCGCACATCGTGCTCGTCCCCGGCATCACCCTCTTCCTGACCGTCTTCGCGTTCAACCTCGTCGGCGAGAAGGCCCGCAAGCGGTGGGACCCCCGGCAGGCGAAGCTCTAGGAGCCACGATGACCCCCCTCCTCACGGTCGAGGACCTGCACACCGAGATCGCCACCCCGCGCGGCCCGCTCCGCGCCGTCGACGGCGTCTCCTTCACCGTCCGCGCCGGCGAGATGTTCGGCGTCGTCGGCGAGTCCGGCTCGGGCAAGTCGGTGCTCGGCCGCACCGTGATGGGCCTCTACACCACCGGCCCCGGCATGACCGTGTCCGGACGCGTCGTGCTGGACGGCACGGACGTGCACGCGCTCGCGCCCACCGAGCGCCGCGCGCTGTGGGGGTCCCGCGTCGGCATGGTGTTCCAGGACCCCGGCACCGCCCTCAACCCGGTCAAGAAGGTCGGCCGGCACCTCACCGAGAGCCTGCGCCGCCACGGCCGCTCCCGCGCCGACGCCCGCGCCGGCGCCGAGGAGCTGCTGCGCCTCGTCGGCATCCCCGAGCCGCGCCGCCGCCTCGACCAGTACCCGCACGAACTGTCCGGCGGCATGCGGCAGCGCGTCGTCATCGCGATGGCCCTCGCCGGGGAACCCGACCTGCTCATCGCCGACGAGCCCACCACCGCGCTCGACGTCACCGTGCAGAAGCAGATCCTCGACCTGCTCGGCCGCCTCCAGTCCGAACTCGGCACCGCGATCGTCCTCATCAGCCACAACCTCGCCGTCGTCGCGGGCCGCGCCGACCGCGTCGCCGTCATGTACGCGGGCCGCCTCGCCGAACTCGCGCCCGCCCGCCCCCTGTTCGACGACCCCCGCCACCCCTACACCGAGGCGCTCCTCGCCTCGATCCCGCACCTGGGCGACCCGCCCCACACGGTCCTGCGGGCGATCGACGGCGCACCGCCGAACATGGCGGAACCACCGCCCGGCTGCCGCTTCGCGCCCCGCTGCGGGCACGCCACCGGCGTCTGCCGCACGGACGCCCCGCCGCTCGTCCCGTCGGGCGACCGCGCGTTCGCCTGCCACCACCCCCGAGGAGGCGCCTGATGGCCGGAACCGGAACCGCGCACCTGCGCCCCGACGCCGACCCCGTCCTCACCGTCCGCGACCTGACCGTCGAGTTCCCCGCGGGACGCGGCACCGTGCACGCCGTCTCCGGCGTCAGCTTCGACCTCCTCGACGGCGAGACCCTCGGCATCCTCGGCGAGTCCGGCTGCGGCAAGTCCAGCACCGGACGCGCCGTCCTCCAGGCGCCCCCGCCGTCATCGGGCTCGGTCCGCCTCGGCGGCACCGAACTCACCGGACTGCCCCCCGCGCGCCTCCGCGAGCAGCGCGCGCGCCTGCAGATGATTCTGCAGAACCCGGTCGCCGCGCTGAACCCGCGCCGCCGCGTCCGCGACCTCGTCGCCGAGGGCCCCGCCATCCGCGGCGAGCGCCCGTCCGCCGACCGCGTCGACGAGGTCCTGCGGTCCGTCGGGCTCGACCCCGCGACCGTCCGGGACCGGCGGCCGCACGAGCTGTCGGGCGGCCAGTGCCAGCGCGTCTGCATCGCCCGCGCGCTCATGACGGACCCGGACGTCCTCATCTGCGACGAGCCCGTCTCGTCCCTCGACGTCTCCGTGCAGGCGCAGATCCTGAACCTGCTCGAACGCACCCGCACCGAACGCCGGCTGAGCATGATCTTCATCGCGCACGATCTGGCGGTGGTCAAGAACGTCAGCGACCGCGTCCTGGTGATGTACCTGGGGAAGGTCTGCGAGGTCGTCCCGTCGTCCGCGCTCGCCACCGAGTCCCGGCACCCGTACACGCGCCTGCTCCTCGCGTCCGTCCCCGAAGCGCCCGACACGGCCGCCCCCGCCGCGAACACCGACCCCCCGTCCCCCCTGTCCCCGCCGTCCGGCTGCCGCTTCCGCACCCGCTGCCCCCTGGCCACCGACCGCTGCGCCACCGAAGAACCCGAACTCCGCGAACACGCCAAGAACCACCACCTCGCCTGCCACCACGCCTAACTCACCGACACCATCTTCAACGCCTTCGACCCCGACGGCGGCCCTTCGGCGTTTCACGATCGGCCCGGCAGCCGAGGGCAGCAACGAGCACACGCTCGGGCTGGCCCGGTACGAGGACTACATGCTCGATCTGTGGACGGTCCCTGAGCCCGCCCGGAGTCGGCTGCGCCGGGCCCGCCTCGCACGCGACGTCGGTTCCGACTAGCCGGTGGAACCCCGCCCGGTCGGCCTGGCCGCGTTCTGCGACGTCCTCGTCCAGCTCGACCGAGTGCGGGCCGTCGCCCTCCGCTGACCCCCGATCCGCCTGGACTCGTGCTCCATGCCACCCCGGCGGCGGGGCGGGGGTCAGTGGGCCGCGCGGTTGAAGCGGTACTTCGACCACAGGTAGCCGGCGACCGTGACGCCGGCGCACCAGGCGACGGCCTGGACGCCGCTGTCGCCGATCCGGTCGCCCATGAGGAGGCCGCGCAGGGTCTCGGTGAGGGGCGTGAAGGGCTGGTACTCGGCGAACCAGCGCAGCGCGGTGGGCATCGTGTCGGTCGGGACGAAGCCGCTGCCGAAGAACGGCAGGAGCAGCAGGATCATCGGGGAGTTGCTGGCGCTCTCGACGGTCTTGGCGGCGAGGCCCAGCCCCACCGCCAGCCAGGTGAGGGCGAGCGCGGTCCCGGTGACCAGGCCCGCCGCGGCGAGCCACTCGACCGGGGACGCGTCCGGCCGGAAGCCGATCGCGAAGGCGACGCCGACGACGACCACGATGCCCAGCAGGGCTTGGACGACGCTGGCGATCACGTGCCCGGTGAGCACCGACGGGCGCCAGATCGCCATGGTGCGGAAGCGGTCGACGATGCCCTCGGTCATGTCCATGGCGACCGAGATGGCGGTGCCCTGCGCGGTGGCGGCCATCGCCATCAGGATGAGGCCGGGCGCCACGTAGTCGACGTAGGCGCCGCGCCCGCCGGAGCCGCCCCCGATACCGTCGCCGAGGGTGCCGCCGAAGACGTAGACGAACAGCAGCAGGAAGACCACAGGCATGCCGACGAGCATCACCGTCAACGACGGGTAGCGCAGCATCCGCCGGAGCTGGCGGCGCAGCATCGTCGTCGTGTCGGTCAGGGAGTGGGTCACGGTGCTCATCGCTGGGGCTCCTTGTCGTGCCGGCCGGTGAGGGTGAGGAAGACGTCGTCGAGGTCGGGGGTGTGCACGGACATCTCCGCCACGTCGATCGCCAGGTCGTCGAGGCGGGCGAACAGGTCCCGCATCGAGCGGACGCCGCCGTCGCTCGGGACCCGCAGGGACAGGCCGTCCTCGCCGAGGGCGGCGTCGGCCAGGGCGCCGACGGCGGCGGAGACGGCGGCCGGGTCGGCGAACCGCAGCAGGATGTGGCCGCCGGGGATGAGGCGCTTGAGCTCGTCGGCGGTGCCCTCGGCGATCAGCCGCCCGCCGTCGAGGAGCGCGATCCGGTCGGCGAGCTGGTCGGCCTCCTCCAGGTACTGGGTGGTGAGGAAGATCGTGACGCCGCCCGCGACGAGGTCCCGGATGGTCCGCCACATGGTGCGGCGGCTGCGGGGGTCGAGGCCGGTGGTGGGCTCGTCGAGGAAGATCACGGCCGGGTCCCCCACCAGCGTCATCGCCAGGTCGAGTCTGCGCCGCATGCCGCCGGAGTAGGTGCTCGCCGGCTTCCGGCCCGCTTCCACCAGGTCGAACCGCTCCAGCAGCTCGTCGGCGCGGCGCCGGGACGCCGCCCGGCCGAGATGGTGGAGGTCGCCCATCAGGGCCAGGTTCTCCCGCCCGGTCAGCAGGTTGTCCACCGCCGAGTACTGGCCCGTGACGCCGATCGCGGCGCGCACCGCGTCGGCGTCCCGGGCGGGGTCGTGCCCGGCGATCCGCAGCTCGCCGCCGTCCGCGGGGATCAGCGTGGACAGGATCTTGACCATGGTCGTCTTCCCGGCCCCGTTCGGGCCGAGCAGCGAGAAGATCGTTCCCCTGGCGACCCGCAGGTCGATGCCGTCGAGCACGACCTTGTCGCCGTACGACTTGCGCAAGCCGGTGACCGTGATGGCCGGTTCCGTCATGATTACTCTCCGTGTTCACCGATGGGGACGAGAGGTCCGCAGGCGGCCGGGACCGACGCGCGACGTCGGTCGTCCCCTGCCTCTGCCGGTCGGGTGTGTGTATGTGTTGTCGGTGCTTAGGCCGGCCCGGACGCCGCCAGCCAGTAATGCCGGACGGTCTATTCCGCCCCGGACGGTCTAAGTGGCGTCGGGCGGTCTAAGTGGTGCCGGTGGTGTCAGTGCTCGGGTGGTGCCGATGGCCTTGGTGCCCATGGCCTCGGGTGGTGCCGTTGGTTGCCCGTGGTTCCGGTGGCCACAGGTGGTGGCGGTGGTGTTGGTGGCCTCAAGTGTTGTCAGCGGCCTTGGGGCTTAGCGGTGGCCTCGGGTGGGGCGGTGGGCGGGTCGGCAGGTCGCTGCCGGGCATGCGTGGCGTGGCCCTCGTCGGTGGGCGGCCGGAGGGTGGGAGGGTTCGTGCGTCCGGGGCGGTGGCGCGGGTCAGGCGCGGCGGACGAGGATGTCGGCGAAGCGGGTGCGGGCGCGGATCTCGACCATCTCGACGGCGGTGCCCGGGTCGTCGGCGGCCTCGAGTTCGCTTCGCACGTGGCCGTACTCGGAGCTCACCTCCAGCCAGGCCGCGGTGCCGTCGGGGACGCCGACCTCCACTTCGCCGAAGCCGGTCTCCAGGGTGGCGCCTCCGCTGACGGCCTCGCTGATCCGGACGCTGCCGTGCGCGGTCTTCGCGTGGACTTCCGCGCGGGAGCGGCCGATGAGGACGTCGCCGTTCGCGGTGACGAGCCGGGCTTCACCTGCCAGTTCGCCGATGGTGATGTCGCCGTTGGACGTCTTCACCGTCGCGGTGCCGTCGATCTCGCCGAGCCGGATCTTCGCCGAGGCCGACACCAGCTCGATGTGGCCGGTCGCCCGCCGGACGGAGATCTCCCCGGCGGCGGCGCGCACTTTCAGGCGTCCCGTCTCCTGCAGCCGGACGAAGCCGGCGGAGGTGTCGAGGTCGGTGTCGCCGAGCCGGCCCTCGCCGCGGAAGTGTCCGCCGCTCTTGCCCTCGACCTGCGATCCGGCCGGCAGGTCGATGGTCACCTCCACCGACGGCGGGGTGCCGACGAGGGTGCGGACCGCGTAGCGGGGCGTTTTGACCGAGAGCCGTCCCGCCTCGAACTCGACGCGGGTCTCCTCGGCCGCCTGGACGTCGAACTCCCGTGCGGCGTCGCTGGGACGCACGTCCACCACGGTGTCGGCGCGGTCTCCGGCGCGGAACCGGACCAGGCCGCCCGTGGTCTCGACGGCGGCGACGATCGCGTCCGGGGTGTCGAACGTGTGCACGTGGACCCCTTCCCGCTGCCCTGTGGATCTGGTCTGCATCTTCAGCGCACCCATCCGGTGTAGTTCCGCCCGATCGGCCGTCCCTCGCCGCCGTCCCGCGGGGGGCCGCCGGGGTCGAGGGCGGCGGTCACCGCCCGGACGAGCCAGGCATTGACCGACAGGCCCATCCGGCCCGCCGCCTCCTCGATCCGCGGTTTGAGGTGCTCCGGCAGGCGGAGCGTGACGCGCGACGTGCCGCCGGCCTCCTCCGGCTCGGCCGCCGGCGCCCGGATGCCCGCCGATACTTCGGGGACGGCGGGCGGCCGAGACGCCGCGGGCGCGGGTTCCGGAGGGGGCGTCACGACGAAGTCGGGATCGCGGCCGCGCAGCCGGACCTCGACCGAGCCGGGCGCGAGGTCCCGGGTGATCTCGTCGGCCGCGTCCGACAGGGCCTCCAGCAGGACGAGGCGGACCGCGGCCTCCAGTGGTGAGGTGAGCCGCTCCGCGAGGGCGCGGGCGTCCTCGCCTCCGGCTTCGGCCGCGACCGCGAGTTCGCGTCGAAGACCGTCGACGTACATCGCGAGATCCATGACGTCATGGTGGCGTCATGAGTGACGTCATGTCAAGTCGATCAAGGCGGCGTGGAGGCGCCCGGCGGCGAAGGGGGCTGCTGTGGTCGCCTGTTCCGCCTGTGTGAAGGCTCGGAAATGCCTGGTCAGAGGTGCCGGCGACGGCCGAAGGCGCCGGGGGCTGGTGTTCTGCGCGAGAGGGGCGAGTACGGGGGCGTAGTGACGCGGAGGTGGCGTCATCCGCGACTGCACCGTGACGTCACGGGTGGCGGCTCGGGGTGGTCAGGCGCGGTGGGGGCGGTTGGTCCAGCCGCGGTCGTCGGCGCGGACGAACCAGCCCGAGGCGGCCAGGGTGCCGCCGTCGACGGGGATGGTGTGGCCGGTGACGTAGCGGGCCTCGTCGGAGGCGAGGAAGGCGACGACGGCGGCGTAGTCGTCGGGACGGCCGAAGCGGGCCATGGGCACCCAGGTGTGCATGAGGTCCGGGTCGTAGCCGCGGAGCATCCAGGACGCCGGGGTCTGCTCGGTGTCGGCGAGGTCGGGGGCGATGGCGTTGACGCGGACGCCGTGGCGGCCGGCGGCGACGGCGAGGCTGCGGGTGAAGGCGGAGACGCCCGCGTTGAACGCCGAGTACACGGGGTGCTGGGGGATGCCGCGGAACGCCTCGACGGTGGAGTTGTTCACGATGGCGCCGGAGCCGTGCTCGATCATCGCGGGGAGCAGCGCGTGGGTGAGCTTGAAGACGTGCAGCAGGTTCAGCTCGTAGAGCCGCTGCCACTGCTCGGGGGTGCTCTCCTGAAAGGACGGGGCGGCGGGGCGGAAGTCGCCGACGTTGTTGACGAGGACGTCCGCGCGCCCGGCCGCGCGGACGACCGCGGCGACGGTGGCGTCCTCGACGATGTCGCCGACGACGGTGACGCAGCGGCCGCCGGCGGCCTCGATGTCGGCGCGGGTGCGGGCGGCGGCGTCGCCGTCGATGTCGTTGAGGACGACGAGGTCGCCGTCGGCGGCGAGGCGGCGGGAGACGGCGCCGCCGATGCCGAGGGCGCCGCCGGTCACCACGCTGACTCGGGTCATCGGCGTGCCTTCCGGACGGGACGGGTCTCGATCCAGTCGATCTGCAAGGAGCGGCGGGCGATGCGCCACGCGCCGTCCCGGCGCGTGTAGGCGTCGGTGTAGTGCAGGTGCCAGGCGAGGTCGGTGAGCCGGCCGTCGTGCTCGGTGATGTGGTGGGCGACGCACGTGACGTGCCCGGACGCCGTGTCCGGTTCGTCGCCCGCGTCGAACACCTCGCCCGCGAGTTCGTGGGACGTGACGGGGACCGCGCGCAGCGTCGCGAGGGCCCGGACGATCGCGTCGCGTCCGGTGTGGGTGCGGACGGGCGCGAGGTCGGCGGGCGGGTCGGGCAGGACGAGCGCGGCGGCGGGGGCGAACAGGTCCGCGAGGGCGTCGAAGTCGCGGCGGTCGGCGTGCAGCGCGTAGCGGGCGACCAGGTCGCACAGGTCGGTCCGGTCGCCCGCCGTGAGGTGCGTCATGCGAGGCCGAGGCGTTCGGCGCAGGCCGACAGTTCGTCCTTGGCCTCGTTCAGGTCGCGCGTGGGGGTCGCGCGGAGGACGAGCCGGTCGGCGCCCTGGGCCGCGAGCCTCTCCGCCTTCTCCGGCGTGACCTTGGCCAGGCTGTGGCCGAGGGTCAACTGAAGGGCGTCGGGGTCGCGGTTCGCCTGTTCGGCTTCCTCGCGCATGAGCTTGACGAGCGCTTGCAGTTCGTCCCCTGCGACGCCCAAGGGCTGTAGGCCCTGGCCGAGGCGTCCGGCTCGGCGAGCGGCCGCCTTGCTGTGCCCGCCGATGTGGATCGGGACGTCGCCTCGGACAGGCTTCGGGTAGCTCATCGCGTTGCGGAAGCCGAAGAACTCGCCCTCGTGGGTCGCGCCTTCGGGGGCAGTGTCGGCCCAGAGCGCGCGCAGGACGGCGATCTGCTCGTCCGCGCGGCGCCCGCGGGTGTCGAAGTCGGCGCCGCAGGCTTCGATCTCCTCGCGCATCCAGCCCATGCCGACGGTCACGCGGAGCCGTCCGCCCGCGAGGGCGTCGATGGTGGCGAGGCGCTTGGCGAGGACGACCGGGTGGTGGTTCGGCAGGACGAGGACGCCCGTGGCGAGCCCGATCCGGGACGTGCGGCCCGCCAGGTACGCGAGGAGGTCCAGCGGGTCGGGGATGTCGAGGTCGTCGGCGAGTTCCATCTTCCCGGACGCGTCGTACGGGTAGACGCTGTCGTAGCGGCTGGCGACGACGGCGTGCTCGACGGCGACGATGGACTCGAACCCGCAGGCGTCCGCGTGCTCGGCGTAGGGACCGATCCAGGCGGGGTCCGCGGTGACGCCGGCGGCGACGGGCGCCAGGACGGCGTACTTCACTCGTTCTCCTCTCGTGCGGCGGCGCGCCCGGCGCGGCGGCCGAAGAAGGTGCCGTCGCCCAGGGACGTCCCGCTGATGTAGCCCTCGCCGTGCATGCCGGACGACGCGCGTCCGGCGGCGTAGAGGCCGGGTACGGGGTCGCCGGAGTTGTTGAGGACCGCGCCGTCGACGGTGGTGTGCAGGCCGCCGAGGGTGAATCCGGCGGCCCCGGTGCCCTTGCCGCCGCCGCCGTCGAAGAAGCCCGCGCGGGGGTCGATCGCGGCGAACGGGGGGCGGAGCGGCCGCAGCCACTTCGGGTCCTTGTGGAAGTAGGGGTCCTCGCCGTTCTCGGCGTGCCGGTTGTACGTCTCGACCGTGGTCTCCAGGGCCCCGGCGGGCATGCCGAGTTCCCGCTCCAGTTCGGCGAGGGTCTCGGCGGCGTGGGAGGGGCGCAGGCCCCACCGGTCGGCCTCGGGGACGCTCTCGAACCCCTCCTCGTCGATGATCGTCCAGTAGGGGCCGGGCTGGTGCCGGACGGCGTGGACGCTGTAGTGGCCGGGGTAGACGTCCTCGTTGATGAAGCGGCGGCCGAGGCCGTCCACGAGCATGCCGCGGTTCACCATCGCGGGCAGCGCGGTGAGCGCGATCTCGACGGCGGACATGCGGCGGACGGCGGCGCCCGCGGCGGTGGCCATCCGGATGCCGGAGCCGTCGTCGAGGCCGTCGCTGACCTTGCCGTGCCCGAGCAGGACGGGCGCGTGGGCGGCCAGCATCTCCTCGTTGTCGACGAACCCGCCGGTGGTGATCACGACGGCCTTCCGGGCGCGGTAGGCGACGTCCCGCCCGAAGGAGCGGGCCGTGACGCCCGCGACCCTGCCGCCGTCCATGACGAGCGCGGCGGCCTGGGTGTCGGTGTGCGTCGCGGCGCCGGCCGCGGTGGCGGCGGCGGCGAGCTTCTCCATGAGGAGGCCGCCGGCGAAGCCGGGCGCGGCCGGGCGGTGGCCGCGGGGGGCGGGCTCGGCGAGCGTGTTGTACGGCCACGCGTTCTCGCCGAGCCACATGAGCCCGTCGTCGGTCATCGGCATCCACACCGGCGACGGGTAGAGGGTCGGCTTGAACGGCACGCCGCGCTCGCGGAACCACTCGAAGTGCTCGACGCTCTCGTCGCAGTACAGCCGGAGCTTGGCGGTGTCGGCGTGCGGGCCGAGCGCCGCTTCGAGGAAGGCGTACATGGCGTCCGGCGTGTCGTCGAAACCGCACGCCTTCTGGACGTCCGTACCGCCGCCGAGGTACAGCTCGCCGCCGGACTGCGCGGACGAGCCGCCGGGGCCGCTCGCCCGCTCCAGGACGATGACGTCCGCGCCCGCGCTCGCGGCCTCGTACGCGGCCGCGGCGCCCGCGCAGCCGAAGCCGACGACGAGGACGTCGCACTCGTGGTCGAACCCGCCGCCGACGGCGGACGCGGCGACGGGCTCGACGGAGGTTCGGCGGGTCACCCGTTCACTTCCCCTTCGGGACGAACGCGGCGAGCGGCTCGGAGCCGGACCAGTCGTGGCCCCAGTAGCTGTCGGCGGTGATCTCCTCGGCGGTGTAGTACGCCTCGTCGACGAGCATGCCTTCGCAGCCGTACTCGATGTCCCAGCCGCCGGGGGCGCGCACGTAGAACGACACCATCTTGTCGTTGGTGTGGCGGCCCAGCGTGGAGGAGATCGAGAAGCCGTTCTTCGTGACCTTGTCGAGGGCGATGCCGACGGCGTCCAGGGTGTCGGCCTCCACCATCAGGTGGACGAGCCCCGGGTCGCCGTCGTGCGGGGCGGGGCACACGGCGAGGCTGTGGTGGCGCTGGTTGACGCCCATGAACCGGACGCGCATGCGCTTGCCCGGCTCGCCGCTGCCGAAGGCGCCGCGCGGGAGGAACCCGAGGACGTCGGTGTAGAACGCGACGACCTCGTCCTGGCGGGGGGTCGGCAGGACGACGTGGCCCATGCCCTGCGGGCCGGTGACGAACTTCTGCGCGTTGCCGGTGACGACCGGCGAGTGGTCCAGGACCGGCCCGTAGAACACCTCGAGCGGGGTGCCTCCCGGGTCGGTGAACGCGATGGTGCGTTCGGCGTCCTCGCCCGGGGGCAGCTCGGTGACCTCCCGGCCGGCCTTCTCGACGGCTTCCCGGACGGCGGCGAGCGCGAACTGGTCGCGGACCTCCCAGCCGATGGCCAGGACCCGGTCGGTGTCGCCGGGCAGGACGGCGAGGCGGTGCCTGCGCTCGTCCATGCGCAGGTACAGGCCGTCCGGGTCGGGGCCGGAGCCCTCGGCGAACCCGAGCGCGTCGATCGTCAGTTCGCGCCACCGCTCGATGTGCTGCGTCTGGACCTTGAGATATCCGAGTCCACGGATGTGCGTCACTGTCCTCGATCCCTTCGAAGTCGCGGCCCGGCCGTCCGGCCGGGCGGGGTGCGGACGTGGGTCCGGAGCGGGTCCGGTCAGATCATCGAGCGCATCGGGCCCTGCGGGGGCTCGATGTCGAGGTCGGTCAGGGCGGACACGTGGTAGACGGCGCCGGGGACGTGGATGGCGTGCGCGAGGCCGACGTGGGCGTCCCGCCAGAACCGCTGGATCGGGTTGTCGGCGCGCATCGCGTTGCCGCCGGACCGGACGACGATCTCGTTCATCGCCTGCACGGCCCGCCACGCGGCGCGCACCTGGGTGCGGCGGCCGGCGGCGCGCTCGGCGAACGAGAACTCGTGCCCCGCGGCGGCCTTGTCGTACATGCGGGAGGCGTTCTCGATCAGCGCGGTGCGGGACGCCTTGATCTCCTCGGCGGCCTCGCTGATCGCGTACAGCACGTACGGGTCGTCCTTGATCTTGGTGCCGGTGATCTGGACGCGGGTGCGCTGGTAGGCGAGGTGGTGGTGCAGGGCGCCCTCGGCGATCCCGATCACGGCGGAGGTGATGCCGAGGGGGAACGCACAGGAGAACGGCACGAGGAACGTCGGGTTGGTCAGCCCCGCCTCGCGCGGCGCCGAACCGTCGATGATCTTGTTGAACGGGATCGTCCGGTACTCGGGGACGAACGCGTCGCGGACGATGATGTCCTTGCTGCCGGTGCCCTTGAGCCCGGCGACGTCCCAGGAGTCCTCGACGATCTCGTAGTCGGAGCGGGGCAGGATCATGTGCAGGGACGACGGCGGCTGCGCGACCTTGCCGTCCTTGTCGCCGAGCATCGCGCCGAGGAAGATCCAGTCGCAGTGGTCGGTGCCGGAGGAGAACTGCCAGCGGCCGTTGAAGATGTAGCCGCCGTCCACCGGGCGGGCCACGCCCATCGGCGCGTACGGGGACGCGATCCAGGTGTCGGGGTCGTCGCCCCAGATCTCCTGCTGCACCCGCGGGTCGGCCATCGCCATCTCCCACGGGTGCAGGCCGACGATGCCGGCGACCCAGCCGGTGGACCCGTCCAGGGAGGCGATCCCCATGACCGCCTCGGCGAACTCCCGCGGGTGCGCCTCCAGCCCGCCGTGCGTCCCCGGCTGCAGCATCCGGATCACGCCGGAGTCGCGCAGCACCTTGGCGGCCTTGTCGTCCAGCTTGCCGAGCCGCTCGTTGACCGGGCCCAGCTCGCGGATCTCCTCCGCCCGTTCCATGATCGTGTCGAGGACGCGGTTCGTCATCGCCTGTCTCCCGTGGTGTCGTGCGCGGTGCCGGGGCGCCGCGGTCAGCCGTCGTAAGTGATCTTCAGCCGGTCGCCGGCCGGCCGCGCCTGGCAGGCGAGGATGAGCCCGTCGGCGAGGTCCTGCTCGTCGAGGACGGTGTTGGCGTCCATGACCGCCTCGCCCTCCAGGACGACGCAGGCGCACGCGGCGCACGAGCCCTCCCGGCACGAGAACGGGGCGTCGACCCCGGCCCGCAGCAGGACGTCGAGGAGCAGTTCGGAGCGGGGCCAGGGCAGCGTGCGGGTCTCCCCGTCGAGTTCGACCTCGATCTCGCCGGGCTCGCCCGCGCCGTCCGCGCCGTCCGCGTCCCCGCCGGACGGCGCCGGGTCGGGGGCCTCGGGGGTCTCGAACGGGTCGGCGGCGAGCGAGAAGAACCGCTCGACGTGGACCTTCATGCCGAGGCCGGAGAGCGCCGCCGCCGCGAGGTCCATGAACGCGCCGGGCCCGCACACGAACACGTCACGCTGGGTGTGCGCGCGCGCCAGTGCGCGGAGGCCCGACTCGGTGGGGAGGCCCTGCACCGACTCCAGCCAGTGGACGACCGTGAGGCGCTCGCCGTGCTCCGCAGCGAGCTCCCGCAGTTCGTCCGCGAAGATGACGGACCGCTCGTCCCGGTTCGCGTAGACGAGGACGACCGATCCCGTGCCCCCGGCCAGGCACGACTTGAGGATCGACATCACCGGGGTGATGCCGCTGCCGCCCGCGAGGAGCAGCAGGTCCGCGTCCAGCGAGGCGGGCGTGAACGTCCCGGACGGCCGCAGCACCTCCAGGACGTCGCCCGCGGTGACGTTGTCGCAGATCCAGTTCGAGCCGAGCCCGCCCGCGACCCGCTTGACCGTGACCTTGAGCCGGTCGTCGGTGACCGGCGAGCTGCACAGCGAGTAGCAGCGCGCCGCCCACCCGTCCGGCGCGGGCACCCGGACCGTCAGGAACTGTCCGGGCTTGTACCGGAACCGGTCGCGGTCGCCCTCGGCCGGTTCCAGGACGAGCGAGTGCGCGTCGGCCGTCTCGCGGACGACCTCGACGACGCGCGCCTTGAGCCCGGTCATGGTCGCAGTCCCGTCATGCTCGCTCCGCCTCCGCGGCGGCCGCCCCCACCCCGGCCCGGCCCGCGGCGTGCCGCGCCGCGATGTAGCCGAACACGATGGACGGGCCGATGGTGGCGCCCGGGCCCGCGTACTCGTTGCCCATCACCGACGCGGACGTGTTGCCCGTCGCGTACAGGCCGCCGATCACCGAGCCGTCCGCGCGCAGGACCCTGCTGTGCTCGTCGCACACCAGCCCGCCCTTGGTGCCGAGGTCGCCGACCTCCAGCCGGAACGCGTAGTAGGGCGCGGACTCGACGACGTCCAGGTTCGGGTTCTTCAGGTTCGGGTCGCCGTAGTAGCGGTCGTAGGCGCTGTCGCCCCGGCCGAACTCCGGGTCCTTGCCCGCGCGCGCGTACTCGTTGAACTTCGCGACGGTCTCGTTCAGCGCGTCCGCCGGGACGCCTATCTGCTTCGCGAGGTCGTCGAGGGTGTCGGCCTTGAACACGATGCCCTGCTCGTAGAACGCCTTGGGGATCGGCGCGCCCGGCAGGATCTGCGCGAACGGGTAGCGCGCGCGCGTCTTGGCGTCCATGACGAACCAGCAGGGGACGTGCCCGCCCTCCAGCTGGTCGTGGACGAAGTTCACGTACGGGGACGCCTCGTTCGTGAACCGCTTGCCCTCGGCGGACACGATGACCATCCGCGGGATGGCCCGCTCGGACACCAGCGGGATCACGGCCCCGGCGGGATGCCGCACGGCGGGCATCCACCAGGCGTCGTCCATGAAGTCCAGGGCGGCGCCGAGCCGCTCGCCGAGCCGGATGCCGTCGCCGGTGTTCTCCCGCGCGCCCATCGCGAAGTCGGCGCGGCCGCCCTCCGGCAGGTACGCGTCGCGCATCTTCTGGTTGTGGTCGAACCCGCCGGTCGCCAGCAGCACGCCGCGCCGGCCGCGCAGCCGCAGCGGCGCGCCGTCGCGCTCCACGACGATGCCGGTGACCGTCCCGTCCTCGCCGGTGACCAGGTCGGTCATCGTCGTCTTCAGCCAGAGCGGGATCCCGGCGTCCTTGAGCGCCATCCGCATCCGGGCGACGAGCGCGCGCCCGCCCGTCGACATGTGCCGGCGGCGGACCAGGTTCGACGACACGCGCCACGCCGCGACCATCGACGCCCGGCGGCCCGCCCACGTCCGCTTGGCCATCGCCAGGTCGTGGTAGTCCTTCGCGGTGATCCACAGGCCCAGCGGGCCCTTCATGTTGTTCGGCCGCTGGTACTTCTCGTCCTCGCCGAGCTTGCGGGTGTCGAACGGCTTGGCCTCGATGGACCGGCCCAGCGGCCGTCCGCCCTCCAGCTCGGGGTGGTAGTCGGCGTAGCCCTTCGTCCAGAAGAACTGCATCCACTTGCTCTTGCAGATCAGCTCCATCGCGGCCGGGCCGTGGTCGACGTAGGCGTCGAGGCGGGCGGCCGGGACGCGGCCCTCGGTGAGCAGGTCGAGGTAGCGGCGGATCGACGCGCGGGTGTCGTCGTGGCCGCGCGCCCGCAGCGTCGGGTTGTTGGGGATCCAGATGCCGCCGCCGGACAGCGCGGTGCTGCCGCCGAACTTCTTGCCCTTCTCCACGATGAGGACGCTCAGGCCCTCCTCGTGCGCGGTCAGCGCCGCGGCCATCCCGCCGCCGCCGCTGCCGACGATGACGAGGTCGTACTCGTGGTCCCAGGCGCCGGACCCGTCCGCCGCCGCGCTCATGCCCGGCCCCGCTCACCGGCGGTGCGCCCGTTCGGGGCGGCCCCGCCCGCGGCGCGGGTGAGGAACGCCAGCACCGCGCTCTCCCAGGCTTCCTTCTGCTCGATCATCACCCAGTGCCCGCAGTTCGGGAAGATGTTGACCTGCACGTCCGGGATCGTCCGCATCGGCACCAGGGCCATGTCGACGGGGCTGACGCGGTCGTCGCGGCCCCACGTGATGAGGGTGCGGGTCTTCAGCTTGTGCAGCATCGCCCAGTACGGGGGCTGGTCCGACTTCGCCTGCACCTTGAAGTTCGCGGCCATCGCGGCCTTGCCGTACATGCGCCGCGCGGCGGCCAGCGTGTCGGGGTCGGTGGCCTGCTTCCACCGCTCCTCGATGAGCTCCTCGGTCACCAGCCGCGGGTCGTGGACCATCGAGTGCAGCCACTGGACGAGCGCCTCGCGCGTGGGGTTCTCGGTGAACTCCATCAGCAGGTTGATGCCCTCGCCGGGCGACGGGCTGAAGATGCTGCGGCCGATGCCGCCGATCGTGACGAGGGCGCCCACCCGGTCCGGATTCGCGAGCGCGACGTTCGTCCCGACGATGCCGCCCATCGAGTTGCCGATGACGTCGACGCGGTCGAGGCCGAGGCCGTCCAGGAAGCGGATCACCGAGCCGCCCGCCGCCATCATCGGGTGCTGGTCGGTCGGGTCGCTCACCCCGAAGCCGGGGAACTCGAGGACGAGGCAGCGGAAGTACTTCGAGAACAGCGGCAGGTTGTCGCGGAAGTTGCGCCAGCCCGTCACGCCCGGGCCCGAGCCGTGCAGCATCAGCAGGGGCGGGCCTTCGCCGGCCTCGTGGTAGCGCAGGACGCCCTGGTCGGTGGCGAGTTCCCGCAGCGTCGCGTCGTACGTCAGCTCCGTCGGCATGGCCTCTCAGTCCTTCAGGGTGGCTTGTCCGGAACGTATGCCCGCGCGCCTCGGCGGCACCTTCCCGGATCCCGATCAGCGGGACATTTCGGCCCCCGGCCCGTCCCGCCCGAACCCCGTTCCGCTCAACGGGATCGCTCGCGCGCGGCACGCCGCGCGGCGCTTACGTTCCGAATCAGTCCCGCGACGATCCGAGGTGCACCGATGCCAGCCGAACCAGCGCTCAGCACGCCGCCGCACACCGAGCCCGCCGCCCAGCCCGCCGCCGGGCCGGACCCCGCCGACTTCCGCCGGGCGATGTCCGAGTTCGCCACCGGCGTCACCGTCGTCACCGCGATCGACGGCGGCGAACCGACCGGCTTCGCCTGCCAGTCGTTCACGTCGGTCTCCCTGGAGCCCCCGCTGGTCCTGTTCTGCGCCGACCGGCGCGGCCGGTCCTGGCCGCGGATCCGCGCCGCCGGGCGGTTCTGCGTCAACGTGCTCGGCGAGGACCAGCGCGACCTGTGCCAGCGGTTCGGGTCCAGCCGGGGCCGCAAGTTCGAGGACCTCGACTGGGACGTCTCGCCGTGGGGGACGCCCGCGCTGCGGGACGTCCTGCTCGCCGTCCACGCGGAGGTGCACGACGTGCACCGCGCCGGCGACCACGACGTGGTGATCGGCCGCGTGCTCGCGGTGGAGCGGCCCGAGGACCGCCTCGACCGTCCGATGATCTTCTTCCGGAGCCGGTTCGGCGTGGACGAGCCGGAGGACCCGGGCGCGCTCGACGCGCCGGACGCCTGGTGGGCGGGCCAGTGGGGGTGGATGTGACGCCACCCCCGCC
This sequence comes from Actinomadura rifamycini DSM 43936, assembly GCF_000425065.1. Lineage (GTDB taxonomy): Bacteria > Actinomycetota > Actinomycetes > Streptosporangiales > Streptosporangiaceae > Spirillospora > Spirillospora rifamycini. Next base: position 322,533 of record NZ_AULB01000007.1, read on the forward strand.
CGGGTCACATCCAGTCGCCGCGGCCGTCCACGGCCAGCAGCCGGTTCATCGTCTCGGCGGACCAGCAGTCCCGGTCGGACGACCGGTCCCCCGCGGGCTTCCGCGCGCGGGCCGTCCCCTTCCCGGCGCCGTCGTGCCGGGCGGGGGCCGAGCCGGGGAACAGCACCTGGGACGCCTCGCGGGCCGCGGTGACGACGAGCGGCGCGACGTTCTCCAGCGGCGCGCGGACGTCGCCGACCAGCGAGATGCCCGCGACCGGGCCCTCGGCGCCGCGGATCGCGGCGGCCACGCAGGCGATGCCGGGGAACGACTCGCCGCGCTCGAACGCCAGCCCGCGCCGCTGCCGGATCCGGTGCAGCTCCTGGTGCAGCGTGCCCAGCTCGCCGATCGTCCGGCTGGTCATCCGGGCGATCTCCGGGCCGAGCAGCGCGTCGACCTGCTCGGGCTCCAGCCACGCCAGCATCGCCTTGCCGAGCGCGGTGGAGTGCGCCGGGGCCCGGCCGCCGACCCGCGACGGCACGGAGGTGGCGAGCCGGCCGCCGAGCTTGTCCAGGTAGAAGACCTCGGCGCCGTCCAGCACGGCGAGGTGCGCGACCAGGCCGGTGGTGACCTGCAGCTCGTGCAGCAGCGGCGCCGCCGCCTCGCGGATCTTGCCGTGCCCGCCGTCCCGGCCGCCCAGCCCGAGCGCGCGCTGGCCGAGCCCGTACCCGTACGAGTGGTGCGACAGCCAGCGCTGGCGGACGAGCTGGTCGAGGATCCGGTGGGCCGTCGAGCGCGGCAGCCGGGTGCGGCGCGCGACGTCCTCCAAGGTCAGACGGGCGGACGGTCCGTTGAACGCGTCGAGGATCAGGGTCATCCGCTCGACCATCGACGGCGGGGTCTCCCGCCGTCCGGGCGCCATGAGCTCGGCCATCGCACCTCCCAGGGCACAAGACTGAAATGAATTCTTGTTAGGTGGAATGTAGCAAGCGCTGGGTGGCAACGGAAGGGGTCACGTAAGACCAGGTCAGGCAATCGTGTAGAACCGGTGGCAGGCCGGAGGCCGTGACCGCCCCGGAACTAGAACTCATTCCTACCGAAGGGAGTCCCTGGATGCGCGTCGGCATCGTCACGCCCGTGGTGGCCCAGCCGCCGCCCGGGCACGCCGCCTGGGAGCGGACCGCGGGCATCGACGAGATCGCCCGGATCGCCGAGACGGCCGACCGCCTCGGCTACCACCACGTCACGTGCAGCGAGCACGTCGCCGTCCCCGCCGAGGCGGCCGAGCAGCGCGGCGGCGTCTACTGGGACCCCCTGGCCACGTTCGGCTACCTCGCCGCCCGCACCGCCCGGATCCGCCTCGCCACCCAGGTCCTGGTGCTCGGCTACCACCACCCCCTCGCCATCGCGAAGCGCTACGGCACCCTCGACGCGGTCAGCGGCGGCCGCCTCACCCTCGGCCTGGGCGTCGGCAGCCTCCAGGAGGAGTTCGAGCTGCTCGACGCGCCCTTCAGCGGACGCGGCGCGCGCGCGGACGACGCGCTGGCCGCGCTCCAGGCGTCCCTGTCCCGGCGCACGCCGGAGTACCACGGCACCCACTACGACTTCTCGGGCTTCGTGGTCGAACCGCACGCCGTCCAGGAGCACGTCCCGATCTGGATCGGCGGCCGCACCGCCCGGTCCCTCCGCCGCGCCCTGGACGCCGACGGCTGGGTCCCGTTCGGGATCGCCCTCGACGACCTCGCGAAGATGCTCGCCGACGCCGACGTCCCCGCCGGCTTCGAGGTCGTCCTCGCCCCGTCCCGCCCGCTCGACCCGGTGCGGGACCCCGGCGCCGCCGCCGCGGCCCTCGTCCGCCTGCGGGACGCGGGCGCCACCGTCGCCGGCGTCCGCCTCGTGTCCGACTCCCCCGACCACTACCGCGAGCAGCTCGCCGCCCTGCGCGAGCTCGACTGCGGCCTGACCTTCGGAGACGTCCGATGACCGCGACCGGCCCCGACGACGACCGCCTCGCCGCCCTCGAGTCCCGGCTGCGCGCCCTGGAGGACGAGCGCGAGATCACCCGGCTGATCCTGTCCTACGGGCCCCTCGTCGACAGCGGCCGCGCCCCCGAGGTCGCCGCGCTGTGGGACGACGACGGCGTCTACGACGTCGACGAACTCCTCATGACCGGCCCCGCCGAGATCGACGCGATGGTGCGGTCGAAGAACCACCGGCGCTGGATCGCGGGCGGCTGCGCCCACTTCGTCGGCCCGCCGCACGTCACCGTCGACGGCGACGAGGCCGTCGCCGTCGGCTACACGCTCATGATCGTCAACGGTCCGGACGGCTTCGTGCTGCGCCGCGCGACCGCGAACCGCTGGACGCTGCGCCGCACCCCGGCCGGCTGGCGGGCCGTCACCCGCACCAACCGCGTCCTGGACGGCCGCGAGGAGTCCCCCGCCCTCCTCACCTCCGCCTTCCCGGCCGGATAGGCGCCGGTCAGGGGGTCAGGGACATGGCGGCGAGGACGCGGGCGGCGAGGTCCTCGTCGCCCTTCGTCCCGACCGTGACGGCGTCCGCCGTGCAGCGGCCGGCGGCGAGCCGCACGTAGGTCTCGAGGTCCATGGCGAGTTCGGCAGTGAACCCGGCGGGCTCGGGGTCCGCCGGGACGGCCCGGCCGTCGGGGCCGACGGTGTACGCCGCGCGGAAGGACGGCGGGCCGGTGATCGTGAACAGGACGGACGCGCCCGGCTCGGCCTTCGCGCGGCGCGCGACGACGATCGGCAGACCGGGGCCGAGGATGCTCCACAGGCAGTGCGCGGCGGGCGCGTCGAGGTTGCCCGGACGGCCGACCGCGCGCCGCACGTCCTGCTCGTGCGTCCAGCAGTCCATCGCGCGGAACGCCATGAACCGCTTGTAGGTGCCCTCCCTGCCGTTCGGCAGGGGGATGGGCTGCTCGGGGTCGATCGTCGGGAGCTGGGCGAGGCGCCGGTCGAGGGCCTCGGCGAGTTCGGCGGCGACCTCGGGGCCCGGGACGGCGCGGCGCGCGTGCACGGCGACCTCGAGGGCCTTGCCGAAGTCGTTGCGGAGGTGGTCGAACGCGGGCACGGCGACGTCCGGCTCGGGGTCGCCCAGCAGGGACCGCTCGATGCCGACGAGGTGGGAGAACTGGTCCTTGACCGTCCACCCCGGGCATTCGGTCGGACGGTCCCAGTCGGCGGCGTCGAGCGTCGCGGCGAGCTCGAGGGACGACCGCACGGTCTGCTCCCAGGCCGCCGTGTTGGTCCGCATTTCCTCGTCCATCCGGACTCCTCCCGTGATGCGACTTCGCGGTCACACTACGGGACCCGTCGGACGGCGGACCGCACGCCCCCGCCGCCCCCGAGACCGCACGAGGGGCGCGGGGGGGAAGCACCCCCGCACCCCTCGGCCGTCAGACCGGGTCGGCCCTCAGACGAGGCCGGCCGCGATGTGCGCCGGGACCTCGGCGTACGAGTCGAACTCCATCGCGAACACCGCGCGGCCGGACGTCATGCCGCGCAGGTCGCCGACGTACCCGAACGTCTCCGCCAGCGGCACCAGGGCGCGGACGACCCGGGCGCCGCCGCGCTCGCCGGTGCCCTCGACGCGGCCGCGGCGGGCGTTGAGGTCGCCGATGACCGCGCCCATGTGCTCCTCCGGGGTGGTGACCTCGACGGACATCACCGGTTCGAGCAGGACGGGCGCCGCCCGCCGGACCGCCGCCGCGAACGCGTGTGCGGCGGCCGTCCTGAACGCCGCCTCGGACGAGTCGGTGACGTGGAAGTCGCCGTCGAGGAGCGTGACGCGCACGCCCGTCAGCTCGTGGCCCGCGAGGACGCCCGCGCCCATCGCCTCCTGGCAGCCCGCGTCCACCGACGGGACGAACTCCTTCGGGACGCGGCCGCCGGTGACGCGGTTGACGAACTCGTAGCCGTCCGCGATCGGCTCGACGGAGATCTTCACCTTCGCGTACTGGCCCCTCCCTCCCGTCTGCTTGCGGTGCAGGTACTCGACGTCCGCGACCGGGCGCCGGATGGTCTCGCGGTAGGCGACGCGGGGCCGTCCGACGGCGGCCTCGACGCCGAACTCCTCCTTCATCCGGTCGACGAGGATCTCCAGGTGGAGCTCCCCCATCCCGCCGATCACGGTCTGGCCGGTCTCGGCGTCGGCGCGCACGCGGAAGGACGGGTCCTCCTCGGCGAGCCGCCGGACGGCGGCGCCGAGCCGGTCGGTGTCGGCGGACGAGCGGGGCTCGATCGCGACCTCGATGACCGGTTCGGGGACGTCCATGGACTCCAGGACGACCGGGTGCGCCTCGGCGCACAGGGTCTCGCCGGTCGTGGTCTGCTTGAGCCCCATGACCGCGACGATGTCGCCCGCCCCGGCGGCGCCGATCTCGCGGCGCTCGGCCGCGTGCACCCGGTAGACCTTGCCGATCCGCTCCCGGCGGCCCTTGACGCTGTTCAGCACCGCGGCGCCGGACTCGAGCCGGCCGGAGTAGACGCGGACGTACGCGAGCCGCCCGAGGTGCCGGTCGCTCGTGATCTTGAAGACGAGCGCGGCCAGCGGGGCCTCGTCGGAGACGTCGCCCGCGCCCCCGCCCGCGTCTAGTGGGGACGGCAGGTACCGGACGATCGCGTCCAGCAGCGGCTGCACGCCCTTGTTCTTGAACGCGCTGCCGCAGAGGACGGGCGTCACGGTCACGTCGTCCCTCCGGATCGTCAGCCGGCGGATCGCGGCGTGGATCTGCTCGTGGGTCGGTTCGCCCTCCAGGCACTGCTCAAGGAACGGGTCGTCGTGCTCGGCGATCGTGTCGACGAGCCGGGCGCGCCACGCGCGCGCCTCGTCGGCGAGGTCGTCCGGGACCCGGGTGACCTCGTACGCCTCGTCCGTCCACACGTGGGCGCGGAACCCGACCAGGTCGACGACGCCGGCGAACCCGGCCTCGGCGCCGATCGGCAGCTGCAGGACGAGCGGGACGGCGCCGAGCCGGTCGGCGATCATGCCCGTGCAGCGGGCGAGGTCGGCGCCCGCGCGGTCGAGCTTGTTGACGAAGCAGACGCGCGGCACGCGGTACCGGTCGGCCTGCCGCCACACGGTCTCCGACTGCGGTTCGACCCCGGCGACGCCGTCGAACACGGTGACGGCCCCGTCGAGCACGCGCAGGCACCGCTCGACCTCGATCATGAAGTCGACGTGGCCGGGCGTGTCGATGAGGTTGACGGTGTGGTCGGCGCCGTCCACGGACCAGTGGAAGGTCGTGGCGGCGGAGCCGATGGTGATGCCGCGCTCGCGTTCCTGCTTCAGGAAGTCGAGGGCGGCGGCGCCGTGGTGCACCTCGCCGATGCGGTGCGAGACGCCGGTGTAGAACAGGATGCGCTCGGCGGTCGTGGTCTTCCCGGCGTCGATGTGGGCCATGATCCCGATGTTCCGAACACCGGCCGCACCCAGGAACGTTGTGGTCATCGAAATCTGCCCTCCTCCGGGTCTCGGGAACGACGACCTGCCGCGCATGCGGATACGCCGCATCGCGGCCCCGTGACCGTAACCGTGCGGAGGAAGGGAAGGCGAAGGGTTTTCGGGCGTCCGGACCCGTCAGCGGTTCTCTTCGGGCAGCACCTTCGGGAGGGTCTCGAGGACGCTCTCCAGGTGGGCGCGCGCGGCCCGTTCGGCGGCGGCCGGGTCGCGGGCGGCGATGGCCTCGATGATGGCGAGGTGCTCGGGCAGGGACGTCTGCGGGCGCCCGGGGTGCAGCGCGAGCCGGAACTGGTGCCGGACGTTCTGCGCGCGGAGCCGCTCGAGGACGTCCGAGGCGGTGCCCTGCCCGCTGATCCCGCGGACGCGCGCGTGCAGCCGCTGGTTCAGGCCCGAGTAGCCGAACACGTCGCCGGACGCGACGGCGGCCCGCATGCCCTCGCCGATCTCGCGCAGTTCGGCGATGTCGGCGTCGGTGGCGCGCTCGGCGGCCTTGGCGGCGCACAGCCCCTCGAGCACCATCCGCACCTCGGTGATCTCGATGGCCTCGGCGAGGGACACCGCGCGGACGCGGGCGCCGCGGTTCTGGACGCGCTCGATGAGGCCCTCGTTGGCCAGTTCGAGCAGCGCGGCGCGCACGGCGGCGCGTCCGGCCCCGAACCGGTCGGACAGGTCGGCCTCGATGAGCCGCTGGTTCGGGACGAACTCGCCGGCGAGGATCGCCTCCCGGATGCGGGCGGCCACCGGGGCGGGCGGGCGGGACTCCGGCACAGGCCCTCCAGGATTGTCGCCAATTTTGTTGATGACTTAGCCTATCCGGACATGAGCCCGCTGCGCCCCGGCCGGGAACGCGCGGCACGCGGCGAGCACGGGCGGCCCACGAGCGGCCCGCGAGGGAACACGAGGGAACACGAGGGAAGAGGTCACATGTCCGGCGAGCCCATCATCACGGTTCTGGGCCTCGGCGAGGCCGGCGGCGCGTTCGCCCGCGACCTGGTCGCGGCGGGCGCGCGGGTCCGCGGCTACGACCCGGCCGTGCCCGCGCCGGACGGCGTGGCCGGTGCGGCGGGCGAGGCGGAGGCCGCGGCGGGGGCGGCGCTGGTGCTGAGCGTCAACAGCGCCCACGACGCCGTGGACGCGTTCCGCAACGCGGCCGCGGGGCTCGCTGACGGCGCGGTCTGGGCCGACCTGAACACCGGCCCGCCGAGCCTGAAGCGGGAGCTGGACGGTTTGGCGGCGGCGCGCGGCGTCCGGTTCGCGGACGTGGCGGTCATGGCGCCGGTGCCCGGCCGCGGCCTGCGCACCCCCATGCTGGCCTGCGGGGACGCGGCCGAGGACGTCGCGGCGCTGCTCGGGCCGCTCGGCGCGGCGGTGGAGGTGCTGGCCGGGGAGTCGGGTCCGGCGCCGGCCGGCGCCGCGGCCGGGCGCAAGCTGCTGCGCAGCGTGTTCTTCAAGGGCCTGGCGGCGTCGGTCGTGGAGGCGCTGGAGGCGGCGCGGGCCGCCGGGTGCGCGGACTGGCTGCGCGGCAACATCGTCGAGGAGCTGGTCCGCGCCGGCGAGCCGACCGTGGACCGGCTCGTCGACGGGACGCACCGGCACGCCGTCCGGCGGGCCGCCGAGATGCGCGCGGCGGCGGACATGCTGGACGAGCTGGGGGTGCCGAACGCGATGGCCGCGGCGAGCCGCGACCTGCTGGAGCGGCTGGCCGCGGCGCGCTGACGCCGGGCGCGGGGACGACCCGTCCCCGCGCCGGGTCAGGCCACGGGCGGCGTTCCGTGGGTGTGGAACGACTCGATGGTCTGGAGGCCCCACGCCTGGCCCTTGGCGCGTTCGGCCTCCGTCCAGGTGATCGTCCGCCAGTCGGGCGCGAGGACCAGCCGGGCGCCCGGGTTGCACAGTTCGACCCGGTTCCCGCCCGGCTCGTAGACGTACAGGAAGAACGTCTGCTGGATGGCGTGCTTGTGCGGGCCCGTCTCGATGAACACGCCGTTGTCGAGGAAGATGTCGGCGGCGCGGAGGATGTCCTCGCGGGTGTCGGTCGCGAACGCGATGTGGTGCAGGCGCCCGCGGCTGCCCGTCCGGTCCCGCGTGTACACGATGTCGTACGACTTGTTCGTGAACGTCATCCAGCGGCCGGCGATCGTCCCGTCGTCGAGCCTGATCTGCTCGGTGGGGCGCGCGCCCAGGACGTCCCGCAGGACGCCGGTGCTCGGCTCGACCTCGGCGGCCAGGAAGTTGACGTGGTCGAGCCGCCGGACGCACACCCCGAGCGCCGGGTACGCCTGCGCCTGGTTCTTCAGCGACGGCGCCAGCTCGGGCGGCGCCTCGTACCACTCCGACTCCCAGTAGAGCTCCAGCTCGTGCCCGTCCGGGTCGCGGAACACGTAGGTGGGGCCGAGGCCGGGGTCGCCGTCGCGCCAGCCGATGCCGAGCCCGGCGTCCTCGATCGCCCGCACGCGCCGGTCGAGCGCCTCCGGCGAGGACGTCCGCAGCCCGACCCGCCGGATTCCGGACGTGGTGTGCGCGGTGAGCTTCAGCGAATGGTGCTCGTAGTCGTCCCAGGTCCGCAGGTAGACCGAGTCGCCCTCGGTGCCGTTCTCGGTGAGGCCCATGACGCGGGTGAAGAACCAGAGGCTCTTCTCCGGCTCGGGCGTCAGCAGCTCGACGTGGCCGATGTGCGCGATCTCGTGGGCGGGCGAGCGGTCAGGTGCCATGGGGGTCTCCTGGGGGTCGGGGGAAGACGGTGCCGTCGAAGAGCTTGCGGGCGGTCCGGACGATCGCGGCCCGCCGGACGGCCGGGACGCCGACGCCGCCGCCCGGGCCGTCCGGGCCGTCCGGCGGCGCGCCGAGCCGGACGTCCACGTCGAGGCGCCCGGTGGGGTGCTCGATGCCCAGCGGCGCGCCGGGCGCGGGCGGCCGGGCCAGGTCGTGGCCGACGGCGCCGTCGATGAGCACGGCGGTCGCGACGGTGACGGCGCCCAGCACGCCGATGGAGGTGTGGGCGCGCAGCGGGATGAACGTGCGGGTGGCGATCGTCCCGCCGGCGCGGGGCGGGGCGACGAGGGTGGTCTTCGGGACGGACGCGCCGGCGACGTCCCCGAGTCCCATCAGCTCCCCGGCGCGCAGGCGGAGCGACTGGATCCGGTCCCGCAGCCGGTCCTCCAGCTCGGCGGGCGGCTCGTCGCCGGTGACGCCGAAGTCGGCGGCGGCGGCGACCACGACCGGCATCCCGTTGTCGATGAGGGTGACCTCGACGCCGTCGACGACGTCGCGGACGCGGCCGGTGGGCAGCAGCGCGCCGCCGGTGGCCGAGCCCGCGGTGCCTTCGAAGTCGAGCAGGACCGGGGCGGCCGTCCCGGGCACGCCGGAGATCGCGGTGCCGCCCGCGTACGCGGGGCGCCCGCCCGGGGTGGGGAACGTCGCGGTGGCGACGCTCCCGGAGTTCAGCATCCGGATCCGGACGGCCGTCTCCGCGCCGCGCGCCGCGGCGAGGCCCCGCTCGACGGCGAACGGGCCGACCCCGGCGAGCAGGTTGCCGCAGTTCTGCCGGTCGGAGACGGTCGCCTCGTCCACGCCGATCTGGAGGAACAGGTAGTCGACGTCGGCGGCCGGGTCCGCCGAGGGGGAGACGACGGCGACCTTGCTGGTCAGCGGGTGGGCGCCGCCGATCCCGTCGATCTGCCGGGGGTCGGGGGCGCCCATGAGGCGCAGCAGCAGGCCGTCGCGCTCGGCCGGGTCGGACGGCAGGTCGTCCGCGAGGAAGTACGCGCCCTTCGACGTCCCGCCCCGCATCAGCATGCAGCGCACCCCGTCGCCCCCGGTCACGCGGCCGGTCACGCGGCCGGTCACGCGCCCGTCCCGCCCTCGGCCGCGAGCTCCGCCTCGTACTCGGCGTGCGTGACGTACTCGATGCCCATCCCGGCGAGCCGGCCGCGCAGCCCGTACCGGTCGAGGCCCAGCTCGCCGCGCTGGAACGCGGCGCGCGTCGCCTCCTCCTTCTCCTCCCGGGCGCGGGCCGCGGCGACCGCCTCCGCGACGCGCCCGCGCGGGACGCACAGGACGCCGTCGTCGTCCGCGACGACCGCGTCGCCGGGGCGGACGACCTGACCGCCGATCGCGACCGGGACGTTCACGGCGCCGGGCGTGGCCTTCACCGTGCCCTGCGCGCTGACCGCCGCCGACCACACCGGGAACCCCATCGCGTGCAGCTCCGCGACGTCCCGCACGCCCGCGTCGATGACCAGCCCCCGCACGCCCCGGTGCTGCAGTGCCGTCGCGAACAGCTCGCCGAACATGCCGTCCGTGGAGGGCGACGTCGTCGCCACGACCAGGACGTCGCCGGGACGGCACTGCTCCACGGCCACGTGGATCATCAGGTTGTCGCCGGGCCACGACAGCACCGTCACGGCCGTCCCGGCGATCCGCGCGCCGAGGTGGACGGGGCGGAGGCCGGGCCCGAGGTACCCGGTGCGGCCGAGCGCCTCGTGCACCGTCGCGACGCCGAACGCGGCGAGCACGTCCACCTGCGCGAAGTCGGCGCGCGGCGGGTCGGTGACCACGACCGTCCTCATGCCAGCTCCCGCGTGGTCTGCGGGTACAGCCGGACGTACGCCTCGGCCATGGTGTCGACGGGCAGCCCGAGGTTCGGGCCCGCGTTCCGCTTGAGCTGGACGCCGCGCCGCTTCGCGAGCGCCGTGTAGTAGTCCCACATGTGCCGCTGCGCGGGCAGGCACTCCATCGCGCGCCGCTTGCGCTCGAACACCGGCGTGATGTCCAGCAGCACGTTCGGCTTGAAGTCGCACTGCTCGGGCTGGTGCGGCTCGAAGAAGAAGACGGGCGGGGCGCCCAGCGGCTCGCCCGGCGCGTCGTACCCGATCGCCTGCGCCAGCACCCGCGCCTGGAGCGCCATCCGGGCGGCGGCGGGGTGGTCGCCGTTGTAGGGGTCGGCGAGGGGGTGGGTCAGGACGACCGCCGGCTCGACCTCGCGGTAGACGCGCACCAGCCGGTCCACCAGCTCGTGGCTCTCGACCAGGGGGTAGTCGCCGGCGTCGAGGAACTCGATCTCCGCGCCCAGCTCCGCGGCGGCGGCCTCGGCCTCGGCCCGGCGGATCTTCTTGATCTCGTCCAGCCCCTTGCCCTCCCGCCACGCGCGCGCGGACTCGCCGCGCTCGCCGTAGCTCAGGCACACGACCTTGGCGCGGTCGCCGCGCTCGGCGGCCAGGGCGATGGCGCCGGCCGCGCGCCAGACGAAGTCGCCGGCGTGGGCGCTGATCACGAGGAGGGGGTCGGAGGGGTTCGCAGTGCTCATGGAGCCCTACATTCGACCCTGTAACCCAAATTGTCAACAATTATGGCGACAGTGCGGTGAGGGCGAGGCCGGACAGCCGCAGCAGCTCCCGGCGCGGGTCCCAGATGCCCGGCATCTCCGCCCCCGCCTCCCCGAACGACCGCTCCAGCCGGTCCTGCAGATCGCGGGCCCGCGCCCGGGCGTCGTCCGCCGCCGCGACCGACTCGCCCGACTCGCAGCGGACGATCTCGGCGAGGGCCCGCAGCAGCCCGGCGTAGTCCGCGCGGAACGTCCGGCCGAGGCGCAGCTCCCCGCTCTCCCCCTCGGTCGCCTCCCGCAGCGTCCCCGCGATCGAGCGCAGGTCGGCCGTCGCGTGCTCCAGCGTCGTCATCTGCCGCGGCGTCCCCCACTGGTCCGCCATCCGCGGCCGCAGCCGGAACCCCCACAGCCGCGCCCGGGGGTTCCCGCGCAGGCTCTCCCGGCCCTGGTCGACCGCGAACCGCGCCTGGTCGACGACGTAGCCGAGCCGCGGCTCCGCGTCGTCCCACCGGCCGCGCCAGTCCTCGTCCTGGTCCGCGACGCCGTCCGCCAGCGCCTCGAACGCCTCCGCCAGGACGTCCCGCACCTGCCGGACCGCGTACTCGCCGCGCCGCAGGTACAGCGGCGGGAACAGCAGGAGGTTCACGACCAGCCCGAACGCGAGCCCCACCCCGACGTCGTACAGGCGCGGATGGACGTACTCGACCACCCGGTCGCCGCCGACCAGCAGCGCGAACAGCGCCGTGAACGCCACCTGCGACGACTGGCTCCCGAACCCGCGCCAGCTCGACAGCAGGAGCCCCGCCACCAGGACGGCGGCGATCCCCGCGGCGTTCGGGCCGACGAGGATCCCGACCGGGATCGCGATGCCCGCGCCCACCAGGAACCCGGCCGCGTAGCCGATGCTCTCCCGCACCGACCGCGCCACCGTCGGGTACACCCCGAGCAGCGCCGCCAGCGGCGCGAAGTACGGCACGGCGTGCCCCACCAGGTACTTCGCGATGAACCACGCGCCGACCGCCGCGACGACGCCCTTCACCGTGATCTTGATCCGGTCTTCCCAGGACCGGCGGTCCGACCGCGGCGCCAGGCGCCGCACCGCTTCCCCGAGCTGCATCCGGTCTGGCTGCCCGCAGTCCGCCCGTCGAACCACCGGACGGACGCCGCCCGCCCCGGCGGTCGCCCCCGGGAAGCCCCGATCCGGGGCGATCGGCCCCCGCTACCGCGCGCGGCGCGGGCTGATCAGCCCGACGCGCGCCCCGGTCGGATCCATGACGACCGCGAACCGGCCGGGCTCGATGTCGTCCGGCGGCACGGTGACGGTCGCGCCCAGCTCGCCCGCGTGCTCCGCCGCGGCGTCGACGTCGGCGACCTCGAAGTAGGGGACCCAGTCGCCCGGCCACTCGGCCGGCCACGTCGCGTCCATGTGCACCAGCCCGGCCACCGGCCGGACGCCCGCCCTCCAGATCGTGTAGACCCAGTCGCGGTAGTAGCGGCGCTCCGACGCGCGCCACCCGAAGACCTCGCCGTAGAACCGCCGGGCCTTCTCGACGTTCCGGGTCGCCAGCTCCACCCAGTACATCGTCGACGGCTCCCCGGCGACCTCCGCGCCCCGCAGCTCGTCCCCGTGGGGCTGCCAGACGGCGAAGTCCGACCCCTGGAAGTCGGTGAACATCGCCGTCCGCCCCACGTGGGCGAACTCCCTCGGCGGGAGGCGCTCCCGCCCGCCCGCGGCGACGACCGCCCGCGCGACGGCGTCGACGTCCGCGACGGTGAAGTAGGACGTCCACGACGGGGGCTGGGCGGGATCCGCGAGCGTCTGCATCCCGCCGACCGACGGCCCGTCCGCCCCGCCGAGCGTGAAGATCTCGTAGTCGTTCGCCTGCTCGACGGACAGCGTGTACGAGGACCAGCCGAACAGGTCGCCGTAGAAGCGCCTGGACGTCCCGGGGTCCGGGCTCGCGAGGTCGATCCAGCACGGCGTCCCCGGCTCGTACCGCGTCACCTCGGGCATCGGAGGCCCTCCACTGCAGACATGGGTTCCACGCTACGAACGGGGACGCCAATCGCGCCCGAGGCGACCGCGAGGACTTCACCCGGCCCCGGGCAAGCCTTCGCCAACTCGGTCCGGGGCGATCATCGCCAGCCAGGCGCCCAGCGGGTCCACGACGGCCGCGACCCGGCCCGCCGCCGCGTCCCGCGGGGGGACGGCGACGCGCGCGCCCAGCTCGGCGCTCCGGCGCGCGGCGGCGTCGACGTCGGCGACCCGGAAGTACGGGATCCAGCCGCCCGGCCGCTTCTCGTCCATCGGGACCAGGCTCGCCACCGGCCGCGGCCCGACCCGCCAGCCCGTGCGGTCGCCGCGGTCCGCCGCTTCCCACCCGAACACCGCGCCGTAGAAGCGCCGCGCCGACTCGGCCTCGTACGCCGCCAGCTCCGCCCAGTACAGCGCCGACGGCTCCCCCGCGACGTCCGCGCCCTCCACGTCGCGCGGCTCCCAGACCGCGAAGTCGCTCCCCTGGGAGTCGCTGTACATGCCGACGCGCCCCAGGTTGGCGATCCCCGTCGGCGGCAGCAGCTCGTCCCCGCCCGCCGCCTCGATCCGCCGCGCGGCCCCCTCCACGCTCTCGACGCGGAAGTAGCACGTCCACGACGGCGGCTGGGCCGGATCGGCGAGCCGCTGCATCCCTCCGACCGTCGGACCGCTCACGCCGCCGAGCGTGAACATGTCGTAGTCGCCCAGCGTGTCGATGGTCAGCGTGTACGAGGTCCAGCCGAGCAGGCCGCCGTAGAACCGCTTGGACGCCGCCGGGTCCGGGCTCACGAGATCGAACCAGCACGGCGTCCCCGGCGCGTACCGCGTCACCTCCGCCATGCCGTCCACGCTACGGACGCGGACGCCAATCCCGCCGCGGGCGACGTCGCGGAGTTCGCCTGCGCACGGTCAAGCGTTCACCAGGTCAGAGCTTCTTCGCGCCGATCGCCCCGGCGACGAGCGGGAAGCTCTTGGCCAGCTCCGGGCGCCAGTACTTCCAGTTGTGCATGCCCTTGCCGTACAGGCTGTCGGTGACCTGGACCCCGGCCTTCTCCGCCGCCTCGACGAAGTTGACGTTCATCCGGTAGGCGAGCCGCTCGCCGACCCGCCCGGCGTCCCAGAACGCCGCGTTCGGGTTGTCGTACTGGCCGGGCTCGCCGTTCCCGCACGAGATGTACACGCCGACGCCCTTGAGCTTGTCGACCATCACCGTCGCGTCGTGCTGCCGCCACACGTTCCGGTTCATGATCGGGTCACCCCAGATCTTCGTCCCCGCCTCCTTGTTGATGGAGACGAGGAACGCGGGGACGCCCGGCGCCGTGATGTTCAGCGCGCCGCTGTAGGACGCGACGTACTTGAACATGCCCGTGTGCCGCTGGGCGTACGTCACCGCGCCCTGCCCGCCGGACGAGAGCCCGATCGCGGCGCGGCTCGTCCCGGCGTGGAAGTTGCGCTCCATCAGCGGGATGACCTCCTCGATGTGGAAGGTCTCCCACATCGGGATGCCGCCCTTGCCGTCGTTCCACCAGTTGCTGTACGAGCCCTGCCAGCCGCCTTCGGGCATCACGACCATCGCGTCGTAGTCGGCGACGACCTGCTCGATCTGCGAGTCCTTGGTCCAGGACTGGTAGTTGTTGTTGCCGCCGTGGTACGCGTACACGACCGGCCAGGACCGCTTGGCGCCGGCCTTCCAGCCCTTCGGCAGCAGCAGCCGCGTCTTGACCGTCGTCCCCAGCGCCGGGGAGGCGATGGAAACGTCGTACATGCGCGTGCCGACCTTCTTCACGCCGGTGATCTTCGCGCCGTCCGGCGCGGGCGCGTACTTGCTGGGCTTGTCGGCGGCGCCGCCCGGCAGGTGCGGCTTCTTGCCGTGGTTCGACGTGTTGGTGTCGGGGTCGTTCGAGGCCGGCTTGCCGGAGCCCGTGTTGAACGGGTCGGTGCTCATCGGCCGGTTCGGCACCTCGGGGATCGGCGACGCGGTCGGCGACGGCGAGCCTCCCGGCCCGGTCGGCGTCCCCGGTGCGCCCGGCTGCGTCGCCGGGCCGAAGGACGGCACGGGCTGCGACGCCCCCGCGTTCTCCGAGTCCTTCGTCGGCACGCCCACGCCCGCCTGCGCGAGCCCCACCATCAGGGCGGGCAGCAGAACGGCGGCCGTCGCGGTGCCGATGACGGCGATCTTCCGATCGGTACGCTTCTTCATGGGCTCCCCAGCAGCCGATGGCTCCCAGCCGGTCAGGCCGTGCTGTGCTCCGCGCCCCGGCCCGCTACTCACTCGCGGACGAAACTACTGTCCCGGACGTCCCAGTCGCAAGTATTGGCAAAGAATGCAATAGCAGCGTTACGCCGTAAAACGAGAACGGGAACGTGCCATTCACGGACGGACGGCCTTTCACGGACGGACGGCGCGGGCCGCGGCCTCGCGCTCCGCGTCCAGCCGGCGGGCCTCCTCCTGCTCGGCGGCGACGCGCGCAGTCGGCGGTGACGGCGGTCCTGCTCGCGGCGTTCGTCACCGCGTTCGGCCTGCGGGCGCGCCGCCGCGCGCCCGGACCCGCCGAGCCCGTCCCGTCCGCCGTCGAAGCCGCGGCCTGAGCACCGGCCCCGGACCGGTCAGGGGGCCGTCGCGGTGATGTCGCCGTTGCCGCTCTTCAGGTCGAGGCGGCGCGGGGCGGACGGGGCGGTGGGGACGTTGACGCGCTCGTCGCCGTTGCCGGTGGTCGCGGAGACGCGGTAGGGGCCGCCGGTGACGGTGACGGTGATGTCGCCGTTGGACGTCTCGGCGCGGACGTCCGCCGGGACGGACGGGACGAGGGTGATGGCGCCGTTCGACGTCTTCGCGTCGATCCGCCGGGCCTTCAGGTTGTGCCCCTCGATGCGGCCGTTGGACGTCTTCGCCCGGATCGGCCCCGTGACGCCGGCCAGGCGGATCGAACCGGAGCCGGTGGTGACGTCCACCTCGCCGGTCCCGTGGAGGTGCAGGGAGCCGCTGGAGGCGCCGCCGCTCACCGGGACGCCCGCCGGGACGTCCACCGTGTAGCTCGCCGAGCACCCGCGCCCGCAGCCGGCGAGGACCAGGACGCCGTCCTCGATCCGGTGGGTGGCGCCGTCCGGGCGGTCCGCCCGGTACTTGAGGGTGCGGCGCAGGTACGGCTTCGCGGCGCCGGCCCGCACCGTCACGCTGCCCGAGCGGACGTCGACGCGCACGGCCTCGATGCCGGACGGCAGCTTCGCCTCGTCCCGGTGCGTGTCCGCGGGGCCGAGCGAGGCGAACGAGACGTCGCACGCGGCCAGCGCGATCGTCCCGGCGGTGGTGAGGGCGAGGGCGCAGAGCAGCCGGTACACGTTTCCTCCCGGGTTCGTGGTTCGCCCCGAACCTACGAACCCGGGAACCGGGCGGTCGCCACGCCGGGGAGCCATCCCCGGTGTGGCTCCCAGGTCTCAGCCGAATCGCTCGCGAAGCGCAGGGAGGAGCTCCATCTCGGCCCAGGTGCGGAAGTCCTTCTGGTGCTCGGCCCCGGACTGGCAGAACGAGATGTGCGTGAACCCTGCGTCGGCCCACTGCTGGACCGCCTCCAGGTAGTCGTTCACGTCGTTCCCGCACGGGACGGACTGCGCCACGTCCTCGGGACGGACGGTCTTCGTCGCGGCCTCGAAGTTGACCGGGCCCGGAAGCTCCGCCATGACCTTCCACCCGGAGGCGGAGAACTTCCATGTGCGGTGGGCCCGCTGCTTGCACTCCTCGTAGTCCTGGCCGTAGGCGATCGGGATCTGGCCGTAGACGGGCTTGCCGCCGCCGCCCTCGCCGTGGAAGAGGGAGACGACGTCGGGCACCGGCTGGTCGGAGATGAGCAGGTCGGCGTGCCGCGCGGCGAGCCGTCCCGCGCGGGCGCCGAACGCCGCCATGCCGATGCGGACCGGTTCGTCCGGCAGGTCGTACAGCTTCGCCGAGTCGACGGTGAAGTGGCGGCCCCGGTAGTTCACGTAGTCGCCGCCGAACAGCGCCCGGATGATCTCCACGGCCTCGGCGAACATCTCGTGCCGGACGTCCACCGACGGCCAGCCGCGGCCGATGACGTGCTCGTTGAGGTTCTCCCCGGCGCCGAGGCCGAGGGTGAACCGGCCGTCCGACAGCACGCCCATCGTGGCGGCCTTCTGCGCCACGACGGCCGGGTGGTACCGCATGATCGGGCACGTCACGAACGTCATCAGCGGGATGCGGTGGGTGGCCTGGGCGAGCGCGCCGAGCACCGACCAGGCGTAGGCCGAGTGGCCCTGGTCCTCCAGCCACGGGAAGTAGTGGTCGGAGACGACCGAGAAGCCGAAGCCGGCTTCCTCGGCCTCCACCAGGTCGGTGACCAGCTGCTTCGGCGGGGTCTGCTCGCACAGGAGCGTGTATCCGAATTCCATGCCGCCCCGCATACCCGGCGTGTCCGGGGTGACACGGTCGCCGGTCACTTCCCGAGGAGGTCCATCAGGTCGTCGGCGTGCTCCTCCTCGTCCGCGAGGATGTCCTCCATCAGGCGGCGGGTGGTGACGTCGCCGTCGCCGAGCCAGCGGATGATCTCCTGGTAGGACTCGATGACGATGCGCTCGGCCACGAGGTTCTCCTCGAGCATGCCGCGCAGGTCGCCGTCCTCGAACGTCCGGTACTGGGTGTGCGAGCGCCGCGCGAGGGTCTCGGGGTCGAAGTCGGGGGTCCCGCCGAGCTGGCTGATGCGCTCGGCCGCCCGCAGCGCGTGGTGGCGCTCCTCGTGCGCGTGCTCGTTGAACTCGCCGGCGACCTGGGCCCGGTCGATGCCGGACGCGCTGATCGCGTGCTGCGCGTAGCGCATCCAGCAGACGACCTCGGTCGCGACGACGTCGTTGAGGACGGCGATGACCTCCTCGGGGCTCCGCCGGTAGCCGTCGGTCACCGGGCCCGCGTCCATCTTCTGCCGGGCGCGTTCCCGGATCGCCGCCACGTCGATGCTGAAGCTGCCGTCGGCCATGCTCTCTCTCCTCGTCCCCCGCGCGGATCAGGCCCTCGCCGACCGCTGTGACGCCCTCCTCCTACCCAGCTCGGAAAGGTCATGCATCGGACAAGCCGATGACACGCGGTAGCGAAAGGATCACCCTGAGAGTTGGCACTCTCCGTGAGGGGTGCTATACGTAGAGCTACACCGCTGCGAACCGCAGCGGGACAGGGACGACCGGTATCCACCTTGGAGTCCGGGCCTGACAAGGAGAAAAGGAACCACATGAAGTCCTTCAGCTACACCGAACTGGACATGCTCGCCGGCGAGGTTCTGCCGGAGCGCGCCGTGCTGTCCACCCTTCTCGTCGGTGGGGGCAACGAGAACGAGAACGCCAACCTGAACCTGGGCGGCCACGACGGCGACGACACCACGGTCGTCAGCGCCTGCTCCTCCAACAGCAACCAGCCGGCGACCGGCCTGCTCACCATCATCAACGGTGTGCCCGCGGCCAACTCGCAGATCTGCACGCCGGCCGCGATCCAGGGCTGACCTCAGTTCTGACATCGCGGGCTTCGGCCTGCACAGGAAGGGCTGGCGTTCGTACGCCAGCCCTTCCCCCTTATCGACCATGACCATCTGCTTACGGACGGACCCGAAAGCGAGCTCATGAACCCTCAGCAATACACCTACGCCGACCTGGAGCGCCTCACGGGCGAGGTGCTGCCGCAGCGCCTCGCGCTGTCGGGCGGCGGCGGCGACACGGTCGTCTTCTACGCCTGCCAGGCGACGTACTCCGCGGGCACCACCGGGCTGCTCGGCACCGGGCTGCTCGCCCAGCCGCCGCACTCCACGCTCACGTGCGTCCCGGCGGCCGTCGTCCACGACAACCCATGAGCACGGGCCCGACCCCGACCGTGGACGGCGCGGGGCCCCCCGCGGTCCTCACCCTGCCGACCCTCGCCGACGGCACCGAGCTGGTCGGAGAGTTCAAGAACTCCGGCTACCGCGAGCCGCCGCAGCTCGTCAGCCTGCCGAACCGCCAGCTCGTCCGGCTCCCGCCGCTGCTGTTCCACGTCGTCAAGGCGCTGCACGAGCACCGGCACCTGGCCGGGACGGCCGACGTCGAGACGGCCCTCGACCGGGTGGCCGACGCCGCCTCCCGGGAGGCGGGCGCCCGGCTGACCGGCGAGCAGATCGTCTACCTCGTCGACCGCAAGCTGGCCCCGCTCGGCGTCACCACCTACAGCGACGGCACCGCGCCGCCGGTCGTCAAGGCCAACCCGTTCCTCGGGCTGAAGTTCAAGGTCGCGGTGATCCCGGAGTCGGTGAGCTCGCTGCTCGGCGGGATGTTCGCCTGGCTGCTGAGCCCCTTCGCGATCATCCCGGTGCTCGCGGCGCTCGTCGTCAGCGAGGTCTGGGTGTTCACGTCCCGCTCCGTCGTCGACGCGCTCCAGCTGACCATCGTCAATCCCGTCGGCATCCTCATGATCATGGGCTTGGGGCTGCTGTCGGTGGCGTTCCACGAGGTCGGCCACGCCGCGGCGTGCCGGTACGGGGGCGTGAAGCCGGGCGTCATGGGGTTCGGCATCTACGTGGTGTGGCCCGCGTTCTACACCGACATCACCGAGTCGTACCGGCTCGGCCGGGGCGGGCGGCTGCGCGCCGACCTGGCCGGCGTGTACTTCAACGGCGTCTTCATCGTCGCGCTGACGCTGCTCTACCTGCAGACGGGGTACGAACCGCTCCTGGTCGCGCTGCTCTACGTCAACCTGGAGATCCTGCAGCAACTCCTGCCGACCATGCGGTTCGACGGCTACTACATCATGTCCGACCTGGCCGGCATCCCCGACCTGTTCAAGTACATCAAGCCGATCCTGCGCCGGACGCTGCTGCGGCGCCCGCCCGACGCGCTGCTGCGGGACCTGAAGCGCTGGCCGCAGGTCTTCGTCGCGTTCTGGGTCCTCGCGGTGTTCCCCGTGATGATCCTGCAGCTCTCACTGATCGCCTACCGGGTGCCCGAGCTGCTGGCGCTCGCCTGGGGGAAGGTGCGGCGGCTGATCGAGGACGCCGTGGCCGGCGGCGACCCGCTGGCGCTGGTCATCGCCCTGCTGCAGACACTGATGATCGTGCTGCCCGTCGCCGGGCTCGTGCTGATCCTCTACTCGGTCGGCCGGAGCCTGACGCGGTGGGCGGTCCGCTCCGTCCGCAAGCCCGCGCCCCCCGGCAAGGGTCCCGCCGCCGGCCCGGTGCCGGACGCCTGACCCGGTGCGCGCGGCCGCCCCGCGCGCAGCAACCGCCCATCGAGCGCCGGACGCCCGCGAGCGTCCGGCGCTCTCGCATGACCGTATAAAATGCACCGAACACACTCCAATGCATTTTATACGCCTTTCCGGCGCCGCATTCACGATCGGCGAAACGGGAACTTACTCTGAGTAGGTTCCTTTTCCCGAAAGGCTCCCCCGTGTTCCGCCGCAGCGCCGCCGCCGCATGCGCGGCGATCCTCGCCCCGACCGTCCTGTCCGCCCCGCCCGCGCTCGCCGCCCCGCCCGCCCGCGTCCCGCCGCACGCCGCCGCGCACGCCGCCGCGCACGCCGCGACGGGCGGCGCCCGGGTGGTCGCGGAGACCCGGGTCGCCCCCCGCACCCTGGACCTCACCATCGAGTCGCCGGCGATGGGCCGGCGCGATAAGGTGCGGCTGCTCGTCCCGGACGGCTGGTCGCGGGACGCGCACCGCACCTGGCCGACGCTGTGGCTGCTGCACGGCGGCGTCGACGACCACACCGCCTGGACCCGCGACACCGACGTCGCGGAACTCACCGCCGGCTCGGACGTCATCGTCGTCATGCCGAACGGCGGCCGGTGCGGGAACTACTCCGACTGGTGGAACTACGGCGACGGCGGCCCGCCGCGCTGGGAGACGTTCCACATGACCGAGGTCCGCGGAATTCTGGAACGCGAATACGGCGCCGGGAAGCGGCGGGCGATCGCGGGGAATTCCATGGGCGGGCTCGGCGCGATGCTGTACGCGGCGCGCTTCCCCGGCATGTTCGAGGCCGCCGCGGCCTTCAGCGGCTACCTGCACACCCTCGACGGGCACACCCCCGGCGACGACTCCATCGGCTGGGGCCCGTCCTTCTCCTGCCCGGGGACGGACTGGCGGCGCGTGTGGGGCGACCCCGACGACCAGGCCGCGATCTGGCGCGCGCACAACCCGACCGACCAGGCCGGACGGCTCGCCGGGGTGCGGCTGTGGGTGGCGAGCGGCGACGGCCGGCGCGGCGACCTCGGCGGGTGGCCGTTCACCGACCCGGTGGAGGCGGCGACGCACCGGCACGGCCGCGCGTTCGTCGACCGGCTCCGCGACCACGGCGTCCCGGTCACGGCGCGGTTCTACCGCGGGCAGCACACGTGGCCGTACTGGCAGCGCGAACTGCACGAGGCGTACCCGGTGCTGATGCGGGCGCTGCGCGGCTGACCCGTGCGGGCGCCGTCTCAGAGCCCGGTCAACCGTTTCGCCGCCCGCTCCCCGCCGGACGGCCCGTACCACTCCAGGAGCAGGACCGTGGCGTCGTCGTCCAGGCGTCCGGCGTGGTGCTCCAGGATGCCGCGGATGAGCCGCCGCAGCGTCTCGGGGACGGGCAGGCCCGCGGCGTCGTGCCGGACGATGAAGTCGACGAACCGGGCGATGCCGAACTCGCGCTTGCTCGGATCGCGGGCCTCGACGACCCCGTCGGTGTAGAGGATGACGCGGTCGCCCGGCTGGAGCTGCTCCTCGCACACCCGCGGGGGCAGGTCGAGGCCGGTGCCGAGCGGGACGCCCGGGGCGCACTCCAGGGTCGTCACCCAGCGCCCGCCGCGGATGACGATCGGCGGCGGATGCCCGTACGAGGCCCACGCGAGCATCCCGGTCGACAGGTGCAGGCTGGCCAGCACCGCGGTGACGAACCGGCCCGAGGAGTCCTGCTCGACGAGGGCCTCCTCGATGGCCCGCCCGTTCTCCAGGAGGTCGCCGCCCTCCACCCGGTTGTTCCGGTACGCCGCGACCGCCAGGTTGGACGTCAGGCCCGCGGCCGTGTCGTGGCCCATGGCGTCGAACACGCCGAGGTGCACGATCTCGCCGTACAGGCCGTAGTCGAAGGTGTCGCCGCCCAGCTTGTAGGCGGGTTCGAGCGCGGCGGCGATCACCATCTCGTTGTTGGCGAAGGTCATCGGGGGCAGCAGCCGCCACTGCATCTCCGCGGACACCGTCATGTGCCGGGTGCGGACCAGCCGGGCGAGCGAGTCGCTCGACGGGCCCTTGCTGACGATCATCAGCGCGGTGAGGGCCGCGAGCGACTCGGCGAGCCGCAGGGCCGCGGCGTCGTCCGCCATGGTGAGCCGCACCACGCCGAGGCGTTCGGCCCCGTCCAGCAGGGGCAGCCACCAGTGGCACAGCCCGTCGGCGGCGTCGCCGCCGCGCACCGGGACGACGCTCTGGAAGGCGCGGCCCGCGAGGGTCCCGTCGACCCGGATGTCCGGGACGGCGCCCTCGGCGGCGCCCTCCGCGATCTCGCGGTCCGTCTCCCGGCCGGTCAGGAGGCGGAGCACGCCCTGCTGCAGGTCCACCATGTAGATCCGCATGTCGTGCAGCCCGACCGCGGCGGCGTGCCCGGCGACGACGTCGGGGACCTGCTTCAGCGACGTCAGGTGGCTGGCGGTGAGCAGGTCCGCCAGCATGCGCTCGCCGCCGTCCACGCGCTCGGCCCTTCCGCTCGGATGCAGGTCCCGCGATGCGTGTACCCGGCTGCGCTGTGAAAACACGGCCCCGCACGGGGCCCCCACCGGGCTGGCGGGGCGTGCACGCGGCGTGAGATGGGACACACGGACGGGTGCGGCGGTGCGGCCGCCGCGATAATTTGGAACGTTCGAAAGCACAGGTCACCGGCCCCGTTCATCGGCTTCTGATAAATCGCCCCAGAAAGGTGCACCGTGAATTGATACAAGGGATGTGCTAAAACCCGTCTTGAGTTCGCCGAGGCGGAAGGACGTCCATGGGCGCGGCAACGGAACCGGACCGGGCGATCGACACCGAACGCTATCCCCTCGCCGCGCCGGCGAGCGCGCGCTGGGACGAGGTCGTCTCCGCGACCCGGGCCGAACTGGCGGAGACCGGCTGCTGCGTGCTGCCCGACTTCGTCCGCCCGGAATGGCAGGAGACGCTCCGGGCCGAATGCGCGTCCGTCGAACGGGACGCGCATTTCGACGTCGAAACGGTGAACGCCTACAACACCGACGTGCACGCGCCGCTGCCGGAGGGCCACCCCGGACGGCTCACCGTCGAGCGGGGGAACGCGTTCGTCGCCCGCGACCGCCTGCCGCCGCACCACATCGTCCCCCGGCTCTATTCGAACCCGCTTTTCCGGCATTTCGTCGCGAGCTGTTTCGGGCTGCCGGAGGTGCACGAGCTGGCCGACCCGCTGTCGGGGCTCGTGCTGAACGTCGTCCGGCCGGGGATGGAGCACCCCTGGCACTTCGACACGAACGAATTCACGGTCAGCCTGCTGACGCAGGAGGCGGAGGGCGGGGGCGTCTTCGAGTACTGCCCGAACATCAGGTCCGCGGAGGCGGAGAACTTCGACGACGTGCGGCGCGTGCTCACCGGCGAGGGCGCGCACCTGGTCCGCGGCCTCACGCTGCGGCCCGGCGACCTCCAGCTGTTCAAGGGGCGCTACTCGCTGCACCGGGTGAGCGCCGTCCGCGGCGCGACGGCCCGGCACACCGCGATCTTCGCCTACAGCGAGCGCCCGGGGGTGGTGGGCAGCGTGGCCCGCACCCGGCAGCTCTTCGGCCGCGTGCTGCCCGAGCATCACGCCGCCGAAGGCCGCGCCGTCCGGGTGGACGCCCTGCTCGACTGACCGCTCCCCTCCGCCGGCCCCCTCCTTCGAGCCCGTTCCTCCAGCCCCCCGTGAGGAAGGACCGCGATCCGTGCGCGTCGACACGTCCGGAAAGATCTCGCTCGACCACATCTACACGCAGCCCGACCCCCGCGCCTACTTCACGACGCTGCGGGACCTCGACTACCGCATCCCCCAGCTCGCCCGCCCGCACTTCGCCGCGCTGCTCGACGAGTACCGCGCGGCGCGGAACGTCGCCGTCCCGACCGTGCTCGACATCGGCTGCTCCTACGGCATCAACGCGGCGCTGCTGAAATACGGGATCACGATGGGCGAGCTGTACGAGCGCTACAGCGGCGCCGACGCCCACCGGCGGACCCGCGACGCGCTGCTGGCCCGCGACCGCGAGCTGAGCGGCCGCGCCGCGCGCACCGCCCCCGCGCGCTTCATCGGCCTGGACGCCTCCGGCAACGCCCTCGCCTACGCGCTCGACGCCGGGTTCCTGGACGGCGCCGTCCACGCCGACCTCGAGAGCGACGACCCGACGGGCCCGCAGCGGGACCTGCTCGCGGAGACCGACCTCGTCGTCTCCACCGGCTGCCTCGGCTACGTCACCGAGCGGACGATCGCCCGCGTCCTCGCCGCGTGCGGCGCGCGGCGCCCGTGGATGGCGCACTTCATCCTGCGGATGTTCCCGTTCGCCCCGATCGCCGAGACGCTCGCCGCGGCCGGCTACGAGACCGTCCGGAGCGAGGGCCTGTTCCGGCAGCGGCGGTTCGCCACGCCGCAGGAGCGCGAGAACGTGCTGCTGCGGCTCGCGGACGCCGGGATCGACCCGGGCGGTCTGGAGACCGACGGCTGGTACTACGCCGAACTGCACGTGTCCCGCCCCCGCCCCTGACGCGCGCCGGCGCCGGCCGGCACTCCCCCGACCCCACGACCCGGAAACCGAGGACCGACGTTGAACGAACCCTCCACCCGCACCTTCGGCAACGAGGACGCGCTGCCGCGGGTGCCGCTGCCCGCGCTCGACGAGACCCGCGAGCGGTTCCTGCGCTGGTGCGCGCCCCTGCTCACCGCGGACGAGCTCGCACGGACCGAGGCGGCGCTGGACGAGTTCGTCCGCCCGGACGGGCCGGGGCGGCGGCTGCACGCGGAACTCGAACGGTACGACCGGAGCGAGGGCGTGCACAGCTGGCTCGACACGTTCTGGCCGTACCGGTACCTGGGGCGCCGCGACCGCATCGCGCTCAACGCGAACTTCTTCTTCCTGTTCGGCGACTCCGGGGAGACGCAGGTCGCGCGGGCGGCCGGGCTGATCGCGGGCGCGCTGGACTACAAGCTGCGGCTGGACGACGAGCGAGTGCCGCCGGTCGTGCAGCGGGGGCGCCCGCTGTCGATGGAGCAGAACAAGTTCCTGTTCTCGACGACGCGGATCCCCGGGCCCGAGCAGGACACCGTCCGCGCCCCCTACAGCGACGCGTGGCCGGGGCCGTCGACCGCCCGGCACATCGTCGTGTTCTTCCGCGGGAACATGTTCCGGATGGACGTGATCGGCCCGGACGGCCGCCCGCACACGCTCGACGAGCTCGCCGCGGGCCTCGGGACGGTCCTGAAAGCGGAGCCGTCGCCGGAGCCGTCCCCGGGGCACCTGACGACGAAGGCGCGGGCCGAGTGGGCGGCGAGCCGGGACGCGCTGCTCGCCCTCGACCCCCGCAACGGGCGCGCCCTCGACACCGTGGAGACCGCCCTGTTCTGCGTCTGCCTCGAGGACTTCGCGCCCGCGTCGGCGCAGGAGGCGTGCGACGACCTGCTGCACGGCGACAGTGCGAACCGCTGGTTCGACAAGGCGGTCTCGTTCGTCGTCTTCGGGGACGGGACGGCCGGCATCAACGTGGAGCACTGCGGGCTGGACGGCACGACGATCCTCAGCTTCGTGGACGCGCTGCTCGGCGAGCCCGCGGCGGAGCAGTCGCGGCGGTCGGGCGCCCGCGGCCAGGGCCTCCCGGCGGTCGAGCCGATCGAGTTCGTCCTCGACGACGCCCTGCGCGCGGACGTCCGGGCGGCGGGCGCGGCGTTCGCCGACTACGCCGCCGCGACCGCGACGGCCTGCGTCCCGTTCGACGACTTCGGCTCGCGCGACGCGAAGGCCCTCGGGATGTCGCCGGACGCGTTCGTCCAGATGGCGTACCAGCTCGCGCACAAGCGCGCGAAGGGCCGGATCGGCGCGACGTACGAGTCGATCGCGACGCGGCAGTACCGGCGGGGCCGCACGGAGGCGATGCGGGTCGTGACGCCGGAGGTGCTGCGGTTCGTCGAGGCCATGGACGACCCGGACGCGGGGGCGGACGCCCGCCGGGACGCGTTCCGCGCCGCCGCCGACGCGCACGTCCGGCGCGCGAAGGAGTGCCAGTCGGGGCGGGCGCCGGAGCAGCACCTCTGGGAGCTGCAGCTCATCGCGAAGCGGCGGGGGGACACCGAGCCGCTGCCGCTGTTCGACTCCCCCGGCTGGACCGTCATGCGGGACGACTACCTGAGCACCAGTTCGGCGCCGTCGACGAACATCCGGTACTTCGGGTTCGGGTCGACGAGCGAGCAGTGCATCGGCGTCGCGTACGTCCTGCTCCCGGACCGGTTCAACCTGTACCTGAGCACGCCGCGCCCGGTCGCGGACGCGATGTACGACTTCGCCGACCGCCTCCGCGGCGCCGTCCGGGAGCTGCGGGAGCTGCTGTCCGGCTGACGCTCAGTGCCCCGGGCGCGCCGCCCGGGGCACCCGCCGGACCGGGTACAGCCAGCGCCGCAGCGCCCGGCTCAGCGCCGGCATGACGAGCAGGGTGAGCAGCGGGACGACGATCGCGGGGAACAGCAGGGCCTTCAGCGGCAGCGGCCAGTCCTGCGCGAGCGGGGTGACGAACGCCTGGAGCAGCAGGCTGAGCGGGTAGACGGCGCAGAACGTCACGGCGATCATCTTCGCCTTCGACGAGGCCGGCACCGACTCGCCCGGCAGGCTGAACCAGGTCTCGAGCCCGGTGGTGCGGTGCGAGTGCTCCTCGGCGATGCCGCCGAGCCGCTCGAACAGGTCGCGCCGCTCGGGCGAGTCGAGCCAGCCGTCGAGGCTCTCCTGGTCGTCGAACCGGACGACCGTGTAGTAGCGGTGCCGCCGGCCTTCGGCGCGCAGCCACGTCGCGTCCTCGTGCCCCGGGTAGCGGCCCGCGGCC
Source organism: Actinomadura rifamycini DSM 43936 (assembly GCF_000425065.1). Taxonomy (GTDB): domain Bacteria; phylum Actinomycetota; class Actinomycetes; order Streptosporangiales; family Streptosporangiaceae; genus Spirillospora; species Spirillospora rifamycini. The sequence goes on from NZ_AULB01000007.1 coordinate 349,397, forward strand.
TCGCGGAGCGACTCCGTCCACCGCTCGAAGTCGCGCTCGCGGCCCGGCGCGACGTCCCAGGTGAACACGACCGTCACCGGCTCCCGTCCGCGCTGCTCCATCCCAGGAGCCTCACCGCTGCCGCCCTTTCCATGCACGACCGCGCCGGCGGAGGCGGTCCGGGACCGGGCCCCGGACCGCCTCCGCCGCGGGTCGGCGCGCGGCCGCGTCAGGTGCCGGCGAGCGCCTCGGTCGGGGAGAGGCGGGACGCCCGGACCGCCGGGTACAGGCCCGCCGCCGCGCCGATGAGGAGCGTGGCGAGGACGCCGCCGCCGACCGCCCAGGCGGGCACCACCACCGGCCAGCCCTGGTACAGGGCGTAGACCGCGGTGATCAGTCCGCCGATGAGCGCGCCGCCGAGACCGCCGAGCGCGGACAGCAGCAGCGACTCGGTGAGGAACTGCGTGCGGACCTGGCCGCGGGTCGCGCCCAGCGACCGGCGCAGGCCGATCTCCGCGCGCCGCTCCAGCACCGAGATGACCATGGTGTTGGCCACCCCGACGCCGCCGACCAGCAGCGCGACCGCGCCGACGCCCAGCAGCAGCCCGGTGAACGCCTCGCCCGCGGCCTGCCGCGCGGCGAGCGCGTCGGACGGGCGCGACACCTCGACCTCGTTGGGCGCCTCCGGGTTCGCGGTGGGCCCGAGCACGCCGCGGACGTCCTCGACGGCGACGTCCCGCGACCGGGTGTAGACGGTCGTGGCGTACCCGTCGAAGCCGAGTTCGGACGCCGCGACCGGCCAGCCGACCAGCGCGGCGGTGTCCAGCTCGGGCGCCAGCCCGGCCGGTTCCAGGATGCCGATGACGGTGAAGTACTCGCCGCCGATCAGCACCTGGACGTCCGGTCCGGCGCGGCCGACGCCGAGCCGCTCGGCGGCCTTCGCGCCGAGGACGGTCGCCGGGTAGCGGCCCGTCGCGTCGTTCAGCCAGACGCCGTCGGCGAGTTCGGCGCCGACGGCGGCGCGCAGGTCGGTGCGCGCCGCGTACGCGGCGATGCCCTTGGTGTCGCTCTCCGGGATCTTCGAGGTGCGGTACACGCCCACGTCGTCGAGCAGGCCGATCGCCGACACCTCCCGGACGGGCGCGATCCGCCCGACCATCGTCTCGGCCTCCAGCGGGAGCTGCGCGTCCTCCCCGGTCATCGTGCTGCCGGGCGCCACGGTGAGCAGGTTGGTGCCGAGCGCGTCGAGGGCGCGGTCCAGCTCCGCCCGCGACGACGACGACACGCCGACGACGGCGACCATCGCGGCGATGCCGATCGCGATGCCGAGCGCGGACAGGAACGCCCGCATCGGCCGCGTCCGCAGCCCGACCGCGCCGGTCCGGACGACGTCGCGCGGCCGCATCCGGGCGGGCCGCAGGGCCGTGCCGTCCGCCATCAGGCCACCTCCGCGGGGTCGGCCGCGGAGTCGGACCGGACGCGGCCGTCGCGCATCCGGACCCGCCGCGGCAGCGCGGCCGCGATCTCCCGATCGTGGGTGATGACGACGACGGTGGTCCCGGCGGCGTTCAGCTCGCGCAGCAGCGCCATCACCCCGTCGCCCGAGACGGAGTCGAGCGCGCCCGTCGGCTCGTCCGCCAGCAGCAGCGCCGGCTCCCCGGCGACGGCCCGCGCGATCGCGACCCGCTGCCGCTCGCCGCCGGACAGCTCGTGCGGCTCGTGGTCGAGGCGGTGCCCGAGCCCGACGCGTTCGAGAGCGGCCGCCGCGCGGTCCCGGCGGGCGCCGAGCCGCAGCCCCGTGTACAGCAGGCCGTCGGCGACGTTGTCGAGCGCGCGCGTCCCGGCCGCCAGGTGGAACTGCTGGAAGACGAACCCGATGGCGGACGCCCGCAGCGCCGACAGCTTCGCGTCCGGGAGCCGCCCCACGTCGTGCCCGCCGATGCGGACGGTGCCGGACGTGGGCCGGTCGAGGGTGCCGAGCACGTTCAGCATCGTCGACTTGCCCGACCCGGACGGCCCGACGATCGCGACGAGCTCGCCCGCCGCGACGCGCAGGGACACCCCGCCGAGGGCCCGGACGCCGCCGGGGTACTCCTTCGTCACGTCCCGCAGCTCGATCACTCGGGGACCCCCACGACCGTGCCCTCGGTGATGCCGGGCCCGGAGATCTCGACGTTCCCGCCCGCGAACAGGCCGGTCTCGACGGGGACGAACGCCGCCGCGCCGTCCTTGACGACCTCCACGCCGAACCCGCCCTCGCTCAGCGCCACCAGCGCCGTCACCGGGACGGTCAGGACGTTCTCCTTCTGCCCGGCGGTGAACGTGACGTCGGCGGACGCGAGCGCGTAGCCGGCGGCGGCCTTCGCGGCCTCGCCGGAGTCGAGCCACACGGTCACCTCCACCTTCGTGGCCGGCTCCTCGCCCTGCCCGCCCGGGTCGATCACGGTGGTGACCTCGTCGATCTCCGCCCGGACCGGCTCGCTCTCCGGCAGGGTGACCTCGACCTCCGCGCCCTTCTTCGCCATCCGCTGCTCGGACGTCTCGAGCTCGGCGGTGACGGCCTTCGCGGTCCCGGTGTAGTCGAGCACCTTCGTGCCGGGCCCGACCCGCGCGCCGACGCTCGCCTGCAGGCCGTCCACCCGGACGGCGCCGCGCGCGAACACCACCCGTCCGGGCTCGACGGTCCCGGTCTCCTCGACGCCGATGTCCTCCTGCCACTCCCGGACGGCCGCGGCGGTCGCGGTCGAGTACGCGTCGTCCACCGTGAAGCCGCCGTAGCCGAGGGCGCTCAGGTTCTTCTCGAACCGCTCGACGTCCGCGCCCTCGGTGCCGGTCCGCAGCGGCCGGTAGGCGGGCTTCGACCCGTACATGAGGACCACCGGGTCGCCGTCCACCTCGTACAGCTCCCGCCCGCGCTCGATCTCCGACCCGCTCTCGGGCAGGTCGGTCAGGGTGCCCTTGAGTCCGGCGGCGGCGGTGGAGACCGGGCCGTACCCGAGTTCGCCGTCCACGGTCTCGGTGTCCTTGAGCGTCTGCCGGACGACCTGGGCGGTGTGCGCCGGCAGCCCGGTCGCCGCCGCCTCGCCCGTCCGGCCGCCGCCGTCCAGCGCGACGAACGCGCCGCCTCCGCCCGCGGCGGCGACGGCCGCGGCGGCGAGCGCGATCTGCAGCCGCGGCCGTCGGCGGCGGGACCCGCGCCGCCCGGCGGCGCCGCCGTCCGCCGCGGGGGGAACCCGGCGGGCGGGCGCGTCCACGCGAGGGGCGAGACCGTCGACACGGCCTCGGACGACCGCCTCCACATCACCCTGGAGAACCTGATGCGCGCCCAGACGAAGGAGGTGCGGGACGCGGCGGTCACCTCCCTCATCACCCAGGGGTCGATCGCGCTGCTGGTCGTCGGCGGGGTCGCGGCCGGGTTCGGGTGGCTGATCGCGGGGCAGGTCCTCGCGCCGCTGCACCGGGTCACCGAGACGGCCCGGCGGATCGCGGCGGCGCCCGCCGCGGACCGCGGCCTGCACGAGCGGATCGCGCTGCGGGGGCGGCGCGACGAGGTCGCGGAGCTGGCCGACACGTTCGACACGATGATCGAGCGGCTCGACCGGTCGTTCGACGGGCAGCGCCGGTTCGTCGCGAACGCGTCGCACGAGCTGCGCACGCCGCTGACGGTCGGCCGGGCGATGGTCGAGGTCGCGATGCACCGCAGGTCGGCGTCCCCGGACGTCCTGCGGCTGGGCGAGGCGCTGCTGCAGATCAACGCGCGGCACGAGCGGCTGATCGGCGGGCTGCTGCTGCTCGCCCGGTCGGAGAACGAGGTCGTGAACGCGGCGCCGCTGGACCTCGCGGACGTCGTCGCGCACGTGGCGGCGCAGACGGCGGACGAGGCCGCGGAGGCGGGCGTGGCGGTGCGGGCCGACGCGGGCGAGGCCGTGACGTCGGGCGACGCGCTGCTGCTGGAGCGGGTCGTCCAGAACCTCGTGGAGAACGGCATCCGGCACAACGCGGGCGCGGACGGCTGGGTGCGGGTCGCGTCGCGGACGGCGGGGCCCCGGGTGGTGCTGGAGGTCGCGAACTCGGGGCCGGTCGTGCCGCCGTACGAGGTCCCGGCGCTGTTCGAGCCGTTCCGGCGGCTCGACGCCGACCGGGTGGTCACCGCGAAGGGGGCGGGGCTGGGGCTGTCGATCGTCCAGTCGATCGTGCGGGCGCACGGCGGGACGGTGACGGCGCGGCCCCGGGCCGGCGGCGGCCTCGACGTCGAGGTCGTGCTGCCCGTCCGTCAGCCGGTCCCGGTCTGACCGCGCCGCAGCTCGCGGGGGCTGACGCCGAACCGGCGGCGGAACGCGGTGCTCAGCGCCCCGGCGGAGGAGAACCCGGCGGCGTGCGCCAGGTCGGTGATCGACACGGCGCGGTCGGCGGGATCGCGGAGCCGGTCGCGGACGAGCCGGAGCCGCTCCTCGCGGATGAGGGCGCGCGGCGTCGTCCCGGCCCGCTGGAGGGCGAGCTGGATCTGGCGGAGCGACCAGCCGAGCTCCTGCGCCATCACGCGGCCGGTGAGTCCGGGGTCGGTGGCGTGCGCCCGCACGTAGCGGCGGACGACCGCCTCGACCGCGGCGAGGTTCCCGGGCGCGGGCGGCCGCTCCGCGGCGCGTCCCGCGACGGCCATGCGGAGCAGTTCGGCGATCCGGTCGCAGGCCGCGTCGAACTCGGCGGCGCCGAGCGCGCCCGCCCCCGCCTCGGCGGCGACGGCCCGCGCCATGTCCGCGACGACCCGGCCGAGGCCGCACGACACGTCGACGCGGACGACGGCGCCGAGCGCGGCGGGCGGCAGTTCGCGCACCGGGACGGCCAGGGCGAGGGCCCGCCCGGCCGGGCGCGCGGGATGCGCGGGCGGCAGCAGGACCGCGGTCTCCGGGGGCAGGCCGGCGCCGTCCAGGGCGAGGCCGCCGCCGTCGGGGAGCAGGAGGCGGCCGGTGCCGCGCGGCGCGGGGTCGTCCGGCCGGTACCGGGCGACCCGGTAGGCGGCGCCGTCGCCCATCCGCGCCTCCGCCCGCACCCGCCGTTTTCCCGTACCGCCGCAGGTCAGGCTAGCGCGATCATGACCGAAAACCGGCATTAACTACCGGAAAGTAACTCCTTTTCGGCGCACGGTGATCATTCATGCGCGTGGCGGCGGCTTTTCTGCGCGTTCGCACAAGCGCCCAGGCCCGGGGCGTCCTACGGTCACCAAATCGCGACATTTCATTACTGTCCGATACCCCACCCCGGCCCCGGGCGCCCAGCGCCCGCCGCGGCCGTCCCCCTGCGCACGAGGAACCGATGGAGCACATCCTGTGGGCGGCGGCCCTGGCCGCCGTGGCCGGCGTCGCCGCCGTCCTGCTGGCCCGCGAGCGCCGGTCGGCCGCCGGGCTCCGCGACCGCGCGGCCGAACTCTCGGACGCCGTCGAACTGCGGGACCGGGAACTGGCCCACCTCGCGGCGGTACGGCTGCCCGAGCTGGCGGAGTCGCTGCAGAACTCGGCCGTCCGGGTGAGCGGCCCGCTGCACCGGCGGTTCGACGCGAAGGCGCCCGGGTTCGCCCAGGACGTCCAGAAGATCATGGACCTGTTCGGCGGGGCGGTCGAGCGGATCACCGAGCACGCGGCGCTCGCGAGCCGGTCCGCGGGCCGCTCGATGATGCGCACGATGCAGAGCCTCGCCAACGAGCAGCAGCTCGCCATCTCGACCATGCAGGAGCGGCACGACGACCCCGACGTGCTCGAGGGGCTGCTGCGCATCGACCACATGAACGCGCAGATCGGCCGCCGCGCGCAGGCCATGGCGGTGCTGAGCGGGTCGTGGCCGGGCCAGCAGCGGTCGGCGTCCTCGCTGAGCGACGTGGTGCGCGGCGCCACCTCCCGCATCCGCGACTACCTGCGCGTCAACGTGCAGAACCCGGTGAACATGGCGGTGACCAGCCGCGCCGTGGAGCCGGTCGTGCTGGCCGTCGCCGAACTGCTGGACAACGCCGCCCGGCACTCCCGGCCCGACACCATGGTCGAGGTCAACTTCCAGACGACCCACAACGGCGTCGCCGTCATGATCGACGACGCCGGGGTCGCGATGACGCCCGAGGAGCTGCGGCGGGCGGACGAGCGGCTGTCCGGCGACGTCCCGCCGGACGTGCAGTGGCTCGGCGACCCGCCGCAGGTCGGGTTCGCCGTCGCGGGCGTGCTCGCCGCGCGGTACGGGTTCTCGGTGTCGGTCGACACCCGCTCCCCCTACGGCGGCGTCCGCGCGGTGGTGCTCATCCCGAACGCGCTGCTCACGCCCGTCCCGGACACGCCGCGCCCGGCCGCCGCGCACGGGACCGGCGCGGGCCGCCCGGCGGACCGGGCGCCGGCCGGGGACGCCGCGCGGACCGGGACGGTCACCGCGGGCGGGCTGCCGAAGCGCAGCCGCGCCGCGGCCGCCGGGCGCGCCGCCGGGCGGGCCGAGGAGCAGACTTCCGGCGCGGGGGACGCGACGGACACCGCCGTGCCGGCGCCGGCCGCCGGCGCCGGCGAGGAACCGCCGGCCCGGCCGGCACGAGAGATCGCCGCGGGCCTCGGCGCCTGGCAGCGGGGGACGCGCTCCGGCCGTGCCGGCGCGCCGCCCGGGGACGCCGGCGCCTCCGGACCCGGAGGGGACCCGCGGCCATGAACGAGGGGTGGAACGGCTCGATGGACGACGGTGTGAACCGGCTCGGCTGGATGCTGGACGACGCCCTGCGGATGCCCGGGACGCGGTACGCGATCCTGCTGTCGGCCGACGGGCTGCTGATGGCGCACTCGGAGCGCATCGGCCGCGACGACGCCGAACGGCAGGCGGCGGGGATGGCCGGGCTGCAGTCGCTCGCCCGCAGCACCGCCGAGTTCTGCGGCACCGCCGACGCCGCCTGGCGGCAGACGATCAGCGAGTTCGACGACGGGTACGTGTTCCTCGTCGCGGCGGGGCCGGGCGCCTACCTGGCGGTGTCGGCGGCGCTGGACGTGGACATGGAGACCGTGTCGTTCCGGCTGCAGGAACTGGTGCAGCGGCTCGGCAAGGAGCTGACGAGCCCGCCCCGCCCGGACGCCGGCGGGGCCCGGGGCGGCATCGCATGACGCGCCGCCGCAACGACCGCGCGCTGGTGCGCCCGCACGTCGTCACCGGCGGCCGGGCGCACCCCACCCGCAACGTGTTCGACCTGGTCACGCTGGTCACCGCGAACACGGACCTGCCGCTCACCGGGCTCAGCCCGGAGAAGCTGCGGATCGTGGAGCTGTGCCGCGGCGGCGCGCTGTCGGTCGTGGAGATCGCCGGGCACCTGGAGCTGCCCGTCGGCGTCACCAAGGTGCTGCTGTCGGACCTGGTGGACGACGGCCACCTCACCACGCGGGCCCCGGCGCCCGCGGCGCGCACCCAGGCCCGGCTCCTGCAGGAGGTGCTCGATGGACTCCGCGCCACTCTCTGAGCCGCCCGCCGGGCGGCCCGACGACGGCGGGTACACGGGCGGACGGTACGTGCGCGACACCGTCCGGACGGCCGTCAAGATCCTCATCGTGGGGCACTTCGCCGTCGGCAAGACCACCTACGTCGGGACGCTGTCGGAGATCCGGCCGCTGCGCACCGAGGAGCGGATGACGCAGGCCGGGGCGACCGTCGACGACCTCGCCGACATCCGCGGCAAGACGACCACGACCGTCGCGATGGACTTCGGCCGGCTGACGCTGAGCGACGACCTCGTCCTCTACCTGTTCGGGGCGCCCGGGCAGCAGCGCTTCACCCGGCTGTGGAACGACCTGGCGCGCGGGGCGCTCGGCGCGCTGATCCTCGTCGACACCGCGCGGCTCGACCAGTCGTTCGCCGTCATGGACATCGTGGAGCGGCAGGGCCTGCCGTACGCGGTCGCGGTCAACCGGTTCGAGGGCTCGCCGTCCTTCCCCGAGGAGGAGGTGCGCGAGGCGCTCGACCTGGCGCCCGAGACGCCGCTGGTGACGTGCGACGCCCGCGACCGCGCGTCGTCCACCAAGGCCCTGATCGCGCTCGTCGACCATCTTCTTTTCTTGGACAGGGAGACTCCGTGAGCGAGCGTAAGGAGCGAAGCGACTGGAGCTCGCTCACGGAGGTGCCGGGGGGTGTGGGGGGTCGCCCCCCACAAGAAACAGGCAGCGAGCGTAAGGAGCGAAGCGACTGGAGCTCGCTCACGGAGGTACCGGGGGGTGTGGGGGGTCGCCCCCCACACGAAACAGGCAGCGAGCTTGAGGACGGTGGCGCGGCTTCGGGGCCGGTGAAGCTGTACGGTCCGGAGTTCGCGCGCGACCCCGGCGCGGTGTACGACCGGCTGCGGCGCGAGTACGGCGAGCTGGCGCCGGTGGAGCTGGCGCCGGGCGCGGAGGCGACGCTCGTCATCGGCTACGACGCGGCGCTGGAGGTCATGCGCGACCCCGGCCGGTTCCCGCGCGGCGGCGCCGAGTGGCACGCGACCCTCCCGCCGGACTCCCCGGTGCTGCCGGTCCTCGGCGACCGTCCCACCACCCTGTCGGCCAACGGCCCCGTGCACGCCCGCCTCCGCACGGCCATCACCGACAGCCTCGCCAGGATCGACCCGTTCGCGCTGCGGGGGTACGTCGAGTCGAGCGCGGACCGGCTGATCGACGCGGTCGCGGGGAAGGGCGAGGCGGACCTGGTCGCCGACTACGCGAAGCCGCTCCCGATCCTGGTGTCCAACGAGCTGTTCGGCTGCCCCGCCGAGATCGGTGACCGGATCTCGCGCGGCACCCGGGGCATGCTGGACGCCAGCGCCCCCGGCGCGATGCCCGCCGAGGAGGCGAACGCCATGTTCGCCAAGGCCACCCAGGACCTGGTGGCGCTCAAGCGGGAGAAGCCGGGCCCGGACGTGACGTCGTGGCTCATCGGCCATCCCGCCGGGCTCGACGACGACGAGCTGGCCGAGCAGCTCGGCATGCTGCTCGCGATCGGCGTCGAACCCCAGCTGAACCTCATCGCCAACGGGCTGCGGCTGCTGCTGTCGGACGACCGGTTCGGCGGGGACCTCGCGGGCGGCAGCCTGCCGGTCGAGGACGCTCTCGACGAGATCCTGTGGACCGACCCTCCGCTGGCCAACTTCGGCACGACCTACCCGCGCCACGAGGTGAACCTCCGCGGCCACCGCCTGCCCGCGCACCGTCCGGTCGTGATCAGCTACGCGGCGGCGACCACCGACCCGTCCCGGGCGTCCGCGGAACGGGCCGGGAACCGCGCCCACCTGGCGTTCGCGGCGGGCCCGCACGGCTGCCCCGCCAAGGGCCCGGCGCGGGTGATCGCGTCCCTGGCGATCGAGCGGCTCCTCGACCGGCTGCCCGACCTCGAACTGGCCGTCCGGGGCGACGAGCTGCGGTGGCGTCCCGGCCCGTTCCACCGCGCCCTCGTCGCGCTGCCCGTCACGTTCCCGGTGGAGGAGGCGCGGTAGGCGCCGCGGGCGGGTCACCGTCCGGGGCCGCGGGCGGGCGCATGTACGGCGGCGGGGGCGGCGGTTCCCATCCGGACGTCCCGCCGGGCGCGCCGGGCGCCTGCGGCGCGAACCCGGCGGGCATCCGGAAGCTCCAGCGGGTGAGCGGGTAGCCCGCCTCGTCCTTGGGCGGGTTCGGCCCGAACTCGGTCGCGCAGTCCCGGACGACGTCCTCGATCGCGCGCCGCGCCTCGACCGCCTCCCGCCAGCCGCGCGGCAGCGCGACCGTCCCGCCCGCGGCGCCGACCAGGTTGCCGCAGACCGAACCGGTCGAGTCGCTGTTGCCCCCGTGGTTCACCGCGAGCAGCAGCCGGCACCGCCCGGCCTCCTGCACGTCGTCCGCCGGGACGGGCGCGAGCGCCGCGTACACGCCGATCGCGAGGGCCTCGGGGCCCGTCCACCCGGCGCCGAGGGTCTGCAGCCGTTCGGCCGTCCCCGGCCCCGCGGCGGCGAGCGCGGCGGCCTCGGCCAGCTTGGCCGACGTCTCCCGGTGGCCCCGGTGCCGCCCCAGCTCGGAGCGGGCGGCGTCCAGGGCCACGCCCATGTTGCCGCCCCGCACCAGCACCGACACCATCGCCGCCAGCGCCCCCGCCGGGAGCTGCCCGCCGGGGTGGCCGTGCGTCAGCTCGGCCGCCCCGCGGCCGACCTCGAACGCGGTGGCCGGGTCGGTGTGCGGGAACCCGCAGGGCGCGGCCCGGACGACGCCCCCGCACCCCTTGGAGTCGTTGACCGGCTCGTCCGGCGACGAACGCCGTGACGCCGTCCGGCCCGTACCGGTCGCGGATCTCGCCGAGCGCCATGCCCTCCACCGGCGCGCCGAGCGCGTCGCCGATCGCGCCGCCGAGCAGGCACCCGAGCATCCGGTCGGGCTCGGCGTCCGGCCACGGCGCGTACCTCTCCCGGTCCCTTGCCATCCGGTCCATCGCCATGCGCGCACCCTAGTCCGCTCCGGCGCCGCGGCACCGCACCGGCCGAAGCCCCGGCCGAGGCCCCCGCCTCGTGACGGCGCCTCGTGACGGCGCCGCGTGACGGCGGGTCAGGTGCGGGGGCGGCAGTGGACCTGGAGGCCCGGGGCCGCGTTCCACCCGATGAGGCGGACGAGCCGGTCGATGTGGGCCGACACCGAGTGCAGGACGAGCATGTGGCCGAGGTCGTGCAGGTCCCGCGCGGCGCGGGCGAACGCGCGCAGGCCCGAGACGTCCACGAAGCCGACGCCGGCGAGGTCCACGTGGACGTCGCCGCCCGCGCGGGCCTGCGCGCCGTGCAGCGCCCGGGTGAGGGCGGGGACGTTCGACACGTCGATCTCGCCGGTGAGCCGCAGCCACGGCGAGCCGGTGGCGCCCGCGATGTGCAGCAGCGGCGAGTCGAGCTCGACGAGGTCGTAGCGGGGCGACGCCCGCTCCGGACGCGGCACACCCGATTCGGAATCCCCGCCGGTGATCCGCCAGACCGTCATCTGCTCCTCGCCCTTCGGGCGGGGCGCCCGCACCGTGATGATGCCGCCGTGGCGGCCCCGCACGTCCCAGGTTCTCACCTCGCCCGGCTCCGCGCCCTCACCTGAGCGGAAAACGTGGGGCGTTCGGTCGGTCACATGATCAAAGTCGCGGAAGCAGCCGGGCCGGGGTGATCGGCAGATCCCGGACACGGACGCCGGTGGCGTGGTGGACGGCGTTCGCGATCGCCGCCGCGGCGCCCACGATGCCGATCTCGCCGATGCCCTTGGAGCCCATCGGGTTGAGGTGCGGGTCGATCTCCTCGATCCACACGGCCTCGACGCTGCGGACGTCCGCGCAGGACGGCACGTGGTACTGCGCGAGGTCGCGGTTCAGGTAGTCGCCGAACTCCCGGTCCATGACGCTCTCCTCCATCAGCGCCATGCCGATCCCCATCGTCATGCCGCCGACGAACTGGGACCGCGCGGTCGTCGGGTTGATGATCCGCCCGGCCGCGAACACGCCGAGCATGCGCGGGACGCGGACCTCGCCGGTGTCGGCGTCCACCTCCACCTCCGCGAACTGCGCGCCGAACGCGTGCCGCGCGTAGTCCTCGCGGCGCTTCAGCGCTTCGGCGGAGTCCGCGGACGCCTCGATCCCGTCCGGCGGGACGTCGCCGTTCAGCCGGCCGCGGAGCGCCTCGCAGGCGAGGACCACCGCCGTCCCCCAGCTCGCGGTGCCGGACGAGCCGCCCGCGACGGGCGCGGCGGGGTGCGCGCTGTCGCCGAGCTCGATCCGGACGGCGTCGAGGTCGGCCTTGAGCGTCTCCGCGGCGATCAGCCCGAGCGCGGTGCGGGCGCCGGTGCCGATGTCGGCCGCGGCGATCCGGACGGTGAACGTCCCGTCGGGCTCGGCGCGCGCGACCGCCTTCCCGGGGCTCTGGTAGGCGGGGTAGGTGGTGGCGGCGACGCCGGTGCCGAGCAGCTTGCGGCCCACCCGGCGGACGCCCGGGGCGGGGTCGCGGCGGTCCCAGCCGAACCGCTCGGCGCCCTCCCGCAGGCACGCGACGAGGTTCCGGGAGCTGAACGGCAGGCCGCTCTCGGGCTCGGTGCCGGTGTCGTTGCGGACCCGCAGCTCGATCGGGTCGACGCCGGTCGCGACGGCGAGCTCGTCCATCGCCGACTCCAGCGCGTACATGCCGGGCGTCTCGCCGGGCGCCCGCATCCACGACGGGGTCGGGACGTCCAGCGCGACGACCCGGTGGGACGTGCGGCGGTGCTCGGCCCGGTACATCGTGCGGGTCGGCGTCGCGGTCTGCTCCACGAACTCCCGCACGGTCGAGGTCTGCTCGAACACCTCGTGCGCGATCGCGTTGAGGCGTCCGTCCGCGTCGGCGCCCAGCCGGATCCGCTGGACGGTCGGGGTGCGGTAGCCGGTCGTGGCGAACATCTGCTGGCGCGGGACGGCGAACTTCACCGGGCGCCCGACGGCCCGCGCGGCCATCGCGGCGAGGACCGCGCTCGGGCGCGGCGACCCCTTCGACCCGAACCCGCCGCCGACGTGCGGGGAGACCACCCGCACCCGCTCGGGGTCGAGCCCGAACAGCCGCGCCAGCGTCGACTGCACGGCGGACGCGCCCTGGTTCGAGTCGTAGAGGACGAGGGAGCCGTCCTTGTCCCAGTAGGCGACCGTGGTGTGCGGCTCCATCGCGTTGTTGTGCTCGGCCGGAGTCGTGTAGGTCGCGTCCATGCGCACGGCGGACGAGGAGAACGCGCCGTCCGGGTCGCCCTTCAGCGTGTCGGGCGGGAAACCCGCGTTGACCTTCTCGGGCCGGTAGAGGCCGGGGTGGTCGTCGCGCAGCCGGGTGTCCGGTTCCTCCTCGGCGTACTCGACGTGCAGGCGCCGCGCGCCCTCGACGGCCGTCTCGAGCGTCTCCGCGACGACCGCCGCCGCGAACTGCCCGCGGTACGCGACCGTCCGGGACTGGAACACCGCCAGCTCGGCGTTCGACGCGTCCTCCAGCCGCGGCGCGTTCTCGCAGGACAGGACGTCCAGCACGCCCGGCATCGCGCGGGCGCTGTCATGGTCCACCCAGCGGATCTCGCCCTTGCCGACGGACGCCTGGACGGCCGCCGCGTAGACGGCGCCCTCCACCGGGTACTCGTAGGCGTAGCGCGCCGCGCCGGTGACCTTCTCCCGGCCCTCCACCCGGCTCGTCATGACGAGACCTCCCGCAGTTCGAGCAGCGTCCGGACCATCAGGTTGCGGGCGAGCGGCACCTTGTAGCCGTTGTCGCGCAGCGGCTCGGCCGCCTCCAGCTCCGCCTCCGCGGCGCGCAGGAACGTCTCCTCGGTCGCCGGCGCGCCCCGCAGGACGTCCTCGGCGCGGCGGCACCGCCACGGCTTGTGCGCGACGCCGCCGAGCGCCAGCCGGACGTCGCGCACCACGCCGCCCGTGCCGTCCGGGACCGTCGCGCCCACCGTGCGGACCGCCGCCGCGACCGACACCAGCGCGAACGCGAACGAGGCGCGCTCGCGCACCTTCCGGTAGCGGGACGGCATCGGCAGCGGCGGGACCTCGACGGCCGTGACGAGGTCGCCGTCCCGCAGGTTCGCGTCGCGCTCCGGTGCGCCGCCCGGCAGCCGGTGGAACTCCCCGAACGGGACGGTGCGCTCCCCGTCGCGGCCCCGCACCCGCACGGACGCGTCCAGCGCCGCCAGCGCCACCGCCAGGTCGGACGGGTGCGTCGCCACGCACGCCGGGGAATGCCCCAGGATCGCGAGGTTGCGGTGCTCGCCGTCCCGCGCCGGGCACCCCGACCCGGGGTCGCGCTTGTTGCACGGCTTGGAGGTGTCCTGGAAGTAGGAGCACCGCGTCCGCTGCAGCAGGTTGCCGCCCACCGTGGCGCGGTTGCGGATCTGGCCGGACGCGCCCGCCAGCACGGCCTGCACCAGCATCGGGTGGGTCTCCCGGACGGTCCGGTCCGCCGCGAGGTCGCTGTTGCCGACGGCCGCGCCGATGAGCAGCGTCCCGTCCGCCGTCACCTCGATCCGGTCGTGCGGCAGGCGGGACACGTCCACCAGGCGGCTCGGCTCCTCCACGCCGAGGCGCATCAGGTCCACGAGGTTCGTCCCGCCGCCCAGGTACAGGGCCCCGTCCCGGTGCAGGTCCAGGGCGTCCTCCGCGCTCGCCGCGCGCTCGTACGCGAAGGGCCTCATGGGCGGGACGCCTCCCCGCCGCGCGCCGAGCCGATCCGCTCGGCCACCGCGCCCGGATCCCGCGCGGCCCGGTTCGGCTCGCCCGCCGCGTCGCGGACCGCCGCGACGATCCCGACGTACGCGCCGCACCGGCACAGGTTCCCGCTCATCCGCTCGCGGATCTCCTCGTCGTCCAGGAACGGGTCGCGCGAGACGTCCGCCGTGACGGCGCTCGGCCAGCCCCGCCGCGCCTCCTCGAGCACCGCCGTCGCCGAGCACAGCTGCCCCGGCGTGCAGTACCCGCACTGGAACGCGTCGTTCTCGATGAACGCCTCCTGCAGCGGGCTGAGCCGCCCGCCGTCCGCGAGGCCCTCCACGGTGACGATCTCCGCGCCGTCGTGCGCGACCGCGAGCGCGAGGCACGCGTTCGCGCGGCGCCCGTCCAGCAGGACCGTGCAGGCCCCGCACTGCCCGTGGTCGCAGCCCTTCTTGGAACCCGTGAGCCCCAGCCTCTCCCGCAGCACGTCCAGCAGCGACGACCGCGTGTCGACCCGGAGCCGATGCCCGGTCCCGTTCACGGTCAGGGCGACGTCCGCGTGCACCGGTTCACTGTCCATGTGACGCCCCCTACCCGGATTCGCGGCCGAGTCACGGCAAGCAAAACCTCACCCTAGGTAACTTTGCACGTGCTGTAAGTTGCGGACCGTCCCCGATGGAAAGGCCGGTCGATGCAACCGTTCGAGCTGCCCGACTTCTACGTCCCGTACCCGGCACGCCTGAACCCGCACCTGGAGAGCACACGCGCGCACAGCAAGACCTGGGCACGCGACATGGGGATGCTGGACGAGACTCGCGACCCGGGCACCCCGGACATCTGGGACGAGGCAGAACTCGACGCCCACGACTATCCGCTCCTGTGCGCCTACACCCACCCCGACTGCGACGGCCCCGAACTCGACCTCATCACCGACTGGTACGTCTGGGTGTTCTATTTCGACGACCACTTCCTCGAAGTCTTCAAGAAGCCGCAGGACCACCCGGGCGCGCGCGCGTACCTCGATCGGCTCCCGCTGTTCATGTCCCTGGAGCCGCCGGAAGCGACCAACGCGGTCGAACGGGGCCTCGCCGACCTCTGGGCCCGGACCGTCCCGGCCAAGTCGGCGGCCTGGCGCGAGCGGTTCGCCGTCAGCACCGACAACCTGCTCCGCGAATCGCTGTGGGAACTGCGCAACATCAGCGCCGGCCGCGTCCCGAACCCCGTCGAGTACATCGAGATGCGCCGCAAGGTCGGCGGCGCGCCCTGGTCGGCGGACCTCGTCGAGCACGCCGCCGGCGTCGAGATCCCCGAACGGGTCGTCGCCACCCGGCCGCTGCGCGTCCTGAAGGACACGTTCTCCGACGGCGTCCACCTGCGCAACGACATCTTCTCCTACCAGCGCGAGACCGAGCGCGAAGGCGAGATCAACAACTGCGTGCTCGTCATGGAGCGGTTCCTGGACGTCGCGCCGCAGGTCGCCGCCGACACCGTCAACGACCTGCTGACCTCCCGGCTCCGCCAGTTCGAGAACACCGCCCTCACCGAGCTCCCGCAGCTCTTCGAGGACGCCGCGCTCGACCCGTCCGAGCGCGCCGCCGTCGCCGCGTACGTCAAGGGCCTCCAGGACTGGCAGTCCGGCGGGCACGACTGGCACATGTCGTCCAGCCGGTACATGAACGCCAAGGGGTCGATCGGCATGTCGGCCGCGCGGCTGCCCGCGCTCGTGAAGTCCGCGCGGCTCAGCGTCCCGCACGTCCCGCACCAGAGAGTGGGGCCGACGCCGCTGCCCGACTTCGACATCCCGTACCCGGCGCGGGTGAACCCGCACCGCGACCGCGCGGGCCGCAACTGCGTCGCGTGGGCGGCCGAGATGGGCATGTTCTCCCCCCACCCCCGCCTCCCCGTCCCCGTCTGGTCGGCCGAGAAGCTCACCGGCTGCGCGCTCGAGATCTGCGCCGCGTCCCTCGCCCCCGACGCCACCCCGGAGGCGCTCGACCTCGCCGTCCAGTGGCTCGCCGTCGGCACCTACGGCGACGACTACTTCCCGGCCGTCTACAACCGCGACCGCGACATGGCCGGAGCGAAGCTGTTCAACGCCCGCGTCGGCGGCTTCCTCCCCCTCGACCTCGGCGCGACCCCGCCCCCGGAGAACGCCTTCGAGAAGGGCCTCGCGGACCTGTGGCGCCGCACCGCCGCCCCGATGGACGACCGCGGCCGCCGCGAGTTCCGCGCCTCCGTCGAGCACATGGTCGAGAGCTGGGTGTGGGAGCTGAACAACCACCTCCAGGGCCGCGTCCCCGACCCCGTCGACTACGTCGAGATGCGCCGCCACACGTTCGGCTCCGAGATGACGATGGCGCTCTCCCGCATCGAGCACTCCGCCGAGATCCCCGCCGAGGTGTTCCGCACCCGCACCCTCCGCGAGATCGACGTCTCCGCGATGGACGTCGCCTGCCTGATGAACGACGTCTTCTCGTACCAGAAGGAGATCGAGTACGAGGGCGAGCTGAACAACGGCCTGCTCGCCGTCCAGCACTTCTTCGACTGCGGCCGCGACGAGGCCCTCCCGATCGTGAACGACCTCATCACGTCCCGCCGCCGCCAGTTCGAGCACCTCGTCGCCAACGACCTCCCGCTCGTCTGCGACGACTTCGCCCTCGACGGCCGCGCCCGCGCGGCCCTCGCCGCGTACGTCGAGGAGATCCGCGACTGGATGGCCGGCATCCTCAAGTGGCACAGCGAGACCGACCGCTACAACGAACGCAGGATCGACGCCCGCGACCTGCGCCCGTCCGGCCTCGGCACCTCCGCCGCCCGCCTCTACCTGTCCTCGCGCGGGTAGGCGCGGGTCAGGACGCGAGGGTGGCCGGGAACAGGAGCGTCCGGACGGTCACGAAGGCGGCCACCGCGAAGACGAAGAGCGCGAACCAGCGGCGGAGCCGGGCGGCGTCGATGCGGGGCGCGAGGCGGGCGGCGGCCAGCGACCCGGCGATCGCCGCGCCGGTGAAGCCGCCGACGACGCCGACGTCGAGGGCGGCGTCGCCCGCGTGGACGGCGAACCCGGCGGCGGCGTTGGCGGCCACGATCACCAGCGAGGTGCCGACGGCCGCCGCCATCGGCAGGCCCAGGCCGAGGACGAGGGCCGGGATGACGAGGAAGCCGCCGCCGACGCCGAACAGGCCGGTGAGGACGCCGACGGCCGCCCCGGCGGCGGCGGACTTCGGCAGGCACGCCCGCCAGTCGACGCCGCCGCCGGGCAGGGCGCAGGCCCCGCCCGACGGGACGTCGCCCGCGAGCATGCGCGCCCCCGCGGCGACCATCAGCGCCGCGAAGCCGAGCATGATCGCCTGGTCGGGCAGCAGCCGGCCGAGGGCGGCGCCGCCGACGGCCGCCGCGGCGCCCGCGCCGCCGACGACCGCGGCGATCCGCCAGCGGACGTCGCGCAGGCGCGGGAGCGCGGCGGTCGCCGAGGAGATCCCGACGACGAGCAGCGACGCGGGGATCGCGGCGGACAGCGGCAGGCCCGCGCCGTAGACCAGGGCGGGCACCGCGAGGATCGAGCCGCCGCCGCCCAGCAGGCCCAGCAGGACGCCGATGGCCGCGCCGAGCACGAGGGCGGTCATCGGCGCAGCGCGGCTCGGACGTTCTCGATGGTGGTGCGGGGGCCGCGGTTGTAGGGGAGCTTCGACAGGGCCGTCCCCATCGCGCAGGTGCCGGAGAGGGCGGCGAACGTCAGCCCGCCGCCGATGGCGGCGGCGACCCACTTGGCGCGGGGGGCGGCGGTGCTGGCCAGGACCGACGTCAGGACGATCGAGCCGGCGACCAGGCGCACCTGGCGTTCGAGGTCCCAGCGGGGGCGTCCGGTTTCGACGGGGGCGCCGTCCGCCTGCCAGGCGGTCAGGCCGCCGGACAGGACGCGCACGCCGTCGACGGCGAGGGCCGCGGCGGCCTGCTCGGCGCGCGGGCCGGAGCGGCAGACGAGGACGGTCCGCTCGCCGAGGTGCCCGCGCAGTTCGGCGGCGTGCTCGCGGAGCACGTGGAGCGGGATGTTCAGCGAGCCCGGCACGCGCGGGCCCGCGAACTCGGCCGGGCTGCGGACGTCGACGACGCGGGGGGCGTCCGGGGAGTCGAGCAGGTGCCGCAGCGCGGCGGCGTCCAGGGTGTGCTTCACGGGGTTTCCTTTCGTCAGGCGGCGAGGCCGGTCGCGCGGTCGTAGGAGTCGTCGATGTGGACGACCGTGCGGCCGGCGCGTTCGAGGAGCGCGGCGGCGGCCGCGGCGCGGTAGCCGGAGCCGCAGTGGACCCAGACCGTCCCGGGCGGGACGTCGTCCAGCCGCGCGGGCAGCTCGGGCAGCGGCACGTGCACGGCGCCGTCGATGTGGCTCTCCCGCCACTCGCCGGTCAGCCGGACGTCCAGGACGACGTCCGGGGCGGGCAGGTCGCGGGGCGCGCGGCCCGCGCGGGCGGCGGCGAGGTCGGCGAACGCGGCGACCGGGGTGCCGGTGGTGCGGGCGGGGTCGCCGCCCGCCCAGTCCAGGGGGTCGCCCGCGGCGGCGCCGGACGGACGGTCGATGCCGATGCGCGCGAGTTCCCGCTGGGCTTCGGCGATCTGCTCGGGCCCGTCGCCGAGCAGGGTGACGGGCGCGCCCCACGGGACGAGCCAGCCGAGCCAGGTCGCCATGGGGCCGTCCAGGCCGAAGCTGAGGGTGCCGGCGAGGTGCCGGTGCGCGAACGCGCGGCGGGAGCGGAGGTCGACGACCCATTCGCCGGCGTCGACGCGGGCGCGGAGTTCGGCGGGG
This sequence comes from Actinomadura rifamycini DSM 43936, assembly GCF_000425065.1. GTDB lineage: Bacteria > Actinomycetota > Actinomycetes > Streptosporangiales > Streptosporangiaceae > Spirillospora > Spirillospora rifamycini. The sequence goes on from NZ_AULB01000007.1 coordinate 368,346, forward strand.
TCGACGGCGGCGGCGGGGGTGAGGTCGATCGGGTCGGCGCCGGCGGTGTTCCGCGCGCCCATGTGGGCGTAGTAGGCGGGGTAGGCGTCGAGTCCGGCGAGGGTCTCGGTGACGAAGTCGTCCGCTTCGAGGCGCAGCGCCGGGTTCGTGTCCCGCTCGCGGCCGATGGTGGACGCGGGCGCGTCCGACTGGGCGGCGGAGCAGAAGCTGCCGAAGCCGTGCGTGGGCCAGACGTGCGCGCCGTCCGGGAGGAGGTCGGCGAGGCGGCGGGCGGAGGCGTGCTGGCGGTGGGCGAGGTCGTGCGCGTGCCGCCCGCCGAGGAGGTCGGTGCGGCCGGTGGTGCCGAACAGCAGGGAGCCGCCGGTGAAGACGCCCTCGGAGCCGTCCGGGCCGGACAGGACGTAGGACAGGTGGTGGTAGGTGTGGCCGGGCGTGGCGACGGCGGTGACGCGCATGCCCGGGGACACGGCGATCTCGTCGCCGCCGGCCACCGGGGTGCGGTCGAACGCGACGTCGTCGGCGGCGGCGACCAGGTACGCGGCGCCGGTGAGGCGCGCGAGGGCGAGCCCGCCGGAGACGTAGTCGTTGTGGACGTGGGTCTCGGCGACGTGCGTGATGCGGACGCCGAGCCGTCCGGCGAGCGCCAGGACGCGGTCGATGTCGCGCTGCGGGTCGACGACGAGGGCGACCCGGCCGTCGTGGGCGAGGTAGCTGCGGTCGCCGAGGGAGGAGGTCTCCACCACCTCGGTGCGGATCATCGTGACTCCTTTCGTATACCCCCCGGGGTATACGCGACAGACAATACCCCCGGGGGTATGTGCCAGAGCGGGGCCCGCCCGGACTCGGGAGGGCCGTTCGTCAGGACAGGGACAGGAAGAGCTTCTCCAGCCGCTCCGGGGTGATCGGCGGCTGCTCGCCGCGCTCGCGGGCGACCTGGCACTGCTCCAGGCCGGTCGCGATGATCTTGAAGCCGGCGCGGTCGAGCGCCTTGGAGACGGCGGCGAGCTGGATCAGGACCTTCTCGCAGTCCTCCCCGTTCTCCACCATCGCGATCACTCCGCCCAGCTGGCCGTGGGCCCGCTTGAGCCGGGTGAGGGCGTCCGCCAGGACCGTCGCGTCCATCTCCATCGGGCTCCCCTTCCTCTCACCCGCTCCAACGTATACCCCTAGGGGTATGTTCCCGGGGGTCAGGCCAGGGAGGCGCGGACGGCCATGAGGGCCCGGCCGAGGAGGTTCTCGCCGCGCCAGGCGTCGGGGCGCTCGGCGCGGGGGTCGCCGGCGGTCAGGCCGATGCCCCAGATCCGGTCGAGGGGGCTCGCCTCGGCCAGGATCCGGTCGCGGGTGCCGAGGAGGTAGGCGCGCAGATCGTCGTGCTGCGCGAACTTCGCGAGGTTGCCGCGGACGACGATGCCGAGCCGGTGCTCGCGCCACACGGCCTCGTCGAACGCGGCGACGCGGCGGCCGAGGTCCTTGGCGCGCCCCGGGTGCGGCGCGTCCGTGATCGCCGCCACGGCGCGTTCGTCCCCGAACAGGCGCGCCTTCTCGGCCATCATGTAGTGCTCGGCCGTCGCGTACCGGACGCCGTCCACGGTGAACGGCGACGCGTGCCACTGGCTCAGGCACCCGGCGGGGCCGTGCTCCCGCCAGAAGAAGAGGAACTTGAGGCGGGCGCCGGACCGCTGCAGCGCGATCAGTTCGGGGACGTCCATGGGGGGAGAGTGCCAGGACGGGGCCGGGGCGGCCGGCGGTTTTCCCGGGACGGAATTGATCATGGAATGGGCGCGTTACCACGGGGGCGGATGATCCGCCACCGGTTCGCGGTCTAGACCATTTTGCCGAACCGGGTGGGTCATCGGAGAAGATCTCCTTATTTCGGTAGGCCGAGCCACCGAGAAGCGTCTACGGGAGGACAGAAGCAGAAATGGACAGCCCTCTGGCGAACCCTCGTCGCACCCAGCTCGACGCGTGGCCCACGGCGCGCTCCGCGGACGCGGAGGCGGAGCGGACCACGGCGTCCGTATCGTCCGCCGAGTCGTCCGGCGCGGGCGAGGACGACGGCGCCGAGCTCTGACCGCTCGGCGCCGGAGCGCCGGGATGCGTCCCCCCTGGGGGCGGATCCCGGCGTTCCGGCGTTCCGGCACAGCTCAAAGGGCATGATCGTGAGTGACGTTCGCCACGTCATCCGGCAAGTGGCGTAGGCGATATACGTCGCGGTGCGGTGCCCCGCCAAACGGCGGCCAAAGAGCATTTACTACGCCTTTGCCATTGGCTTGCCGTGCTCGCGGAGCACCACACGGGGAGATCTCACGTACATGCCCTCTGCCGCCCTGCCCACCGAGGCCCCGACCTACGACGTCGCCGTCATCGGGCTCGGCTATGTCGGCCTGCCGACCGCGCTCGCGTTCCACGCCCGGGGCCTGCGGGTCCTCGGCGTCGATCTGGACACCGGGCGCCTGGAGGACATCCGCAGCGGACGCGTCGACCTGCTGCGCGGCGACCGCGAGCGGCTCCGCGCGGCGGGCGACGCGCTGGCCGTGACCGCCGACCCCGCCGCCGCGGCCGCGGCGGACGCGGTGCTCATCTGCGTGCCGACGCCGGTGAACCGGCACCTCGTGCCGGACCTCGGGGCGCTCAGCGCGGCGTGCACGGCGGCCGTCGCGCACGCGCGCCCCGGGCAGACGATCGTCCTGACGTCGACGACGTACGCGGGGGCGACGCGGGACATCCTCGCCGCGCCGCTCGCCGCGCGGGGCCTGCGCGTCGGGACGGACGTGTTCGTCGCGTTCAGCCCCGAGCGGATCGACCCCGGCAACGACCGGCACGCCCACGAGGACGTCCCGCGCGTCGTCGGCGGGGTGACGCCCCGGTGCGCGGAGCGGGCCGCGGCGGTGCTCGGACGGTACGCCGAACGGATCCACCGGGTGTCGTCGGCGGACGCGGCGGAGATGACGAAGCTGCTGGAGAACACGTTCCGCGCGGTGAACATCGCGCTCGTCAACGAGTTCGCGGACGCGGCGGGCGTGCTCGGCCTCGACGTCATGGAGGTCATCGAGGCGGCGGCGACGAAGCCGTACGGGTTCATGCCGTTCTTCCCGGGGCCGGGCGCGGGCGGGCACTGCATCCCCTGCGACCCGCACTACCTGCTGTGGCAGCTGCGCGCCGACCGGCTGCACCCGCCGGTGGTCGCGGCGGCGATGACCGCGATCGCGACGCGGCCCCGGCAGGTCGTGGAGCGGGCGCGGCAGGTGCTGTCGGACGCCGGGCGGGGACTGGCCGGCGCGGACGTCCTGGTGCTGGGCGTCGCGTACAAGCCGGGCGTGGAGGACCTGCGGGAGTCGCCCGCCCTGGAGGTCATCGACGGGCTGCTCGCGGCGGGCGCCGAGGTCGCGTACCACGATCCGCGGGTGCCGGAGCTGGTCACCGGCGGCGGGACGAAGCTCGCCTCGGTCGCCCCGCGCCCCGCCGACCTCGTCATCGCGCACACCCCGCAGCCCGGCGTCGACCTCGCCGCGCTGCCGCACGACCAGCTCGTCCTGGACGCGACGTACCGGTTCACCGGCGCGGCCCGGCGCGTGGCCCTGTGAGGCGCCGCCCCCGCCTCCCGGCCCGCCCGCGGACCGGGAGGCTCACCGCGCTGGGCGCGCTCGCGCTGGTCGCGGCCATCTGCGCGCTGATCGTGTGGCACGTGGGCGTGAAGCTCGCGTACCTGCGCGGCGACCTGCTGCTGTCGGGCTACACGGTGCTGGTCAGCGGGTACGTGCTGAGCCGGTTCGCGCTCGCGGCGTGCTACCGGCCGCCGAGGGACGCGGGCATCACCCCGTCCGTCGCGATCGTCGTGCCCGCCTACAACGAGGGCGAGGCCGTCGCCCGGACGATCCACTCGTGCCTCGGCCTCGCGTACCCGGAGGACGGGCTGGAGGTCGTCGTCGTCAACGACGGGTCGAGCGACGACACGTGGACGCACATGCGGCGGGCCGCCGCCCGGTACCCGGACGGGCGGGTGCGCTGCGTCGACCTCGGCGAGAACCGGGGCAAGCGGGCGGCGATGGCGGCGGGGATCCGCGCGACCTCGGCGGAGATCCTGGTGTTCGTCGACTCCGACTCGATGCCCGCGCCCGAGTCGGTGCGCAGGCTCGTCCAGGGCTTCGCGGACCCGCGGGTCGGCGCGATCTCCGGGCTGACGTACGTCCGCAACGCGGAGCGCAACGTCCTGACGCGGATGCAGGCGGCCCGGTACTACGTGTCGTTCCAGCTCCTGAAGAGCGCCGAGTCGGTGCTGGGCGCGGTGACCTGCTGCTCCGGCTGCTTCGCGGCGTACCGGCGGGCGGCGATCGCGCCGCTGCTGGACGCGTGGGAGCACCAGCGCTTCCTCGGCGTCGAGTGCACGTACGGGGACGACCGGGCGCTGACCAACCGCGTCCTGAAGGCGGGCTGGACGACCCGGTACGACGCGCGCGCGGAGGCGTGGACGGACGCGCCCGACCGGTACCGCAAGTTCTTCCGGCAGCAGCTGCGCTGGAAGAAGTCGTGGAGCCGGGAGGGCCCGCTGCTGCTGGCGCACATCTGGCGGAGCCGGACCCGCGCGCTGCCGTCGGTCGCCGTGCAGACGATCGCGGGCATGCTCAGCCCGCTCGTCGTCCTGTACGGGCTGCTGGCGCCGCTGGCGGGCGGGCGGTTCCCGATGGTGTACTTCCTCGGCCTGTACCTGGTGGCGATGGGGTACGCGCTGCTGTACCGGATGCTGCGGAACGACGGCCTGTGGATCTACGCGTTCGTCGGCACGTTCTTCTACGTCGCGTTCTCCCCGCAGCTGCTGTGGGCGATCGCGCGGATCCGGGACGGCAGCTGGGGCACGCGGGACGGCGGCGCTGAACCGGCCGTCCCGGCGGTCCCGCGGGCGCTGCGGGTCTACGGCGCGACGGGCGGCGGCGATGCCTGACCCGGCGGGCGGGGCACCGGGCGGGACGGCGGACGCGGCGGAGGATGCGCCGTGGGAGCGGCCGCCGCCCGGGCGGGCGCGGGGGTTCCGCGCGGCCACGGGGTTCGTGTTCCTGTGCTCCCTCGCCCTCGCGATGGTGACGTGGGTGTCGATCAGCCGCCCGTTCGACCCCGGGCAGGCCGAGGCGGCGGCGGTCCGGCTCGACCCGGAGGTCGCGCGGGCCGCCGCCGCGCTGCCCGCGCACCCGGGGACGGTCGTCGCGCTGACCTACCACGGCGTCGACGACCGCGACGGCGCGCAGAGCACCCTCACCCGGGAGCGGTTCGGGGCGCACATGGCCGCGCTGGACGCCGCCGGGTACGAGACCGTGCGCCTGCGGGACGTCCTCGACCTGCTGCGGGGCCGGCCCGTCCGGCTGCCGCCGCGCGCGCTGCTGCTCACGTTCGACGACGGGCGCCTCACCGACTGGACGAACGCCGACCCCGTCCTCGCGGAGCACGGGTTCACGGCGGCGGCGTTCCTCGCGACCGGGCGGATCGTCGAACCGGGGACGCCGTCGTACTACCTGTCGACGAAGCAGGTGCGGGCGCTCGCCGGGACCGGCCGGTGGGAGTTCGGGTCGCACTCGCACGCGCTGGACGACCGGGTGCGGATCCCGGGCGACGTGGGCGCTCCGCTGCCGAACCGGATCGTCGCGGGCGGGCGCCCGGAGACGCTGGACGCGTGGCGGGCGCGCGTCCGCGCGGACCTGGCGCGGTCGCAGGACTTCTTCCGCCGGACGCTCGGCCGCGAGGCCGCCGCGTTCTCGTACCCGTTCGGGGAGGCGGCGGGCAACGACCGGCGCGCCGCCGCCGCGCTGCCCGGGCTGCTCCGGGACGCCGGGTTCCGCGCGGCGTTCACGGGCGAGGGCGTCCCGGACGGGCACGTGGACGCGGTCGGCGCGGACACGCCGCCGTACCGCGTCGACCGGATCGGCGTCCGCCGCACCACCTCGGCCGCCGGGCTGCTGGAGCTGATCCGCGCCGCGGTGCCCGCGCCGCCGCCGCACGCGCTCGCGGCGCTGCCGTGGCGCGGCGACGGCGCGGCGTGCGCCCGGCACGGCGCCGACCTGCGGGTCACGGGCGACCGGTACGGCGCGTGCGTGCTCGGCGGCACGGGCGACGGCGGGCCGAACACGAGCCGGTGGCGGGACTACCGGGTGACGGCGTCGGTCTCGGGCCTGGGCCCCCGTTCCGGCGCGGTCGTCGCGGTGCGGGACGGCGCGGGCGCCGGGCGTCCCGGCCGCGTCGAGGTCGTGGTCGGCGACGGGGCGGTGGTGGCGCGGCGGCAGGTCGGCGACCGCGCCCCGGTGCCGCTCGGCCGGGCCCGGCTGGACGGCCCGGACGGCGGCGACGGGGCCCGCGACGTCGCGGTCGAGGTGCGCGGGGACCGGCTGACCGTCGAGGTCGAGGGCGCCCGGCCGCTGCGCGCCGCCCTGGCCGGCGGGTCCGGCCCGCCGATCGACCGCGGCGGCGTCCGGCTGGGGATCACGGCGCGCGGCGGGTGCACGGTGACGTTCCACGATCCGACGTTCGTCCCGCTCGGGGGCCGCTGACCGCGCGCCCCCGCCCCCTTCACAGAGAGGCGACGATGCCTTCCCCCACACGCATCCCCCATGCCCGGGCTCCTCTTCCCCGGACCCTCCTCGTCCGCGCGGCGGCCGTCCTGGCCACCGCGTCCCTGCCGGCGGCGGCCCCGGCGGCGCTGGGCGCCATGCCGGCGCGGGCGGCGGCGGGCACCGTCGTGTCCCTGACGTTCGACGACGGGGCGCGGGACCAGTACGACAACGCCCGTCCCGTCCTGGACGCGCACGGCATGGACGGCACGTTCTACGTCAACAGCGCCCGTGTCGACGCGTCCGGCTACATGACCCGCGCGCAGCTGGAGACGCTCGCGGCCGGCGGGCACGAGATAGGCGGGCACACCGTCTCGCACGCGAACGTGCCGTCGCTGCCCGTGGCGGAGCGGCGGCGGCAGGTGTGCGACGACCGGGTCGCCCTGCTCGCCATGGGGTTCGAGGTGACGAGCTTCGCCTACCCCTACGGCGCGGTCGACGCCGGGGCCGCGGACGTCGTGGCGGACTGCGGCTACAACAGCGCGCGGACGGTCGGCGGGCTCGTGTCCCCGGGGAGCTGCGCCGGGTGCGACCGCGCGGAGGCGGTCCCGCCCGCCGCGCCGTACGCGGTCCGCACGCCCGACTCGGTCAAGACGGACACGACGCTCGACCGGCTCAAGCGGTACGTGACGCAGGCGGAGGAGGACGGCGGCGGCTGGGTGCCGCTCGTGTTCCACCACGTGTGCGACGGCTGCGGCGACTCCTACGCCGTGACGCCCGCGACGCTCGACGCGTTCCTCGGCTGGCTCGCCGCGCGGGCGTCCGGCGGCACGGTCGTCCGGACGGTCGACGAGGTGGTCGGCGGCGCCGTGCGGCCGCCGGTCCCGGGTCCGCCGTCGCCGACGCAGGTGCAGAACCCGTCGCTGGAGGCCGCCGCCGACGGCGTGCCCGCGTGCTTCCAGGAAGGCGGCTGGGGCACGAACACCTACACCTGGACCCGCACCCAGGACGCGCGCACCGGCCAGTACGCGCACCGGGTCGAGGTCACGTCGCGTACGTCCGGCGACAGGAAGCTCGTCACCCGCCAGGACGCCGGTACGTGCGCCCCCGCCGCGATACCGGGGCACAGGTACGCACTCGGCGTCTGGTTCAAGGGCTCGTGGCCCGCCACCGTCAACGCGAAGATGAGCATCTATTACCGCACCGCCACGGGCGCCTGGACGTTCTGGACGAACGGCCCGGCCCTCGCCGAGACGGGAACCTGGCAGCGGTCCCTGGTCACCACGCCGCCGGTTCCCGCGGGGGCGGCGAACCTCAGCTTCGGCATCGCGCTCCCCGGCACGGGCACCCTCACCGTCGACGACTTCTCCCTCACGGATCTGGACTCATGACCTCGGGCCCGACCGTCCGCCGCCACCTCCTCGAACTGGGTTTCGGGGTGCTCGCGCTGGCGCTCGTCCTTCCCCTGGCCCGGCACGAGCTCGGGCCGGGCGGGGGCGCGTCCGCGTCCGCCGCCGAGGCCCGCGACGTCCTCACCCCCGGGATGCTCGCGCCCGCGAGCACCGCGAACCGCTGCGCGCGGGGCCGCGTCGAGCTGACGTTCGACGACGGCCCGGACGTCTACACGCCGCAGATCCTCGAGGTGCTGCGCGCCCACGGCGTCCGCGCCGTGTTCTACGTGACCGGCGAGAAGGCCGCCGCCCGGCCCGGCATGGTCCGCGCAATAGTCGCGGCCGGGCACCGCGTCGAGAACCACAGCTGGGACCACCCGCACCTCACCGACCTGACGCCCGCGCAGGTCCGGCGGCAGCTCGCCGACACGTCCGCCGCCGTCGAGGACGCGGGCGCGCCCCGTCCGACGCTGTTCCGGCCGCCGTTCGGCGCGGGCGACGCGATGGTGGAGGCGCAGGCGCGCGCGCTGGGCATGCGGACGGTCCGCTGGACGATCGACACGCACGACTGGCGGGGGCGCACCCCGGAGGAGATCGCCGCGACCGTCCTTACCCGGGCGGAACCGGGCGCGGTCGTGCTCATGCACGACGGCGTCGCCCGTTCCGCGGCGACCGTCCGCGCCCTCCCGACGGTCGTCCGCGGGCTGCGGGCCCGCGGGTTCTGCACGGCGCTCCCCGGCTGATGCGCGCCCGGCTGATCGTCGCGGGCGCCCTCGCCGGGGCCGTCCCGGTCGCGTGGGCCGTCTGGGCGCTCGCCCGCCCGGACGGCCCCGGCCGCGCGCCCGTCCCTGCACGGCTCGTCGCCAACGAGTACGCGCACTGGAATCCGGGCGCCGCGGACGCGCGCCGCTCCCCCGTCTGGGACGTCACGAGCGGCTCCCTCTACGAGCGCGGCGGCCTGCTGTGGACGGGCCCGCCGGACACCGCCGCGCCGGACGCGGCGTCGTCCGGCGGCACCGGATCGAGCATGTTCCGCATGCACTCCCGCCGCACCGACCGCCGCGACGTCCACGTCGTCCTGGACGTGCGCAACGTGCGGCTGCTGCCCGGCGGCGCGCGGGCCACCGACGGGGTGCACGTGATGCTGCGCCGCCAGGACGAGACCGAGCTGTACGTCGCCTCACTCAACCGGCGGGACGGGCTGCTCGTCGTCAAGAAGAAGCTGAGGGGCGGCCCCGCGAACGGCGGCCGGTACTTCACCCTCGCGCAGGTGCGCCACCCCTACGCGTTCGGCGCATGGCAGCGGTTCGAGGTGCGCGCCACCGGGACGTCCCCGGTCGTCGTGACCGTCGCGCAGGCCGGACGCGAGCTGCTGCGGGCGGTCGACGACGGCCGCCGCCACGACCGCCCCATCGTCCGCCCGGGGTCGGTCGGGGTGCGCGGCGACCGGTGCGAGTTCGAGTTCAGGTTCCGGGTCCGCTGACGCGCGCCCGGTACAGGCCGGTGTCGGTCGCGGCGAGGAACGTCCCGTCGGGCGCCAGCGCCGCGCCGCCGACCGGCCCGGGCACCTCGACGCGGCCGAGCGGCTCCGGCCGGGCGACGTCCCGCACGGTGTAGGCGCCCTCCCGGAAGTCGCCGGCCGCGACCAGCAGGCGCCCGTCCACCCGGGCCGCCGCGACGTCCGCGTACGCGCCCGCGACCTCCGGCGCGTCCACGGCGGCCGCTTCCTCGCCGTCCGGGCTCCGCACCACGATCCGTCCCGGCTCCGCCAGGACCAGAGCGACGCCGCCCTCCCACGGGACCATCGGCGCCTCCCGGGCGGGGCCGCGGTCCAGCTCCGCGATCTGCCGCCCGAGTTCGGCGTCCAGCACGCCGACGACGGCGGAGCGGCGGGGGTCGGCGTCCTCGGCCCGCTCGGCGTCGCAGGCCCGCTCGGCGTCGCAGGCCAGGGCGATGAGCGGCCCCGAGTCCGGGGTGGCGTGCAGGACGCGCCGGTCCGGCCTCCGGTACCCCGACCACGTCTCGAAGTCCGCCAGCCGCTCCCCGGTGCGGGCGTCCCAGAGGATGATCTCCGCCTGCGGGCGCCGGTCGAACACCGTCACGACGGCCCCGCGCCCCCGGTGGACGGCGAGCCCCACCATGTCGGGGAACGACGCCTCCGCCTCGTCGATGACGACCTCTCCGCCGCCGTGGACGTCGTGGACGTGGACCCGCCCGCCGCCGGCCCACGCCACGACGGGCGAGTCGCCGCGGGGGCCCGGCAGGACGCCGAACGCCCACGCCTCGCCGTCGCAGGGGAATCCGGGCAGCGGGTCCCCCACCCGGGCGCCGCGCGCGAGGTCCCACGCGAGGCCGACGGCGCCGCCGTCCCCGACCAGCGACGCGCAGGCCGTGGCCGCGCGGCCGCCGGCGCTCCCGGCGGCCCGCACGTTCTCGAAGGATCCCTGCGCCAATAGTTCCGCACGCGCGACCATGCCCGCACACTAGGCCAGCCCATCGGCACCGTCCGTATTTTTGCGCAATCGCGGCCGGACCGTTTGGCCGCTTGTTCTTTACTGGGAGTTTCACCGAACATGGCGGAGTGGACTTCGCTCTTCAAATGGTCGAAATCACCTGGACCAAGCACGCGCGCGGCGGCAAGGGGGCCGCGCGCCGCAACGCGGCCCCGGTCGCCTTCCCCCTGCCGGACGAGCCGCCGCCGTTCGTCCACACGGTGTGGATGCGCGAGTGGGAGGACTTCTCCCCGCAGGCCGCCGTCGGGCATGAGCTTCCGCGCCGCATCGGCGTCGAGGAGGAACCCGAAGGGCTTCGTTTGGACTTCGGGAATCGTCCGCCCATACTGCTGAAACCGAACCAGTATTTGCGGCACCAGGAAACCTACCTGTCCGGCCGCGGCTGTTCCTGCTGCGGCACCCCCTGGTACAACATGCGCACACTGAACGTCGTCTACGGCAAAGTCCGCGCGGAATCCCTCCTGCACGAACCGACGAGGTATATCGACGACCGCCGCCTGCTCGGCGCCCGCCGCCGCTACGTCGGCGGCACCCGCTGACCTCCCGGGAACCGGCCGCGTGCCGCGCGGTCGCGCCGAGGCGGGGGTGACGAACGGGCGCACGTCCGGTATATCCGTTGACCACAAGATCACGGCGGGCGGAGGGACGCGTGGAGCCGGTCGAGCTGACGGCCGCCGAACGGCGGGTGTGGCGGGCGTTCCGGACGGGCGCGAAGGTCGACTTCTCGCGGGACGGCGACGACGCCGCGGACGGCGCCGCGTGGGGGCCCGAACGCACCGTGCGGGCATGGGTGCTGCGCAAGCTGCTGCTCCGCCCGCCGGAGAACGGCGAGGTCGCGGCCCTCCGGGTGTCCGGGGCGCGGATCACCGGGACGCTGGACCTCCAGTACGCCACGGTCGAGCACCCGATCCGGCTGTGGGCGTGCCACTTCGAGGAGGTCCCGAACCTGTACGCGTCGCACCTGACGCAGCTCAACCTGAGCAGGTCGTTCCTCCCCGGGCTGTTCGCCGCGACGATGCACGTCAGCGGCGTCCTGCGGATGACCGAGTGCCGGGTCCCGGGGCGGATGAGCCTCGGCGGCATCCGCGTCGCCCGCGCGCTCTTCCTCGAACGCGCCCGGCTCGGCACCCCGGGGGCGAACCAGGGCGAGATCCTCCACCTCAACCATTCGGTGCTGGAGGACGACGTGTGGGCGCCGGGCCTCGAAGCCCACGGCGAGATCCAGCTGAACAGCGCGTCCGTCACCGGCAACCTCAACCTCGAGGACGCCGTGCTGAGCAACCCCGGAGGCCACGCGGTGCTGGCGCAGAGCCTCAGCGTCGGCCAGAACCTGATCGGCAGAAGGCTCCGCAGCGAAGGGGAGATCGATCTGCGCCGGACGCGGATCGGCCACCGCATCGACTTCATCGACGTGCGCATGGAGAACGCCGACGGGCGGGCCTTGGACGCCAAGAGCCTCAGCGTCGGAACGGACGTGTCGGCGACGCGGGCACGGTTCACCGGTGAGATCGATCTGCGCGCCGCCGCGGTCCCCGGTCTGCTCGGCCTCCGCGGGGCCCGCCTGTCGTCGCTGCAGGCCACCAGCGCCGCGGTCGGCGAGCTCTGGCTGCCCGAGGCGCGCATCGACGGCGAGACCGACCTGCGGCGGGCCCGGTTCGGGCTGCTGCACCTGCCGCCGAGCGCGCTGCGCGGCGACGTCCGGCTGGACGGGCTGACGTACGAGTCGCTCGACCCGCGGCTGCCCCCGAAGGTGCGGGTGCCGATGCTCGAACGGGACGTCGAGGGGTACGTGCCGCACGCGTACGAGCAGCTCGCGGCGGCGTACCTGCGGGCGGGCGACGACGTCGCGTCCCGCAACGTCCTGCTCGCCAAGCAGCGGCGGCGCCGCCGGACGCTGCCCCTGTACCGGCGCGTCTGGGGCTACCTCCAGGACGCGACGGTCGGGTACGGGTTCCGGCCGCTGTGGGCGGCCGCGTGGCTCGCCGGGCTGCTGCTCGTCGGGACGGCCGCGTTCGGGTCCGAGCATCCGGCGCCGCTCAAGGCCGACGAGCATCCCGACTTCAACCCGCTGTTCTTCACCCTCGACCTCCTCCTGCCGATCATCGACTTCGGGCAGCAGAAGGCGTTCAAGCCCGCCGGGTGGCACCAGTGGCTCGCGTACACGCTGATCAGCACGGGCTGGGTGCTGGCGACGACGATCGCGGCCGGGGTGACGCGGACGCTCAGCCGGCAGTGACCGCGCGCAGCCGCGCGGCGGCGTCCTCCGGCGGGACGTCGTTGATCCAGGCGGCCATCCCCGACTCCGACCCCGCCAGGTACTTGATCTTGTCGGGGGCGCGCCGGACCGAGAACAGCTCCAGGTGCAGCCGCAGCAGGTCGCGGCCCGCGCGGACGGGCGCCTGGTGCCAGCCCGCGACGTACGGGAGCGGCGTGCCGTAGAGGGCGTCGAGGCGGCGCAGCAGGTCCCGGTAGACGGCGGCCAGCTCGTCCCGCTCCGCGCCGTCGAGGGCGGCGAGGTCGGGGACGTGCCGGTGCGGGGTGAGGTGGACCTCGACGGGCCAGCGCGCGGCGGCCGGGACGTACGCCGTCCAGTGCTCGCCCGCGTGGACGACGCGGGGCCCGGCGCGCTCGGCGGCGAGGACGTCGCCGAGCAGGTCGCCGCCGTGCGCGGCGGCCGTCGCGAGCATCCGCCGGGTCCGCGGGGTGACGAACGGGTACCCGTAGATCTGGCCGTGCGGATGGTGCAGGGTCACGCCGATCTCGACGCCGCGGTTCTCGAACACGTACACCTGCTCGATGCCGGGGAGCGCCGACAGTTCGGCCGTCCGGTCCGCCCACGCGTCGACGACCGTCCGGACGCGGGACACGGGCAGCCGGGCGAGCGCGGCACCGTGGTCGTCGGTGAAGCAGACGACCTCGCAGCGTCCGGCGCCCCGGGCCCGTTCGAACAGCGGGACGCCGTCCACCGCGGCGGGGACGGGCGGGGCGGCCGCGGCGTACGAGGGGAAGCGGTTCTCGAAGACGGCGACGTCGTACCCGGGGTCGGGGATCTCGGAGGCGGGGCCGCCGGGGCACAGCGGGCACTCGTCGGCGGGCGGCAGATGCGTGCGCGCGTTGCGGTGCGCGGTGATCGTGACGGGGTCGCCGGTGAGCGGGTCGCGCCGCGTCTCGCTGAGCGGCTCCACCGGCGGCAGCCCGCGCGGGTCGGGCACCGGCGCGCGGCCCGGCCGCTCGTCGTAGTAGACGATCTCTCGGCCGTCGCTGAGGCGGGCGCGGGTCCGGAACACCGCAGCAGGCTACCGGGCGGCCGCCTTCTCCTTCTCGTTGACCGCGAGCAGGTGCGTGACCAGCGTCGTCAGCACCTCCTTGCCGGACGTCCGGCTCCGCACGTCGCACAGCACCACGGGGACCGCGGCGCCGAGGTCGAGCGCCTCGCGGATCTCGTCGACGGTGTAGTCGTAGCCGTCGTCGAAGCAGTTCACGCCGATGATGAACGGCAGGCCGCGGCTCTCGAAGTAGTCGACGGCCGGGAAGCAGTCCTGGAGGCGGCGGGTGTCGGCGAGGACGACCGCGCCGAGCGCCCCCGACGACAGCTCGTCCCACATGAACCAGAACCGGTCCTGGCCGGGCGTCCCGAACAGGTACAGGACGAGGCCGTCGCGGACGGTGATGCGGCCGAAGTCCATCGCGACCGTGGTGGTCGTCTTCTGCTCGACGCCCTCGATGTCGTCGACGCCGACGCCCCGGTCGGTGAGCAGCTCCTCGGTCTGCAGCGGGCGGATCTCGCTGACGGCGCCGACGAGGGTCGTCTTGCCGACGCCGAATCCCCCGGCGATGAGGATCTTCACCGCGACCGGTTCAGAGGGCTTGGAGACCATGCAGCACTTCCCTGAGGAGACTTTCCTTGGAGAGCGGGCTCTCCTGCCGGGGGCGGGTGACGGTGATCAGCCGTTGGCCGAGCAGGTCCCCGAGGAGCACCCGGACGACGACGAGGGGCAGTTCGAGCCGCGCGGCGACCTCGGCGACCGGTTGCGGCGCGGCGCACATATCGAGGATGTGCAGGTGTTCGGGACCGATCCCGGGCGTCCCGGCGCGCGGCCGGCCCGCGGTGGCGATGAGACTGATCATGTCGAAGGGCTCGTCGCCGGCGGGCCGGGCCCGGCCGCGGGTCAGCGCGTACGACCGGACGATCGGTCCGGCCTCGTCGTCGAGCCATTCGCTCATCCGGAGTCCTCACCGTCCTCGACCTGGGCGCGCCCGCGCCGGGTGCCGCGCTGGATGGACGACATCATCGCGCGGGCCTCCTCGGGGGTGCGGCGCGCGGGGGCCGGCTCCTCGGCGCCGCCGTCCGCGGCCGCCGGTTCGGCGTCGCGGAGCTGCGCCGCCATGTTCTGCTGCCGGACCCGCTTCGGCAGCGCCGGCCGCTCCGCTCCGGGCTTGCGGCGCCGCACGTCCCCGAGCGGCCGCTGCCGCTCGCTCGGCGCGCCGCCGTCCGGAACGTCCCCGCGGTCCGCGCGCTCGGGCTCGGGCTCCGCGGGCGCCGCCTCCTCCGGCCGCGCGGGCGGCGCGGGCGGTTCGGGCGCGAACCGCGAGGGGCGGAGCGGGTCGGCCTCGTCCGGAACGTCCCCCAGGACGTTCCCCGCGACGTCCTCGGCGACGTCGTCCGCGACGTCGTCCGCGACGTCGTCCGGGGCGGCGGCGTCGTCCTGCCACGGCTCGTAGGGCGCCTCGCCGGGCTGCGGGGCGCCGCGGCGGCGCCGCGGCAGCGGCGTCCTGCGGTCGCCCGGCGCGCCGGGGCCGTCCGGGCGGCGGGCGCCGTTGGCGGACCCGCCGGGCGGGGCGGCGCCGCGCGGGGCGGCGGGCACGTCCCCGACCATGGAGGCGGGCAGGCGGAGGACGGCGCCGCGGTCCTCGCCCGGACGGGCGGGGGAGACGACGGTGCCCGCGGGCACGAGCGCCTCCTCGGCGCGCCGGGTGGTGAGCGCGGGCGGGCCGTCCGGCTCGTCGGCGCGGACGATGAGGTCCTCGGGCAGCAGCACGATCGCGGTCATGCCGCCGTACGGAGAGGTGCGCAGGGTGACCCGGACGCCGTGCCGCCGGGCGAGGCGGCCGACGACGAACAGGCCGAGCCGGCCGCTGTCGGACAGGTCGAACTCCTCGGCGGTCGCGAGCCGCTCGTTCGCGGCGGCGAGCGCGGCGTCGTCCATCGACAGGCCGCGGTCCTCGACCTCGATGCTGTAGCCGTGCGCGACGGCCTGCCCGTGCACCTGCACCGTGGTGTGCGGCGGCGAGAAGACGGTCGCGTTCTCGATCAGCTCGGCGAGCAGGTGGATGACGTCGGCGACGGCGGGGCCGACGACGGCGGCGCCGGTCATCGGGGCGACGTTGACGCGGGTGTAGTCCTCGACCTCGGACGCGGCGGCGCGGGCGACGTCGACGACCGCGACGGGGGTGCGCCAGCCGCGGCCGGGCGGCCGCCCCGACAGGATGATGAGACCTTCGGCGTGCCGCCGCATGCGGGTGGCGAGGTGGTCGACGCGGAAGAGGTCCTCGAGGTCGTCGGGCTCCTCGATGCGGCGCTCCATGGCGTCCAGCAGCTTGAGCTGGCGGTGCAGCAGCGTCTGGCTGCGGCGGGCCAGGTTGACGAAGACCTCGCTGACGTTGCGGCGCAGCGTCGCCTCGGCGACGGCCTCCTGGATCGCGGTGCGGCGGGCGGCGTTGAACGCCTCCCCCACTTCGTCGATCTCGCGGGCGGCGAACGCGAGCGGCGGGGCCTCCGCGGCGACGTCCACGTTCTCGCCGCGGCGCAGCCGCGCGACGACGTCCGGCAGCCGGACGTCGGCGAGGTCGATCGCCTCGCGGCGCAGCCGGGCCAGCTCGCGGATGATCGAGCGCGCCACCCACACCGCGATGACGAGGGACGCGACGAGCGCGAGGACGCCGAGGGCTCCGGCGAGGACGACCCGCATGATGATCCGGTCGGAGATCGGTTCGGCGCGCTGCTCGGCGTTGGCGGCGAGCGACAGCTCCAGCCCGCGCAGCCGGGTGAGGTTGGAGTCGACGGTGGTCCTCCACAGCCGCCCGGCCTCGCCGGACTCGGCGACGGCGCGGCGGGACCCGACGAAGTGCTCCTCGATCGCGCGCAGCCGCCGGTACTCGGGGAACTGCACGACCTGCTCGTAGTACCGGCGGTCGGCGGGGCGCAGGTCGGCCGCGGCGTGCGCGTAGAGGGTGCGCTGCGCGCCGACGAGCTGGACGAACGTGGAGTGCTCGCCGGCCGTCATGCGCCCGGCGGCGAGGGCGCCGGCGAGCCAGGCGTTCTCCTGGGAGAGCGCCTCCCGGGCCTCGGTCAGCTCGGCCTGGCTGCGCGCGTCCTTGGCGACCTCGGCGTTGTCGAGGGTGACGAGCGAGCCCTGCAGCGAGCCGACGTCGGAGAGCAGCGCCGTGTAGTCGGCGAACGCGCGGTGCCGGTCGACGGCGCCGGAGTCGATGGCGCGGCGCCGGTCGCCGAGCCCGTCGAGGGACTGCAGGATCTTGTCGGCGAGCCGCAGCGTCCGTCCCGGCACGTCCTGGTCCTCGCCGTGGCGGGCGAGGTCGCGGAACAGGCGCGCCTGCCGGTCGGTGACGAGCCGGCCGGACTCGAGCGCGGCGCCGGCGTTCTGGTCGCGGGCGCCGAGGTACACCATCGACAGCCGCCGCTCCTCCTGGAGGGCGCTGCCGAGGGCACCCGCCGGGTAGGCGTAGTGGTCCTGGACGGTCTCGACGTGCCGCAGGTTCAGGCCCTCGCCGAGCGCGATGTTCGCGGCGAACGACCACAGCGCGGCGAGCGAGACCACCGAGACGGTGACCATCAGCACGACCTTGAAGCGGATGGACCGGAACCGGGCGGCCTTGGGCCCGCGCCGCGCCGGGGCGGCGGCCGGGTCGGTCGGCTCGGCTGGAACCGCCTGGCCGGCCGGGTCGGACGGCTGGGCGGCGGGGACCGCGGGCGCCGCGGAACGGCCTCGTTGTGCCACTTTCAGGGGAACTTTCGGTTGTGCGGGATCTTCGGGGGGAGCGTCCAGAGAGCCTAGGACGCGGCGGCCCGCGTGTCGAGATCATCACCGTAGGTATGTACGGACACCCGAAAATACCTCTACGATCATCCGGCGTGATGCCCGAAACCCCCCGAGAGTCCAGTTCGCACCGTCCGGACGTCCGGCGTGCGCGCCCGGCGGCCCGCGTCCGGCGGTCCCGGACGCGCGCGCGGTCCGCGCTCGCCGCGGGGGCGCTGGCGCTCGTGGCGGGCCTGACCGGCGCGTGCGTCGGCGGCGGCGACGCCGCCGTGAGCCCGTCGGCGCCGCCCGACCTGCCGATCCGGCAGGACATCGGCGAGGGCGAGGGCCGCCTCGACCTCGTCGTCTGGACCGGGTACGCGGAGGACGGCGCGCACGACCCGAACGTCGACTGGGTGACGCCGTTCGAGAAGAAGACCGGCTGCCAGGTCAACGCGAAGATCGCGGACACCTCCGACGCGATGGTCGCGCTGATGGAGACCGGCCGGTACGACGGCGTGTCGGCGTCCGGGGACGCGAGCCTGCGGCTGATCTACGGCGGCCTCGTCGCGCCCGTCAACACCCGGCTGCTCAGCAACTACGCCGACATCGCGCCGTACCTGAAGGACCAGCCGTACAACTCCGTCGACGGCAAGATGTACGGCGTCCCGCACGGGTACGGCGCGAACATGCTGATGTACCGGACGGACAAGCTGCCGCAGCCGCCCGCGTCCTGGAGCGTCGTCTGGGAGGAGGACTCGCCCGCCGCCGGGCACGTCGTCGCCTACGACTCCCCGATCTACATCGCTGACGCGGCCCTCTACCTGAAGACGCACCGGCCCGAGCTGGGCATCACGGACGTGTACGCGCTCGACGAGGAGCAGTTCGCCGCGGCCGTCGACCTGCTGAAGCGGCAGCGGCCGATGGTCAACCAGTACTGGCACAACTACCTGGACGAACTCCAGTCGTTCGAGGTCGCCGCGAACTACGCGGGGACGGCCTGGCAGGTGACGGCGAACCTCGCGAAGGCGCAGAAGGTGCCGGTCGCGACGACCCTCCCGAGCGAGGGCGCCACCGGCTGGTCCGACACGTGGATGGTCTCCTCGAAGGCCAAGCACCCGTCCTGCATGTACCAGTGGATGAACTGGATCACGACGCCGCAGGTGCAGGCGCAGGTCGGGCAGTGGTTCGGGGAGGCGCCCGCGAACCCGAAGGCGTGCCGGTACACCGCGGCGGGCTTCTGCGACACCTACCGCGTCGGCGACCGCGAGTTCTACGACCGCATCGCGTTCTGGCGCACGCCCGTCCAGAACTGCGGCGACGACCGCGGCGACGAGTGCGTCCCGTACGAGCGGTGGACGCAGGCGTGGACGGAGATCAAGGGCTGACCGCCCGCGGGCGCTTCGGACGGCCGGGGGCGGGCACGCCCCCGGCGTGACCTTGGCAACTTTTCCCCTTGACGGCGCCGCCGCCGATCAACTGGTCTATACCAGATCGGACCAGTCCAGGAGGCGAAGATGAAGGTGCTCCCCGCGGTCGTCGCCGCGGCCCTCGGGCTCGCGCTGGCCCCGGCCGTGCAGCCGCGCGCCCACGCGCAGGCGCCCCCGCCCGACCGGGGGCGGCAGCGCTGCGACGCCGACGCGACCCTGGCGCGCATGACGGACGCCGAGAAGGTCGGCCAGCTCGTCATGGCGGTGACGCTCGACGGCCCCGACGGGATGCCGGACGAGCGGACGCGCCACCTGATTCAGGACCTGAAGCTCGGCTCGTTCATCACGTCCGAGCCGCGGACGCCGGAACTCGCGGCCCGCTACAACAACCGGCTGCAGGAGTGGGCGCGGGACACGCGGCTCGGGCTGCCGCTGCTCGCGTCCGGCGACTTCGAGTTCGGCACGACCCACAACGTCCGGGAGGGCACGACCGCCCTGCCGAACGCCATGGGGCTCGGCGCCGCGCGCAGCCCGGCGCTCGCCCGCGAGGCCGCGCTGATCACGGCGGCGGAGGCCCGCGCGATGGGCTTCCACTGGAACTACGCCCCGGTCGCGGACGTCAACACCCGGCCGGAGAACCCGATCATCGGCGTCCGCTCGTTCGGGGAGCGGACGGACCTGGTGAGCGGGCTCGTCGAGACGCAGGTGTCGGCGTACCGGCGGGCGGGGATGATCGCGACGCCGAAGCACTTCCCCGGGCACGGCGACACCGAGACCGACAGCCACACCGGCCTGCCGTCCGTCGGGTACGACCGCGCGACGCTGGAGAAGGTGCACCTGCCGCCGTTCGCCGCCGCGATCGACGCGGGCGTCCCGGCGATCATGACGGCGCACGTCATCGTCGAGGCGGTCGATCCCGAGCTGCCCGCGACGCTGTCGCCCAAGGTGCTGACCGGGCTGCTGCGCGGGGAGATGGGCTTCGACGGCCTGATCGTCACCGACGGCATGGCGATGGACGCCATCGACGAGAACTGGGGCACCCGCGACGCCACGGTGATGGCGATCAAGGCGGGCGCGGACGTCATCATGTCGACCGGCGACCACGCGGCGAGCGCCGAGGCCGTCGGCGCGCTCGCGGACGCGCTGCGCAGCGGCGAGCTGCCGGAGTCCCGGGTGGACGAGTCCGTGCGGCGCGTCCTCGACCTGAAGTGCACGTACGACGTCGCCGGGCACCGGTTCGCAAGTCCGCGGGCCGCCGCGGCGGTGTCCGGAAACAAGGCGTTCCGGCGGCGCGCGACGCGGATGGGCGTCGCGGCGACCACGCTCGTGAAGAACGCGGGCGGGGTGCTGCCGTTCGACGCGGGCTCCGGGGAGCGGACGCTCGTCGCGGGCGTCGTCCAGACCGAGCCGTTCGCCCGCGCGCTGGACGCGGCGTCGGAGGGGCCGGTGTCGCGCTGGGAGGCGCCGTCGCCCGACCCGACCGACGCGGACGTCGCGGCGGCCGTCCGGGCGGCGGGCGGCGCGGACCGGATCGTCGTGGCGACGTTCTCGTCCGGCACGCTGCCGGACGGGCAGGCGAAGCTGGTGCGGGCGCTGAGGGCCACCGGCAAGCCCGTCGCGGCCGTCGCGATCGGCCTCCCCTACGACATCACCGCGTACCCGGACGTCGACGCCTACCTCACCACGTACGGGACGACCGCCCGGACCCAGCGCGTCAGCACGGCGATGCACGAGGGCGCGGCCGAGGTCGTGTTCGGGAGGCAGCCCGGCGGCCGCCTCCCGGTCACGGTCGGGGACCTCTACCCGTACGGCCACGGCCTGCGGTACTGACGGCCCGCGGCACCGGCGGGGCCGGCGGCCCGCCGGTGCCGGTGTCAGCGGTCGCGGTGGGTGAGCAGGTGGGCGAGGGCCCGCAGCTCGCCCGCCGCGGCCGGGACGGGCGCGGCCGCGTCCAGGTCGGTGAGCGCGGCGGTGTACAGGGCGTCGGCCTTGCGTGCCGCCCACTCGCGCGCGCCCGCGTCCTCGACGAGCGCGGCGGCGCGGGCGGCGTCCGCGTCCGGCAGCGGCGCGTCCCGCCGGTAGATCTCGGCGAGCTCGTCCCCCGCCGGGGTGCCGGACGCGAGCGCCGCGACCACCGGCAGCGACTGCTTCCGGTTCCGCAGGTCGGAGTGGACCGGTTTGCCGGTGACGTCCGGGTCGCCCCAGATGCCGAGGAGGTCGTCGGCGAGCTGGAACGCGAGCCCGACGCGTTCGCCGAACGAGCCGAGCCGGTCGGCGCGCGGGCCGTCCGCGCCGCCGTGCGCGGCGCCGAGCGCGCACGCCGCGCCGAGCAGCGCGCCCGTCTTGCGGCCCGCCATCGCCAGGCACTCGGCGAGCGGCACCGCCTCGGCGCGCCGCTCGAACGACAGGTCTTCGCTCTGCCCCTCGACCAGTTCGAGCACGGCGCGGCCGAGCGTCCGGACGGACGCCGCCGGGGCCGGCCCGCCCGCGAGGGCCTCGAAGGCGCCGGCCAGCAGCGCGTCGCCCGCGAGGATCGCGGTGTTCGAGCCGAACACCGTCCAGGCGGTGGGGCGGTGCCGCCGGGTGGCGTCGCCGTCCATGACGTCGTCGTGCAGCAGCGAGAAGTTGTGCGCGAGCTCGACGGCGACGGCGGCGGGCAGCGCCGCGGCGGCCGTCCCTCCGACGGCCGCCGCGGACAGCAGCGCCAGCGCCGGGCGGACGGCCTTGCCCGCGTCGCCCGTCGCCGGCCGGCCCTCCGCGTCCCGCCAGCCGAAGTGGAATCCGGCGACGGCGCGGGTCGCGGGGGGCATGGCGTCGACCGCCGCGCGCAGCGCCGGATCGAGCAGGGCCCGGCTCCACGCCAGCACCTCGGCGGGCGGGCGCGGCGGCGCGTCGTTCCAGTAAGAGACTGACATGGCGGGCCTTCCCTCAGCGGGCTGTCTCAGCGGCTGTCTCGGCGGGCGGAGCGGGCGCGGGGCGCCCCGGCGGCGCGGCGCCCGCTCGCGGTGCGGGGCCGGGGGCCGGCCGCGGGTGCGCGCCCCTGTGAGCGCACCCGCGGCCGGGCCCGTGGCCGGACGCCCGGCGGTACGTCCTCGGGGACGTTCCGGCGGGCGCCCGGCGGTGCGTCTCCCCGGCCGGGAGGATGCTCGGACCGGACGTCACGCTCCCGCACCGTGGGCGATCTCGACGGACTCCAGCATCGCGAGCGCGTCCGGCACCAGGACGGCCGTCGAGTAGTAGGCGCTGACGAGGTACTTGATGAGCGCCTTCTCGTCGATGCCCATGAAGCGGACCGACAGCCCCGGCTGGTACTCGTCCGGCAGGCCGGTCTGGTGCAGCCCGACGACGCCCTGGGCGGACTCGCCCGTCCGCATCAGCAGGATCGAGCTGGTGCGGCGCGCGCTCACCGGGATCTTGTCGCACGGGAAGATCGGCACGCCGCGCCAGGCGGGGACCCGCTGGCCGAGGACGTCGACGTGGTCGGGGTACACGCCGCGGGTGCTGCACTCGCGGCCGAACGCGGAGATCGCCTTCGGGTGCGCGAGGAAGAACGCCGGCTCCTTCCACACGAGCGCGAGCAGCTCGTCCATGTCGTCCGGCGTGGGCGGGCCGCCGCGGGTGTGGATGCGCTGCGAGAGAGCCGAGTTGTGCAGGAGCCCGAACTCCCTGTTGTTGACCATCTCGTTCTCCTGGCGCTCGCGCAGCGCCTCGATGGTCAGCCGGAGCTGCTGCTCCACCTGGTCCATCGGGTGGTTGTAGAGGTCGGCGACGCGCGTGTGGACGCGCAGGACCGTCTGCGCGACGCTCAGCTCGTACTCGCGCGGCGAGGCTTCGTAGTCGACGAACGTGCCGGGCAGCGTCGGCTCGCCGGCGTGGCCGGCCGACAGGTCGATCGCCGCCTCCCCGTGCTGGTTGTGCGCGCGCGCCGGCGTGTTGCGGTACTCCTCCAGGTGGGCCTGGAGCGTCGGCGACTGCCCGAGCGTCTCCTGGAAGTCGCCGACGCTCATCGTGAGCAGCGTGCAGGACGTCACGGCCTTCACCGTGCTGTCCCACTCGGGCGCCTCCTCCTCGCCGAGGAGGGCCTGGTCGCCGAAGAAGTCGCCGTCGGCGAGCGTGCCGTGCACCGCCTCGGTGCCGTACTCGCCCGCGGTGACGCGGCTGAGCTTGCCGTGCGCGACGAGGACGACCTTGTCGACGGGCCGGCCCTCCTCGACGATGACCTCCCCGGGCTCGTACTCGTGCTGGACGAACCGTCCGGCGAGGGCGTCGAGGGCCAGGTCGTCGTCGTAGCCGCGCAGCGGCGGCAGCTCGCAGAGCTCGCGGGGGATGACGCGGACGTCGGCGCCGGTCGACACGAAGGTGACCCGGCCGTCGCCGAGCGTGTAGGTGAGCCGGCGGTTGACCCGGTAGGCGCCGCCCTTCGCCTCCACCCAGGGCAGCATCCGCAGCAGCCAGCGGGAGGTGATGCCCTGCATCTGGGGGACGGTCTTGGTCGTGGTCGCCAGGTTCCGTGCCGCCGAGGTACCGAGGCTCAACTGCTGTTCCGTCACGTGCACACCACCGATTCGTCGCCGTTCGCTTCGGAAATGGTCGATCGGGCACGGAAAAAAGGGGCCGGTGTTACGACCTGCCCGTTCCGCCGCGCCGCCCGATCGACCAACCGTGACGCTACCGACGGTAATCATTTGGGCGCAACGTGCGATCACCTTCACCCTTGCTTTACCCCGGGGTCACAGGACTCGCACCATCCCGTGATGGCGCTCCGCCGGACGATCGTCCGGACGTCCGGGCGCGCGGCGCGACGACCACCGGTTTTTACCGTCCAGTGTGGTTTCGCCGCAGGTCAGAGCGGTGCAAAGTGATACAAATCACCGGTTTCGGCGGGCCCGGCACGGAAACATCGGCCGCATAGTGGTGTTGTGCCTGATGCGCGACGGGTCCCGGGAGGCGGGACCCGGCCGGACCCGAGAGGAGGCCCCCAGTGATCGTGTGGACCGCACTCGCGATCGAGACCGTCGCCGGACTGGTGATCGCCGGAACGCTGGTGGGCTGGGCCCGCCGGTATTTCGCCCGCTGACACGGCGAAAGGCTCGCCCGGGGATCGCCGGAAAGAGCGATCCCCGGGCCGCATATCAACAGAAAACCGCTATTTCGCCCCGGAGCCCGCGAGTTCCGGGGCGTCCTCGTTCCCGACCTCGTCGATCGGCACCCGCGCCGTCTCCGGGATCTTCAGGATCGGGACGAACGCCACCAGCGCCGCCAGCATCAGGTAGAACGCGGGCACGTAGTTCGAGTCCGTCACGCTGATCAGCGAACCGACCACGACCGCGGTCGTCCCGCCGAACAGCGACGTCGAGATGTTGTAGCCGATCGCGAACGCCCCGTACCGCACGTTCGTCGGGAAGATCGCCGGGAACGTCGAGCCGATCACCGCCAGCATCAGCACCAGCAGGCCGCCGATGATCGCGTACCCGGCCAGCACGCCCAGCGCGTCGTTCGTCTGCATCAGCGCGAACGCCGGCCACGACAGCAGGAAGAACCCGACCGCCGCCGCGATCAGCAGCGGCTTGCGGCCGATCCGGTCCGACAGGGACCCCAGCGGCACGATGAACAGGATCATCACCGCCTCCACCCCGATCGTCACGAGCTGCGACGACGTGTCGTCGTAGTCGAGGTAGTCGATGAGGTAGGACGGCATGAACGTCAGCATCGTGTAGTCCGCGATGTTCAGCAGGAACACGATGCCGATCAGCAGGAGGATCCGCCGCTTGTAGTGGACCAGCGTCTCCTTCAGCGGCGAGGCCGCCTTCTTGCCGGCCTCCTCCATCTTCTGGAACGTCGGCGTGTCCTCGATGCGGGTCCGGACGTAGAGCCCGACGATGCCGAGCGGCAGCGCGATGAGGAACGGGATCCGCCAGCCCCACTCGCGCATCGCGTCGTCGCCGAGCACCACCGTCATCAGCAGCACCAGCCCGGCGCCGAGGATGTAGCCGACCAGCGTCCCCAGCTCCAGGAAGCTGCCGTAGAACCCGCGTTTGTTCGTCGGCGCGTACTCGGCGATCATCGTCGCCGCGCCGCCGTACTCACCGCCGGTGGAGAAGCCCTGGATCAGCCGGACGGCCAGCAGCACCAGCGGCGCCGCGATGCCGATCACCGCGTAGCTCGGCAGGATCCCGATCACGAACGTCGCGCCCGACATCAGGATGATCGTGGTGGCCAGGACCCGCTTGCGGCCCAGCTTGTCGCCCATCGGCCCGAAGAACAGCCCGCCGAACGGCCGGGCGAGGAACGCCGCCGCGATGAGCGCGAACGACCGCAGCGTCGCGCTGCCCGCCGAATCCTCGGGGAAGAAGACGTCCCCGATGATCGCGGTCATCACCCCGGCGCTGAACACGCCGAAGTCGAACCACTCGATGCAGTTCCCCATCGCGGAGGCGATCACGGCCTTGCGCACCGCCGCCTCGTCGACCTCCGCCTCGCCGCCCGCCGGTTCCGCGGGCGCCGCTCCGGACTCTGAGCTCATCGGCACCTCCCGGCCTTGGCCCTGCCCGAAGATCGACAAAGCTAACGCGGAGGTGCGAAGCGGTCACCCGCGGCGAGATTCCTCGACGGCCTCTTCGAGGTCGGCGGTGTCCCCGGCGGGGTCGCCGTCCCACGCCGCGCGCCCGTCCGCGTCGTCCGCGTAGTCCGCGTCGTGCGCGTCGTGCGCGTCGTCCTCGCCCATGCCGAGCAGCTCGTCGGTCAGCTCGGGCAGGCTCACGGTCCGCTGCGGATCGTCGGGCACGTCCAGCAGGTCGTCCTCGGGGATCGGCACGATCGCCTGCGTCTCCTGCGCCTCCCGGGTGATCACCCCGCTGGCCAGCACGTTGTACCGGTGCCGCAGCGCCCCGTTCTCGCGCAGCAGGTCGTCCGCCTCCCGGCGGACCCGCGCCACCCGCCGCGCCATCCGCGCGTGCATCATGTACCCGCCGGCGGACGCGCCGAGGACGAACCCCGCGACCGGCAGGCCCACCGCGGGCGGAACCAGCGCCGTCACCAGCGCCACCAGGACGGCCACCAGCACGACCAGCACGAACACCACCGCAAGCGCCCGCGTGTGCTGCTCCATCCAGTCCAGGACGGCGTTGACGCGCTTGGGGATCCGCACTCGTCTTCTCCTCCGGGTTCCGGGCGGGACGGGGACATCTGCCGACAACGACCGGGCGGGCTCGCCCTGTTCCACCGCCCGTGGAGACAACAGTACGTGACGGCGCGGGTCCCTCGGCGGGACCTCCCGGACCTCCCCCGCATCCCCTCCCCCGCGCCTCCCGCGCGACCAGGATGCGAGCACCGCCCGCGGCGGAATATCGTCACTCAATATGAGCGAACACTTTGATGTCGTGGTCCTGGGCGCGGGCCCGGGTGGATATGTCGCCGCGATCCGGTCGGCACAGCTCGGGCTGAAGACGGCGATCATCGAGGAGAAGTACTGGGGCGGGGTCTGCCTCAACGTCGGCTGCATCCCCTCGAAGGCGCTGCTGCGCAACGCCGAGCTCGCCCACATCTTCACCCAGGAGCAGAAGACCTACGGGATCAACGTCGAGGGCCGGGTGTCCTTCGACTACGGCGCCGCGTTCCAGCGGAGCCGCCAGGTCTCGGACAAGCTCGTCAAGGGCGTCCAGTTCCTGATGAAGAAGAACAAGATCACTTCCTACGAGGGCCGGGGCACCTTCACCGACGCCACCACCCTCCAGGTCGCGAAGGCCGACGGTTCGTCCGACACCGTCACCTTCGACAACTGCATCATCGCCGCGGGCGCGCACACGAAGCTGCTGCCCGGGACGTCCCTGTCCGAGCGGGTCGTCACCTACGAGGAGCAGATCCTCACCTCGGAGCTGCCCGAGAGCATCGTGATCGCCGGCGCCGGGGCCATCGGCGTCGAGTTCGCCTACGTCCTGCACAACTACGGCGTCAAGGTCACGATCGTCGAGTTCCTCGACCGCATGGTGCCGAACGAGGACGCCGACGTCTCCAAGGAGCTCGCCAAGCGGTACCGCAAGCTCGGCATCGACGTCCTGACCTCCACCCGCGTCGACTCCATCGACGACTCCGGCCCGAAGGTCAAGGTCACCATCACCGGCAAGGCCGGCGAGCAGCAGGTCATCGAGACCGACAAGGTGCTGCAGGCCATCGGCTTCCAGCCGAACGTGGACGGCTACGGCCTCGACAAGGCCGGCGTGCGGCTGACCGAGCGCGGCGCGATCGACATCGACGGCCGCTGCCGCACGTCCGTCCCGCACATCTACGCCATCGGCGACGTCACCGCCAAGCTGATGCTCGCGCACGCCGCCGAGGCCATGGGCATCGTCGCCGCCGAGACCATCGCGGACGCCGAGACGATGGAGCTCGACTACGTGATGATCCCGCGCGCCACCTACTGCCAGCCGCAGGTCGCGTCGTTCGGCTGGACGGAGGCGCAGGCCAAGGAGCAGGGCTTCGACGTCAAGGTCGCCAAGTTCCCCTACAGCGCCAACGGCAAGGCGCTCGGGATGGGCGAGGGCGACGGCTTCGTCAAGGTGATCAGCGACGCCAAGTACGGCGAGATCCTCGGCGCCCACCTGATCGGCCCCGAGGTCACCGAGCTGCTGCCGCAGCTCACGCTCGCCCAGCAGTGGGACCTCACCGTCCACGAGGTGGCCCGCAACGTCCACGCCCACCCGACCCTGGGCGAGGCCGTCAAGGAGGCCGTGCACGGTCTCGCCGGCCACATGATCAACATGTGAGCGCGCGGGCGTGCCCGCCCCCGGGCACGCCCCGCACAGCCGCCCGGCCGCCGCTCAGGCGGCGCGCGGGGCGCCGCGGAACACCTCCCGGCCGTGCCAGGCGACCCGCTCTGCGGCCACGGCCGGGAACGCCCGCTGCGGCGGCTCGACCGGGCGCCCCGCCAGGTCGAGCACCTGCGTCCGCGCGGCGGTCCCGCGCCCCACGAACATCGTCGACACGGTGATCCGGCGCTCCGCCGTCATGCCGAGCACGCCCTTGTCGAACAGCTTGTGGTGCATGACGCACAGGCAGATGCCGTTCGCGACCTCGTCGGGCCCGTTGAACGCCCACCACTGGACGTGCGCGGCGTCGAGCCCGACGGCCGTCCCGTCGAGCGCGCCGTCGAACCCGCAGAACGCGCACCGGTACTCGTAGGCGACCAGCACGTCCCGGCGGAACTCCCGGTCGCGGCGGCGGGCCCCGGCGGCGCCGTCCACGGCGAGCCCCACCGCCGCGCACAGCTCCTCGTGCAGCGACGGCTCGAAGTTCGCGTCGAGGACCGCGCGGCCGAGCCGCGCCGCGAGGCCCGGGTCGTCCCGCAGGTCGCGCACCAGGTCGTCCGCGAACCGCCCGGCGGCGCCCGTACGGCGCAGCGGCCCGACGTTCGGTCCGGGGCTGCCGCCGCCGTCGGCCGTCCGCACGTCCCACAGGCCGTCGCTCGCCAGGTGGTGGAACGGGTAGGCGGGGCTGCTTCCCTTCCGCCAGAACTCGTCGAGCAGGTGCTGCAGCCGGTCCTCGGCGTCGCGGTAGACGATCGGTTCGTCGCCGTGGTTCTGGAAGTGCCCGAGCGCGTACAGCAGCAGCAGCGGCTTGTGCGGCGCCCGCTTGTCGCCGCGCCGCCATTGGTTGACCGTCGTGACCCGCTCCGCCCAGTCCACGCCGGAACCCTACTGCCGGGCCGCCGGTCAGGCGGCCGGGTCGAGCCTCACCAGGTGCATCCAGGCGGACGCGTCTTCGCGATAGGCCGCGCGGACCCGGTGGGGACCCGGCGGGAGCTCGACGCGCAGGCGGTCGCCCGGCCCCGGTTCCGGGCCGGGGTAGGCGGAGTCGAACAGGACGGCGGGACCGCCCGCGTCCCACGTGAGCTCCTCGTCCCACCGGACGGACGAGCGCAGCGCGGTCTCCGCGGCCGCGACGAGGGCGGCCTCGGAGTCGGCCGCCGACCATCGCAGGAAGGCGCGTTCGTCCGGCAGGTAGGTGGTGGTCGCGGGCTCGTCGCCGAGGACGAGCGCGTGCCCGGCGCCGACCGGCACCAGCCCGATGTACCCGTCGACCGCGCAGGCCCGGCCGTAGTCGCCCCAGGTCTCCTCCGGGCCGTCGCCCTCCGCACCGGCCCACCGGACGAGCAGCGCCTCGGGCACGACCACCAGCGGCCCGCCGCCCGATTCGACCCACGTGAAACGCATGCTCCGAAACTACCGGCCGCGGACGCCCGTCAGTCGTCCTTGCTCGGCCAGAGGATGTAGGAGACGAGGACGGCGGCCCAGATGGCGAGCGGGACGAGCGGCCAGTAGAACTCCCACTCCCCGTCGCGGACGGCGTCGACGGCCCAGATCGTCGTCATGATCAGGGCGCCGCCGCCCCAGTAGCCCCACTCCTTGGTCCACTCGCGCTTGTCGGCCTCGGCGCGCGCGGCCCGCCGGGCGGCGGCCTCCCTGGCGCGGGCGGCGCGCGACACCGGCAGGTCGGCGGTGAGGGGGCGGAGCGCGCCGAGGGTGGTCGCGGCGGCGGCGACTTCGAGCCGCCGGTTGTACTCCGCGGTGTCGAGGGCGCCTTCGGCGAGGGCGTCGCCGAGGCGCTCGAACACCGCGTTGCGGTCGGCGTCGGACGCCCGCAGCTCGGCGCGCTCCAGGTCACCGGTCCGTGGTTCCATCGTGGCCCCCCGTGTGCTGGTCGGACGTCTCCAGCATCACGCGCGGCGCGGCCCGGATCGTCCCTCGGCGCGACGATTCGCCGGTACATCCTTCGGAGGACGGCCCCGCTCCGCGGGAAGGACTCAGCCCGCGCCGTCCGGGAGGTGCGCGCGGAGGCCGTCGCGGGCGTAGGGGCGGTACAGCGCGGCCGAGGCGAGGCCGTTCGCGGCGGTGAGGACGACCGTGGTGGCGAGCAGGCCGTACTGCAGCCCGAACCGGTCCCCGAGGTGGCCGGTGAGCAGCGCGTACCCGCCGATGGCGACGGACTCGACCATGTAGACGGAGACGGCGAACGCGACGGCCCGCAGGTGCGGCGGCACCACGGCCATCACCAGCGGCCGGTTCACGACGGGCACCTGCCCCTGGAGCAGCCCGACGGCCGCGAACAGCGCGATGTACGGCGCGATGCGGTCCGCCGAGACGGTGAGGGTGGCGCAGGCGGCGGCGGCGAAACCGAGCTGGCTGGCCTGGAGCATCACCACGCGGCCGCTGCGCGGCAAAGCCCGGTGCACGCGGTCCATGAGCCGCCCGCCGAGCAGGGTGCCGACGATGTAGCCGAGCGCGAACGGCAGCGCGATGACCGAGGCCGTGGCGGTGGTGAACCCGCGCTCCTCGACCAGGTAGACGATGCCGAAGGTCATCATGACGTTCTGGCCGGAGAAGAGGCGCTGCACCAGCAGGTAGCGGTAGGTGCGGATGCGCAGCAGTTCGCGGAGGTCGCGGCCCGCCTTGCGGGCGCTGAACCCCGACGGCCGGGGCGGCGCGGCGGGACGGGGGCGGCCGGGGTCGTCGAGGAAGGCCAGGATCAGCACCCCGACCAGCAGGCAGACCGCGCCCGAGGCGAGGTACCCGTAGCGCCACCCGTCGTCGAAGTGCGACAGGAGCCCGAACAGCGGCGCGCTGACCCCGGTGATGACCGCGACCCCGGCGTACAGGACGCCCGTGGCGCGGCCCCGGTGGTGGTCGTCGTAGACGTCGCCGAGGATCTCCAGCGCGATGGCGCCCGACCCGGCGAACCCGGCGGCGCCGATGCCGTAGAGGACGAGGAACACGGCGAAGTTCGGGGACAGGCCCGCCGCGATGATCCACGCGCCCCAGAAGCCCGAGCAGACCGCCAGGACCGTCCGCCGCGAGTGCCGGCGCGCGAGCAGCGCCCACGGGACGCTCGTGAGGGCGCCGGCGACCTTGGTGACCGCCGTGATCAGGCCGAGCGCCGCCCCGGACAGCCCGAAGGCGTCCCGCATCAGCGGGAACATCACCGTGGTGAGGCTGCTCTCGGTGTTGTCCATTGAGGTGGACGCGGTGAGCAGCGCGAGGTTCCGGCCGCGCGCCGCCCGCCCGCCGCTCCCGCGGGCCGCGGGCGCGGCCGTCTCGGCGGGGGCGCTCATCGCGCCGCCCCGTCGAGCGTCCGGACGGCCAGCAGCGCGAGCGCGGCGGCCTGGTCGGCGAGGACGCCGTCGTCGAACACCGCGCGGGGGGAGTGGTTCGGCGCGGGCGGCCCGTCGAGGCCGGGCGGGCCGGCCAGCAGCATCAGCATGGTCCCCGGCACCTCCCGGGTGACGAACGAGAAGTCCTCGGCGCCCATCGTGGGGTGCGGCGCCTCGACGACCCGGGCGTCGCCGAAGGACGCGCGGAGGACGTCCAGCGCCCGGGAGGTCGTGGCCGGGTCGTTGACGACGCTCGGGTACCCGGTGGTGACCTCCGTTGCGGCGGTCGCCCCGTGCGCCTCGGCGATGCGGGCGGCCACGGCGGGCAGTTCCGCCTCGACCCTGGCCAGCGCCTCGGGGGACATCGTCCGGACGGTCCCGCTGAGGCTCCCGGAACCGGGGATGACGTTGGCGGCGCCCGTCCCGGCGGCGAGGTTCGTCACCGACAGCACGACGGGGTCGAACACGTCGAACCGGCGGGTGACGAACGCCTGGAGGCCCAGCACGATCTCGGCGAGCACCGGCACCGGGTCGACCGCCTCGTGCGGCCTGGACCCGTGCCCGCCCCGCCCGGACACCTCCACGGCGAAGGTCGTCGAGCTCGCGGTGACCGTCCCCGGCCTGGTCACGAAGGTGCCGCGCGGACCGGGCCCGACGTGCACGGCGTACGCGGCGACCGGAGGTTCGCCGGTCACCTGGAGCAGCCCCTCGTCCAGCATCAGCCGGGCGCCGCCGAACCCTTCCTCGCCGGGCTGGAACATGAACACGACGTCCCCGGCGAGTTCGCCGCGGTGCTCGTGCAGGAGGCGGGCGGCGCCCACCAGGCCCGCGACGTGCAAGTCGTGCCCGCACGCGTGCATCGCGCCGTTGGACGACCGGAACGGCACGTCGGCGTCCTCTCGCAGGGGCAGGGCGTCCATGTCGGCGCGCAGCAGGACGGCCGGGCCGGGACGGGCGCCGCGCAGGACCGCGACCACCGAGGTCAGCGCCGTCCCGGTGCGCACCTCGAGGCCGAGCGGAGCGAGTGCGTCCAGCACCTTGCGCTGCGTTTCCGGCAGGTGCAGGCCCAGCTCCGGCGCGGCGTGGATCGCCCGCCGCAGGCCCACCAGGCCGGGCAGCAGGTCCGCCGCTCGAGCGACGAACCTGTCGCCGAGGGCGTCCCCCGGCCCGTTCGCAGCCATCTCCACCGCGACCTGCTGTTACCGAACGTTTTGTATGGTTTTGCTCACTGAGTACGTGATCGTAAGAGCCTACTGATCCACCGTCAATGCCCAGCGCGGACACAACTTCGCAGTTGAGCAGGATGAACAGCCCGCAGCACACACCCACACCGCCCCCGACGGTAGGCAGATGCACAGTTGCTTCTCAGACAGTAAGTTCAGAAACTGCCTTGCGTCGACTAAGCCGACGCGGCATACGAGCTGCGCCCGTTCAGGACGTCCGGGACGTGATGGACGAACACGAGGCGACGTCGACCACCGGGCTCACGATGCCCCGGTACAAGCTCGTCCGTCCGGCACTACACGGCGCGGCCGGGGCGATCCGTGGCTGCGGCCCTAACCCCGCCTCACGCAGGAGCCGAACGCCGAGCTGCAAGGCCTAAGGAACGAACCGCGTCCCATCACATCGATTCGGTGCCACTGCGGAGCAGGTCCAGGAGGGCGGCCTCCT
The DNA here is from genome assembly GCF_000425065.1 of Actinomadura rifamycini DSM 43936. Lineage (GTDB taxonomy): Bacteria > Actinomycetota > Actinomycetes > Streptosporangiales > Streptosporangiaceae > Spirillospora > Spirillospora rifamycini. Next base: position 401,060 of record NZ_AULB01000007.1, read on the forward strand.
GGGCGGGGTCGCGCAGAGGGGCCGGGCCCTTCGTGAGCGGGTGGAGTGCCCCACGGGCGGCGGCGCGCGGCTCGTGCCACAGCGCGGCATGCAGGGCCTTCGCGAACCAGCCGAGCATGAAAGCGGCGTTCCGCTCGTCGTCGTTCATCTTGGAGCAGGCGAAGTCGTTGAGCGATCGTCCCGCCCGACGTGAGCGCGCCAGCCACGAGCGGACGTGCACGCCGAGCTCGGACTCCGGGGACACGGTGACGCCCTCTCCGCGCTCGGCCGCGGCGACCGCCTCGGCGAGGCCCGGGGTGCCGTCGAGATGGAGGAGGGCCGCCAGCCGCATGGTCTCGCGCGCGGCGGCCGCGCGCAGCAGATGCGCCGGGGCGGCTTCGAGCGCCGCGCGCATGGCGGGGTCCGTGGGGCCCTGGGACAGGGCGGGCGGAGCCGGGCTGAACCAGGATTCGATCTCGGCGGACGGTAGTTCACCGGCGAGATCGCCGCGCCGCGGGACGGCACCGGTGATCAGGTGCGCCAGGTACGTCCAACGTCTTGAGCGCGCCCGGCCCACCATGGGAACGAACACCGACCCGGCCGCGTCCGTATCCGGTCACCCGAGCAGCGGGCCGATCCGCCGCCGGACGGACGGCGCGGGGACGGCCCTCGGGGTCAGCGGTCGAAGTCGCCGCGCCGGATGCGGTCCAGCAGGCCGCCGAACTCCCGGCGGGCGAAGCCGAGGCGCGGCCCGTCCGGATCCTTGGAATCGCGCACGGCAACGATGTCGTCTTGCAGTGGCGCCAACTCCACGCAGGCGTTGTCACTCATGCCGCCGCTACGTGAACTCTTGCGCCACTCGATCGTCATACTTCCTCGTTTCCCGTTCGATCAGTTCACGGGACGCGCCCTTGCTCCATGCACACGCCCCAATCTGGTCGAACCATAGCGCCAGGGTACGAACTTCGTCACCACCTTCAATGAGGCGTCCACCGATCTGAGCACCCACGTATGCGACATCCCGAGTACCGACGGTCTGGACCTGGAACGCGCCATCATGCCCTCGGTGAGCCCCGACCTCTCGCGGCACGATCCGAATCACGATCCGAGGGTGCTTCGAGAGCTCTATGAGGTGCCACAACTGCTCTCGCATAATCTGAGGACTTCCCACCAGACACTCGAGTACCTCCTGGTCCAGGAGAACCCAGATGTAGGGAATGACTCTTCGCTTGAGAATCTCTCGCCGGTGCCTACGCGCCTCGGCCTCCCGTTCCCCCGCTTCCTCCAAGCCCGCACTGGCCAACAGAGCACGGGCGTACCCCTCCGTCTGGATGAGGGCAGGGACCCTTTTTCCGTCGTAGATTTTAATAACGGACGCGTTCTCCTCATACTGGATGTACTGCTTGAACCAGTCCGGGTCGTGCCCAGTGCGAGCAAAGAACAGTAGCCGCTGGAAGTGGCCGCCCGTCTTCCATGCATCGTCCAGCAACTGCATGTGATCATCCTTGGGCCGATCGCGTCCGGCTTCCCAGTTGCATACCGTCCCGCGCGTCACTCGGACGATCTTGCCGAGCTGTGCCAGCGACAATCCTCGCTGCGTCCGCTGAAACCACAGGTCATACGCCAGCCACGACCAGAGAGAGGACCTCGGGTCGATCGCCTCCCGCGCACTCATGCCCACCCCCGATGTATGCGCATTCACTCCATACATCACACGCTAACTCGCCGCCGCCGATTCTGTGGACGGAATCACAGGAGAAGGGACGGCGGCCATGAGCGGTCAACACTCAGGAATAGAATGTGGCAAATCGGACGAAATGCGGATGACTCTGCTCGCTGTGGAATCGTCCGTCGTGCTCGCTCGCGAACTCGTCCGGTACGCGCTCGCGAATTGGACGTTCGAGCGGGCTGCCATCGACGACTCGACGGTCGTGGCGAGCGAGATCGTGACGAACGCGGTGAACGCGGCGTACGGGCGCGAGATCCGGATTCGTATCGCGGTGCGGGCGGGTGCGGCGCTGTTCGAGTGCTGGGATCCGTCGCCCGAACTCCCGCGAAGCCGGGAGGCGGGACCGGACGACCTGGACGGGCGGGGTCTCGCGATCGTCGCGGCCTACGCGAAGGACACAGGCATCCGGCCGTCCGCCACCGGGGTCGGGAAGGTCGTGTGGGCGCTCATGCCGTGAGCCCGTGCCGGACGAACGGGGCGTGGACCGGGTGTCGCGGAAGCGGTCGCCCTCCGCTCGGGCGGTGCTTCCGAGTCGGGAGGCGGGGGATGCGGGCAGTCGTCCACGACCGGTATGGCTCGGGGCTCGGAGGCGTCGCGCTTCCGCGTGGGAGACGAGGTCCACGGCGACGGGCGCTCACGGGGCGGGCTTGCGCCACACGGACACGTGCTCCTCGCTCTCGTGGGTGAACGGGGCGCGCGTCCACGTGGACCAGCGGCCGACGAGCTCCATGCCCGCGATGCGGGCCATCAGGTCGAGTTCGGACGGCCACACGTACCGGAACGGGATCGAGCGGAACTCGCCGCGGCCGTCCTCGACGGTGACGTAGTTCGAGCTCATCGCCTGCGTGGCGCAGTCGTAGCGGTCGTACGCCCAGCTCGTCGCGCCGACGCGGAAGGGGACGGTCGTCTGGCCGGGCGGGAGGCGGCGGAGGTCGGGGACGCCGACCTCGACGACGAAGCACCCGCCGGGCTCCAGGTGGGCCGCGGCGTTGCGGAAGCACTCGACCTGGGCGTCCTGCTCGGTCAGGTTGTTGATCGTGTTGAAGACGAGGTAGGCGAGCGCGAACGTGCCCGGGACGCGGGTCGCGGCGAAGTCGCCGATCGTCACGCCGATCGCGTCGCCGCCGGGCTTGGCGCGCAGCCGGGCGACCATGGCGGCGGAGAGGTCGATGCCGTGGACGGGGACGCCGCGGCGGGCGAGCGGCAGGGCGATGCGGCCGGTGCCGATGCCGAGTTCGAGGGCGCGGCCGCCGCCGGCGAGTTCGGCCAGCAGGTCGACCGCCGGTCCGACGACGTCCGGGGCGAACATCTCCGCCGACGTCTCGTCGTAGGTGGCCGCGACGCTCTCGCCGAAGTGGTCGTCCATGGTCGGGACGCTAGCCCCGAGCGAGGGCGCCGTCACCTCATTCATGACGCAAACCTCCCTATGAGCGTGTATAAGTGACCTTATAGGGAAGCTTGCAGAATGAAGAGGTGTGATGTGAGCACGATCTACAAGTCCCCCGAGGGGGAGCGTGAGCTTCTGCGGATGTACCGGGCGAACCTGGACGGGTGGCCGGTGCCCGCCGAGCACGTGCGGGTGCCGACGCGGGAGGGCGAGACGTTCGCCGTCGTCTCCGGTCCGGCGGACGCGCCGCCGGTGGTGCTCCTGCACGGGTCGGGGGCGAACGCGACGATGTGGCTGGACGACGTCGCCGTGTGGGCGCGCGACTTCCGCGTGCACGCCGTCGACCTCGTCGGGGAGCCGGGGCTGAGCGCGCCGTCGCGTCCGGAGCTCGGGACGGGCGCGCCCGCGCTGTGGCTGGACGACGTGCTGGATGGGCTCGGCCTGGCGGACGCGGCGTTCGTCGGGGCGTCCCTCGGCGGCTGGTTCGCGCTGGACTACGCCGTCCGGCGCCCGGAGCGGGTGCGGCGGCTGGCGCTGCTGTGCCCGGGCGGGCTGGGCCGGCAGAAGGTCGGCTGGCTCGCCAAGGCGCTGGTCGTGCGCGCGCTGGGGCGCGGCGGCGTGCGCCGGTCGGCGGCGGAGGTGACGGGCCTGCCGGACGGGCCCGTCCTGGACGGGCTGGTGCTGACCTTCGAACAGTTCCGGCCCCGGACGGAGCGGCTGCCGGTGTTTCCGGACGGCGCGCTGCGCGGGCTGCGCATGCCCGTGCTGGTGATCGTCGGCGGGCGCGACGTCATGTTCGACTCGCGCGGGACGGCGCGGCGCGTCCAGGAGAACGTCCCGGACTCGACCGTGGTGCTGCTGCCGGAGACCGGGCACGCGATCCTCGGGCAGACCGCGGCGGTCGCCGATTTCCTCACCAGTCGTCGAAGGTGAGGTCCTCGGCCATCTCGTCCCACGGCATGGGGCGCATCGCGCGGGCGGCGTCCGGGTGGACCATCCGGTCGCCCGCCTGCTGGAACCACACGACGACGAGCCGGGAGGTCCACCAGCCGTCGCCCGCGCGCGGCGTCGGGGGCCCTTCGAACAGGCCCGTGCAGCGAACGGGGTACAGGTACTCGTAGGCGTGGCCCGTGTGGTCGTCGAACTCGGGGGCGCTTCGCATCGGCGGGACGACCCACGCCGGGCCGCACCGGTACCGGCGGGCCGCCTGCTCGGCCGCATCCTCGATGATCTGGTCGTTCAGCCGGGGCTCCGGCGCGCCCTCGATCAGGCCGCCGTACGTGAGGCCCATCTCGATCGCCTTGAGCCGGATGGTGCCCCGATCGATCTCGATCGTGCACAGGTCGCTGGTCGAGTCCATCCGGGGCATTATCCAGTGTTCCTTACGGCACGCAACGTTTCGCCTCGGGTCGGGGCGAAGCAGCAACGAAACGCCAGATGAGCGCAAGGTTCGCGCATTGGTTCGCGGCGCGCGGCTTCTTAGGCTTTCGATAAGTCGGATTCTCTCTTCGGAAGCCTGTGGAGACACGCATGACCGTCATGCCGGCGATGGAGCCAGCACCCGCGCGGACCGCGCTGCGGCGGCACTACCTGATGTGCCGCCCGGACCACTTCGCCGTCACGTACGCGATCAACCCGTGGATGGACCCGGCGGCGGGCGCGGACGCGGGCCGGGCGGTCGCGCAGTGGGAGGCGCTGCGGGACGCGTACCTGGCGCTGGGGCACGAGGTGAGCCTGATCGAGCCGGTGGCGGGGCTGCCGGACATGGTGTTCGCGGCGAACGGCGCGCTGGTCGTGGGCGGCCGGGTGTACGGGGCGCGGTTCGCGCACGCGGAGCGGCGGGCGGAGGGCCCCGCGTACGCGGCGTGGCTGCGGGCGAACGGGTTCGCGGTGGTGCGCGAGCCGGAGCACGTGAACGAGGGCGAGGGCGACTTCCTCACGCTCGACCACGTGATCCTGGCCGGGACGGGCTTCCGGACGGAGATCGCCGCGCACCAGGAGGCGCAGGAGTTCCTCGGGCGTCCGGTGGTGACGCTCCGGCTGGTCGACCCGCGCTTCTACCACCTGGACACGGCGCTGTTCCCGCTGGGCGGCGACAACGTGGCGTACTTCCCGGGCGCGTTCTCGCCCGGGAGCCGGGCGGTGCTGGAGCGGCTGTTCCCGGACGCCGTCACGGCGGACGAGCGGGACGCGGCGGTGCTCGGGCTGAACGCCGTCTGCGACGGCCGCAACGTGGTGGTCAACGCCGAGGCGGAGGGGCTGATCGGGACGCTGCGCGCCCGGGGGTACGAGCCGGTTCCGGTGGACCTGTCGGAGCTGCGCAAGGCGGGCGGCGGCCCGAAGTGCTGCACGCTGGAGCTGCGCGGCTAGAAGTAGTCGGTGGCGGAGCGGAGCCACTTGACGTACGACTTGGTGGACCGGGCGTCCGGGACGAGCCCGGTGAGCGGCCCCTGGCGGCTGGGCATCTCGGTCGCGACCATGCGGGCGACGCGGCGGACGGTCCTGGCGCGGGCGCGCTCGTAGGCGCGCGGGTCGCCGGGGGTGCGGCTCAGCGCCCAGGCGTCCTCGACGGCCTGGGCGGCGCCCATCGCCATGGCCGGGGGCATCGTGTGGACGGCGTCGCCGAGGAGGGTGGTCGGGCCGCGCCCCCAGGTGGACGGGACGCGGTGCAGGTGGTGCGGGTAGAAGCCGGCGGTCTCGGCGTGTTCGAGCACCGCGGGGAACGGGTCGGGCCAGCGCCCGAACCGCTCGCGCAGCCGGTCCAGGATGCCGGGCGAGTCCCAGAAGCGGCTTCCGGGCTTGGCGCGCAGGTCGAACCACCACAGGGCGCGGCCGTGCCCGGCGGGGGCGATGCTGCCGAGCGACCGCCCGTCGGAGACGAGCACGGTCCGGCCGCCGCCGGCGATGTCGGACGGCAGGTCGGTGAACGCCTGCCAGGTGGCCCAGCCGTTGAGCCGCGCCTCGCGGCCGCCGAGGGCCCGCCGGACGACCGAGCGGCGGCCGTCGGCGCCGACGAGCAGGTCGCCGCGCGCGGTCCGCCCGTCGGCGAAGACGAGCTCCGCGCGGTCGGGGTCGACCTCGGTGATCTCGTGCCCGTAGCGGACGGGCACGCCGTCGGCGAGGCGCTCGACGAGTTCGCGGCGGGCGATGTGCAGGGCGGGCAGGCCGTCGAAGGCGCGCTCGACGGCGGTGAGGTCGATGGCGCCGAGGCGGCGGCCGCGCGGCGAGAGGCTCACCATCGCCTCCAGCCGGCGGCCCGCGCCGTCGAGGTCGACCTCGAACTCGCGCAGGATGCCGGCGGTCGCGGGCCAGATCGAGATCGAGCCGCCTTCGGTGCGGAGTTCGGGCGCCGCCTCGTACACCTCGACGTCGTGGCCGGCGAGGGCGAGGCCGCGCGCCGCGCTCAGTCCCGCGACACCCGCGCCGGCGATGAGTACTCTCATGTTCGGAACCCATTCTGAGACTTACAGTATCTGATACTAGGAGTATCACAATGATGGCTCGGGGGCGCAAGCCCGATCCCGCGGTGGACGCGCGCATCAAGCGGGCGGCGGTCGAGCTGCTGGTGGCGAAGGGGCCGTCGTTCACCGTGGACGAGGTGGCCGCGGCCGCCGGGGTGGGCCGGGCCAGCGTCTTCCGCCGCTACGCGACGAAGCGCGACATGCTGCTCGACGCGATCCGCGCCGCCATGGACGCCCAGGTCACGGCCGTCCCCGACACCGGCTCACTCGAAGGCGACCTGCTGGTGATCGTCACCGAGACGCTCGCCGTCTGGAACGCGCCCGAGTTCGCGGAGCGGACGCGCGAGATGTTCGGCGAGGCGGGCCGCGACCCGGCGGTCGGCGAGATCCTGCGCACCGCCATGCGCGACCGGATGGCCCGCAGCCGGCCGATCTACGACCGGGCGATCGAGCGCGGCGAGCTGGCCGCGGACGCCGACCTGTGGCTGCTGTCGGACATGGTCGTCGGCCTGGCCGTGTACCGGGGCCTCATCGGCGTGCCGCAGCCCGACCCGTCAGGCATGGTCCGCGCGCTGCTGCACGGCTTCGCCCGCTGACCCGCCCGGCCCCACGGGGGCGAGGCGGGCGAGTTCGCGGCGGGCGAGGCGGCGGGTGCGCAGCACCCCGGCGACGCCGACCGCCCAGACGAGCGCCTGCACGGTCCACGCGAGGCGGAACGCCTCGGGCGTGTACTCCCGGCCGGGCGACGCGGCGTCGAGCACGACCCCGACGAGCAGGATGGTGACGAGCGCGCCGACCGAGCCGCCGACGTTGACGATGCCGGTCGCGGCGCCGTGCCGTCCGGGCGGGTTGAACGTCCGGGCGTAGTCGAAGCCGATCATGGCGCCGGGGCCGCCGAGCGCGACGCACAGCACGAGGACGACCAGCAGCCAGGCGGGCGCGGGCGGCGGCCACGCGAGCGTCGCGGCCCACGCCCCGGCGTTGAGGCCGACGATCCCGAGGACGAGCCACGAGCGGCGCAGCGGGTGCCGCGCCACGAGCCGTCCGATGTAGGGGCCGGACACCATGTTCGCCAGGACGAACACGGTGAGGAGGGTCGAGGCGGTCGCGGGCTCCATGCCCTGGCCGGACACCAGGTACGGGTAGCCCCACATCAGGGCGAAGGCGTTCGAGGCGAACTGGGTGACGAAGTGCGTCCAGAGGCCGAGGCGGGTGCCGGGCTGCCGCCACGCGGCGCGCAGGTCGCGGCCGATCTCGCGCGGCGTCGGGGACGCGGCCCGCGCGGCGTCGGGCGGGGCGTCGCGCAGCACGGCGAGCGCGAGGACGCCGACCAGCACGCCGAGGGCGGCGGCGGACCCGAACGCGGCGCCCCAGCCGGGGCCGTGCAGCAGCGCGACCAGCGGGACCGCGCTGAGCACCTGCCCGAGCTGCCCGAGCAGGCCGGTGAGCTGGGTGACGACCGGGACGCGCGGCGCCGCGAACCACGCGCCGACGATGCCGAGCACGCTGATGAAGGTCATGGCGTCCCCGGCCGCGACGACGACGCGGGCGGCGACGGCGAGCGGGACGGACGTCGCGGCGGCCATCAGCGCCTGCCCGGCGGCCATCAGCAGCGCCCCGCCCGCGATCATCCGGCGCGGGCCGACGCGGTCGAGCAGCAGCCCGACGGGGATCTGCAGCCCCGCGTAGACGAGGAGCTGGACGACCGTGAACGTGGCGAGGATCCCGGCGGACGCGTCGAACCGGTGCAGGGCGTCCTCTCCGGTGACGCCGAACGACGTCCGGTGCAGGATCGCCGCGACGTAGGCGGCGATGCCCACGCCCCACAGCGCCCACGCGACGGGCGCGGTCCTGGTCTCTCCGGTCTCCTGGGGATGCTGGGGGGTTTGGGCGTTCTGCACGGAAAGCCAATGTATGTCACTTCCGTCTGGGTTGTGCGCGCATGTGCAAGCGCTCACCCTGCGGCCCCATCAGGCAGAGCACCTCGACCGGCCCGCCGACGCCCGCGAACCAGTGCGGCAGCCGGGTGTCGAACTCGGCGGCCTCCCCCGGCTCCAGGACCAGGTCGCGGTCGCCGAGGATGAGCCGCAGCCGCCCGTTCAGGACGTACAGCCACTCGTAGCCCTCGTGCGTCTTCGGCTCGGGCTTCCCCGGACGCTCCGGATGGATCATCTTGAACGCCTGGATGCCGCCCGGACGGCGCGTCAGCGGCATGACGATCAGGTCGCCCCGCTTCTGGGGCCGCAGCCGGACGCGCGGGTCGCCGACCTCGGGCGCGCCCACCAGCTCGTCCAGCGGCACCTGGTACGCCTGCGCGAGCGGCAGCAGCAGCTCCAGGCTGGGCCGCCGCTTGCCCGACTCCAGCCGCGACAGCGTGCTCACCGAGATGCCGGTGGACTCCGCGAGCGCGGACAGCGTCACCTCCCGCTCCCGGCGCAGCCGCCGCAGCCGCTCCCCCACGCCCGCCAGCACGTCCTCGATCGGTTCGCTCATGCGTCCATTGCAGTTTCGGCAACGAAGTTTGTCAATCCCGCAGGGCGTCGCGCATCCTCGGCGGCATGAGCGAACACCTGGGGAACGAGCAGCGGGAAGTACTGATCATCGGCGGCGGCCCGGCCGGGCTGAGCGCGGCCCTGGTGCTGGCCCGGGCCCGCCGCCGCGTGACCGTCGTCGACTCCGGCGAGCCGCGCAACGCGACCGTCGCGCACATGCAGGGGTTCCTGTCCCGGGACGGGATGCCGCCGGAGGAACTGCGCAGGATCGGCCGGACCGAGGTCCGCGGCTACGGCGGCGAGATCGTCGACGGCGCCGTCGAGCGCACCGAGCGGACCGCCGGCGGCTTCGCCGTGACGCTGCGGGACGGGACCGTCCTGCACGGCCGGCGGCTGCTGGTGGCCACCGGCGTCGTCGACGAGCTCCCGGACGTCCCCGGCCTGCGCGAACGCTGGGGCCGCGAGGTGCAGATGTGCCCGTACTGCCACGGCTGGGAGGTCCGCGACCAGAAGATCGTCGTACTGGCGACCGGCCCCATGTCGGTGCACCAGGCGCTGCTGCTCACGCAGTGGTCCGCGGACGTCGCGCTCGTCACCGCCGAGGCGCCGCAGGGAGCGGACGCCGACCGGCTCGCCGCCCGCGGCGTCACCGTCGTCCCGGGCGAACCGGCCCGGCTCGCCGTCGAGCGCGACCGCGTCACCGGCCTCGACCTGGCCGGTGGGGAGACCGTCCCGTGCGACGCCGTCTTCCTCGGCCCGCGCATGGTCGCCCGCTCCGGCCCGCTGACCGACCTCGGCTGCGAGCTGACCGAGGACGGCCAGGTGAAGACCGACCAGTTCGGCCTCACCAGCGTGCCCGGCGTGTGGGCGGCCGGGAACGTGGCCAAGCCCGCCGGACAGGTGATCATCGCGGCGGCCGACGCCGTCTGGACCGCCGGGCTGATCAACATGGACCTCATCGAGGAGGACATCGAGCGCGAGCTCGCCGCCCGCGCGGCGTGACCCCGCCCGCGCCCCGGTCCGTAGGGTGGCGGGCATGGACGGCGAGGCGCGGTGGCGGGACGAACGGGCGGCGCTCGACGGCGCGCGGGCACGGCTCGGGGAGGTCGCGGACGGCCTGTACCCGGACGTCCCGCGCGTCGCGGGCACGCCGCTGCGGTGCGCGGACGGCTGGGTTCCGGACGCGCCGGTCCCGCTCGGCGACGTCCGGCTCGCCTGGGACCCGGCGCCCCCGCCGCCCGCCGTCGCCGCCCCGCCGGACGGCCTGCCACCCGGGTACCGGACGTACGCGGAGGCCCTCGGGGCGCTCGCGCCGCCGGCGGTGTTCGAGGACCGCCCGGCCTACCGGCTCGTCGCCGTCGAGCCGCCGGCGGACCGGCCGGTGCTGCGGCTCTCGCCCGCGCGGTACTTCGACGGGGTGAACGTCGGCGAGGCGGTCGCGCACGAGCTGGCCGCCGGACGGCGCGGCCTGCGGGACCGGATCGGCGACCCGTGCGACCTCGCCCGCCGCACCGCGCTCCCGGCGATCACGACCGTGACGCTGACGGCGTCCGGGACGTACCTGCTGCACCGGCGCGACCCGGCGAAGGTGGCGCACGCGGGCGGCCTGCTCCAGGTGATGCCGGTCGGGGTGTTCCAGCCGCTCCGCGCGGCGGACGAGCGCCGCGACCTCGACCTGTGGCGCTGCATGGTCCGCGAGTACGCCGAGGAGGTGCTCGGCCGGGACGAGGACTACGGCGCCGCGTTCGACCAGGACGCGTGGCCCTTCCACCGCGCGCTGACCGCCGCCCGGACGGCCGGGCGGGCGCGCGCCCACCTGCTCGGCATCGGCGTCGACCCGCTGACGCTCGCGCTGGACGTGCTGACCGCCGTGGTGTTCGACGACGACGCGTTCGCCGAGCTGTTCGGGGACGCGGTCGAGGTCAACGCCGAGGGCGAGGTGGCGCGCGCGCCGTTCGACGGGACCGTCCCGGCGCCGATGCAGCCCGCCGGCGCCGCCGCGCTGGAACTCGCGTGGCGGCACCGGGAGGCGCTCCGGGTCACCCCGTCTCCGGTCAGTCCGTCACCGGTCAGTCCGCGACCGGTCAGTCCGCCACGAGGGCCTTGAGCTCGCCGAGGGCGTCGTCGAGGTGGTCGATGATCTCGGCCGGGTCGGGGACGAGGTCGCGGCAGGCGACGATGCCGATGTCGACCGTCCCGTCGTAGGAGAACACGGTGATGTTGAGGCCGCCGCTGACGTCCGTCACCACCGAGATCGGGTAGTAGCCGAGGACGCGCGCGCCGCACAGGTAGAGCGGGAACTGCGGGCCCGGCACGTTCGAGATCACCAGGTTGATCGGGCGGAGCGAGACGGCCGCGCCGGCCTGCAGGACGAGCCGCGTCAGCGGCCCGGCGACGGGCGCGGGGACGAGCCCGCTCAGCTCCCGCACCCAGCTTCCGGACGTCACGGCGAAGCGGCGCTTGACGAGGTCCATGTCGCGGCGGACGGCGGTGAACCGGCCGGCGGGGTCGGGGATGTGGGTGGCGAGCGGCACCGTCATGATCGACACCTGGTTGCACGCGTCGGTGGTGGACCGGCCGCCGCGCAGCGACACCGGGACGCCGGCGACGAGCGGGCGGTCGGGCAGCTCGCCGCGCTTGTCGAGCCACTGCCGCAGCGCGGTCGCGCACAGCGCCATGACGACGTCGTTGACGCTGCCGCCGAGCCCCCGGCCGATCCGCTTGACCTCGTCGAGCGGCAGCTCGCCGCAGGCGACGGCGCGGCGCGGGCCGATCGGCCGGTTGAACGGGGTGGGCGGCGCGCTGGACCGCGGGACGCGCGGCAGGCCCTCGCGGCGCAGCGCCCCCTGGACGAACGCGGACGCGAGGCCCACGCCGGGGATGGCGGCGACGCCCGGGATCTCGTCGGCGTGCGGGACGGCGCGGGCCATCGACAGCGCGGCCTTCACCGGGTGCAGCGCGGCCTTGAGCAGGCCGGTGCGGAGCATGTCGCCGAGCGCGGGGGCGCGCTCGGGGATCCGGTCGGGGTCGGGGTGCACCTCGCGGGGCTCGGGGGTGAGGTCGAGCAGCGCGGCGAGCGTCTCGGCGGCCATGACGCCGTCGGTCGCGGCGTGGTGCACCTTGGCGTAGACGGCGGTGAGGCCGCCTTCGAGCCCCTGGACGAGCACGATCTCCCAGAGCGGGCGGGCGCGGTCGAGGGGCCGCTCGTGGAGCATCGCGACGACCTCGGCGAGCTGCCGCCGGGTGCCGGGCGCGGGCAGCCCGATCTCCGAGATGTGCCGTTCGGGCGTGAAGTCGGGGTCGTCCTCCCAGTAGGGGTGGTCGAGGGAGAAGGGGACCTGGACGAGCCGCTGCCGCAGCGGCGCGGCCAGGTGCGCGCGCTCGCGGATCAGCGACGCCACCAGCGGGGCGGTGAGCCGCCCGCCGGGGCAGCCGGCCGGGTCGACGACGCCGACCCCGGCTATGTGCGCGTGCGTGGTGCCGGTCTCGGCGTGGAGGAAGGTCGCGTCCACGGTGGTCAGCTGGCCCATGCTCTCGTCCCGTCCGCTCGTCGTGCGCCTGCCTACCTCTTGAGAGTTATGTCGTGGCCGGGCGGCGGGTCAACATTGTGAGCGAGAAGAAATAAGGTCTTAACGGGGCATTCCCCCCTCACCTCGGCGTATTTTGAGCAGGTTTTCACGAAGTTTTGATTATTTTCCGCGCGACCCCGGTCAGGAAATCTCACCGGCCCCATCAAGCCGCGGCGTGTCCGATCATCTCGCTAGGGTGTGGCGCCATGACGGCACGCCCCCTCTCAGAGATCGTCGAAGCCGGCTGGGCGGACGCGCTGCGGCCCGTCGCCGGGACGATCGCCGCCGCCGGGGACTGGCTGCGCGCGGAAGTCGCGGCCGGGCGGCGGTACCTCCCCGCCGGGAACATGGTCCTGCGCGCGTTCACCCAGCCCTTCGACGACGTCCGCGTCCTCATCGTCGGGCAGGACCCCTACCCCACCCCGGGGCACGCGGTCGGGCTCAGCTTCTCCGTCGCGCCGCACGTCCGGCCGCTGCCCGCGAGCCTGATCAACATCTTCCGCGAGTACTGCGACGACCTCGGCCACCCCGAGCCGTCCACCGGCGACCTCACGCCGTGGGCCGAGCAGGGCGTCCTGCTGCTCAACAGGGCGCTCACCGTGATGCCCGGCAACATCGGCTCGCACCGCGGCAAGGGCTGGGAAGAGGTCACCGAGCAGGCCATCCGCGCGCTCGCCGGGCGCGGCCGCCCGCTCGTCGCGATCCTGTGGGGACGCGACGCCCGCAACCTCAAGCCGATGCTCGGCGGCGTGCCCTGCATCGAGTCGCCGCACCCGAGCCCCCGCTCGGCCGACAGCGGCTTCTTCGGCTCGCGCCCGTTCAGCCGCGCCAACGAGATCCTCCAGAAGCAGGGCGCGCCGCCCGTCGACTGGAAGCTGCCGTAGGCCCGCTCAGCTCTCGTCGGGGAGGCGGCGCAGCAGCGCGGCGAACTCGTCCGACCCGGACGGCGTCGCGTCCGGGTCCAGCGGGGTGAGGCGGCGCTCGCCGTGGCTCCAGTACACGCCCGGCGCGCACGGGTCGTCGGCGTCGCCGTGCATCTCGCGGACGACGTCCGCGAACACCGGCAGCACCTCCAGCACCGCCGCCGACGTGATCGGGTACAGCAGCAGCGTGCTGTGGCACGGGACCCCGACCAGCGCGCCGTGCTCGTTCGGCCACGGCAGGAACTGGTCGACCTCGCTGAGCAGCGCCGACACGTACCGGCTGCCCGGCTTCGAGACGACGCGGACGTCCCGTCCCGGCAGCAGCGGCTGCACCCGGACCTCGACGTCGGCGAGCTCGCGGTCATGGGTGTTCGTCATCACGTAACCGAGCTTGTGCAGGCCGAGCAGCCCGGCCCGCGCCTTCGTCAGCGGCCCCCCGTAGCGCGGGTGCTCGATCATCACCATCGCGTCGAAGTGGTCGCCGGCCGGGACGACGACGAGCCCCTCGCGCTCGCGCGGCGCGAGCTTCGGCACGATCCGCAGCCGCAGCAGCTCGCGGACGTCCCCGAACAGCTCCATCTCCCCGACCGCGAGGAACGCGCGGTCGCCGACCTCGCGCACCCACTCGTCCACCACCTTCGGCCATGCCGCACGGGGCTCGCGGGCGCAGCGCTCCAGCACCGTCCAGCTCGACGCCCGCGCCTCCGACCGGCCCACCGGCAGCACGACCTCCGAGGTGCCCGGGTCGAACCACGCGGTCGGCGCGAGGTCCGGCAGCACATCGCGGATGAGCGCGTGCACGTCCGCCGCCGCGTCCAACGGTTCCATTGCTCATCCCCCTCCACGGTTACGGGATCACGTCACACCACAACCTTCTCAGAGACGACCCCGGTTGTGCGATGCATCGCGGTTCTCCGCTCTCGGTCGCTGATCACCATGAGCTCAAGTACGGTGCTGACATGGCCGAACACGTGTACCCGCCGGTGATCAAGACGGCTAAGGGAGTCTTCAAGGCGCTCAACCTCAAGTTCCGTCTGGAGGGGACCGAGCAGATTCCCCGCACCGGGGGCGCGGTGCTGGTCAGCAACCACATCAGCTACCTGGACTTCATCTTCGCCGGGCTCGCCGTCCACCCCGCCGGGCGGCTCGCGCGCTTCATGGCGAAGAAGGAGATCTTCGACAACCGGATCGCCGGGCCGCTGATGCGCGGCATGCACCACATCCCGGTGGACCGGGAGGCCGGCGCCTCCTCGTACGCGGCCGCGCTCAAAGCGCTCAAGGGCGGCGAGATCGTCGGGGTGTTCGCCGAGGCGACGATCTCCCGCTCGTTCACCGTGAAGGAGATCAAGTCCGGCGCGGTGCGGATGGCGGTGGCGTCCAAGACACCGCTGATCCCCATCGCGCTCTGGGGCCCGCAGCGGCTCTGGACGAAGGGCCGCAAGCGCCGCCTGTTCCAGCGCAACGTGCCGGTCACCATCCTCATCGGCGAGCCGATGTACCCCAAGCGCGGCGACGACTACGAGGCGGTCACCGCCGAACTGCACCGCCGCATGTCGGAACTGCTGGACCGGGCGCAGCGCGAGTACCCCGACGTCCCCAAGGAGAACGAGCGCTGGTGGCAGCCCGCCCACCTCGGCGGGACCGCGCCGACGCCCGAGGAGGCCGAGAAGCTCGACCTCAAGGAGGCCGAGGACCGCAAAGCCGCCCGCGAACTCCGCGGCGGCTCCTCCTGACGGCCCGCCCCGGAGCGCCCCGGAGCGCGCCCCCGGCCCCCGAACCCCCGCGAGGCGGACGAGCCGCACCCGCCGTGACGAACCCGTCCGGTTCGGCTAATTCGGTGGACGCCGTCCGCCGCGGGGCCTGATCATCGAAACCATGACCACGCCGCACGAGCCGTCGCAGGAGGTCGTCCACCTGATCACGCCGAGGGAGCCCGGGGAGAGCGCCACCGCACCCGGCCCGGACGCGGCGCTGCCCGTGGTCTTCAACCTCAACGACGGCAACTCCCCCGCCGACGTGATGGACGTGCTGTCGCTGCGGCCGTTCGCGTCCGGGGAGCAGCCCTGGTCGCGGTCGACGCGGCTGACGCACGTCCGCCCGGAGGCCCCGCTGCGCCCGGACGGCGCCCGGCTGGTGCGGGTCGCGCACGAGAAGGGCAAGGAGTCGGTCCTCGCCGAAGGCGACGGGTGGACGCTGCTCAGCAACAAGTGGAGCAGCGGCATCGCCTACGTCGCCGTCTCCGCGGTGAGCGACGACCTGGCCGAGTCGGTCCTCGCGGCGTCGGTGCAGGACGCCACCGACCCGCCGAAGACCGACGAGACCAGCGTCGAGATGGGGTTCTGGCACCAGGCGCCGCACGGCCCGGTCCGCCAGGAGCGGGCCATCTCCGCCGACCCGTGGGACGACATCCGCGCGAACTACACCGCGCGGGTCGCCGACGACCTCGACGCGGTGATGAAGCTCGGCGCCGACGACGTGTCCGGCCGGCTCCTGCTGCTGCACGGCCCGCCCGGCACCGGCAAGACGACCGCGCTGCGCGCCCTCGCCCGCGCCTGGAACGACTGGTGCGACGCCGACTGCGTCCTCGACCCCGAGTCGCTGTTCGGCACCCCGAGCTACCTGATGAAGGTCACCGTCGGCGAGGACGACGACGAGGGCCGCTGGCGGCTGCTCATCCTCGAGGACTGCGACGAGCTGATCCGCGGCGAGGCCAAGCAGTCCGCCGGCCAGGGCCTGTCCCGGCTCCTCAACCTCACCGACGGGATGCTCGGCCAGGGCCGCAACGTGCTCGTCGCGATCACGACCAACGAGGACCTCGCGCGGCTGCACCCCGCGGTCGTCCGTCCGGGCCGCTGCCTCGCGCAGATCGAGGTCGGGCGGCTCACCCGGGACGAGTCCGCCGAGTGGCTCGCCGGGCCCGACGGCGCGGGCGACCCGGACGGCTCCCTCGCCGCCCAGGTCGGCCCCGAAGGCGCGACCCTCGCCGAGGTCGCGGCGCTGCGCAAGGGCGAGCGCCGCACCCTCGACCAGGACGAGGACCCCGAGACCGACACGGGCTTCTACCTTTGACGCGCTCCCCGGCTTGAATGCCGGGCATTCGGCCTGTGCCGCTTCGTTGCCGGTGCGGTCACTTCCGTGGCTTCCTGCTTCACCGGGCTGTGCCCTCGGCCGGGGCCGGGGGTCTTACCTGCCCTCCACAGGCGTTTAAGGTCTCCGCCTCCCCCGGGGGGACGCCCTGGGGGTTTCCGTCCGGCGGCGACCGGCAAAGCATCACCCGGAGGTGATGCGGCGCCCCTCGTGAAGAATGTTGCGGGCGGCATTGACGTCCCGATCATGCCCGGCCCCGCAGTGCCCGCATGTCCAGTGGCGGACGTGCAGGGGTTTGGGGCCGTCCCGGTACCCGCAGCCCGAGCACAGCTGCGAGGACGGGAACGCCCGGTCGACCCGCGCGAACGTCCGCCCGTACCGGCGCGCCTTGTACTCCAGCATCTTGGTGAACTGCGACCAGCCCGCATCATGCACCGATGCGGCAAGGCGGGTGCGCGCCAGCCCCTTCACACACAGATCCTCGACATAGACCGCTTGGCTTTCGCGGACCAGAGCCGTGGACAGCTGGTGATGGAACTCGCGGCGCGCATCAGCGACCCCCGCGTGAGCGCGGGCGACTTTGAGACGGGCCTTGTCCCGGTTGGCCGATCCTTTCTGCTTGCGTGACAGCGCCCGCTGCGCCCTACGCAGCTTCTTCTCGGCGCGGCGCAAGAACCTGGGGGAGGCGATCTTGCGACCGTCGGAGGTCACGGCGAAATGCTCCAGCCCCAGATCGATCCCCACATCGCAGCCCGCACCGAGGCCCTCGCCGGGGCCGGGCTCACCGGTCCCACCGCCGGTGGTCTCGACCACGAACGAGCAGAAGTACCGGCCCGCCGTGTCCTTGACCACCGTCACCGTCGGCGGCACCGACGGCAGCCGCCTCGACCACCGCACCTTTACCTCGCCGACCTTCGGCAGCGCGAGCTTGCCACCCGGCGTGATCTGCCAGCGGGCGTTGGCGGTGAACCGGATCGACCGGCGAGAATCCTTGCGGGACTTGAACCTCGGCGCCCCCACCTTCGGGCGTCTACCGGCCAGCCCGTCGAAGAACGCCCGGTAGGCCGCCTCCAGGTCCCGCAGCGACTGCTGCAGCACCACCGCCGACACCTCGCCCAGCCAGGCACGCTCGGGCGTCCTCTTCGCCGCCGTCATGGCCGCCGACAACTCGGCCGCCGTGACGTACGGCAGCCCCGCCTCGCGGGCCTCCTCCCGCGCCCGCAAGGCGTCGTTATAGACCACTCTGGCGCAGCCGAACGCCCGCGCGAGGGCGTTCTGCTGCCCCCGGGTCGGGTAGATCCTGAAGGAGTACCTGAGCTGCACGTGACCACAGTATTACTCTCCGGATGCGCGCGGAAGCGGGACACCGGAACCGGCCCGGTCCCATGCCGGGTGACGCCGGATCGCCCCGGGGGCGATCCGGCTTTTCCTGTCCCACTCCGCGGGAGGGGCGGCTTCACCCCCGCCCTGAAGGGCGGAGCACTGCCGACAAAACCGGTAGCGCCCGCTCAGTGCGCTTTGGCGAGCGCCCGCTCGATGTCCTCCCACAGGTCGTCCGGCGCCTCCAGCCCGACCGACAGCCGGACGGTGCCCTCGCCGATGCCCGCGGCGGCGAGGGCGGCGGCGTCGAGCTGCCGGTGCGAGGTGCTCGCCGGGTGCATGACGAGCGACGCGACGTCCCCGAGCGACGGGCCGAGCGCGATGAGCCGCACCGCCTCGGCGAAGGCGCGGCCCGCGTCCCGTCCGCCCGCCAGTTCGAACGACAGCACGCCGCCGTGCCCGTCCGGCAGGAGCCGCGCCGCCAACCCGTGCTGCGGATGGTCAGGGACGCCCGGGTAGTGGACGCGCGTGACGGACGGGTGCGCGGCGAGCCGGCCCGCCAGGTCCAGGGCCGTCGCGCTCTGCCGGGCGATGCGCATCGGCAGGGTGGCGAGCCCGCGGACGGCGAGCCAGGCCGCGAACGGGTCGGCGGTCGAGCCGAGCTCGACGGAGTGCTCCCACACCCGGCGGTGCACGTCCGCGTCGGCGAACACGGCGGCGCCGCCGAGGATGTCGCCGTGCCCCCCGATGTACTTCGTCGTCGAGTGCACCGCCACGTCGGCGCCGTGCGCGAGCGGCGCGAACAGCACCGGCGAGAAGGTGTTGTCGACGACGGTCAGCACGTCCGTGCCCGCGAGCGCCGCCGCCAGGGCGGGGACGTCCGTGACGTGCGTCGTGGGATTGGAGATCGTCTCCAGGTACAGCAGCCGCGTGCGGGGGCGCAGCGCGTCCCGCACCTCCGCCGGGTCATCGCCGCCGACCCGGGTGACCTCGACGCCCCACCGGTCGGCGAGGTCGGTCAGCAGCGCGTGCGTCCCGCCGTACAGGGACGCCTGCGCGACGACGTGGTCGCCGGACCGCAGCAGCCCCGTCAGCACGGCGTTGATCGCGCCCATCCCCGACGCGGTCGCCAGCGCGCGGGCCCCGCCCTCCAGGTCGGCGAGGGCCTCCTCCAGCGCCCGGACGGTCGGGTTGCCCATCCGCGAGTAGAAGAACGCCTCGTCCGGCCCCCCGAACGCGGCGGCGAGCGCGTCGGCCGAGTCGAAGCCGAACAGGTGCCCCTGGTAGATCGGCACGCCCAGGGGCCGGCTGCCCGCGGGGATCGGGACGGGCGGGTGGACGGCGCGGGTCTGCGGGTCGCGTGCGGTCATGGGTCCAGCGTGCGAGCCGCGCCGGCGGCCGGGTAGAGCCAATCGGGGCGAGTGGCCCGCAGGAGGGGCCCGGTCTCGGGCGCGCCCGATCGGTGCGGACGACCGTCGCCCGCCCACCCACCCCGCGAGGGCGGGCAGGCGATCGGATCCGCCCCGGCCGGGCCCTCGGGGCCGCGACCGGTGCAACGAGCATGACCCGGCGCGGGCGTCCACCGCATCCGGGAGACCACGGCCATTCGCGCGGATCCTCGATGTACGGGTCGCGGCGCGCCTACGGGTTCGCGCGGGCGAACAGGGTGCGGTAGGCGCGGCGCAGACCGTGGACGTCCCGCACCGGTTCGGGGAACGGCAGCCGGAGGTCGCAGGTCACCGCCCCGTCCGCGCACGGCATGCGGCAGCGCAGCCACAGCCCGTGCCGGTCGATGCCCAGCGGCCGCACGGCGTCGCACGTCCCGTCCCCGAGGTCGGCCAGGACGGACGCGGGCAGCAGGCCGGTCAGCTCGCCGCGGTGCGCGGCGTCGAGGTGGGTGAGCATCCCGGCCTCGACGGCGACGAACGGGTCCGGCGCGGCGGCCGCGTACTCCTCGGGTTCGAGGACGGCGCTGCCCCACGCGTCGTCGATCTCGACCTGCGCGACCTCGAGGGCGAGGATCGTCCACTGGCTGCCCTCGTCCGCCTCGCCGCCGCCCGCGCCCCGCGGCGGCGGGACGGGCGCGGCCAGGTCGAGCAGCTCGGGGCGCGGGTGCGGGCGCGACAGCCGCAGCGCGGCGTCGCGCAGTTCGGCCGCCGGGACCTCGGTGAGCCACCCGTGCAGCCGGGCGCGACCCCGCACCCGGTCGGGCAGCGGGACGGGCGCGACGTCGCAGATCCGCAGCGTCGCGGGCAGGTCGGGCTCGCCGGCGAGCGCGGCGACGATCGGGGACGACGCGGGCAGGAGCAGCAGCGGCCGCCCGTCGAGGTCGGTGGTGTGCGCCGGGACCGGCGCGTAGGGGACGCCGGCCGCGACCAGCACGCCGTCCGCCATGCCGTAGGCGAGGGTCCGCGCCCGTTCCGCCGGCGTGGGCCCGGAACGGGCCTCCGGGCTCCCGGCGCCGGCGCCGCGCGGGCCGCCGCCGTCCTGCTGCTCGGTCTCCGCTCGTCGCACCATGCCTCCTTGCTATGTTGGTTAGGCTTACCTAACTTAGGACTACCTAACCACTTGGAGCCTGCATGAACAACCCCCGGCCGAAGGTGCGGCTTTCGCGGGCGCTCGGCATTCCGCTGACGCCCAAGTCCGTGAAGTACTTCGAGGCGCGCCCGTACCCGCCCGGCATGCACGGGCGGGCGCGGAAGACGGAGTCCGACTACAAGGTGCGGCTGCGCGAGAAGCAGCGGCTGCGCGCGCAGTACAACATCCGCGAGGCGCAGCTCCGGAACGCGTTCGAGAAGGCCGCCAAGTCCGGCGGCAAGACCGGCGAGGCGCTGCTGGTCGACCTCGAACGCCGGCTGGACGCGCTCGTCCTGCGGGCGGGCCTCGCGCGGACGATCTACCAGGCCCGCCAGTTCGTCGTGCACCGGCACGTGCTGGTGAACGGGCGCCGCGTCGACCGTCCGTCCTACCGGCTGGAGCCCGGCGACGTCATCACGATCGCCGAGCGGAGCCGCGCGATGGACGCGTTCCGCGTCGCCGCCGCGGGCGGGCACACCGAGCACGTCCCGCCGTACCTGGACGTCCGGCACGAGGCGCTCGCCGCGCGGCTCACCCGGCTGCCGGAGCGCCCGGAGATCCCGGTGCTCTGCGACGAGCAGCTCGTGGTCGAGCACTACTCGCGCTGAGCGTCAGCGCAGGTCGAGCTCCTCGCGGGCGTGCGCGCGGAGCGTGCGCAGCGACTCCACCAGGCGGCGGCGCCCCTCGTCGGTCAGCGGGCCCGCGAAGTGGCGGCGCAGCGTCTCCGCGTGCACCCGCATCGCCTCGTCCAGCTTCGCGCGGCCGGCGTCGGTCAGCTCGACGAGCCGGCCGCGCCGGTCCCCGGGGGCGGCGTGCCGCGCGACCAGGCCCGACTCCTCCATCCGGTCGATCAGCCGGGTCATCCCGCCGCTGGTGAGGATCAGCTCCCCGGCCAGTTCGCCCATCGACGCGGACCGGTCGGGGCCGGCGGCCGACAGCCGCAGCAGCACCTCGAACGCCGCGTGCCGGATGCCGCAGCGGCGCTCCAGCTCCCGGCCCGCGATGCGCTCCAGCAGCGTGACCGTGCTCAGCAGCGTCCCGAACTCGGCGATCACCCCGTCGGGCGCGCTCGTCGGCTGTTCCGTCATCGCCGCCATCATGCCCGCCTTCGTCCGCATTCTCAGCAGAACGCGCCGCGCCCCGCCCGGCTTCCGCCGGGCGGGGCGCGGTCGCGGTCGGGGGCTCTAGTTCCCGGGCTTCTCGCTCGTGTCGGGCTTCGGCTGCTTCGGCTCCCCGCCGCCGGACGTCCCGCCGGTGGGGGTGCCCGCCGGGAGCTGGCCGGCGGTCGAGTCGTCGGTGCCCGAGGCGTACTGCTTGGTCACCTTCCACTCGTCGTCGATCTTGCCGAGGGACAGCCGCAGCAGCGTGCCGGGCGCGGACGTCGAGCCCTCGCTCGTCGTGACGTCGATGTCGACCATCACCACCGCGGTCGCGAACCGGCCGTTCACGCTGCCGACGAACGTCTGGTTCGTCTTGGACGACAGCGCCAGCTTCGGGTTCTCCTTGAAGGTGTTGCCGAGGTTCGGGAGCGTCGACTGCTTGAAGCTCTCCAGCAGGTCGCCGCCCATGAGCTTCTGCGCCTTGTCCATCTGCGCCTGGTAGTTGGACGCGTTGTAGTTCAGCGCCACGTCGCCGTAGGCCGACGCGACCTCGGCGACGGCCGCGCGCTCGTCCGCCTCGGACGTCGCGCCGCTCGCGGTGCGCCACTGCCAGACGGCGAGGCTCGCGAGCAGCGCCGTGAGGACGACGACCGCGATCAGCGCCGTCCGGCTCATGCCGAGGTACGTCGGTTCGGGCACGGCGGCGGGCTCGCGGGGGGACGGCTTCACCCGCGGCTTCGCGGGCTCGCCGCCGCTCGCCTTCTCGCCGGCCTCGTCCTCGTCGGCCTCGCCCTCCGGGGGCTCCAGGCGGGCGGGACGCGGCTTCGGCTTCGCCGGGGACGCCTCGGGCTTCGGAGGCGCGGCGGGCGCCGCGTCGCCGGGGTCGTCCGCGGACGTCTCCGCCTCCTCGGCGTCGAGGGCCTCGAGCACCTCGTCGAGGTCCTCGTCGTCGATGACCTCGATGACCCGCACCCGCCGCTTGCGCTTGGCGGGCCGCGCCGCCGGACGCTCCGGCGTCGCCGCCTCCGCGGCCTCGTCCGTGCCGACCTCGTCGACGTCCCTGCTGGACATATGGGGTAACTCCTTAGGCTCTCAGTCCTCGTCCCGGCGGCGCAGCCGGGACAGCCGGGACACCACGGGCACCGAGCCCGCCATGACCCTGATCAGCACCATCAGCGCGATCACCGGGGGCACGTACATCAACCACGGCGGCGGACCGCCGCCGGCGTCCTCCTGCGCGGCGGCCTGCTGCGCCCGCAACTCCTCCTGCCGGCCGATGGACGGATCGTGCGTCGGGATCGTGTCCCCGGGGTTCTCGGCCTTGAAGGGGGCCTGCTCGGTGTCCGCGGGCATCCGCCCGCCGGGGCAGGTCGGCACCTTGTTCACGGCGGGCTGCGGGAGCGGGTACTTGTACTCCAGCGCCGCCTGCTTGTGGACGGTGAGCATGAACACGACGTTCAGGATGGGCGCGTCGTCCGTCCCGCCGATGACGTTCTGCAGGACGACCCCGAGCTGCGGCGCCTTGGCCAGCGTGTCGTTCAGGTCGCGCAGGATGTCGGGGTTGTAGCGCTTCAGGCCCCAGTCGCCGAGCGACTGCACCGTGCACTCGAAGTCGGGGCCGGTCTTCTCCAGCAGCGTGTTGACGGTGTCGAGGAGCTTCGGGCCGCGGTCGCGCAGCTCGGCGATGTCGCCCTTCACCTGGCCGAGCGCGGCGGTCAGCGCGGCGAGGTCGTCGACGCCGGCGCCGAGGCTGCCCCGGTTCTGGTTGAGGACGGCGGTGATGCGGCCGAGGTCCTTGGTGAGCCCGTCGAGCAGCTCGGTGTTCTGCGCGAACGTCGCGGTGAGCTGGTCGGAGCCGTTGACGATCTGCCGGAGCGAGGTCTCGCGGCCCTCCCAGCCGGCGGCGAGCTCCCGGGTGAGCACCTTGGCGTCCTGCGGGTCGACGGCCCGCAGCGTGTCGAGGACCGAGGCGAACAGGTCGCTGTACTTGGGCGGCACGCTCGTCTGCGACACCGGGATCACCGCGCCCGCCTCCAGCGGCGCGGCGGCGGCGGACTTCGGGCCGGGGGTCAGCTCGACGACCGGCTCGCCGACCGCCGACTTGCGGGCGGCCGCCGCCGTGACGCCCTCGGGGACGTCGACGCCGCGCTCGATGTCGAGCGTGACGACGACCTTGTCCTTCACCAGCTCCACGGAGTCGATCTTGCCGATCCGGAGGCCGAGGTAGTCGACCTCGAAGCCCGGCTGGAGGCCCGGCGACGACTCGAACTCCACGGAGATCTGGTACGGCCGCTCGATGAAGTCGAACTTCACGACGTTGCCGAACGCCCACACGACCATGATGACCGCGAGGACGGCGAACGCCAGCAGGTTGATCGTGACGCGGTCGAACGCGAACCGTCTCTTCATCGGCGCGGCTCCAGCATCTTCTCGAGGCCCGGCAGCAGGCCCTCCAGCTCCCGGGGGAGCTGCGGGGAGCCGGCGTTCCGCTGCTGCTCGCCGGTCCCTCCGCCGGTCCCTCCGCCGGTCCCGCCGCCGGCGGATTCGCGGACGCCCGGGATCACCGGCGTGCCGTCCGGCCAGACGAGTTCGAGCAGCGGGTACAGCAGCAGCTGCCCGTCGTAGGTGGCGAGCGGGATCTTCGTCTCGAACTCGACCATGCCGTCCACCAGGGTCGTCAGCCGCTTCCGGCTGCTGCCCAGCTGGGCCAGCACGGGATCGATGTCCTGCAGCAGCCCGCGGAACCGCTCGATGCGCCCCGCGAGCACCTTGTTGTTCAGCTCGCGGGCGGCCCGGGTCAGCTCGTCCACCGCGTGGATGATCTTTTCCTTGTTCTCGTCCAGCAGCCGCGTCGTGCGCTCGATCTGCTCGGGCGCCTCGGCCAGGACGTCCTCGCGCTCGGCGAGGTCGCGGCCCAGCTTCGCGAACTGGTCCACCGACTCGGCGAGCGCGCGCCGCTGGTCGGCGAACACCTGCACCAGGCCGGACGCCTTGGCGATCGTCATGTTGAGCTTCTCGCCGTTGCCGTCGAGGGCCGTCGCGCCCGCGTTGACGACGTTCGCGAGGTCGTCGCCCGCGAGGGCCTGGATCAGCGGCCCGGCCTGCCCGACGACGTCCTCGAACGCCGGCTGCACCCGGGTGTCGGCGATCTTCCCGCCGTCGGCGATGAACGGCCCGGCGCCCATGCTCGCGCCGGGCGGCATCTGCAGGTCGACGAAGTTCTCGCCGAGCAGGGACGTCACCTTGATCTCGGCGCGGGTGCCCTGCGGGACCCGGACGCCGTCCTCGAGCGACAGCGTCACCTCCGCCCGGTACCCCTCGACGAGCTCGACCTTCATGACGCTGCCGACCTTGATGTCGGACATCTGCACGCTGTGCCCGGCGACGAGCCCCTGGACGTCGTCGAACGTCGCCGTCAGGGTCAGGTCGCCCTGCGGGGCGCCGGCCGTCCGGTAGGAGCAGCCGGACACCGCGACCGCGACGGCCGCCGCGAGGACGAGGATCAGCCCGCGCATCAGTTGCCTCCCTCGTCGTCCCACGGACAGTTGGAGTTGGGCGCGGGCAGCGGGCAGCCGACCTCGTCGGTGTCCATCAGCCCCTTGAGCCAGGTCCGCACGAACGCGTCCGTCGCGAAGCGGATGTACAGCGACTTCGTCTCCGGGTCGTAGCCGCCGATGAGCGCGTCGCTGATGCCCGGCATGACCTCCACGAGCTGCGCGAGCTCCTTGGAGTTGCCCTTGAGGACGAGCGCGGCGCGGGTGAGCACCGCCAGGTCGTACGGGAGCTGCCCCTCGTACTTGTCGAGGAGTTCCTGGCCGTTGTCGGCGAGGACCAGCATCCCCTTGATGAGCTCCTGCAGCTCGCCGCGCTCGCTGCTGAGCACCCGCGTCGCCTCGCCGAAGTTGCGGATCAGCGTGCCGAGCACCTGCTCGCGGCCGCGGACGACCCCGGCGAGCCGGTCCAGGTTCTCGGCGACCTCGATCAGCTCCTCGTCCTGCCCGGCGACGTTCTCGACCAGCCGGGCGCTCTGCTCCAGCGTGGCGTTGAACTGGCGGCCGTTGCCCTGGACGGTCTCGGCCGCGGTGCCGAGCGCGCCCTGCATCTTCGTGGGGTCGAGCGCGTCCGCGAGGTTGGTGAAGGCGTTCAGCGCGTCGTCCACCTCGACGGGCACGTGGGTGCGTTCGATCGGGATCGCGTCGGCCTTCTCCTTCGGCTGCCCCGGCTTCCACGCCGGGTGCAGGACGAGGTTGCGCTCGCCGATCAGGTTCAGCGGGACGATCGACGCCTGCACTCCCCGGGGAAGCGGGACGTCGTCGCGGATCGTGAACGTCACCTTGATCTTGTCGCCGATGTTCTGCACGGACTCGACGCGCCCGACGTCGGCGCCCATGACCTTCACCTTCGACTCCGGGTAGAAGGAGCGGGCCTTCGGGAAGTAGACGGTCATCGTGCGGCCGTCGTCGGACGCCGGGACGAGCGAGCAGCCGCCGGCGGACGCGGCGAGGGTGAGGCCCAGCACGGCGGCGAGGGCTTTGCCGCGGGCGGCCAGGGCGCGGGGGAAGCGGCGCGTCATCAGTTGCCTCCCTGACCCGCGGGGCGGCGGGTGGAGATCGGCCCCGGCGGCTGGATGGGGCCGAGGCCGGTGAGCAGCCCCTCGATCCACGGCCCGTCGCCCTTGAGGTTCGCTACCTGCTGGAACGTGGGGCCGAGGAGCGAGAAGTCGGCGTTCAGCGCGTCCATGTTGGGCGCGAGCCGGGTGGTGAGCAGGTGCAGGTCGCCGAGGAGCTTGTCCAGTTCCTTCTGGTTGCTCTCGATGACGTTCGACAGCGTCCGCACGGTCCGGCTGCCCTGCCCGATCGTGGCGGAGAGCTCGTCGCGGCGCCGCACGAGCGTCTGCAGCAGCACCTGGCTCGAATCGATGATCTCCCGGAGCTGCTGGTCCTTGCTCGCCAGCGTCCCGGTGATCTGCTTGCCGTTGTCGATCAGCTTCTCGATCTGCGGCGCCTGGTCGTTCAGCATCTCCGACACGTCCCGGAGGTTGACCAGGATGCGGTTCAGCTTCTTGGCGCCCGGCGACTCGATCTTGTTGATCTGGGTGAGCAGCTTGTCGATGTTCTCCTGGTCGAGCCGCCCGACGATGTCGTGCGCGCCCTCCAGGGCGTCCGGGACGGTGAACGGGACGCTCGTGCGCGCCAGCGGGATCCGCCGCCGCGACTCCGGCAGCGACTCCAGGTACGGCTTCGCGACCGGGCCCGACAGCTTCAGGTAGCGGCCGCCGAGCAGCGTCGTCGTGGTGACCTCCGCGCGGGTCTGCCGGCCGAGGTCGATCCCGGCGTCCACATGCCAGGTGATGATCACCTTGCCGGTGTCGAAGTCCGGTTCGACGCCCGTGACGCGGCCCGCCTTCACCCCGGCGACCCGCACGTCGTCGCCCGCCTTGATGCCGGCCACGTCGGTGAACTCGCCGCTCATCGTGTAGCCGCGGTCGAACAGGTGCAGCTGCCCGACGGCGAACGCGAACGTCACGGACGCGCCGAGCACGGCGAGGGTCACGATCGCGACGAGCTTCTGGTTGACGTCGCGCAGCGACTTCAGCGCCATCACTCGCCCCCCTTCGTCAGCATCGCCCGCAGCTTGTCGAGCTCCTGCTGCGTGGGCTCGTCCGTCCCGGGCGCCTTCGGCAGCTCCATCTCGAAGGGGCACGGCGCCTGGACGATGTTCAGGCAGAGCGCGTTGGTGCGCAGGAAGTGCCCGCCGTTCGCGGCCGAGAACAGCTGCCGCAGCGTCAGCGGGAGCCGCTGCACCATCTGCTCGAGCTGGTCGACGTTCAGCCGGAACGTCTCGCTCAGCTCACCCAGGTTCCGGATGATCCGGGCGAGCTGGGCGTCGTTGCCGCCGAGCACCCGGTTCAGGTTCGTGGTGACGCCGGCGATCTGCACGGTCGCGTTCTCCAGGAGCTGCCGGTTGTCGGCGAACACCTTGACGAGCGACTCGAGGTTGTCGATGCTCGCCGCGATCTGCTTGTCGCGCGTCGCGACCGCGCCGCTGACCGTCTCGTAGTCGTCGATCATCTTGCTGATGGTGTCCTTGCGGGACGCGAACGTCTGGAGCAGGACGTCCAGGTTGTTCGTCAGCACCGAGATGTTCTGCTCGTTGCCTTCGAGCGCCTGCGAGAACGAGAAGAGGATCTTGTTGAGCTGGTCGGGGTCGAGGTTGCGGGTGAGCGGCCCGAGGCTGTTGACGATCGCGCCGAGGTCCACGACCGACTGCGTGTGCCGCACCCGGTCGCCGTCGTCGAGCATCTCCTTGCTCGACCCCGGCTCCAGGTAGACGACCCGCTGGCCCATCACGTTGCGCCAGCGGATCGCGGCGGTGGAGTCCGCCGGGATCTTCAGCTCGGTGTCGACGGCCATCTCCACGCGGGCCTTGCCGCGCACGACCTCGATGCCCTCGACCCGGCCGACCGGGGTGCCGGCGACCTTCACCAGGTCGCCGTCCACCAGCCCGGTGACGTCGTCGAACGTCGCGGTCAGCCGGTACCGGTCGGCGAACGACGTGCCGAGGATCTGCTGGCCGATGAAGAACGTCAGCAGGCCCGTCACCGCGACGAACACGACGAACTTGGCCGTCGTCCGGTGGTCGGGACCGCGCGCGGCCTTGCCGCGCGGCCGCCGGCTCACGGCCGCCTCCCGTTCGTCCCGTCGGTTCCGTTCGTCCCGTTGGTGCTGTTCGTGGTGTTCGTTCCGTTCGCGTTCGCGCCGTTCCCGAAGGACGTCTCGAAGGACGTCGTCGGGCACAGGTCGCGGATGATGGCGCACATGTCGAGCGGCAGCCGGTTGGACGCCTGCGCG
This sequence comes from Actinomadura rifamycini DSM 43936, assembly GCF_000425065.1. GTDB lineage: Bacteria > Actinomycetota > Actinomycetes > Streptosporangiales > Streptosporangiaceae > Spirillospora > Spirillospora rifamycini. The sequence continues at coordinate 429,535 of NZ_AULB01000007.1, forward strand.
ATCATCGTGCCGTCCGGCCCCGGGATGCGGATGATCTTCGCGAGCAGCCGGAAGAACCCGTTCAGGCTGTCGATCAGGACCGGGACGTTGCGCAGCTGCCGGTTCGCGACGTCGGCGACGTCCGCGGCGCCGTCCACGACGTCGCCGAGGTTGCCGCCCTGCCGCTGCAGGGTGCCGCCGACCCGCTCGCCGAGCACGCTCGCCTCGTCCAGCAGCCGCGTCACCTTGTCGGGCTTCTCGTTGATCACCGCGGACAGCTCGTTGACGTCGCCGGTGAGCGCGGTGACCGTGTCGCCGCGGGTGCCGAGCGTCTGCGAGACGCCGGCGATGTCGTTCAGCAGCGACCGGATCACCCCCCGGCTCCGGTGGGTCGCGTCGACGACCTTCGCGCCGTTGTCGATCGTCCGGCGCAGCGCCGGGCCCTGCCCGGACAGCCCGGTGCCGAACGTGTGCAGCAGCGTCGCGACGTCGTCGGGGTTGATCGCCTGGGTCAGTTCGTAGGTGGGCCACGCCGTGTCGGCGAGCTCCTGCGGGTCCCTGGTCTGGGCGATGCTGCCGCCGTCGTCGAGGTAGGGGCCGCTCAGCTCGTGCGCGCCGAGGTCCAGGGTGAGGTCCTTCGGCCCGAACACCGACACCGGCTCGATGGACGCCACGGTCGTGTCGGGGATCCGGACGCCCTCGTCCAGGCGGAGCCGGACGCTCACCCGGCCGTCGTCGCGCAGCTCCAGCGAGGCCACGGTGCCGACCTCGATGCCGCGGATCTTCACCTCGGACTTCTCGGGGTCGAGGCCCTGCCCGGCCGTCCCGAACCGCGCCGTGTAGTACGTGGAGCCGCCGTGGTCCTGCGTCGCGCCGACCGCGATCAGCGCCGCGGACGCCGCCAGGACGCCCGCGCCGACCAGCCCGAAGACCGTCCGGGAGCGGGCGGAGAGTGTCTCGTCGCTCATCCGGTCAGCTCCACCGTGCTCCCGTGGCCCCAGAAGATGTACGACAGGACCAGGTTCATGAGGATCATCAGGATCGTGGACTCCCGGATCGCGCGGCCCGCGGCGACGCCGACGCCGACCGGGCCGCCGGCGGCGTAGTAGCCGCGGTAGCAATGGACGAACATGATGATGAACGCGAAGATCGCCACCTTGATCACGCTGTAGAACACGTCGATCGGCGGCAGGTAGAGGTGGAAGTAGTAGTCGTAGATGCCGGGCGACAGCCCGAAGTACTGGATCGTGATGAACCGCGTGGCGAAGAACGCCATGAACAGTGACACGAGGTAGAGCGGGACGAGCGCGATGACGCCCGCCGCGACCCGGGTGCACACCAGGTAGGCGAGGGAGTTGATCCCCATGACCTCCAGCGCGTCGATCTCCTCGGAGATCCGCATCGCGCCGATCTCGGCGGTGAAGCCGGTGCCGACCTGCGCGACCAGCGCGACGCCCGCGATGATCGGGGTGACCTCGCGGACGTTGGAGTAGCTGGAGATCAGCCCGGTGAACGCCTCGGCGCCGATGCGCTCCAGCCCCGGGTAGCCCTGGAGGCCGACCATCGCGCCGGTCGCCAGCGACATCGTGGCGATCACGAAGATCATGCCGCCGCCGATGACGAGCGCGCCGACGCCGACGGTGATGTCGCTGACCTGCTTGGCGAGCGTCTTGCCGTACTTGCGGCGGATGATGATGTCGAAGAACAGGTGGTAGAGGACCCGGCCGAGGAACACCGGCAGGTTGGCGGAGGCCGTGAGGCCCGCCGTCCGCGTCTGCACGGCCCGGCCCAGCTTGCGTACGGGGGAAATGGCGACCATCTAGAACTTCCGGGGGATGAGGACCTGGTAGACCATCTCGACGACGTAGTTGATGGCGAACACCACGATCGAGGTGACCACCACCGCCCGGTTGACCGCGCGGCCGACGCCGACGGGCCCGTAGTCGCAGTTCATGCCCATGTAGCAGGCGACGGCGGCGGCGACGAAGCCGAACACCCACGCCTTGAACAGGGTCACGACGAGGTCCGAGAACTGCAGGAGGGTCGTGGCGCCGTCGAAGAAGGCGCCGGGGCTGACGCCCTGCTGGATGACGTTGAAGTAGAAGCCGCCGAGCACGCCGGCGAGGATCACCACCGAGCACAGCAGCGCGGACACGGTGCTGGCCGCCCACAGCCGCGGCGTGACGAGGCGGTGCACGGGGTTGATCCCCATGACCTCCATCGCCGACAGCTCGTCGCGGATGTTGCGGGCGCCCATGTCGGACGTCATCGCCGAACCGCCCACGCCGGAGACCAGCAGCGCGGCCGCGAGCGGCGCGACCTGCTGGATCATCGCGGCGACGAGCAGCGCGCCGGTGCCGGACGCGGCGCCGAGCTGCCGCGCGATGTCGCCGACCTGCAGCGAGATCGTCGCGCCGAGGGGCACCGCGATCAGCATGACCGGGACGGCGGTGACCCGCGCGAGGAACCAGCACTGCTCGATGAACTCGCCCCACCACTGGCGCAGGTCCCAGCTGCGGCGCAGCCCCTCCAGGAGGGTCACGCACAGCAGCCCGGTCTCGTCGAGGGTGCGCTCGACGCGCCTGCGCGCCAGATCGGGGGCCCGGGACAGACTCAGCGCCATCAGCCGGCGACCTCCCCCTGGGGGACGGGGCGAAGGGTCATACCAGCCTCCTTCGTTCTCGGACGTCGGCGCTCATCCGATACGCCGGCCCTCCGCCGTCCGGAAAAGGGCGCGCGACGTCCAGGTTCCTCTCGCGCGCCTTCCGGTCTCGGCCGAGATCCGGTACCACATGCGAAAGCCCCGGCTCGCCAGAGCACGCGGGCCTCGCCTGTGATCTGCCGCACTCTATTAGAAGAAGGTCTAAGAATCGAGTACTTACATCCACCTTTGTCCGAAGCTACGATCTCGGGGTGCGAACCCCGCCACAACGAACCACAGACGTGAACGGGAGTGACGGCGTGGACCCGCTGGTCACCGGCATCAAGGACCGCTGGGACGGACAGGAACTCCGCGGCGACCCGGGCCCTTTCATGGCCATCTGCTCGGTGGGCCGCCTGAACCAGTTGCTGAAGAAGGCGCTGGAGGAGGAGCTCGGCCGGTTCGACCTCGGCCGCACCGGCTACGCCGTCCTCACCACCCTCGCCCTCATCCGCTCCGGGCAGGCCGGCCTCAGCACCCTCGGCCGCTGGCTGATGGTGCATCCGACGACCGTGACGCTCACCGTCGACCAGCTCCGGGCGGACGGCCTGGTGGAGCGGATCCGGCACCCCCGCGACCGCCGCGCCGCGCTCGTCCGGATCACCGCGAAGGGCCGGGAGCGCGTCAACGAGGCGAACCTCGCGCTGGAGGCGCCCGGCAGCCCCCTCGCCGGGCTCGCCGGCGGGGGCCACGACGGGCTGTTCGACGGGCTGGAGGCGGCGCGGATCGCGGTCGGCGACCTGGAGTTCTTCGATTCGGCCGACAGCGGTGATCCGCAGGGCGGCGCGCACCCCTAAAATCGGCGAACCGGACACAACTCCCGGCCGATAAGGCAGTCTTCTCCTATGCCCCAGAGTCACGGCAACCGCAGACGCCCCAAGAAGGAATCCCGCTTCGCCCGCGGTGGGCGTGGCGAGCAGGCGCAGGCGGACGCCCCCCAGCAGGATCTCCCGCACGACGCCCAGGCCCCCGGCGACCCGAACGGCACCGGGGCCCCGTACGGAGCGGACGGCCCGTACGGCGCGGGCGACCCGTACGCCGACGGCGCCCAGGCGCCCGGCGCGCAGTTCCCGCCCGAGTACCCGTCGGACGTCCCGTACGAGGCCGGGCCGCCGCCCGGCCCGGGCGCCCCGCCCGGTCCCGGCGCCGCGGACGCCCCGCCCGGACGGACGTCGCCCGCGCTGCAGGCCGCCGGGCGGTTCAAGCCGAACCGCGGCACGGTGCTGCGCGTCCTCACCAGCAACGTCACCATCACCGCGGTGGGCCTGGCGGTGGTCGCCGCCGTCCTGGTGCTCGTGCCCATCGGCGGCGGCGAGGACGACAGCGAGCCTCCGGCGATCGCGGCGGAGGGCATGTCCGCCAACGAGATGCTGGAGATCATGCGCGGGTCCGCGATGGACCCGGTCGCCGCCGACGCCGTCGCGACCGCCAAGAAGCGCGCCTACGAGAAGCAGAAGGCGCAGGCGAAGCAGGAGAAGGCGGAGAAGGACAGCGACGAGTCCGTCAAGAGCACCTTCGACAAGCCGGAGCCCGAGACGCCGTCCGGCGGCGGCGGCGCCATCCCGAACGCGCCCGCCGGCGGCGGCGACACGTCCGTGGCGCAGAACAAGGCCATGGGCCAGCGGATGAACGCGCTCAAGGGCTGGAGCGGCTGCTGGTCCGCCCTGGAGAGCCTCTGGACGAAGGAGAGCGGCTGGAACGAGCGGGCGCAGAACCCGTCCAGCGGCGCCTACGGCATCCCGCAGTCCCTCCCCGGCTCCAAGATGGCCAGCGCCGGGTCGGACTGGCAGACGAACGCCGCCACGCAGATCGCGTGGGGCCTCAGCTACATCGACGCCCGCTACGGCACCCCGTGCGAGGCGTGGGGCCACTCCCAGAGCGTCGGCTGGTACTGAGCCGTCCCCCGAGACGACCGCGGGCAGCGGCGCCCGTGCCGCGCGGCGGCGCGGGCGCCCGCCTGGCACCATGGGGGGATGCGGACGAGCAGGACGCGCCAGGCCGGTGAGGCGAACGGCGAGACCGGGGGCGGCGGCGGACGGCAGTGGGCGCGCGCCGACGCGACCCGCCAGGCGCTGCTGACGGCCGCCCAGGAGGTCTTCGCCGACCGCGGGTACGCCGACGCGGGCATCGCCGAGATCGTCGAGCGGTCCGGGATCAGCGTCGGCAGCCTCTACCACCACTACGGCGGCAAGGCCGGCCTGTACGTGGCGCTGTGGGAGGAGCTCACCGGGGAGCAGGAGCGGCGCGCGGCGCAGGCCGTCGCGGCGGCCCGCGAGGACGGCGAGCGCGACCCGATCGCCCAGTTCATCGCGGGCGCCCGCGCGTACCTGCGGGTCTGCTGGGAGCGCCGGGAGGCGGCGCGGCTGTTCCTCGCGGGCGAGGGCCCGCCCGGGTCGTCGCTGATGCGGCGCAGCCGCACCCAGCGGTGGGTCGCCCGCAACACCAAGCTGCTGCGCGGCCGCAGCGCGGCCCGCGCGGCCGAGCCGCCCGCGACCGGACGCGCCGAGGAGGTGCTCGGGCTCGTCCTCACCACCGTGATCGGGGAGGCCGGGCGGGAGATCGCGACCGCCGAGAACGAGGCGGAGGCGGGCGAGATCCTCGAGGAGGTCTGCCGGATCCTGATCCGGCTCGCGCGCTGACCGGGGCGTCACGGCGGGGGCCTCGGGGGCTCGGTCTCGGGGGCGCGGGTCAGGGGCGGGGCCGGTAGGGCTCCGCGGGCAGCAGCGCGATCCGCACCCCGTGCTTGGACGGGCGTCCGCGGCGGTCGACCCGCCCGTACGTCCGGCCGTACACGCGGCGCGGCGGCGGGCCCGCGCGGCGCGCGAGGCGGATCCGCAGCAGCGCCAGGACGACCGCCGAGCCGAGCGCGGCGAGCACGCCCGCCTGGAGGGCGCCGAGCTCCTCGATGGGGGACGCGTCGTCCCCGAGCCCCCGCAGGCTCGACATCGGCACGACCGCGTTCGACAGCGGCGCGACCCGCGGGGCCGCGACCGGCGGCAGCGCGACCCGCGGCGCCCGGACGTCGCCGAGCAGCCCCGGCACCGACGACGGCAGCCCCGCCAGCACGCCGGGCGGCGTCACCGGCGGCAGCGGCCCGGAGGTCAGCGCGGCGAGGTCGGCGGGGACGGCGCCGGCCGGGTCGGTGACGACGAGGTCGAACGAGCGCGTCGCGGTCTTCATGCCGGCCGCGGAGAGCGCCACGGTCACCCGCACGGCGCGGGGCCCCGAGTCGGCGGGCACGGCGACGGTCACGGTCGTGTTCCCGCCCGCCGAGCCCAGCGTTCCGACGCTCCGCCGCGCCGGGCTGACGGACGCGCCCGGCGCGGTCACCCGCACGGCGGCGCCCTTCGCGGTGGCGCCGAACGCCCAGTAGTGCGCCGTCACCCGGATCGACCCGCCGGGCCGCACGGTCGTCCCGGTCGCGGAGAGCTCCAGGGCCAGCCGCTTGGGGCCGGTGGTCTCGCCGGGATCGGTGGGCGTGGGCGTCGGGGTCTCCGGCGGCGTCGTGGTCGGCGGCGGCGTCGTCCCGTCCGTCGGGGTGGGGGTCGGCGGCGGGTCGGTGGGGGTCGGGGTGGGCGTGGGGGTCGGGGTGGGAGTCGGTGTGGGGGTGGGCGTCGGCGTCGGGGTCTCCGGCGGCGGGGTGGGCGTGGCGGTGTCGGTCGGCGGCGGCGTCGTGTCCGTGGACGTCGTGGTCGGTGTCGGCTCCGCCAGCGCGGGGGCCGCTCCCGACACCGTGAGGACGGCCGCCGCGCCCACTCCCGCGATCAGTGTTCCGCCGGTCGAACGTGAACGCACCTGTCCGCCTCCCCCGCCTAGTGACGATCGGTACAATTGTCGGAATCGAATCCAAGCACGGGGCGAACGGGCCGGACAAGGGCGGAGAACGCCGGACGGGCGATCGCTCACTGCAGCGGGTGATTCCTCCTTACGGATCGTCAGGACGGGCGCGTGAACGCGCTCGTCAGTCGCCGTCCCGGTCCATCCGGTTCAACTGGTCGATCCGCCGGATCCGGCCATCGGGCCCCAGCCGGCCGAACAACTGCGACTCCGTCACCAGCACGCCGCCCTTGCGCATCGTCGTGCGCATCGTGGTGTGGGCGGCGAACCGGTCGCCGTCCACCAGCGCCCCGTGGACCTCGACGTCCGATTCGGCCGCGTTCTTGCGCGCCGGACGGGCGTGGTCGATGACGCGTTGGCGGTCGAGCACGATGTCGTCCGTCCGCCAGGCGAAGTCGCGGACGAAGTATCGGTCGAGGACCTCGCCGGGGTCGTTCTCGGCGGCGACCATCTCGCGCGGGTAGTCGCGGAGGAAGTCGGCGAGGTCCCGCTCGGTGGTGATGCCCATGGCGCCTCCCGTAGGCGTACGATGTACACGTAACGCGCATACGGTACCCCCGAGGGGTGCCTTCCCGTCAACGGTCAGCCGGCCGGGCGGACGCGCTCGATCCGGTCGAGCCGGCCCGCGAGCAGGTCGTCGCGGGCGATGGCGAAGCCGCCGTTCGGCAGGTCGCCGGTGTGGGCGTCGAGCGCCGGGGCGACCAGGACCCATACAGGGTCGTTCCGGTGAATACGGCCTCGGCCATTGATACGCACATGTCCGGCGAAAGTAGTCGAACCACCGCGAACGCGCGGTCGGACCGGCGGAAACGTCCGGACGACGGGGACGTTCGGGTCACATGGGACGCGCGGGACCGTTATCCTGACCTTCGGGTTACCGCTCCCTGACGGAAAGTCGAAGAGGTCCATGCCGACGTCAACCTGGTTCCGCCTGAACGTCGCAAAGCGCGCGCGCGTGCTTGAGGTGGCGATGAAGGAGTTCGGGGAACACGGGTACTCGACCGGCAGCCTCAACACGATCGCGCGCGAGGCCGGCATCGCCAAGGGCTCGCTGTTCCAGTACTTCAACGACAAGCTGGAGTTCTTCGCGTTCGTCTGCGACGAGGCGTCCCGGCGCATCCGCGAGGAGATGGAGCGCCGCATGGCGGCCATCGACTTCGACCAGCAGTTCGACGAGTGGCTGTTCGACGTCATGTGCGACTGGTCGGAGTACATGGAGGCGCACCCGCTCGAGCGCGGCGTCACCGCGGCGACGAACTTCGAGCTCGACAACGCCGTCCGGTCCGTCGTCCGCGACACCGCCAACCAGCACTACCTGCAGGTCATCCACCCGACGCTGCAGCTGTGGCAGGAGCGGGGGCAGATCCGCGCGGACGCCGACCTCGAGGTCCTCGCCACGACGATCCTGTCGCTGCTGCCGTTCCTCGCGCTGGCCCCCTACTACGACGGCCTGGACCCGATCCACGGGCTGCGCGGCCGGACGCCGGCCCAGCAGCGTCCGGTGATCCGGCAGCTCATCGCCGGGTACCGGCCGATGTTCGCCCCCGAGAAATGACCGCGCGGGCGGGGGCCGGAGCGGCCCCCGCCGCCCCGGCCCGCCCCGGGTCACGGGAAGAGGGTGTACTCCTCCGGCCGCGCCTTGCGGCCGCTCGCCCAGAACTCGAACGTGTGCCCCGGCCAGAGCGTGCGGTTGACGCCCTGGTCGTCCAGGTACCAGCTCTGGCACCCGCCGTCGCTCCAGACGGCCTTGCGCAGCCGCCGGTGCAGCCGGTCGTTGAACCGGCGCGCGGCCTCCGGCTTCGGCTCGATCGCGTCCGCGCCGCTCTCCTGGAGCATCCGCAGGCAGCTCAGCACGTGCCGGATCTGCACCTCGATCATGAAGACGACCGAGTTGTGCCCGAGGCCGGTGTTCGGGCCGAGCAGCATGAAGAAGTTCGGCAGGCCCGGGATCGTCGTGCCGCGGTGCGCCTCGATGCCGTCCGCCCACAGCTCCTGGAGCTTGACGCCGCCGCGCCCGGTCACCCGCAGCTCGGCGAGCGCGTCGGTCACCTTGAAGCCGGTGCCGTAGATGATGCAGTCGACCTCGTACTCGCGGCCGTCCCGCGTGACGACCGAGTGCTCCCGCACCTCCGCGATCTCGGACGTCTCGACCTCCACGTTCGGCCTCGTCAGCGCGGGATAGTAGTCGTTGGACAGCAGCACCCGCTTGCAGCCGATCGTGTAGTCGGGCGTCACCTTGGCGCGCAGCGCGGGGTCGGGGATCTGCCGCTTCAGGTGCCGGCGGGCGAGCCACTCCATCGGGCCCGACAGCCGCGGGTCGATGGTGAAGCCGACGGCGCGGGCCTCCAGCGCCCAGTAGATCCCGTTGCGGAACCCGCGCGCCGCGCCCGGCACCTTCTCGAACGCCGTGCGGACGGCCGCCGGGATCTCCCGGTCGGGCTTCGGCTGGATCCACGGCGGCGTCCGCTGGAACAGCGCGAGGTGCTCGACCTCCTTCGCGATCCGCGGGACGAACTGGACCGCGGACGCGCCCGTCCCGATGACGGCGACGCGCTTGCCGGCGAGGTCGTAGGAGTGGTCCCACTCGGCGGAGTGGAACGCGGTGCCCTGGAAGCGCTCGATGCCGGGCAGGTCGGGGAAGGACGGGATGTGCAGGGCGCCGATGCCGGACACGACCGCCTTCGGCGTGAGGACCGTCCCGCCGGCGAGCGCCACGTTCCAGCGCTTGGCCGCGTCGTCGTACTCCATGCTCTCGACGGCCGCGCCGAACCGGATGTGCTCGCGCACCCGGTGCTTGTCGGCCGTCCGCTCCATGTACGAGCGGATCTCCGGCTGCGGCGCGAACATCCGCGACCAGCCGGGGTTGAGCTCGAACGAGAAGGAGTACATGTGCGAGGGGACGTCGCAGGCGCACCCGGGGTAGGTGTTGTCGTGCCACGTGCCGCCGAGGGCTTCGCTCTTCTCCAGGATGACGAAGTCGTGGAATCCGGCCTTCTTGAGGCCGATCGCCATGCCGAGCCCCGCGAATCCGGAGCCGATGATGACGATCGCCGGTGCGCGCTCGCTCATAACCGTCCTCTCCCGTTACCTACTCCCGGTAAGTTACCGGCAGTAGCTTACTGACGGTAGGTCCAACAGATAGGATTTCCCTGTGAGTGCCGCCACACCGCCCCACCGACGCCGGATGTCCCGTGCCGAGCGCCGGCGGCAGATGCTGGACGTCGCGGAGCAGGTGTTCGGCGAACGCGGCTACCAGGCCACCTCGATGGACGAGATCGCCGACCGCTGCGGCGTCTCCAAGCCGATGCTCTACGAGCACTTCGGCTCCAAGGACGGCCTGCTGCTCGCCTGCATGCGCCGCTCCAAGACCGAGCTGTTCGAGGTCACGCAGAAGGCCATGGCCCAGGCGACCGACCCCGCCGACATCCTGTGGCGCGGCATGGTCGCCTACTTCGGGTTCGTCGAGTCGCACAGCGCGTCCTTCGCCATGATCCTGCGCGAGCCGATCGGCCCGCCCGAGACCATGAAAGCCCTCGACGAGGCGCGCGCGCAGCAGAGCGGGCTGATCGCGGGCGTCCTCACCACGTTCGTCCCGGAGGCCCCCGCCGACGTCGTCGCGGCCTACACGCAGATCATCATGGGCGCGAGCGAGCGGCTCGCGCAGTGGCAGACCGGCCGGCCCGACGTGACCGCCGAGGACGCCGCGCGCTACATGACCGACTTCTGCTGGAGCGGGCTGAGCCCGTACATCGCCGAGCCGCCGAAAACCCGCTGACCCGCCGACCGGCCGCCCCGCCGACCGGCTACCGCGCCGGACGGCTACCGCGCCGGACGGGCGCGGGGCAGCGCCTCCAGGGCGGCGATCAGCAGGTCGAGGCCGAACTCGAAGTCGGCTTCCGGGTCGTGCCGGGAGAGCTCGCCCGCGAGCGCGATGACGTGCGGGAACTCGCCGGGGTCCAGCCGGGCGAAGTCGGCGGCCGGGCTAGTGTCGAGGTGATGCAGCCACTTGCCGAAGCCGATCTCGCGCATCTGCGTGCCGAGCGCGTACGCCATCAGCGCCCGCGTGATCCGCACCGCCGTCGCGCCGTCGAACCCGGCCGCCTCGGCCAGCGCGAGGGCGCGCTCGGCGGGCCGCAGCCCGATCGTGGTGTCGAACTTCCGCGTCAGGACGACCGTCATGCAGCGCGGGTACTCGTGCGCGAACGTCCGGAAGGCGCGCACCAGCGCGCGCGCACGGTCCTGCCAGGGGGCGGACGGGTCGTCGTCCAGTTCCATCCCGGCCACGACGTGCTCGGCCACGCCCTCCAGCAGGGCATTCTTGTTGGGGACGTGGTTGTAGAGCGACATCACGGCGACGTCGAGCTCGGCCGCGACCCGCCGCATCGACAGGGCGTCCGCGCCCTCCCGCTCGATGAGCCCGATCGCCGCGCGCACGATCCGTCCCCGGTTGAGGGCCGGACGCCGCTCGGGCACCGGGCGCTCGGGAGTGTCGGAGGTCACGTTCGCCGCCCGTCCCATCGTCTATTGACAGCCCCTGTGGGCCGTGTCACGGTACGTACAGTGTACGTCGGACGTACGCCGTACGTTGCGTCCTCGAGGGGGAACGCCGATGTCGACCCATGATCTCTACACCTCGCCCGTCGACACGTCCACCTGGAACGTCCCCATCACCGGAGACACCAGGTTCACGTGGGAGTACGACGACGGCCGCGACCGGCTCCTCGCCCTGTACCAGAAGGGCAAGGACAAGCAGTGGGACTCCGCCAAGCGCATCGACTGGGACCTGGAGGTCGATCCGCACGACGTCCTCGGCGTCCCCGACCAGTCGCTCGCCGTCTACGGGACGAAGCACTGGGACAGGATGTCGGAGAAGGACCGCGGCGAGCTGCGCAGGCACTCGGCGTCCTGGCAGTTCTCCCAGTTCGTGCACGGCGAGCAGGGCGCGATGGTCACCGCCGCCCGCATCGTCGAGTCCGTCCCGGACCTGGACTCCAAGTTCTACTCCGCCACCCAGGCGATGGACGAGGCCCGCCACGTCGAGCTCTTCTCCAAGTTCCTCCAGGAGAAGATCGGCCTCGTCTACCCCATCAACACCAAGCTCCAGGAACTCCTCGACGAGACCCTCGCCGACTCCCGCTGGGACATGCCCTACCTCGGCATGCAGGTGCTCATCGAGGGCCTCGCGCTCGCCGCGTTCGGCGTCATGCGCGACGTCACCACCAAGCCGCTGCCGAAGCAGATCCTCGCCTACGTCATGCAGGACGAGGCGCGGCACGTCGCGTTCGGGCGGCTCGCCCTCCGCGACTACTACAAGCAGCTCTCCCCCGCCGAACTCCGCGAGCGCGAGGACTTCGTCATCGAGGGCTGCCACCTCATGCGCGACCGCATCCGGGGCCGCGAGGTCTGGGAGAACATCGGGATCCCGCCGGCCGAGATCGACGAGATGATCGAGAACTCGCCGTACATGCGGATGTTCCAGAGCATGCTGTTCAGCCGGATCGTCCCGTGCGTCAAGGACATCGGGCTGTGGAGCGAGCGCATCCGGAAGACCTACGACGACATGGGCGTCCTCGAGATGGGGAAGGCCGATCTCGACGCCCTGATGAACCAGGACGAGGAGATCGCGGACCGGCTCGACGGCGAACGCTTCGCCGCCGAGGAGGCCGCCCGCAAAGCCGAGGTCGACACCGTCATCGCGGAGGCGTCCTCCGGCTGAGTACCTTAGAGCCCACTCATCGGGACGTTGTTCACGGAGGTTGGCATGCCCCTCGCGCACTTCGACGGCGCGCTCGCCGTCGTCACCGGAGCCGGCAGCGGGTTCGGCCGGGCGATCACGCTCGCCCTCGCCGAGCGGGGCGCCACGGTGATCGCGGCCGACATCGACCTGCCCGCCGCCGAGCGGACGGTCGAACTGGCCAAGACGCTCGGCTCCGGCGGCGCGTCGTACGAGGTCGACGTCTCCGACCGGGCCGCGATGGAGGCGTTCGCCGCCGAGGTGAAGGACACCCACCGCGTCCCCGACATCGTCGTGAACAACGCGGGCATCATCGTCAGCGGCCCCTTCATGGACACCGGCACCGAGGACTGGGAGCGCATCCTCGGCGTCAACCTGTGGGGCGTGATCCACGGCTCCCGCCTGTTCGGCAAGCAGATGGTCGACCGCGTCGAGGCGCTGCCCAACAAGCCCGACAAGCCGAACTTCGGCGGCCACATCGTCAACATCGCGTCCGCCGCCGCCTTCGCCCCGTCCCGCGCCGTGCCCGCCTACTCCACCACGAAGTCGGCGGTGCTCATGCTCACCCAGAGCCTGCGGGCCGAGCTCGCCGGGCACCGCATCGGGGTCAGCGCCATCTGCCCCGGGTTCGCCAGCACCGGCATCGTCCGGAACGGCATCGTCGTCGGCGGCACCGCCGCCGAGCAGGCGCGCCTGAAGGAGCGCACCCAGCGGGCCATGCGGCTGCGCAACTACCCGCCCGAGAAGGTCGCCGAACGGGTCGTCGAAGCGATCATCAAGAACCGCGCCGTCGTCCCGATCAACTTCGAGGGCCACCTCCTGCACACCCTCTCCCGGCTCTCGCCGGGAGCCATGCGCCTCATCGCCCGCATCCCCGCCCCCCGGTAGGCGCGGGCACGGCGGCCGCGGCGGCCGTCCGCTCGTACCGCGCACCCGGGACGCGGGGAGACGCCCCCTGCTTCGAACGACCCCCGCCCCGGTGAGAGGAGCCGGACCCATGCCCCCCGAAGCCCTCGTCCAGCAAGACCGTGCCCGGAACCGGACCGCGCGGATCCGGTGCCGGGACGGCGACCACACGCTGGAGCTGACCGACCGCGAGGTCGTGGCCGAACGCCTCCTGCGGACGTCCCGCAAGCACTCCTTCGACCCCGAGGCGGACGTCGACTGGGACGCCCCCCAGGACCCCGACGTCTTCTACATGCCGCCGCAGCTCGTGTCCCTCTACGAGACCCCGCTGTGGGACGCCATGAGCCACCGGCGGCGGGTCGAGCTGTCGAAGCACGAGGTGTGCAGCATCGCCTCGTTCGGCATCTGGTCGGAGATGCTGCTGATGCAGTCGCTCGTCATGCACGCGTACCGGAAGCGGTACGACAGCGAGCACGTCGCGTACGCGCTGACGGAGATCGCCGACGAGTGCCGGCACTCCACGATGTTCGCCCGCATGGTGCGGACGTGCGGGCTGCGCACGCACCGTCCGCGGGCGGTCGAGTTCCAGGCGGCGAAGCTGCTCGGCGTCGTGTACGACCCGATGCCGATGTTCGCCGGGACGCTCGTCGTCGAGGAGTTCACCGACGCCTTCCAGCGGCTGACGTTCCCCGACGAGGACGTCCAGCCGATGGTCCGGCAGGTGACGCGGATCCACGTCATCGAGGAGGCCCGGCACATCAAGTACGCGCGGGAGGAGCTGAAGCGGCTGGTCGCGCGGGCCGCCCCGGCGCGGCGGCGCGCCGCCGCCTACGGGCTGGCGCGGGCGACCCGGTTCATGGCGTCCCAGGTGATCCATCCGTCGTGCTACGAGGCCGTGGGGCTGGACCCGAAGGCCGCGAAGCGGGCGGCCGCGCGGAGCGCCCACCGGCGGGCGACGCTGACGTGGGCGTTCCGCAAGTGCACCGGTTTCTTCGACGAGGTCGGTTTCCTGGACGGCCGCGCCCGCGGCGTCTGGGAGCGCGCTGGACTGCTTGCACCGATAACGCGAACCCGTTGAAGGGTGCCATTTATCTCGATGTCGAGCATGACATTACCGAATGGCACTCTAATCGCGTGCAATGGTCCGGCTCCGGCAACGGAAAGGGCCGCGGAGTGGAGTCCACTCCGCGGCCCTTCGACGAGAACATGTTGCCGACCTGGGGTTCACACCCAGGAAACTCCGTCCGATGGCCCGGCCACGTCGTCGACCTCCTCCTCCCCGAAGGCATCGCACGCCCGCCGATCGCGTCCCGACCGGGGACTCGACCGGCGAACTCCCTCCCCTTTACCCCCACACCCTAGAAGGTACTGACAGTAAATATGCCATGATCGGCCGATTCAGGTCAGAATTGTAGAGACGTGAGAACTTCTCGCGCCACGGCGGCCGCCGCGTCGAGGCATCGCCGTTCTTGCGCGGCACTCTCGCCGCGCTCGCTGTAGCTGACCGTGATCACTGCGTTCCGGGTCCGCGCGGTCACCTGCCCGACGACCGTCGGCTGCCCCTCGTCGCTCTTGAACCACCGGTACGCCTCGTCGCCGAGGCCCGGCTGCCGCTCCAGCGTCACCGTCCGGACGAGCGGCGCCTCGTGCGCCTGCCGCCACTGCGCGTCGAAGGACCGCCGCGCGTCCTCCACCGGCGTGGCCGTGTTCGCGGGCGCGTACAGGTGCGCCTCCACCCGCAGCCAGCGGAACGCCGAACCGGTCGACGAGTACGTGCACGTGGTGAGCGTCGAGTTCGCGCTGTCCCGCTGCCGCGCGTCCGGGACCGTCCGCCGGACGGTCTCGTCGGTCACCATCCCGCACGGTTCGGGCAGCGCCGCGATCGGCTCCGCCGGGGCGGGCTCCGCCGGCGAGGGGGCGGCCGAGGCCGGACCGGTCGGCGACGGCGCGGCCGTCCGGGGGGCGGGCTCCTCCCCCGACCGCAGCAGCAGCACCCCGCCGCCCGCGGCGCCCAGCACCACCGCGACCGCCAGCACCGCCAGCAGGCCCGGACGGCGGGACGGCGACGGCGGATCGGGCGCCGAGTACACCCGCTCGAACGGCTCGGGCGGCCGCGGAAGGCCCGTGCCCTCCCGGCTCGCCGCGTCCGCGCCCGATCTCCCCACGTTCGTCAACGTAGTCAGGGACGCCCGGACTGACCAGGTCCCCCGGCCGATCGTTTTGTCAGACCGCCCGGTCACAATGGGAAGCGTGCGGATCATCGAGGTCGCCCGGACGTCGGCCGTCGTCGCCGAGACCTCCGGGCGCAAGGCCAAAGTCGCCGCGCTCGCCGAGTGCCTCGGCCGGGCGGGGGCGCGGGAGGCACCGGTCGTCGTGGCCTACCTGTCCGGGGAGCTGCCGCAGCGGCAGATCGGCGTGGGCTACGCGTCCCTGCGCGACCTGCCGCCGCCCGCGGACGCCCCGGAGCTGACGGTCGCGGAGGTCGACGCGGCGTTCACCGAGATCGGCGCCGTGTCCGGCAAGGGGTCGGTCGCCCGCCGCCGCGAGCTCGTCGCCGGGCTGATGGGCCGCGCCACGCGCGGCGAGCAGGACTTCCTCGTCCGGCTGCTGTCCGGGGAGCTGCGGCAGGGCGCGCTGGACGGCCTGATGGCCGAGGCGATCGCGGCCGCCGCGGGCGTGCCGGCGGCGGACGTCCGGCGGGCGTTCATGCTGCGCGGCGCGCTCGGACCGGTCGCGGCCGCCGCGCTCGCCGACGGCGCCGCGGGGCTGCGGGCCTTCACGCTCGAGGTCGGGCGCCCGGTGAAGCCGATGCTCGCCGCGGCGGCGCCGTCCATCGACGACGCGTTCGGCAAGCTCGCCGCGGAGGCCGCCGTGGAGTGGAAGCTCGACGGCGTCCGCGCGCAGGTGCACGTGTCGGGCGGCGCGGTGCGCGTGTTCACCCGGACGCTCGACGACATCACCGAGCGGCTCCCCGAGGTCGTCGCGGCCGTCCGGGAGCTGCCGGTGCGCGACGCGGTCCTCGACGGCGAGCTGATCGCGCTGCGGCCCGACGGGCGCCCGCACCCGTTCCAGGTGACCGGCGCCCGCACCGCCACCCGCACCGCGAAGGACACCGAACCCGTCCCGCTCACCCTGTACCTGTTCGACGTCCTGCACCTGGACGGCGCCGACCTGCTCGACGCGCCCGGCGCCGAACGCGGCGCCGCGCTCGCCCGGATCGTCCCCGAGCACCTGAGGATGCCCCGGCTCGTCACCGGCGACCCGGCGGCGGCGAAGGCGGTGTTCGACGAGGCCGTCGCGCGCGGCCACGAGGGCGTCGTCGTCAAGTCCCTCGACACCCCCTACACGGCGGGCCGCCGCGGCGCCGGCTGGATCAAGGTCAAGCCGCGCCACACGCTCGACCTCGTCGTCCTCGCCGCCGAGTGGGGGCACGGCCGCCGCAGCGGGCTGCTGTCGAACCTGCACCTCGGCGCGCGCGACCCCGAGTCCGGCGGGTTCGTCATGCTCGGCAAGACCTTCAAGGGCCTGACGGACGAACTCCTCGCCTGGCAGACGCGCACGCTGCGGGAGCTCGCCGTCCGCGAGGACGACTGGACGGTGCACGTCCGTCCCGAACTCGTCGTCGAGATCGCGTTCGACGGCGTCCAGCACAGCACCCGCTACCCCGGCGGCATCGCGCTCCGCTTCGCCCGCGTGCTCCGCTACCGCCCCGACAAGTCCGCGGGCGAGGCCGACACGATCGACACCGTCCGCGCCGTCGCCCCCGTCATGGACTGACCCGCCGCGTCACACGACCCGCGGCTGGTCCATGACCCACAGCCAGGTGCCGTCCGGCTGCCGCCGGGCGACCTCGGCGGTGGCCCCGCCGTCCGGCAGCCGCACCGACGTCAGCGCCAGGTCGCCCCGCCGGAGGGTGGGCCGCTGCTCTCCGGGCGCGAACACGGGCCCGTCCGCGACGAGCCGCTCGTACGCCCGCCGGATCTCGGCGTGCCCGGTGGCGACGCCGCCGCCGGGCAGGGCGAGCACCGCGTCCGGCTCGTACAGCGCCACCAGCCCGTCCACGTCGCCCGCGTTCAGCCGCTCCACGACGAACCGGCTCAGCTCCTCGGGCCGTCCGGCCCGCTCGTGCGCACCCGTGCCGTCCGCCATCCGCAGCCTCCCCAGGAGTCCTTCCGCACCGACCCGATCGTCTCAGGCGGGTGCGACGTTCCGGGCGCTAGCCGCGCTCCGCGGGCTCGGTTCCGCCCGTGCGGCCGGGGGCGGACCCGTCACCGCCGTTCGGGCGGCGGGCGGCGTACTCGGGGGCGGGCGCGTCCCGGGGGCGGGGCGCGCGGTCGCGGCCGAGGCGCAGGCGCGGGTTGCGGGGCGCGTCGCCGCGGGCGGGCTCGGCGCGGCGGGCCCGGAGCCTCGCCGCGGCGCGGATCCGGACGTCGGCGACCGTGCCGCGCCGGGCGCGGGCGGCGGCGCGGCGCCGGTGGCGGACGAGCCTGCGGCGGCGGGCGCCGTCGGCGGCGGCGCGGCGGTGCCGCAGTTCGGGCGGGATCAGGTCGTGGCGTCCGGCGATGAACTCCTGCACCCAGATCTTGCCGCGGATGAGCGGGCGGCGGATCCGCTTCTCGCGGCGGACGGCGCGCGCGAACTTGCGCGAGTCGGCGTCGTACCGCCAGCGGGACCAGGGCGAGCCCGGACGGGCGACGCGGACCGCGCCGACGAGCAGCAGCGCGGGCACGAACAGGCCGATGAGGCCCGTCCAGATCTTCCCCTTGAGCAGCGTGATCACGGCGAAGACGAGGTTGACCGCGAGGGACGCCGCGTAGAACCCGGAGATCAGCTCGACCTGGACGCCCGGGACGGACGGGAGCGGCGAGCCCTCGACGCCGAGCGGGTTGACGCCGAGCAGCAGCAGCCCGGTGACGGCGATCGCGACGAACACGGCGTCGACGGACGCGCGGCCCTTCTCCGTCCAGTAGACGTCGCTGAGGTGCAGGATCAGCGCGAACTCGTCGAGGA
Organism: Actinomadura rifamycini DSM 43936; assembly: GCF_000425065.1. Classification (GTDB taxonomy): domain Bacteria; phylum Actinomycetota; class Actinomycetes; order Streptosporangiales; family Streptosporangiaceae; genus Spirillospora; species Spirillospora rifamycini. Next base: position 447,702 of record NZ_AULB01000007.1, read on the forward strand.
CAAGCGCCGAGCCCATGCCGAAGACGACCGCGGCGGCGAGGTCGAACCCGACGCGGCCGTCCGGGACGGCGAGGCTCGCGACGCCGCCGACCAGCATGAGGACGACGCCGAAGACGACGTGGTGGATGTGGACGTCGCCCGCCTTCACGTTGCGGAACCACCAGCGGACGTTCGCCCGGATCAGCCGGACGTTCACCCGCGTGAGGACGAACGTGACGATGAACGCGACGAAGAAGCCGAACAGCGGCAGGCGGCCGGTGTCGACGATGCGTTGCTCGAACAGTTGGATCATGAGCCCCCCGTGGGCTCCATGATGCCCGGTGACTTGCACCGTTATCGTGGGAACCTGCCGATCATGGACGATCGAGGGGGGAACCGTGGGCGGGACCGTGGATCGCTGCGACCCCGGCGGGCGCGCCTGGATCGCCGAGGCGATCCGGCTCGTGGAGGCGGACGCGAACCGCAGCGCGGACACGCACCTGCACGTGTTCCCGCTGCCGCCCGAGTGGGGCATCGACCTGTACCTGAAGGACGAGTCGGTGCATCCGACGGGCTCGCTGAAGCACCGGCTGGCGCGGTCGCTGTTCCTGTACGGGCTGGCGAACGGGTGGATCACCCGCGACACGACGATCATCGAGGCGTCCAGCGGGTCGACGGCGGTGTCGGAGGCGTACTTCGCGCGGCTGCTGGGGCTGCCGTTCGTCGCGGTGATGCCGGCGTCGACGAGCCCGGAGAAGATCGCGCTGATCGAGTTCCACGGCGGGCGCTGCCACCTGGTGGACGAGCCGGGCGCGATCTACGACGAGTCGCGGCGGCTCGCGGCCGAGTGCGGCGGGCACTTCATGGACCAGTTCACGTTCGCCGAGCGGGCGACGGACTGGCGCGGCAACAACAACATCGCCGAGTCGATCTTCGAGCAGCTCCGGCTGGAGCGGTTCCCCGAGCCGTCCTGGGTGGTGGTGGGCGCCGGGACGGGCGGGACGTCCGCGACGATCGGCCGCTACGTCCGCTTTCGGCGGTTCCAGACGCGGCTCGCGGTGGTCGATCCGGAGGGTTCGGCGTTCTACGGCTCGTTCGAGGACCACGACCCGGGGCGGACGGCATCCGGTTCGCGCATCGAGGGCATCGGGCGCCCGCGCGTCGAGCCGTCCTTCCTGCCGACGGTGATCGACCGGATGATCCGGGTACCGGACGCCGCGTCGATCGCGGCGATGCGGTGGACGAGCGCGGTCGGCGGGCGCAGCGTGGGCGGGTCGACGGGCACGAACATGTGGGGCGTGGCGCGGCTGGTCACCGAGATGCGGGCGCGCGGGGAGCGCGGCAGCGTCGTGACGCTGATCTGCGACGGCGGCGAGCGGTACGCGGGGACGTACGGGTCGGACACCTGGCTGCGCACGCAGGGGCTCGACATCGCGCCGTACCTGGTGGCGCTCGAGCGGTTCCTGGAGACCGGCGACCTGCCGGACGTCGGACCGGACGCCGGACCGGACGCGCCGGGCGGCGGCGTCACATGAGCCGGATCGGGTTCACCAGGTCGGCGTAGATCAGCAGGCCGCCCATGACGATCAGCACGATCGCCATGGCGTACGTGACGGGCAGCGCCTTGGCGACGTCCACGTAGCCGGGGTCGGGCCTGCGGAAGACCTTCGCGAAGAACTTCTTGAGCGCCTCCAGCAGGGCGCCGGCGATGTGGCCGCCGTCCAGCGGGAGCAGCGGGACGAGGTTGAACAGCCCGACCGCGAGGTTCAGCGAGCCGAGCAGCATGACGAAGTAGGAGACCTTCTCCTGCCCGGTGAGCGCGTCGGACGCGGCGATCTCGCCGCCGAACCGGCTGACCCCGACGACGCCGACCGGCCCGTTCGGGTCGCGCTCCTCGCCGCCGAACGCCGCCTCCCACACGCCGACCATCTTCTGCGGCATGTTGAGCAGCGCCTCGACGGTGCGGCCGGTGAGGTCGGCCATGTGCTCGGCGACGGCGCCGGGCCCCTGGCGTTCGAGCTCGCGGGTGGGGGTGATGCCGAGGAACCCGACGGTGACGACCTTGTCCGGGTCGTCCAGGCTGGCCAGCTCGTTGCGCGCGATCGGGACGCTCACCCGCTGCGTCCGCCCGTCGCGCTCGATCGTCATCGGGACGGTCTTGTTCGCCGAGTCGCGGATCAGGAGCTGGAGCTGCTCGTAGTCCTCGATGCGGGTGCCGCCGAACGAGACGACGCGGTCGCCGGACTGGAGCCCGGCCTGCCGCGCCGGGGTGGGCGTGGCGCCCGCGGGGCAGGTGTCGACGTTCGCGGCCTGGCTCGCGGGGATGATGCAGTCGGAGACCTGGTTGATGACGGGCTTGCTCACGTACGTGCCGAGGCCCATGATCAGGATGCCGAAGAACACCACCGCGAGCAGCAGGTTCATCGCGGGGCCGCCGAACATGATCAGCAGCTTCTGCCACCAGGGCTTGGCGTAGAAGACGCGGTTCTCGTCACCGGGCCGGACCTCTTCGAGGGCCGCGCCGCGCGCCGACTCGATCAGCCCCTGCCACGGGCCGGTGCTGATCTGCCGGATCTCGCCGGGCTTGTCGCCTTTGCGGGGCGGCAGCATGCCGATCATCCGGATGTAGCCGCCGAGCGGGATCCATTTGATCCCGTACTCGGTCTCGCCCTTGTGCCGCGACCACAGCGTGGGGCCGAAGCCGACCATGAACTGGGTCGTGCGCACCTTGAACAGCTTGGCGAAGGAGAAGTGCCCCAGTTCGTGCAGCGCGATGGACGCCATCAGGCCGAAGAAAAGGATGAGTACGCCGGCCAGCCAGCCCATGCGTCACGCCCCTCCGGTCGTCCGAGCCCCGCCCGGCGGGGTGATCTCCGTGAACCAACTCAGCGTACGTCATGCGGCGGGCCGTCCGGATGCCCCGGGAATCGCCCATTCCGAAGGTCATTTTGCGCATGACGCCCAAATATGGACGAGCCGGTTGGCGAAGCCGCCGATATCCGCGCGCCCCCGGTGGCGCGCGTGATGGCGCGGCCCCGTCCGTCCGCCGGGCCCGCCCGCCGGACGGTGCGGGGCTGGTCGGTCCGGCGACGCCGCTGCTAGCCTGACGCGAAGCCGTTGATCCCGTGCGGGAGAGTCCCCGGCAGCCGGCCCGGGACGCCGAAGGAGCAAATCCTCCCCGGAACCTCTCAGGCCCACGGACCGCACGGACCAGGCGACCTCTGGAAAGCGGGGACCCCGGTCCCCCGCCGAAGGTGAAAGCCCGCCGTCCGCCGCGGGTGAAGCTCTCAGGCGCCGATGACAGAGGGGGAGGCACCGAGCCGCCCGGTGCGCGAGTGGGACGATGGACCACGTCGCGCCCGTGACGAAGGAGCCGAACCCATGTCCGCCGATCCGAACGCGAAGACTCCGAGCGCGAAGACGACGCCGCTGCACGACGTCCACACGGACCTCGGCGCGCACCTCGTCGACTTCGCCGGGTACCTGATGCCGCTGCGCTACGCGAGCGAGACGGCCGAGCACCGCGCCGTCCGCACCGGCGCGGGGCTGTTCGACCTGTCCCACATGGGGGAGGTCTTCCTCTCCGGGCCGGGCGCCGGGGAGGCGCTCGACCACGCGCTCGTCGGCAACCTGTCGCCGATGAAGGTCGGCAAGGCCCGCTACACGATGATCTGCGCCCCCGACGGCGGCGTGCTCGACGACCTGATCGTGTACCGGCTCGCGGACGAGACGTGGATGGTGGTCGCGAACGCCGCGAACGCGGACGTCGTCCACGACGCCCTCGCCGAGCGGGCGCGCGGGTTCGACGCGGCCGTCGAGGACCGCTCGGCCGCCTACGGGCTCGTCGCGCTGCAGGGCCCGCACGCGCAGGAGACCCTCGCGCGCTTCACCGGCGCCCCGCTCGACGGCCTCGCGTACTACTCCGTGCTCGCCGACCGGGTCGCCGGCATCGACGTGCTCGTCGCCCGCACCGGCTACACCGGCGAGGACGGCTTCGAGCTGTTCGTCGACGCGGGCGACGCCGTCCGGCTGTGGCGGGAGCTCGCGGCCGCGGACGGCGTCGTCCCGTGCGGCCTCGCGGCCCGCGACAGCCTCCGGCTGGAGGCGGGGATGCCGCTGTACGGCAACGAGCTGACGGCCGAGACCACCCCGTTCGAAGCCGGGCTGGGCCGTGTCGTCAAACTGGACAAGCCCGTCGACTTCGTCGGGAAGTCCGCCCTGGCGGCGCAGGCGCAGACCCCCGCGGGCCGTAGGCTCGTGGGACTGGTGGCGCGGGGGCGTCGCGCGCCCCGCAAGGGGTATGCGGTCGTCACGTCCGACGGCGCTCCGTGCGGCGTCGTGACGAGCGGCGCGCCGTCGCCCACACTGGGCAAGCCGATCGCCATGGCGTACCTCGACACCGGTGTCGAGGAGTCCGGGCTGGCCGTGGACGTCCGCGGCCGGGCCGAACCGGTCGACGTGGTCGCCCTGCCGTTCTACAAGCGTTCCTGAAAGAGAGAGCAACAACGTGAGCGTTCCGGAGCAGCTCCGCTACAGCGAAGAGCACGAGTGGGTGGCCGGTCTCGACGACAGCGGGCAGGCGCCCGAGGACGGCATCGTCACGGTCGGGATCACGGCCCACGCCGCCGAGGCCCTCGGGGAGATCGTCTACCTCGAGCTGCAGCCGTCCGAGGGCGACACCGTCGAGGCGGGCGAGCCCTGCGGCGAGGTGGAGTCGACCAAGTCGGTCAGCGACCTGTACTCCCCGGTCACCGGCGAGATCACCGCGATCAACACCGGCGTCGCGGACGAGCCCAGCGTGATCAACGACGACCCGTACGGGGAGGGCTGGATCTTCAAGGTGCGCATCTCCGAGGCGCCCGGCGACCTGCTCGACGCGGCCGCCTACGGCAAGCTCATCGAGGAGGCGTGAGCGTGTCCTCCTCCCTGTACGCCTCGCTGGCCGAGGCCGACCCGCAGGTCGCCGAGGCCGTCGGCGCCGAGCTGCGGCGCCAGCAGTCGACGCTGGAGATGATCGCGTCGGAGAACTTCGCGCCGACGTCGGTGCTGGAGGCGCAGGGCTCGGTCCTGACGAACAAGTACGCCGAGGGCTACCCGGGCCGCCGCTACTACGGCGGCTGCGAGTACGTGGACGTCACCGAGCAGCTCGCGATCGACCGCGCCACGGAGCTGTTCGGCGCCGAGCACGCGAACGTCCAGCCGCACAGCGGCGCGCAGGCCAACACGGCCGTGTACTTCGCGCTGCTGCAGCACGGCGACACGATCCTCGGGCTGGACCTCGCGCACGGCGGGCACCTCACCCACGGGATGCGGCTGAACTACTCCGGCAAGGTGCTGAACGTGGTGCCCTACCACGTGCGCGCGGAGGACGGCCGGGTCGACATGGACGAGGTCGCCGCGCTGGCGGCCGAGCACCGGCCGAAGATGATCGTGGCCGGCTGGTCGGCGTACCCGCGGCAGCTCGACTTCGCGGCGTTCCGGGAGATCGCCGACTCGGTCGGGGCGCTGCTCATGGTCGACATGGCGCACTTCGCGGGGCTCGTCGCGGCGGGCCTGCACCCCTCGCCCGTCCCGCACGCGGACATCGTCACCACGACGACGCACAAGACGCTGGGCGGGCCGCGCGGCGGGCTGATCCTGTCCCGCGAGGAGTACGGCAAGAAGATCAACTCGGCGGTGTTCCCGGGCATGCAGGGCGGGCCGCTGGAGCACGTGATCGCCGCGAAGGCGGTGGCGCTGAAGATCGCCGGGTCGGACGAGTTCCGCGCGCGGCAGTCGCGCACCGTCGAGGGCGCGAAGATCCTGGCCGAGCGGCTCCTCGCCGAGGACTCGGCGAAGGCCGGGGTGAAGGTGCTGACCGGCGGCACCGACGTCCACCTGGTCCTGGTCGACCTCGTGGACTCGGAGCTGACCGGGCGGGACGCCGAGGACCGCCTCCACGACATCGGGATCACCGTCAACCGGAACGCCGTCCCGAACGACCCGCGCCCGCCGATGGTGACGTCCGGGCTGCGGATCGGCACCCCGGCGCTGGCCACCCGCGGCTTCACGACGGAGGACTTCGCCGAGGTCGCCGACGTGATCGCGCTGGCGCTCCAGCCGTCGTTCGACCGGGACGCGCTGGCCGCGCGGGTGAAGACCCTCGCGGACCGGCACCCGCTGTACCCGAACCTCTAGATCGCCGCTCCCCTCCGCCCGGGCGCCGGGCGGAGGGGAGCGCGGGGGCATCCATGGCCATCAGCGTTTTCGACCTGTTCAAGATCGGTATCGGCCCTTCGTCCTCGCACACCGGCGGCCCGATGGCGGCCGCGCACCGGTTCGCCCGCGGCCTGGACCGGGACGGGCTGCTGGAGAAGACGGCGTCCGTCCGGGCCGTCCTGTACGGGTCCCTCGGGCTGACGGGCAAGGGGCACGGCAGCGACAAGGCCGTGATCCTCGGCCTGGGGGGCGACAAGCCCGAGACCGTGGACGTCGACACGGCCGACGAGCGCGTCGCGGACGTCCGCGCCCGCGGGACGCTGCGGCTGTTCGGCGCCCGGGACGTCCCGTTCGAGGTCGGCGAGCACCTGGTGTTCGAGCGGAAGGAGTCGCTGCCGGGGCACCCGAACGGCATGCGGTTCACCGCGTTCGACGACGCAGGAAACGAACTGCGCGCGAGGGTGTACTACTCGGTCGGCGGCGGGTTCGTCGTGGACGAGAACGCGGCCGGCGCCGACCGCATCAAGCCGGACGACACCGTCCTGCCGCACCGCTTCGACACGGCCGCCGAGCTGCTGGAGCGCTGCGCGGACACGGGCCTGTCGGTCTCGGGGCTCATGCTGGAGAACGAGCGCGCGTTCGGCCGCTCGACCGCCGAGATCCGCGCGGGCCTCCTGGACCTCTGGCGGGTCATGCGGGCGTGCGTCGACCGCGGCTGCGACAGCGAGGGCCTGCTGCCCGGCGGCCTGAAGGTCCGCCGCCGCGCGCCCCAGCTGCACCGGCAGCTCATGGCGGAGAAGCCCGCCGACCCCCTGCACGCGATGGACTGGGTGACGCTGTTCGCGCTCGCCGTCAACGAGGAGAACGCGGCGGGCGGCCGGATCGTCACCGCCCCGACGAACGGGGCCGCGGGCATCGTCCCGGCCGTCCTGCACTACTACGACCGCTTCGTCCCCGGACGGGACGACGACGGGATCGTCCGCTTCCTGCTGGCCGCCGGGGCGATGGGCGTGCTGTTCAAGCAGAACGCGTCCATCTCCGGCGCGGAGGTGGGCTGCCAGGGGGAGGTCGGGTCGGCCTGCTCGATGGCGGCGGCCGGCCTCACCGAGGTCTTCGGCGGGACGCCCGCGCAGGTGGAGAACGCGGCCGAGATCGGCATCGAGCACAACCTCGGGCTGACGTGCGACCCGGTGGGCGGGCTCGTCCAGGTGCCGTGCATCGAGCGGAACGCCGTCGGCGCCGTCAAGGCGATCAGCGCGGCCCGCATCGCGCTGCGCGGCGACGGCCGCCACTTCGTCACGCTCGACAAGGCGATCAAGACCATGCGCGACACCGGCCGCGACATGCTCGACAAGTACAAGGAGACGAGCCGAGGCGGCCTGGCCGTCAACGTCATCGAATGCTGACGCTCAGTCCTAGGCTGCGCGGTATGTGCGCTGATCGGCCGGACCACCCGAACGACCCGAGCGGCGCCGCCACCGACGCCACGCCCACGATCGAGGAGGCCGCCGACCTCGTCTTCGAGATGCGCGAGGCGCTGTTCGCGAGGCTTGCGCGGGCCGGCGGACGCGGCGAGCACCGGGCGCTGCTCGGGGAGGTCATCAACGAGGACGCCCCGCTGCGCGACCGGCTGGGGGAAGGTGTGATCACTCGCCCGACCTCGTGGTAATCGACGCGGCATTCCGCCGCGGGCGGGTGCCGGGGCAGGTGAAGGCCCGGGGGGCGCGGTGGAAATGGGAAGTGCCGCGCCCCCGGGCCGGCGGGCCGCTCAGTGGAAGGGGCCCCTGCCGTGATCCGTGTGTTCCCTCCGTACGTCGTAGAGCCCCTCTGCGGAGCCGCCCGTGCGTGGGTGGTGGGACAAGCGCGCCTCCTCTTGCTCTCGACGTCAGGTTCTGTATTCGGACATTAGTCGCATATCCGGCACCCGCGGCCCATACGCGTTCCAAAGCGCAGTCAAGGCTTCAGACGACGGTCGTCGGTTCGTCCTTCGGCACCAGGCGCAGCCGGACGACCGTCGGCACCGTCTCGCGCTCGAGCGCGGCGCACAGGCGGGGGACGCCCTCCTCCTGGATGCGGCGGCGCAGGTCGGCGGCGTCCGCACGGTGCCCGTAGGCGACGCTGAGGTGCAGCTCGGGCTCGCGGGACGAGCCGAGCAGCCGGGCGCGGACCCGGCGGACGCCCGGGTACTCCTCGATCTCCCGCTCCAGCGCCCCGGTGACGGCCTTCGCCGACAGGCGCGTCCGGCCGCCGTCGGGGTCCGGCTCCATCGCGAGTTCGGGGACGCGGCGGGTGCGGACCTGCCCGACCAGCCAGAGGACGCCCACGAGGGCGAGGACGACGGCGGCGGCCGCGATCGCGGGCCAGAACCACGCGTTGTCCTCGGCGAACCGCCGGACGTCCGAGGACAGCACCCGCGCGGACGGGTCGGCGAACAGGCCGGCGCCGCGGGCGAGGCCCGCCCCGCCGGCGGCGAGCAGGACGGCGCCCAGCACGATGAGGCCGGTGCGGTTCGTGCGGGCGGGGTGCCGGTCCATCAGTCCCCCTCGGCCCGGAGGCGGACCTTGACCGCGCGGGGCGGGAACGGCCGGAGCCGGTCGAGCCGCTCCTGGACGGACGAAGCGACGCCCTGCCCGAGGCCCTCGGGATCGTGCACGGGCGTCTCGGCGCGCACCTTCACCGTGCGGCGGCCGAGCTTCACCTTGCGGACGCGCGAGACGCCGGGGGCGTCCTCGGCGGCGGCAGCGGCGGCGCGCTTCAGCCCGCGCCGGTTCACGCCCATCATCACGTCCGGGTCGTCGCCCTGCAGCGGCACCATGCGGGTGCGGCCGGGCAGCAGCCCGGCGAGGACGAAGAGCAGGCCCAGCGCGGCGAGCGCGGCGGTGATGCCGAGGACCTTCGGGTCGTTCCAGGCGGCGTCCGAGACCCGTTCGTACGGGATCAGGTGCCAGGGCCGGTCGAGCAGGCCGGTGATCACCTCGATGGCGGTGAAGACGGCGGCGGCGGTCAGCAGGACCGCGGCGAGCGTCGCGACCCGGACGCGCCGGGACCGGAACGCGTGCCGGGCGGCCCGGTCGGCCTCGCGGGCCCGGACGGCCCGGTCGGCGTGCCCGGTACGGGGCGGGCGGACGTGCCCCGCGTGCGTCGTCATCGGACCGTCCTCTCACGCGCGGCCGGGTGCTCCAGCTCGGCGACGTCCACGTCCACCTGCCGGACGGTCAGCCCGGTCAGCCGCTCGACCCGTTCGCGCACGGTGTCGCGGACGCGGCGGGCCGTCTCCCGCACCGGCATCGGGTAGGTCACCGACAGCGCGACCCGCGCGGTGACGATGTGGCCGTCCACCCGGACCTCGGTGCGGGCGGTGCGGCGCCCGGGGACGGGCACGCCGAGCACCGAGCGGCCGAGCCCGCCGGACTCCTCGACCTCGCCGGCGGCGCGGGCCGCGATGCGCGCGACGGCCCGGTCGCTGATCCGCGTCTCGCCCCGTGCGTCCGGCGGCGCGGCCCGCCGGGCGCCGGGCGGCGCGGTCATCGCGGCCGCTTCCCGGTGTTCAGCGTGAACAGCTGCCGGATGTCCAGCTCGCCTTCGATGGCGCGGCCCACCAGGAAGCCGAACGCGCCGAGCAGCAGCACGATGAAGAACGCGCCGAAGCCGCCGAACGCGCCCGCGAACCCGAGCGCGATGCCGAACGCCAGGCCGACCAGCGGCCACAGCAGTCTCATGTCCATCCGGATCTCCCCCTCAGCTCGCCGCGTCGGCGAGGTCTCCGATCAGCACGTCGACCGCGCGCCCCTCGCACAGCGGGCGGACGAGCCCGCGGACGTCCTCGGCGACCAGCGGCAGCGGCCGCCCGTACCGGGCGACGATCCCGACCTCGACCACGCCGGCGCGGACGGCGACGCCCGCGAACGGGGCGCCCGGCCGGTAGGTCGCGACGCGGCCGTGCGGGCCGGCCGTCAGCGCCACGACGTCCGCGCACGACAGCACCCGTTCGGCGATGCGCTCGGCGAGGACCTCGGCCGGCGACGGCTCGACCGGCGGCGCCGCCGGTCCCGCGGCGGGGGCCGCGCCCGCACCGGGGGCCGGCCCGGTCTGCCGCGGCACCGCGGACCGCTCCGGCGCGTTCGTCCAAGTGATCATCGGACCCGCGGCTCCTCGGGCTGCTGCTGCTCGTCCTCCTCGGCGAGGTGCACGTCGTCGACGGCGATGTTCACCTCGACGACCTCCAGCCCGCACATGTGCTCGATCTCGTTGCTGACGTTGCGGCGGACCGCGTTCGCCAGGTCCGGGATGGAGACGCCGTACTCGACGACGACGTCGATGTCCACGGCGGCCTGCCGCTCCCCGACCTGCACCTGCACGCCCTGCGTGGTGTCGCTCGACATGCCGGGCATCCGCTCGCGCATCGAGCCGATCGTGCGGCTCATCCCGGCGCCCATCGCGTACACGCCGCCGACCTGCCGGGCGGCCATCGACGCGATCTTGGCGACCACCACGTCGGCGATCGTGGTCTTCCCGCCCTGCGTGACCAGCTCGCTGCGGCCCCCCGATTCGGGCCGCCGCGACTGCTGCTGCGGCGGCTTGTGCATCGTCCCGGTCGTGCCCTGGCCGGTCCGCCCGTCGTCCTGACTCACGACGTCCCCCCAAATGCGTCGGTAACGTCAGGGTGATGCTCGCTACCGCCGAAGCAAAACCGAAAAAATGGACAAAGCCCAGGTCAACGCGCTTTTGCGGGGATGCGAAGGGGCCGGTGGCGCCCACCGGCCCTCGCACGGGAACGCCTCCGCCGAGCCGCCTACCCCTTGAACATCGCGCGCATCTTGCGCGCGGCGTCGCCCGGTTTCGGCGCCGCGCCCTTGCGGCGCTGCCCGGCGTCCCGCGCGGGCGCCCGCTCGTCGCCCTCGGCCGCGGCGTCGCGGGCCCCCTCGCCCTGGGTCCTGCGCTCGGTCTTGTCGCTCACGTCACCCACGACAACTCCCCCGATGTCGTTGCACTGACGAACCTTCGTCCCAGTGGTACCCCGAGTCGCACCCGTTCTACCCGGCGGCCTGCGCGCGCTCCGGGTAGAAGCGCACCTCGGGGCGTCCGATCTGCCCGTAATGGGGGCGGCGCGCGGCCAGCCCGTTGTCGGCGAGGTACTCCAGGTAGCGGCGGGCGGTGACGCGGGAGACGCCGGTCAGGTCGGCGACGGCCGCGGCCGACAGCCCGTCCGCCGCGCCGGACAGCGCCGCGCTGACCCGCTCCAGCGTGTCGCCGCTCATCCCCTTCGGCAGCGCCGGCTGCCCCGGGGCGCGGAGCGCGGCGAGCATCCCGTCCACGTCGGCCTGCCCCGCGACCTCCCCGTCCCGCGCCGTCTGGTCGCGGAACCGCGCGTACCGTTCGAGCCGCTCCCGCAGCGACGCGAACGTGAACGGCTTCAGCAGGTACTGGACGATCCCGGACGACACCGCCGACCGGATGACGGTCAGGTCCCGCGCGGACGTGACGGCGATGACGTCCACGTCGCGGCCCTCGGCCCGCAGCGCCCGGCACACGGTGAGGCCGTGCGTGTCGGGCAGGTAGAAGTCCAGCAGGACGACGTCGACGGGCTCGCGGCGGCAGAACCGCAGGGCGTCCGCGCCCGAGTGGACGACCCCCGCCACCTCGAACCCGGGGACCCGCTCGACGTAGACGCGGTGCGCCTCCGCCGCGACGCGCTCGTCCTCCACCACCAGCACCCGGATCGCCGCGCCGCCGTTCGTGCCGCTCATCGCACCGTCTCCTCCGTCCGTTCGCGGACCGGCAGCCGGACGGCGAACTCCGCCCCCGACTCCCCGCGGCCCTCTTCCGTGCCCGCCTCGGCGCTCCGCACCTCGACGGTCCCGCCGTTGCGGCGCACCGCCTGCCCGACGAGCGCGAGGCCGAGGCCGCGCCCCACCGCGTCGTCGCCGGCGTCCTTGGTCGTCCAGCCGCGCCGGAACAGGTCCGGGACGGCCGCCGGGTCGACGCCCGGGCCGCTGTCGGCGACCGTCAGCAGCAGCGCGTCCGGCGCGGACCGCACGGTGACCGTCACCCGGGGCGGCCGCCGGCCGGCCCCGGCGACCGCCGCGTCCACCGCGTTGTCGATCAGGTTGCCGAGGATCGTGACGAGGTCGCGCGGCTCGACGCCGCCCGCCGGGCCGTCGAGCGCCGAGTCGGCGCCCAGGTCGAGCTCGACGCCGCGTTCGGCGGCCTCGGCGGACTTGCCGAGCAGCAGCGCCGCCAGCACCGGCTCGCTCACCGCGCCGACGACCCGGTCGGTGAGCCGCTGCGCCGCCGCGAGCTCCGACGTCGCGAACTCCACGGCCTGCTCCGGACGGCCGAGTTCCACCAGCGACACCACCGTGTGCAGGCGGTTCGCCGCTTCGTGCGCCTGCGACCGCAGCGACTCGGCGAACCCGCGCACGGTGTCCAGCTCGCCGGTGAGGCCCTGCAGCTCGGTGTGGTCCCGCAGCGTCACGACGTTCCCCATCGCGCGGTCCCCGGACCGGACGGGCGAGGTGTTCACGACCAGGACCCGCGTGTCCCCCACGTGGATCTCGTCCGAGCGCGGCGCGGGCGACACGAGCGCCGCGGTCAGCGCGTCCGGCAGCCCGAGGTCGGCGGCGGGGCGGCCGCGCGCCCGCCCGGCCGGCGGCAGCCCGAGCAGGTCGCGGGCCGCGTCGTTGTACAGCACGACGCGGCCGGCCCGGTCGGTCAGCAGCAGCCCCTCCCGGACGGCGTGCAGGATCGCCTCGTAGTAGTCGAACATCTCGCGCAGCTCGCGGGGCGCGGCGCCGCGCGTCTGGCGGCGCAGCCGGGCGGAGATCAGGTAGCTGCCGGCGATCCCGACGCCCAGCACCGCGACGGCGACGAGGGCGAGCGACACGAGCCGCTCCTCGAACTCCGCGGAGATCTCCCGGACGGTGATGCCGACCGCGACCAGCGCCACCACGCGGCCCCGCTCACCGGACGCGGCGTCGCCGAACACGGGCGCGACCGTCCGGACGGACGGGCCGAGGGTGCCGGTGTAGGTCTCGCTGAACGTGCGCCCCGCGAGGGCGGGGGCGGTGGTGCCGATGAACCGGCCGCCGATCCGCGCGGGCTCCGGGTGGGTGTAGCGGGTGCCGTCCGGCGCCATGATCGTGATGAAGTCGATGCCGGTGTCGTGCCTGATCAGCTCGGTGTAGGGCTGCAGGACGGACGTCGGGTCGGGCCCGTCGAGCGCGGCCCGCAGGTTCGGGGAGTCGGCGATGCTCTCGGCGACGGCCGTGACGGTCTGCTCGGCGCGGTCGTGCGCCGCGCGGCGGGCGTCCAGTCCGGCCAGGGCGGTGCCGACGACGACGAGCAGCCCGACGACGACGGCCTGCAGCACGAGCAGCCGCCGCGCCAGGCTCCAGCGTCCGTAGGACGCCGCTGCCAGCGCCTTCACCTTCCGCAAACCTCCGGTGCCCGACACGTGAACGAAATGTACACAAACGTGACTGGGGTCACAGGCCGCGCGCATAGTGTGCCCGCCGGATTGAGCAGAGGAGACAGAACTGTGACCGCCACTCCCACCCCAGCGGGCCGCAAGCGCAAGGACCGCATGCACTACCTGTATCTCGCGGTCATCGCGGCCGTGATCGCCGGCGTGGCCGTCGGGATCGCCGCGCCGGACTTCGCGCTCGAACTGAAGCCGATCGGCGAGGGCTTCGTCAAACTGATCAAGATGATGATCGCGCCGGTCATCTTCTGCACGATCGTGCTCGGGGTCGGCTCGGTCGCCCGCGCGGCCAGCGTCGGCAAGGTCGGCGTCATCACGATCGGCTACTTCCTGCTGATGTCGACGTTCGCGCTGACGATCGGCCTGGTCGTCGGCAACATGCTGCACCCGGGCGAGAACATGCACCTCGACCCGTCGAGCGTGTCGTCGGCGCACGAGCAGGCCGAGGGCGGCGAGGGCACCGTCGACTTCCTGCTCGGGATCATCCCCGACACGCTCGTGTCGGCGCTGACCACGGGCGAGGTCCTGCAGACGCTCCTGGTCGCGCTGCTGGTCGGGTTCGCGCTGCAGCAGCTCGGCGCGGCGGGCGCCCCCATCCTGCGCGGCATCGAGCACCTCCAGAAGCTCGTCTTCCGCGTGCTGTCCATGATCATGTGGGCGGCGCCGGTCGGCGCGTTCGGCGCGATCGCGGCGGTCGTCGGCTCCAGCGGCTGGGACGCGCTGCGCAGCCTCGCCGTCATCATGGTCGGCTTCTACATCACCTGCGTCGTGTTCGTCTTCGTGATCCTCGGCGCCGTGCTGTGGGCGGTCGCCCGGATCAACGTGTTCACGCTGCTGCGCTACCTCGCCCGCGAGTTCCTGCTGATCCTGTCGACGTCCTCCTCGGAGTCGGCGCTGCCCCGCCTCATCGCGAAGATGGAGCACCTCGGGATCAGCCGCCCGGTCGTCGGCATCACCGTCCCGACCGGCTACTCGTTCAACCTCGACGGCACCGCCATCTACCTGACGATGGCGACGCTGTTCATCGCGTCCGCGCAGGACCAGCCGCTGTCGGTCGGCGAGCAGATCCCGCTGCTGCTCTTCATGATCATCGCTTCGAAGGGCGCCGCGGGCGTCACCGGCGCCGGGCTCGCCACCCTCGCCGGCGGGCTCCAGTCGCACAAGCCCGAGCTGGTGGACGGCGTCGGCTTCATCGTCGGCATCGACCGCTTCATGTCGGAGGCCCGCGCCCTCACCAACTTCGCGGGCAACGCCGTCGCGACCGTCGTCATCGGCATCTGGACCCGCGAGTTCGACCGGGACAAGGCCCGCCGCGTCCTCGCCGGGGAGGACCCGTTCGACGAGGCCACGATGCTGGACGACCACCACGGCGGCGGCCCCGACCGTCCGGACGGCGACACGGACGGCGACACGGACGGGCGCGGGGGCGAGCCGGAGCCGGCGGCGGCCGGCACCGCCAAGCCCTGACCCGGGCCCCGCCCGCCGGGGTGCGGCGGGCTCCGGAGCAAGCGGCGCGGCCGGGCCCGCGGGACGCGCGTCCCGCGGGCC